>CAVSRN010000015.1:0-89347 GCA_963730195.1 uncultured Alphaproteobacteria bacterium
AGGGGCTGCGCATCCCGCCGACCAAGCTCTACGAGGCCGGCCGGCCGAACCGGACGTTGTTCCGGCTGATCGCGCAGAACGTCCGCCTGCCCGAGACGGTGCAGGGCGATCTCGGCGCCCAGCTCGCCGCCTGCCGCATGGGCGAGCGCGGCTATCTGCGCCTGCTCGAGCGCTATGGCGCCGAGCCGATGGACCACTACCAGGCGGCGCTGATCGACTACGCTGAGCGCCTGACCCGGGCCGAGATCGAAAGCTGGCCGGACGGCACCTGGCGCTTCGAGGACCACGTCGACGACGACGGCTTTTCGGCCGATCCGATCCCGATCCGGGTCGCGATCAAGGTCGCGGGCGACCAGCTCGCGGTCGACTTCGCCGGCTCCTCGCCCCAGGTGCGGGGGGCGATCAACAGCACGCTCTCCTTCGTCAAGTCGGCGACCTACCTCAGCGTCCGCTGCGTCCTCGACCACGACGTGCCGAACAACTCGGGCGTGTTCCGCTGCATCGAGGTGAAGGCACCCGCGGGCTCGATCCTGAACGCGCAGATGCCAGCACCGGTCGCGGCCCGTGCGCTCACCGGCTACCGGGTGGTCGACGCCATGCTGGGCTGCCTGGCCCAGATCGTCCCGGACAAGGTGCCCGCCGCCGGCGAGGGCGGCAACACGGTGGTCTGCATCGGCGGCTACCGGCCGGACCGGCGGCCGTTCGTGATGGTCGACATGATCAACGGCGCCTGGGCGGCAGGCCCGGCAAGGACGGCATCGAGGCGATCACCAACCCGTCGCAGAACATGTCGAACACCCCGGTCGAGGTGCTGGAGGCAAGGCTGCCGGTCGTGATCGAGGACTACGGCCTGGTCCCGGACAGCTGCGGCGCCGGCCGCTTCCGGGGCGGCCTCGGCCTGGTCCGGACTTATCGCCTGACCGCGGCCGAGGCGGTGCTCCAGCTGCGCTCCGACCGGCGCCGGTTCCGGCCCTACGGGCTCGCGGGCGGCGGGGCGGCGGCGCCGAGCCTGAACCTGCTCAACCCGGACGGCGAGGCTCGCGTCCTGCCGAGCAAGGTCACCATGACCATCCGCGCGGGCGACGTGGTCCGCCACGTCCAGAGCGGCGGCGGCGGCCATGGCGACCCGCTTGCGCGCGATCTCGCCCTGATCGCGCGCGATCTCGCCGACGGCAAGATCACCCGGGACTACGCAGAGCGCGAGCATGGCGTTATTCTGGACCCGACGACGCTCGAGATCGACCCTGCCGGCTCCGAGCGGCAAAGGCGCGAGCGTCGACGACAGAAGACCGGCTAGGGCTAGAAGGGGCAATCGCTCCAAGCCGGACAACGACCAACAACCACCAGGGAGACGAACCCATGCAGATCCGCGGCCTCAACCGGCGCCTGATCCTGGCGCTCGGCGCAGTGGCGCTGGCCTTGCCGATGCTCGGCCAGGCCAGCCTGGCGCAGGAGAAGAAGGTGATCCGGATCTCCACGCCCTCGGTCCCCGAGGAGTGGAACGCCCAGATGCTCGACGTCTTCAAGGACTGGCTGGAGCGCTCGGCGCCGGGCCAGTTCGACGTCCAGATCCACCTGAATGCGACCCTGTTCGCCCAGGGCACCGAGGTCGCGGCGATGCAGCGCGGCAATCTCGAGGTCGGGCTGATCTCGGCGCAGGACATCTCGCGCCAGCTGCCCGAGTGGTCGATCTTCACCGCGGGCTACCTGTTGCGCGACGTGCCGCATCAAAAGGCGGTGTTCTACGGGCCGATCGGCGACGAGCTGTTCAAGAAGGTGGCCTCCGACCTGGACATCGAGATCCTGGCGGTCTCCTATCTCGGCACCCGCGAGCTCAATCTGCGCAAGAAGCGCAAGGTCGAGACGCCCGCGGACCTGGCCGGCGTCAACCTGCGCATGCCGGGCTCCGACACCTGGCAGTTCCTCGGCAAGGCGCTCGGCGCCAACCCGACCCCGATGGCCTTCAACGAGGTTTATCTCGGGCTTCAGACCGGCACCATCGACGGCCAGGACAACCCCTTGCCGACCGTGCGCGCGGCCAAGTTCTACGAGGTCACCGAGCAGATCGTGCTGACCAATCATCTGGTCGACAGCCTGTTCTTCGCGCTCGCCAAGCCGTTCTGGGACAGCCTGACCCCCGGCCAGCAGATCCGGGTCAAGAACGCCGCCCGGGCCGCGGCCGAGTTCAACGATCAGAACGTGCTGCTCGAGGAGCAGGACGATGTCGCGTTCTTCAAGGAGCAGGGCCTCGAGGTCACGACCCCGGACGTCGACGCATTCCGCAAGCGGGTGCAGAAGATGTATCTGGAGTCCGACTTCTCCAAGGACTGGACGCCGGGCCTGCTCGATCGGATCAACGCCACCAAATCCGAGTGAGCGCTGACCTCAGGGCGCCGGGGCGGATGGCCGAGCGTTCGGGCCGTCTGACCCGGCGCCTCAAGCGGGGCGCCGAGCTGATCGCGGCTTTGATGTTCGCCGCGATGTTCGGCGCTTTCCTGATTCAGATCGTGACCCGCTACGTGCTCGACAGCCCGGCCGGCTGGACGCTCGAGTTCTGCACGCTCGCCTACGTCTGGATCGTGTTCTTCACCACCGCCTTCGTGCTGCGCGAGCGCGAGCACATCGCCTTCGACCTGCTCTATCACGCCGCACCACCCGGCCGCCGCCGGCTGCTGGCGCTCGCCCAGAGCGCGATCCTCGCGGTCACCTTCCTGATCGCACTGCCCGGCGCCTACGACTACGTGAGCTTCATGCGCCGGGAGAAGACCTGGGTCCTGCACATCCCGTTCGATCTCGCCTTCGCCTGCTTCCTTATCTTCATGGTCGATGGTGATCCTGCGCTCGGGCCTGCGGATCTGGCGCCTGCTCGGCCCTGGCTGGCCGGACGAGCTCGGATGAGCTTCCAGCTGACGCTGATGTTCGGGCTGTTTTTCGGGTTTAGCGCGATCGGCCTGCCGATCGGCTTCGCGATGATCTCGTCCGGCATCATCTTCCTGGCGCTCGGCCACCAGGACCTCGGCCTCCTGGCCGATCAGATCATGAACAACATGTACCGGAGCTTCGTCCTGCTGGCGGTGCCGCTGTTCATCTTCGCGGCCGACGTCATGAACGTCGGCTCGATCAGCGACCGGCTGCTCGCTTTCGCGGTCCTCCTGGTCGGCCGGATCCGGGGCGGGCTCGCCCATGTCAACATCGTGCTGAGCGTGATCTTCTCGGGCATGAGCGGCAGTGCCATCGCCGATGCCGCCGGGCCGGGCAAGCTGATGATCCAGCTGATGCTCCGGGACCAGCGCTATCAGCCAGGCTTCGCCGGTGCGATCACCGCGGCGTCGGCGACCATCGGGCCGATCGTGCCGCCCTCGATCCCGATGGTGCTCTACGCCCTGGTCGCCAACACCTCGGTCGGCTACCTGTTCCTCGGCGGCGTGATCCCGGGCCTGCTGATGGCCGCCTGCCTGATGATCGCGGTCGCGGTGATCGCCCGTCGCCGCGGCTTTCCGGTCGAGGCACCGGTGGCGCCGGCGGAGCGCCTGCCGATCCTGCGCGACGCCTTCCCGGCGCTGCTCCTGCCGGTGATCCTGTTGGGCGGCATCTATTCCGGCGCCGTGACCCCGACCGAGGCGGCAGCGGTCGCCGCCGCCTACGCGCTGCTGCTCGCCATGGGCTTCTACCGGGCGCTCTCGCTCAAAGGCCTGGTCGAGGTGCTGATCGGCTCGGCGCGCTCGACCGCGGTGGTCGCGATGGTGATCGCCGGCGCCTTTCTGTTCAATTACATCGTCTCGGCCGAGCAGGTGCCGATGCGGCTCGGCGGCTGGCTCGCCACCCTTCAGGTGCCGCCGCTCGCCTTCCTGCTGGCGATCAACCTTCTGTTCCTGGCGCTCGGCTGCTTCGTCGACACCCTTTTGATGCTGCTGGTGATCGTCCCGATCCTGATGCCCTCGGTGCGCGCGCTGCACATCGACACCGTCCATTTCGGGGTCGTGATCATCGTCAACATGATGATCGGCCTGACGACGCCGCCCTACGGCGAGCTGCTGTTCGTGATCAGCGGCGTCACCGGCATCCGGCTGCAGGCCATGATCCGCGAGATCTGGCCGTTCCTCCTGGTGCTGATCGCAGCCTTGCTGCTGATGGTGCTGGTGCCCGAGACGGTGCTCTGGCTGCCCCGCCAGTTCGGCTACCGGTGAGCGTGCGCCTGCCGCCTGCGGGCCTGATCGCGCTCGCCTGCGGGATCGAGGTCCTGAGCATGACCCCGCTCTCGGCCTTCCCCGCGCTGATCCCGGTGTTCCGCGCCGCCTGGGGGATCAGCAACACCGAGGCGGGCTGGGTCAGCGGCATCTTCTTCGCCGGCATGCTCGGCGCGGTCGCGGTCGGCACCGCGCTCACCGACCGGATCGACGCCAAGCTCGTGTTGATCAGCGGCCTCGCGATCGGCGGCCTGGGCGCGCTCGGCTTCGCCGGCACCGCCGACGGCGCCTGGTCGGCGGGCCTCTGGCGATTGCTGCAAGGCGTCGGGCTCGGCGCCACCTACATGCCTGGGCTCAAGCTCCTGACCGACCTCCTGCCGGTCCGGAGCGGCAGTCGCGCGACCTCCTTCTACACCGCGACCTACTATCTCGGCGCCGGCCTGTCCTATCTGGTGGCACTCGAGCTCGAGGCCGCCCTCGGCTGGCGCTGGGCGTTCGCGCTGGTCGCGATCGGCCCGCTGATCGGCCTGCTGCTGGCCCTGGTCCTGATCCCGACGCCGCCCAGGCCCGCGCACAGGCTCTTGACCCGGCTGCTCGACTATCGTCCGGTCCTGACCAGCCGCCGGGCGCTCGGCTTCGCCCTGATCTACGGCCTCCACAATGTCGAGGTGTTCGCGTTCAGCAGCTGGCTGGTGCCGCTCCTGGTGTTCAGCCGCGGGCTCCAGGAGCCTGGGGCGGTGGGCGTCGACTGGAGCCTCGGCACGATCGCGGCCCTGGTCTCGGTGGTCGGGCTGCCGGCCAGCATCGCCGGCAACGAGGTCGCCCAGCGGATCGGGCGCCAGCGGGTGATCGTCGGGGTCATGACCGTCTCGGCGATCCTCGGCCTCACCCTGGGCGCGCTGGCGAGCATGGCCTATGCGCTGGTGGTCGCCCTGACCTTCGCCTACAGCATCGCGATCGCGGCCAATTCGGCGACCACCACCGCCGGCATCGTCCAGGTCGCCGAGCCCCGCTACAAAGGCACCACGATGTCGCTGTACGCGATCATCGGCTTCACCGGCGCCTTCGTCGGACCGGTGATCTTCGGCACCACCCTCGATCTCGCGGGCGGCGACCAGGTGGTGCGCGCCTGGCTCGCGGCCTTCGGCGCGATCGCGCTGCTGATGCTGCTCGGCCCTCTGGTCGTCCGCCAGCTGATCGGCATGGACCGGATCGGGCGCTGAGGCTGGGCCGACCGGCGGCCGGCTCAGTCGGTCGCGGCGCCTGCCGCCGGCTCGATGCGCGAGGGTTCCGGCCGCCCGGGCAGGTCGGCGACGCTGCGCGCGGCCGGCGCCGGCCCTTTGAGCGCCTCGAGCACGCCGCGCGCACGCGCCTCGGCCTGATAGGCGCGGATCGCCTGGCGGGTGCGCAGCCCGAGCTGGCCATCGATCGGTCCGGGATCGAAGCCGCGCAGCCTCAGCAGCCGTTGGGCGTCGGCCACCAGATCCCGGTAGGACGCGTCGTCCAGCTCAGGTGGGTCGGCGGCGTCGCCATCGTCCGGGAGCGCGGCAGTTGGTGGCAATGCCTTGCCCGCCGGCGCCGCCACTGCCGGGCCGGCCACCAGCGCTCCGATCAAGCCGCCGACCAGGGCCAGGGCCGCGACGGGGATGACCGGGCCGGGCGCTCGAAACATGGCGGTCTCCGAGACGGGAGCTGAGGAGCATCAAGGTTCGCTCAACTATAGCTGGCAAGGCGGCCCCCGCAAACCCGGGGATGGCCGAAGGGGAGCTCCAGCCCCGCCGCTCGGGAGGCCCCTTCGGTCTCGAGGAGGGCTGCGTCGATGATCGCGAGCGCCCGGTCGATGTCTGCCTCAGTTGTGATCAGAGGTGGCGTCGGAGTGAGCACATTGCCCTGCGTGCGGCTGGCCGCTGCGGTCCGGATAGCCATATAAGGGCAGCGATAGCAGGTGAACGGGGCGACGTGCCCGGTGCCGGCGAGCGGGGGTCCGGTCGGGCCGGAGCGGAACAGCGCCTCGCCGCCGACGCTCACGGCCCCGAAGCCGGCGCCGTCGAAGCTGTCCCAGAACGAGATCGTCTTGTGCCGCCCGGTGACCGCGCGGGCGAGCTTGAGCGCCATCTCGATCGCCTCGGAGCCGCCCGGCGCCAGCAGGACCTTGTCGAGGTTGGCCGGGGCGATCTCGGCGAGCGTCCGGGCCAGCGCCACGGCCGGCTGGTTGGTGAAACGGCGCGGCGTGATTGGCAGCTCGGCGAGCTGCGCCTTGATCGCGGCAATCAGCCGCGGGTGACCATGGCCCAGATGATGCACATTGTTGACGCCGGCGCACGTTCGACGCTGGTCATGGCTGGCGCGCTCGCTCTGAGTGGGCCTGCGACAAAAGCTGGCACCGGCGGACGGCAGGCGCGAGCCAGGCGTGGCTGACCGGGGCATGGGGAAACCGGGAAAGCCGCGGAGAAGCTGACACATTTCCTGATGTGGTTGAATATATCTCGATAATATTAAACTTCAAGGCGACAAATCCGGTCCGAGCCGCGAGGCCGAGTCGGAGTTGTCCGGCCCGGTTTCGGGAACGAAATGGCCCCTCGCGTGTTAACCGAGCGAATACCCTGGGACCGATCCGAAGACCGACCTGCGGGGGGCTCATTGGCAAGGGTCGAGACAGCGCAGCGGTGGCGAGCCGGTCGGCTTGCGGCGGGCTCGATGGGGTATCGAGGGCGAGTTTGCATCGGGTGCGGATTGCAGAGGGAGGCGACGCGTTGACGGAGGGGGGCGGAAGCTTGGCAGTCGTGGCGCTGCCGGAACGGGAGGATTCGACGCCTGGCGAGGTAGGTCGGGCGGCGCCACCGGTCCGATGGACGGTCTCGGAAGCGGTCGTCGCGGGCGGGGCCGAGCCCGAGACCATCGAGCAGTGGCTGGTCATGCGCCGGATCGAGCGTCTCCTCGAGGGTCTCGGGATGGCGCGCGGCCGACGTCGCGAGCTGGTGATCCAGAATTGCATGACGCGCGCCGTGGGACGCTGGCGCGAGGAGCCCGGCGCGGATCTGAGCGCGCTGGCGCTGGAGCAGATCGAGGATGCGCTCGGGCGCTGGTACGCGTTCGTCCTGGGGGCCGAGAACCTGGACGAGCAGCCGCCCATGCTGGTCGGTCAGGCCGCGCTCGAGGCCTGCCAGTCGGTGCACCGCTGGCCGAACGTGCTGCTGACCTACGACCATCTGCCGCCGGCATTCGTCGAGGCGATGCGCGCGGCCATGGTCAGGCCGACGCCGGCGGAGCTGCCCGGCAGCATGCTCGAGCAGCCCCTGGAATTCTGGTCGCTGAGGGAGCTTTTGATGCGCGTTCTGGGTCGCTGGAGCCGCGGCCTGCCCGGCCCGGCCGCTCCGGCTGCCTGAGCGCCAACTCCCGCACATGATCGACGATCCTGGGCTGCGTCGGCGGCTGGTTCTCGCGCTGCTGGTCCTTGGCAGCAGCGTCGCCGCGACCCGCTTCATGGCAAGCGTCCTCGGAGTCGACGGCCTCTCGATCCCGGAAACCGGCATCCTGCTGGTCTTCTGTGTGACCTTTGGCTGGCTCGCTTACGGCTTCTGGACCGCGCTCGCCGGCTTCGTGATCACGCTCGCCGGTGGTCGGGGCACGCACGCCCTGGCCGAGCCGCCGGCGGCGGCGGTGGTCGCGCGCACCGCGCTCGTGGTGCCGGTCTATCACGAGGATCCGGAACGGGTCGCGGCACGGCTGCGGGTCATGATCCGTTCGCTCGAGCGCACCGGTCGGCTGGCGCTGTTCGACCTGTTCATCCTGAGCGACAGTCGCGAGCCCGAGCGGATTCGGGCCGAGCAGGCGGTCTGGGCGCGGCTCCGCAACGAGCGGGGCGCCGAGGGCCGGGTGTTCTATCGCAACCGGGTCGAGAACCTGGGCCGCAAGGCCGGCAACATCGCCGAGTTCTGCCGGCGCTGGGGGCGGCACTACGCCTATTTCGTGGTCCTCGACGCCGACAGCCTCATGGCCGGCAGCACGCTCGTGCGCCTGGTTGGGCTGATGGAGGCGAATCCGGGCGCCGGGTTGATCCAGACGCTGCCGCAACCGGTCGGCGGCGAGACCCTGTTCGCCCGCGGGCTGCAGTTCGCTGCCAGCCTCTATGGCCCGGTCTACGCTACCGGGCTTGCCTACTGGTTTCCCGGCCGCGGCAACTATTGGGGCCACAACGCAATCATCCGGACCCAGGCGTTCATGGCGGCTGCGGGGCTGCCGACCTTGTCCGGCACGCCGCCGCTGGGTGGCGAGATCCTGAGCCACGACTTCGTCGAGGCCGCCCTGCTCCAGCGCGCCGGCTGGTCGGTCTGGCTGGTGCCCGGGCTGGACGGCAGCTACGAGGAGCTGCCCTCGACCTTGCGCGGCTATCTGGCGCGCGACCGGCGCTGGTGCCAGGGCAATCTGCAGCATGTGCGTCTGCTCGCCGCCAAGGGCCTGGCGGCAGTCAGCCGTCTGCATCTGGCGCTTGGCGCGATGTCCTATGTGGTCTCCCTGCTCTGGCTGCTGCTGCTCGTGCTGACCACGGTCGAGGCGGCGCGGACCCACATCTGGGCCAAGGTCACGGTGCACGAGGCGAGCCTGTTCTTTCAGCCCTGGCCGGTCGCCGATCCGCGCCAGCTGATCGGGCTGGCCTGGATCACGGTCGGCATGCTGCTGTTGCCCAAGCTGCTGCCGTTGGGATTGGCGCTGGCGCAAGGCGCGCGCCGGCGGGCGTTCGGCGGCGGCCTGCGTCTGCTGCGCGCGGCCGCGGCCGAGCTCGCCCTCTCGGTGCTGCTCGCGCCGATCCTGATGGTTCAGCACAGCAAGGCCGTGCTCAGTATTCTGCTCGGCCGGGGCGTCGCCTGGACCGCCCAGCAGCGGGACGGCCAGACCGAGAGCTGGACGGCGGTCGCGCGCTGCTACGGCGACATCACGTTGCTCGGCTGCCTCTGGGCCGGCGTCGCCTGGCTGGTCGCGCCCGGGCTGCTGCTCTGGCTCGGTCCGGTGCTCGCGGGCTGCGCCCTGGCGATCCCGCTGGCGGCGTTGTCCGGCCGGTCCGATCTCGGCGCCGCGATACGTCGGGGCGGCTGGTTCCTGACGCCCGAGGAATGTGCGCCGTCGCCCGAGCTCGCCGACCTGTCCGGCACACCGGTCGGGGGCGGCCCTGGCCTGGATCGCCCGTCGTTGCGCACCGCGACGGACGATGGCCGCGTGGGCGCGGCCTGACCGGTTGCACCCTCCGCTCGAGGCCTCGCGCGTCTGGCAACAGGGACGACTGGCGCCCGCATGGAGCTTGACGATCGCGCTTGAATAGGATAATAGTCCTGTTCCTACGGTCAAGGGAACGGGAAGAAATGACCAGCGCGATCGATCCGACCAAGCCCACCGATGGTGTCCCCTCCGTCAAGCTCGACCTTCGGAACAATCTCCAGACCGCCAAAACCGAGATCGAATCCCTGCAGGCGGGCAAGGCCGACCTCGGCCATCAGCACCTGCTCGTCGATGTGATCGACGCCGGGGCGCTGGCGGCCAAGAACACCGTCGAGGCCGGGGACATCGCCGCCGGCGCACTCGACAGCATTTCGATCGACCTGCAGGACCAACAGCTGACCCGGCCGGAACTCAAGGACTTCTCGGAAACCAGCACGACCCCCACCGTCAGCGCGGGGACCCTGACCCTCGACCTCGAGACGGGCAACGTATTTGAGGTCACTGTGACCGAGAACGTGACGACTCTGACCTTTGCCAATCCGCCGGCGTCGGGGCGCGCCGGCTCCTGCACCCTGATCCTCAGGCAGGATGCGACCGGCGGCCGCACGCTGGTTTGGCCGGGATCGGTGCGGTGGCCAGCCGGCGACCCGCCTGCTATAAGCGCCGCTGCAAACGCCGCCGATGTCTTCGCGTTTGTCACGAGGGATGGAGGCGCAACTTGGTACGGTTTTCTCGGCGGGAAGGACTTCGGCTGATGCTCGGCACCTCGCAGGCGGTGCTGCTGGGTGGCGCCGCTTCCCTCAATCAGTCTTACGCCGACACAGTCAGATCGCTCAGCCCCGTTGCCTACTGGCAGCTGGACGAGGGCGACGGCAGCACGATCATCGACGAGACGGAGATTATCCAGAACAGCACCTACTTGGGTTCGATCGAATTTGGCCTCGAGCCGATCGTGAGCGGCAGCACCGGGACCTCGATCGGCTTCAACGGAGCCGACGCATACGGCAAGGTCCCGCACCGTGCGAAGTTCGCGACGCCTGAAGGAACCGTCGCCTTCGCGGTGCAGGCAGACAGCGTTTCAGGACAGCACATGCTGTTGGCGAAGGACGGCGGCTCGAAGCCGATCGGTGGCTTGACCGTCGATATCACCGACGGCCGACTCAGGGCCTACCTCAGGAACGGCGCCCGGGCTGCGGTCTGGCTGCCGGATCCCGGCGGCGCTGCCGACATTCAGACCGACGTTGCCCATCACGTGGCCCTGACCTGGGGCGGCCGGGGCGCAGAGCTCTGGCTGGACGGCACGCGGATCGCGAGCAATGCAGGTCTTGCCGTGGGGCTCGCTAGCAATACCGTTGATCTGTTGATCGCCGCCTATCCAGGGCCAACCGCCTTCGGCGATGTGGTCATGGACGAGATCGCATGGTTCGATCGGCAGCTCGATCCCGCGCAGATGCGATCGCTCGCCAAGCCCTCGTCGATCGCTCGCCCGCTGCCGGCGGCTGCGCTGCCGTCCGCGCCGGCGACCAACGCTTATTGGGTCGACCCGATCGACGGCAACGACAGCGTGAGCGCCTCGCAGGCACGCAGTGCCACGAGCGCGCCATCCGCTAGTCCTTGGAAATCGCTCGCCAAAGCGCTCGCCGAGTGGAATGCCGGCAATCTCGCTGCCTCCGGTTCCGGCCATATCGAGATCATCCTACGCGGCGGCCTGAGCTACGAGCGTGGCAACAGCCTAATGATCACGCGCTCGGGTAACTCTGGCAGCCACCTGGTCATCAAGGGCTATCGTGACGACATCAGTGCTGGAACGCGCGGTGGAACCGGCAAGTACACGGGCGCCAAGGGGCGGTTCGTTCTGCGCGGCAACATTGAGGCGCTGGAGACGGGCGGCTGGGAGGCTGACCCCGCTGCTGGCGGCGGGCGCCTGATCTACCGGACCTCCAGCACTTACACGATCACCGGGCGGGCCAGGGCAACTGGCTGGGGGCGTCGACCCTCAACATAGCACTCATCCCCGCCCGCGACCATGCCGACCTCGACACGAACAACACGACCAACGTCGGAACGTCGATCTATCCGGCGCCCGGGGTCACCGGGGCGAGTAGCCGTTTCTACGTTCGCCTGGAGCCGACCCAGTGGACCGACTATTTCGACGGTTGGTACTCGACCACGCCCACTTGGGGTACGAATCCGTCAAGCGAGCCCCTGGCGATCTATGACGACACGGAATGTCTGGTGCTTACCGGCCGCTCTTACATCGACTTCAGCTTCTTCAACATCGAGTATTGGAAGCGGGACGTCTACGCGAGCGGGACGGTTCACAACATTACATTTGACTACATGTATATGATTGGTAGTTTCTTCGTAGTCGACTTCGGCAATTGCGGGGATCTCTATAATCTAGACTTCGCCCATAATGATTTAATCATCAACATCCCACTATGGGCGGACCGTTTGTCCATCCATAACCAACCAGTACTCGATCAGTGGGATGGTCGGATAGTTAAACTTACTGCAGATAACCCGCATAACATGACCTTTGAGCACAACCGGTTCGTGCGTGGTATGGATGGCCTCGGCCTGGACGCCGATGTTACTTCTCCACACGACATCATCGTGCGTTACAATCACTTCATAGAGATGCGTGACGATGCGATATCTGCGAGCACCCAGCAGTATAATACGACCATCATGTACAATTACTGGCAGCGGTGCTTCACCGCCGTCGGGTCGGTCCGGCGCGGAACGAGCAACCCCTCGCCGAATACCTTTCACGTCGGCTTCAACATAATCGAGATAGACTACTTGCTGGAGCAGGCCTACGGCTTTGGGGCGGGCAGCATCTCTGCACCCTACAACGGCTTGCACGCCGGCTCCGTGGACACCACGCACGGCGACAACTCGGGCGTGTCAGAGCGCAAGTACTATCACAACACGATCATCTGTGGTAAAAATGCCCAGACAGCATACGCCGACGTGTTCGCGTGGATCAGCGACGTCGAGAACGCGAGTTACCAGTCCGAGCGCTACAATAACGTCATCGTGCAGACGTCAGGGGCGAACCTCACCGGCCGCACGGCAACCGGCTACTGCGAGCAGGACTATAACATCTGGTGGTCGGACCCGGCTGGGATTGCCACTGCTGATCACATCAGGATGACGCTCAACTCAGGTGCCCATGCAGTCTACGCAGACTGGGCGACGTTCAAGGCGAGCGGTGCGAACTACAACGAGACCAAGCACGCCAACGGCCAGGGGCCGGGGTCAGCGAACGGATGGAACCAAAATGGGCGCGAGGCGGATCCCGACTTCGTGAACGGGAAGTGGGAAACGATCGTCGCTGGCGACCTTTCCAGCTACTTCCCGGAGAACGGGGGCAACCTCGAATTCGCCGTCAGCCTCACCGGGACCGGTTGGCCCGGCACGTCGTCGCCGCAATCTTACGTCGGCGCCTATGCGCCCGGCGACGCGGTGACCAAGATCGGCCCTGAGCAGGGGCTGTGGACGGATTAGCCTGGATCATTCATGAGGGTTGGAGGGCTTCAGTCTGGAGTCGTGCGCGATGGTGGCGCCTGGGGGCGCGATCGGTCGGGGGAAAATTGCCATGCCAGCCCCGATGTCCATGGACCTGCGGCTGCGGATCGTCGACGCGGTCGAGATCGGCAGCTCGATCCGCGGTGCCGCGCGGCGCTTTGCTGTCAGGCCGTCGGCCGCGGATCAAGCTGATGCGACGGCGGCGCGCGACCGGCAGCGCCGCGCCGGCGCGCTACGCCGGGTACCGACGGCCCGTGCTCGAGCCCCACGAGGCCGACCTGCGCCAGCTGGTCGAGGCGACGCCCGACCTCACCCTGGCCGAGCTCCAGACCGAGCTGCAGCGGCGCTGCGGGGTGCGGGCCGGGCTCTCGACGATCCACAACGCGCTCCGCCGGATCGGCCTGCGGCTAAAAAAAAAGTCCCTGCGAGCGGCCGAGCAGGACCGGCCCGACGTCGCCGGCAAGCACCGGCTGTGGCGGACCTGGAGAGAAGGTGTCACCTTTCCAACTGACTGACTCCGCCGTGCGCCCCGGAGCAGCCCGAAGCTGGCAATTGGTTCCTGACACCTTTTCCCCTGACACCTTTTCCCCGCGCGGAGGGCCCGCCGGTCATGATGGTCACGAGCGTCCAATAGCTGGACAACCCCAAGGCTGTCACCGACCGAACATTGCGCGTTGCGCAACGCGACCGCGGGCACTTCGTTCCTAACACCTTTTGCCCCTCGCTTTGCAGCGGATGTCTATCTTCCGCCAACCCTTCACCGCTCGCAAAGCATTGGATGAACCCAGCCCCAGTCGGCATTGTGCTCGGCTCCAGCCCGAAACGGGCGGTGGTCGACAATATTTATCTTCGGCATAATAATGCCTACCTACTCAATGGTTTATATCCTTTTGGACAATTTTTCTCATCCGTAGCAAGTTCTAAATTTTTGCGTCTGTTGTTCCGCCACCGGCTCGTTCTTCACGTCAGTAATGGCAACTAAATTGTTGTTGCTCATTGTGGTAATGGTTTCTGATTTGCTTGTAGTCGCTTGATGAAGGTTTCCCAACTTTCCTTGCAGCACTGCAAGTCTTGTGTTCAATTCATTGATTGCGTCAGTAATTTGCTGTCGCTCAAAGGCTGATGGGCTCTGACCATAAGATGTTAGCGCAAATATCGTGCCGGCATTCGCGTTAATAGACGACAACGTCCGATCCGGTGTCGATTTGTTGCATCGAATGGTCGAACTCATAGATTCTAAAATATATGGTTTTTCTGGAGTAGGGTCAAGAGCTACAGAGCCATCTTTGCACTGCACTGTCACCCCGGTATTCTCCACATTTAATGCCGTTAGTTCCAACTTCTGATTACCAGGCGTGCGGAACTCGAACTTGATGTCGAAGTAAGAGAAGTCGGGACCGTCGGCGACTGTCGCAAATAACCCCTGCTGTACACTTGCAAGGTACGCCTGTACGCACTGAGACCATGCCACCAACGCGGAGTCGGCGACCGTCGAGCTCGTGCGCAACAAGAAGTCGGAGCTAAACTCCGAATCCGTCATATTGCAGTATTTAGTTTTCGCTTGCCCCAGAATGCCACTACCAGATGCCTCCGAGCTCGAAAGACCAAACAAAAACGCTGCGTATCCAACGTCAATTCCAAGGTCTTGCGCGCTATTCTTAAATTCTTTGTAATTTGACCAATTTTGCTCGCACATCTCGGCTCTCATCTTATTGTATATCGTAGATTGCTGTTCTGTACTCGTTGTATTGAAAGCGCGATTCACAATCACCGAGTCGCAGAAGTTAGCAGCATCAGCTTGTATCGGATAAAGTGAAAGTGCGATCATTAGATGTTTGAGTCTCATAGCCCAAGATCCTTCCCCAGGAGCATCGAGGCCGCTGAGTTGCCCGTTTGCATCGCCACGCTGGCCTTGCCAACCGCTGGCTCCGCGCCACCCAAGGTTGCGCGACTGCGCAGACGGTTTGCCGTTGTAGTGCGCAAGTCAAGACCGTCGAGGTGACGTAGAGGAGTTTGTGGCTCCGGAAGAAAGGTGTCAGGGAGCGGAAACGGGGTCAGCGGAAACGGGGTCAGGATCTTTTCGATCGCTCTCGACGAGAACGGGGTCAGGAGCGGTGGTCATGTACCCCGCCGACCGGCAGCGCAGGTGTTCGCCCTTCGTTCGCGATCGGATGGCACGGAAGTGACGCATCCGAGACGGACCGTCGTATGGAGGCTGGACGATCAACCGGCTTGAATTCTTGCCTGTTTGCGACATGATCGCGTATCGCTATCAACTCTTGATTTCGGCGCAACGACAGATGGTTGCCGCGATGGGCTGAGATTAGTTGATCAGATTGATCCGAGCTTGATGACGTGGAGGCCCACTCAATACTTGGAGCCCCATAAGTGAAAGATGTGCCACTTTCGTCGCCTGGTGGCGCAACTTATGCGTCACCCACAGTAAATAGTGCGCCGTCGACAATGACATGTTAGCGACGAGTTGAGTGGGCTGAATCTCTTGGTACTATGATGATGGCGTTTCGAGAGGCGATTTTCTGGTACACGCCGCCTTGATCGGCGGTCGGAACTAGCGGAAGTTGCGGGATTTGAAGCCGGGGGCGCGGGGATCGAGTGGGCCCGGCCGCGCTGCGGCCCGGGCTTCGGGTGGCTCGAGGACGCCCTGGTAGATGTGCGGGTGGGAGCGGAAGTGGTCGAGGTCGCGTGGGCGCCAGAACGGGTCGCGCGGGTCCGGCGGGTTGCCGCTTTTGGCGTGGTCGGCGCGGGCCAGCGGTGATCTGAAGGGCGGCTCGGTCGCGGCCAGGCGGCGGAGCAGGTCGGTGCGATCCTGCAGGCGCTCGGCGACCACGTGGATCACCAGGCCCTCTTTTTGCAGCTTGCCCTGCACGGCCAGCAGCTGGGCGCCGAGCACGGTCCGGCGAAAGCGCTCGAATACCTGGGGCCAGACCACAAGGTTGGAAACCCCGGTCTCGTCCTCGAGGGTGATGAAGATCACGCCGCTCGCGGTGCCCGGGCGCTGGCGGACCAGGGTCAGGCCTGCGACCTCGACCCGCCGGCCGTCCTCGATGCCGGCCAGCTGCTCCGCCCGGAGCGTCCGGCGCGGCAGGAACGGCCGCAGCAGCGCCAAGGGATGGGCGCGCAGCGACAGGCGGAGGTTGGCGTAGTCCTCGGCGACCTCATGGCCAAGCGTCATCGGCGGCAGCGCGACTTCGGGCTCGGACGGCTTGGCCGGCGCGGTCCGCCCTTCAGCCCAAGCGAACAGGGGCGGCAGGTCGCGCTCATGGCCGCTGCGCTCGAGGCCGAGCGCGCCCCAGAGCGCGCCGCGCCGGCTAAGCGCGAGCGAAGTGAAGGCATCGGCGCGCGCCAGCCGATCGAGGGCCGCGGCGCTCACCCCGGACCGGCGGCGCAGATCGGGCAGATCGACGTAGCCGCCGCCCCGACGCTCGACCAGCAACGCCATCTCCTCCGCTTTCAAGCCCTTGACCTGGCGAAAGCCCAGACGCAGCGCAAGAGATGACGAGGCAAGGGGAGCTTCGAAGCAGGTTTCTTCCTGGGCCAGTGGCGCTGCCACCTCAAGGGTGCAGTCCCAGTCGCTCGCGTTGACGTCGACCGGCAGCACCGGGACGCCGTGGCTCTGGGCATCGCGCACGATCTGGGCAGGCGCGTAGAAGCCCATCGGCTGGCTGTTGAGGAGCGCGCAGGCGAACACCTCCGGATGGTGGCACTTGAGCCAGGCCGAGACGTAGACCAGGAGCGCGAAGCTCGCAGCGTGGGACTCGGGAAAACCGTAGGTGCCAAAACCCTCGATCTGCTGGAAGCAGCGCTCGGCGAACGCGCGCGCATAGCCATTCTTGACCATGCCATCGATGAACTTGGCGCGGAAGGTGTGGATCGTGCCGACCCGCTTGAAGGTCGCCATGGCGCGGCGCAGCCGATCGGATTCGCTGGCGGTGAAGCCAGCACCAACGATCGCGATCTGCATCGCCTGCTCCTGGAACAAAGGCACGCCCAGCGTCTTCTCGAGCACGCCCCTGAGCGCTTCTGAAGGATACTCGACCCGCTCCTCGCCGCTCCGGCGGCGCAGGTACGGGTGAACCATGTCGCCCTGGATCGGCCCGGGTCGCACGATCGCGACCTCGATCACGAGGTCATAGAAAGAACGCGGCTTGAGACGCGGCAGCATGGTCATCTGCGCCCGGCTCTCGACCTGGAAGACGCCGATCGAGTCCGCCCGGCTCAGCATCTCGTAGACCGCGGGGTCCTCGGCCGGGATGCTCGCGAGGTCGAGCTTTTGGCCATAGTGACGCGCGAGCAGGTCGAGGGCCTTGCGGATGCAGGTCAGCATGCCGAGTGCCAGGACGTCGATCTTGAGGATGCCGAGCGCGTCCAGGTCGTCCTTGTCCCACTCGACCATGGTGCGGTCCGCCATCGCGGCGTTGACCACCGGCACCACCTGATCGAGGCGCGAGCGGGTGAGCACGAAGCCGCCGACGTGCTGCGAGAGATGGCGGGGAAAGCCGGTGAGCTCGGAGGCGAGCTCGAGCGCCAGGCGCAGGCGCGGGGCGCTCGGATCGAGGCCGCGCTCGCGCGCGAGCTGCTCGTCCAGGCCGCCCTCGCTCCAGCCCCAGATGCCAGCGGCCAATGCGCCGACCGCATCCTCGGAGAGCCCCAGCGCCTTGCCGACCTCGCGGATCGCGCTGCGCGCGCGGTAGTGGATCACGGTCGCGGCGATGCCGGCATGCTCGCGGCCATATTTCGCGTAGACGTACTGAATGACCTCCTCGCGCCGCTCGTGCTCGAAGTCGACGTCGATGTCGGGCGGCTCTTTGCGCTCGGCCGAGACGAAGCGCTCGAACAGAAGGTCGAAGCGCTCGGGGTCGACCGCGGTGATGCCCAGGCAATAGCAGACCGCGGAGTTGGCCGCCGAGCCCCGGCCCTGGCAGAGGATGGCGCGCGAGCGGGCGAAGCGCACGATGTCGTGCACGGTCAGGAAATAGGGCGCGTAGCCGAGCTCCTCGATCAACTCGAGCTCGTGCTCGAGCAGCGCCTGCACCTTGGCCGGCAGACCTTCAGGATAGCGCTCGGCGGCGCCCCGCCAGGTCAGCCCGGCGAGGTGCTCCTGGACGGTGAGGCCGGCCGGCGGCGGATCGATCGGGTAGTCATAAGCCAGCTCGTCGAGCGCGAAGCGGCAGGCGGCGGCGATCTCGAGGGTGCGCGCGAGCGCCTCGGGATAGGGGCGGAAGAGCCGCGCCATCTCGGCCGGCGGCTTGAGGTGGCGCTCGGCGTTGGCCTCGAGCCGGAAGCCCGCCCGATCGATGGTCGTGTGCTCGCGAATGCAGGTCAGCACGTCCTGCAGGGGGCGGCGCCCGGGGGCGTGGTAGAGCACGTCGCCGGTCGCGACCAAGGGCGTGCGGCAGGCGGCGGCGAGCCCGGCCAGGGCCTCGATACGCGCCGCGTCGTCGCCGCGATAGAGACAGTGCGCGGCGAGGTAGCAGCCCGGCAGGCTGTGACGGAGCTCTTCGAGGAAAGCCGTGAAGCCATCGTCGGGTCTCGGGGGCGCCAGGGCGACCACGATCTGGCCCGAGGCGTCCGCGAGCAGATCGTCGAGCCCGAGCTTGCAGCTCCCCTTCCCGGTCCGCCGCTGGCCCTGCGAGATCAGCTGCGACAACCGGCCGTAGGCGGCGCGGTCGGTCGGAAAGCAGAGCACCGAGCGCGCCGGCTCGAGGTCGAGGCGGGCGCCGACCACGAGGCGGATGCCGACCTCCTTGGCGGCGACGTGCGCGCGGACGACGCCGGCGAG
This sequence comes from uncultured Alphaproteobacteria bacterium, assembly GCA_963730195.1. Lineage (GTDB taxonomy): Bacteria > Pseudomonadota > Alphaproteobacteria > Geminicoccales > Geminicoccaceae > DATAOG01. Next base: position 18,736 of record CAVSRN010000015.1, read on the forward strand.
CGTGTTGCGATCGGTCAGCGCGAGGGCTGCGAGCCCGAGCTCATGGGCGCGCAGCACCAGCTCCTCCGGGTGCGAGCCGCCCCGCAGGAACGAAAAATTGCTGGTGATCTGGAGCTCGGCGTAGGCGGTCATGACGCCCGCCGCCGCGCGGGCGCTCGGCTCAGGGCAAGAGCTTGATCAGCGCCACGATCGCGGCACCTTGGGCGACCATGATGCCAGTGAACCACTTGATCGTGCTGATCTGGGCCTCGGCGATCTTCTGCTCGAGCTGAGCGAAGCGGGCTTCGAGGCGCCGCTCCAGCTCGCGCAGGTCGGCCTTGGTGGCGAGCGTCTCGCTCGCGTGATCGCGGATCGCCCGCGCCATGCCGAGCGCCTGGTCGCGCGAGAAGCCGACCTTCTCGAAGTCCTCCGCGAGGCCCAGAGCGTCGATCGCGACCGCCATCACCCCTGCACCGGTACTTTCAACTCCAGTCTAACATAAGCGATCGACCTCAGGCGAACATCCCGTGCAGATACCAGCGCGGCAGACTGGCGGCGCCGGTGAGGTAGAGGCCCTCGCGGAACAGCCAGAAGCGGCCGCCCTCGGTGTCCTCGACCGCGAAGTAGTCGCGGGTCAGGACGGCGGGATCGGCCTCCGGCGCGCGCCACCATTCGGGTGCTAAGCGCTCGGGACCGCGCACCCGCGCGACCTTGTGCAATGCCTGGCGCCAGCGGAACAGCACCGGCGGCTGGTCGGGCACCGGCGCCACCGCCTCGATCGGCTCCGGCCGGGCGAGCAGGCGGAGCGGCCGCGCCGGCGCCTGCCCGTGCAGCCGGCGCTCGGGGAACGGCTCGGGCCTGGTCGGACCAAGCGCCGGCACCCGGCGCTGGGCGCGCTCGGGAATATGGCTCGCCTGCGGCACCAGCCGGGCCACGGCGCCCTCGCCCAGGCGGTTGCTCAGGCGATCGACCAGCGGCGCCAGATCGCGTGCCTGGTCGAGATCGCCCGCACCCATGCCGCGCCAGGCGAGCGGCTCGGGCAGCAAGGGCTCGACCACCTCGGCCGCAAGGATCGCCCGCTCGATGCCGAAGCCGGGGTCGAGCTCCTGGAGCTTCTCGGCGAACAGGCGGACGAGCTGGCGCACCTCGCGACACGGCCGGCTGGTGCCGATCCGGACCGCGGCCGTGCTGTTGTCGACCCGGTAGAGGGCGAACGCGAGCCGGCGCGCGCCGAGCCCGGCGATCTCCAGGCCGGCGCAGAGCTCGGCGAGCAGGCGCGCGGCGACCGCGGGCAGCGCCTGGGCCTCGAGCAGCGGCTCGGCGAACGCCAGCTGGGCGCGATGGGCCGGCCGGGGCGGGCGCGGCGAGATCGGCTCGGCGAGCTGGCCCCACGCCTGCTCGAGGCGGGTCACGAGCTCGGCGCCGAAGCGCGCGGTCAGCGCCGGGCGCGGCAGCGGATGGAGCTGCTCGATCCGGGCGAGGCCCAAACGCTCGAGCATGGCGACCAGCTCGGGCTCGAGCCGGAGGGCTCCGACCGGCAGGGGCCCGAGCGCCGCCCGGGTCTCTCCGGGGGGCACGATCGCGCGCCCGGGCGCGGCGAAGCGGGCAGAGGCCCAGGCGGCGCCGGGAGTGTCGGCGATCCCGGCCGCGGCCGCCAGGCCCTGGCGGCGGAGCCGGGCGCGCAGATCGGCACGCAGCTCGGCCTCGCCGCCGAACAGATGGGCGCAGCCGGTGATGTCGAGCCAGAGCGCGCCGCCGGGACCTTGCGCATGGCTGCGGTCGAGCGCCACCAGGGGCGTGTAGCGCTCGCACCAGGCGGCCAGATCCTCGAGCAGCCTGGCGTCGGCCGCGGGCTCGGCCGGCCGGACCTGGAGCTCCGGGACCAGCGCCCGGGCATCGGCCAGCATCTGGCCGCGGGCGAGCCCCGCCGCGCGGGCGCGGGCGCAGACCGCCTCGAGCCGGAGCGCCCCCTGCTCGCTCACGAAGGTCGCGAGCGGCCGCTCCGGGCTGAGGGCCGCCTCGCCGTTACCGACGCGCCTGAGCAGCCGGTCGGTCGCGAGCGTCGGCAGCCAGAGGGAGAGGATCCGCGATCTCATGCCAGCCTCCGCTCTGCCGCTCGATCTGCCAGACGCCGGTCCGGCCGCCGCGGCAGCGGACCAGCTCGACCCGCCAGCGGGGCGGTCCGAGCGCCCGCCCGGCGCTCTGGCTGCCGAGCGCGGTGATCCGCCAGCGGGTCGCGGCGACGCTCGGGCTGGCGCGGCCGCGAGCGGCCGCAGCAGCACAGCACTCACGCCCTTGGCCTCGGCCGCGAGCTGCAGCCGGCGGCTCTGGATCAGGCTCAGGCGGTCGATCTCGGCGAGCGCGGCGACCAGGCCCGAGCTGTGCAACGCCTCCTCGAGCGCCCAGAGGCGGGCAGCGCGCGCCCGCGCCCGGACCACGAGCAGCCGTTCCGGCGCCAGGCCGAGCTCGGCCAGACCCGGCCCGAACAGCTCGTCCCGGGGCCCGATCCAGACCCCGTGGCCGCCGTCGGCCAGCAGCCGGCCAAGCAGCGCCACGGCGAAGCCCAGGATCGCGCCCTGGCGGGGCTCGCCATGGAGCTCGTGCAGGCCGCCTCGCGGCAGCCCGCCGCCCGGCAGGGCGCGATCGATCCCGGCAAGCCCGAGCGGCCACACCCCGCCGGCCGCCGGCGCCCGGCGGTCGAGCCGGGCGAGCTCGGCACGCAGCCGCTCGAGGCGGCGCCGCTGGTCGGGGCGCAGCGGTTCGGGATTGACAGAGGCGGGCGGCGGGCGCACGGTCGACCATCGTAAGTTCGTTGTTTGATCTCTTTTTGTTCCTGTTTTGTTCTATGACGAGATGTTCCCTCTGTCAAGCTGGCGCGGTTCTGCGCTAGATGGTCGGCCTGTCCGGGACGGCGGCAGCGCGCCGCCGCCCCCAAGAGCCAGCCCCGAGAGCCGATCCAACCCCGAGAACTGACCCAGCCCGAGAGCCGACCATGCAGACCGCCGACGTCCTGGTGATCGGTGCCGGCATCGCCGGCGCTTCGGCCGCCTATGAGCTCGCCCCCTACGCCCGGGTCGTGCTGCTCGAGCGCGAGCCCCAGCCGGGCTACCACACCACCGGCCGCTCGGCCGCGGTGTTCGCGCCGGCCTACGGCAACCGGGTGATCCGCGCCCTCACCCTGGCCAGCCACGGCTTCTATCGCGACCGGGCGGGCGGCCTCGCCGGGCATCCGGTGCTGGCGCCGCGCGGTGCTTTGTTCATCGGCCGCGCCGACCAGTTGCCGGCCCTCGACCGCCTGCTCGCCGAGACCGCGCCCCAGGTCAAGGGCCTCGAGCGCCTGGATCAGGGGGCGCTGCTCGCCCGCCTGCCGGTGTTGCGGCCGGACTACGTCGCCGGCGCCATCTACGACCCGAGCTCCATGGACCTCGACGTCGCCGCCATCCACCAGGCCTTCCTCAAGGGCTTTCGCGCCCGCGGCGGCCAGCTGATCACCGATGCCGAGGTCGTCCGGATCGCGACCGACTTCGCCCCTTGGCGGCTCGAGACCCGGGCCGGCGCGTTCGAGGCGGCGGTCCTGGTCGATGCCGCCGGCGCCTGGGCCGACCAGCTGGCGGCGCTTGCCGGGGTGCCGCCGATCGGCCTGGTGGCCAGGCGCCGGACCGCGTTCCTGTTCGAGCCGTCGGTCACGGTCGAGCGCCACTGGCCGGCGGTGATCGACGCCGACGAGCAGTTCTACTTCAAGCCGGAATCCGGCCTGCTGCTGGGCTCGCCCGCGGACGCGACGCCGATGCCGCCCTGCGACGTCCAGCCGGAGGAGCTCGACATCGCGCTCGCGGTCGACCGGATCGAGCGCGCGACCCGCCTGCGGGTGCTGCGCGTGCCGCGCCGCTGGGCCGGGCTTCGGACCTTCGCCGCCGATCTGACCCCGGTGGTCGGCATGGAGGAGACGGTGCCCGGGTTCTTCTGGCTCGCCGGCCAGGGCGGCTACGGCATCCAGACCGCGCCGGCCCTGGCGCGCGCCGCCGCCAGCCTGCTGGTCGACGGCGTGCTGCCGGACGATCTCCTGGGCCTGGGCCTGGTGGCCGAGGACCTGCTGCCGCTCCGCCTGCGTCTCAGGCCGGCGGCGGCGCCCGAAGCGTGAACGGTGGCGTGACCGGGCTTGTGAACCAGTCCACAAGGCTTATGGCCTTGATCGTGGAATGATGTATCTTCAAAGCTGCCGGAACGAAAGGAGGCCATCGACGGTGCGGCGCTTACAAGTCCTGATGGGCCTGATCGTGCTGGGCCTTGGCATCGGCCATGCGCACGGCGCTGCAGCGGAACAGCGGGTGGCGCTGGTGATCGGTAACTCGGCCTATCAGCACGCCGAGGAGCTGCCCAATCCGCGCAACGACGCGAAAGCGATCGCCGAGGCCCTGGGTCAGGCCCACTTCGACGTCGACCTCAGGATCGATCTCGATCAGCTCGGCATGCAGCATGCCTTGCGCGACTTCGGCCTCAAGGCGGAAGAGGCCGACGTGGCGGTGGTCTACTATGCCGGCCACGGCGTCCAGGTCGCCGGCGAGAACTACCTGCTGCCGGTCGATGCCACCCTCGAGCGCGAGCGCGACCTGCTCTACGAGGCCCTGCCGCTCAACCTGGTGATGGGCGAGGTCGCCCAGGCGCAGAAGCTCGGCCTGGTGATCCTCGACGCCTGCCGCGACAACCCGCTCGCCGAGCAGCTGCGCCGGGTGCTGGGCCCGATCCGGTCCCGCCTGGTCGGCGACGGCATGGCGCGCATGGACAACCTGCCGAGCAACACGATGGTCGCCTTCGCGACCCGTCCGGGCGATGTCGCGGTCGACGGCAACGGGCCGCACAGCCCCTATACCACCGCCCTGCTCAAGCACATCGAGGAGCCCGGCCTCGAGCTCAACCTCTTGTTCCGCAAGGTCCGCGATACGGTGCTCGAGGACACCGCCTACCGGCAGGAGCCACGCACCTACGACGCGCTCGGCGCCGAGCCGTTCTACTTCTTTCCGCCCAAGCCGAACCAGCCGCCGCAACTGCCGCGGCTGGCCCCGCTGCAGGTGCTCGACGACGCCGGGCCGACCCCGATCGGGATCGGCCAGCCGATGGACCCCGACGGCGATCCGCTGACGATCGAGGTCAGCGGCCTGCCGATCAAGGGCGCCGTCAAGGTCGGCGACCGGGACCTGGCGATCGGCGATGTCCTGAGCGTCGCGCAGCTGACCAGCGCGACCTACAGCCCGATGCACGGGGCGGCCGGCGAGGCCGGCTCGTTCTCGTTCCTGCTCCGCGACGACCACGGCGCGACCATCATCGGCCGGGTGCCGATCACGGTCGAGCGCGCCAATCTGCCACCGGTGATCGCGGCGACCGGCGTCCTGACCCTGCCGGCGATCCCGCTCAACATCACGCCGCCGGTCGATCCGGAGGGCGATCCGCTGATCATCACGGTCGCCCAGGTGCCCGAGCGGGGCGTGATCAAGGACGGTGACCGGCCGGTCAAGGTCGGCGACGAGCTCAGCGCCGAGGCGCTCGCCCACCTGGTGCTCGTGGCCGGCGCCGAGGGCGCGTTCGGCAGCTTCGCCTTCAAGGCGACCGACCCCCAGGGCGCGAGCGTCACCTCGACCTTGCAGATCAACCTGCCGGGGGTGGCCGAGATCGAGCACGATCGGGTCACGCCCGGGCCACCGCTCCAGGCCGCGCTGCCCCAGGCCGAGCCGGCGCCGCCCACATCGCCGACCAACGCCGCCCGCGCCGGTCGTGAGCGCACCGGTCGTGAGCACACCGGCGCCGGCGCCGGCCCCGACCCAGCAAGCGGCGGTCGAGCCGCCGACCACCGATCGCAACCTGCCGATGCCGCCGGGCGCCGAGCCGGCGTCGCCGAGCCCGGAGGTCACGGCGATCACGGGCGACTACGAGGCGGTCCGGACCTCCAACATCCGCCGCGGCCCGAGCGCCGAGACCGAGCGGGTGACCACGGTCGCGGCCGGTGCGACCTTGCGCGTGGTCGGTCTCGCCGACGGCCGCGACTGGTACCAGGTCGAGACCGAGGACGGCCAGCGGGGCTTCATCTACGGCCAGCTGATCCGGCCGAAGCCGCAACCGGTGCCGGGCCCCGAACCGGGCCCGAAGGCGGCGCCCAAGATCGAGGAGGCGGCCCTGCCGGCGGCGCGGATCTCGGCGGCCGTGATCAAGGACTGCGAGTTCTGTCCGGAGCTGGTCAGGATCCCGGCCGGCAGCTTCGTGATGGGCTCGGACAGCGGCCATTGGAGCGAGAAGCCGGCGCGCCGGGTCACGATCGCCAAGCCCTTCGCGCTCGGCAGGTACGAGCTCACGGTCGGCCAGTGGCAGGCCTGCATCGATGCCGGCGCCTGCCAGTCGATGCCCCACATGCAGGACGTGACCGCCAACTCGCCACTCCACAACGTCAGTTGGAACGAGGTTCAGGTCTATCTGAAATGGCTGCGCCAGGTGACCGGCCAGCCCTACCGCCTGCCGAGCGAGGCGGAGTGGGAGTATGCGGCGCGCGCCGGCACCAAGACCCGCTACTGGTGGGGCGATGCGATCGGCACCGGCAAGGCCGACTGCGACGGCTGCGGCGGCCCGTGGAACCGCAAGGCGCCCTTGGCGGTCGGCAGCTACGCGGCCAACCCGTTCGGCCTCTACGACATGAGCGGCGGGGTCATGGAATGGGTCGCCGACTGCTGGAACCCGGACCATCACGGCGCGCCCGGCGACGCCAGCGCGCGCACCGACGGCGATTGCAGCCAGCGCGTCCTGCGCGGCGGCTCCTGGCGCCACGACCAGAGCTACTCGACGGTCACCAGTCGCCTCAGCTACGACGCCAGCGTCCGCTACTACACCAACGGCGTCCGGATCGCCCGCGATCTGGAATAGCCGCCGGCCTTGACCGCTGGCCCCCGGGCCGCCGACCCCGGCCGCCGGCTAGCGCACCGTGATCGTGATCTTCTTGGAATAGACCGGCGGGTTGTGCGGGATGTGGTTCATGTCGCCCATGAGCAGCTGCAGGGTGTGGGTCCCTGACGGCAGCTCGAGGATGGTCTCGGTCTGGCCGCCGCCGAAGTGCAGATGGTTGCGATCGTTCGGGATCGGCTCGTCGAACGGCGGCAGATCGGTGTCGACCAGCAGGTGGTGATGGCCGGTGTTGGGCTTGTCGACGCCGGCCGGCGCCACCCCCATGTGCCGCAGCCCGAACCAGACCTTGAAGCGATGCCCGTTGATCACCTCGCCGTCGTTCGGCCAGCCGATGTAGACGTAGGCGTCCTTGGGCGCCGGCGTGTCGCCGGCCAGCGCCACAGGCGCGGCCAGGATCGATCCGAGGAGCAGGGCGGCGGCGATTCTGATCATGGGTCGCTTCCCTTATGCAGCGATGGTGCGCGGCGGATGGGCGCCGGTCGAGGGGTCGACCGCGCTCAGTAGGGCGCCACGGTGATCGTGATCTTGTCCGAGTGCACCGGCGGGTTGTGCGGGAAGTGGTCCTTGTCGCCGAGGATCAGCTGCAGCGTGTACTGGCCCGGCGGCAGGTCGATCAGCCGCGCCTCGGTCTGGCCGCCGCCGAAGTGGATATGGTTCTTGTCGTTCGGGATCGGCTCGTCGAGCGGCGGCAGGTCGGTGTTGATCAGGAGATGGTGATGGCCGGTGTTCGGCAGATCGGTCCCGGCCGGGGCCACGCCCATGCCGCTCAGCCCCATCCGGACCCAGAGCTTGCCGCCATGGATCACCTCGCCGTCGTGCGGCCAGATGATGTATTCCCTGGCACCCGGTGGCGACGGCGTGTTCTGCGCCTGGGCCGCGGCCGCGCCGAGCACGGTCGCACAGGCGATCAGCGCCAATGTCCGAAGCATCTGCCAGCCCCCCGATATTACTGCTTGAGGGCGAGGTTAGCATGAGCGGCCCGGCGCGCGGAAGGGTTTTCTGGCCCGAGCTGTCGGATTCGCCCACCAGCTCCTCCACGCGCCGGCGCGGCTCACCAGTTGCCGATGTCGACCTGACCGATCCCGGTGACGCTGACCTCGGGCCGCGTGCGGACCTGGTCGATCTGGACCCCGCCGACGCCCGCGATCTGGACGCTCGCCTGGTCGGCGACGCCACCGACCGCGACGTTGCCCGTGCCGGTGACGCCGATCTCGAGAACCTTGAGGTCGGCGCGGGTGATCCGGACGTCGCCGGCACCCTGGACCGCGATCTTGAGGTCGCCGGTCGCGTCCGCGAGCTCGATCCGGCTGCCGGCGACCGCGGCGAGGCTGCCGCCGGTGGTCCGATCGAGCTCCGCCTGGCCGCCGATCAGCTCCAGGTCGACCGGCCCGCCGACGCCTTGCGACCACCAGGTCGCCGACCAGGCCGGTGACGGTCAAGGGGGTCGCGGCCGGCACGTAGACCAGGACCTCGAGCGGCGGCTCCGCCTCGCCCGCGGCGCCAGTGACCTGGCCGCCGATGATCTGGGTCGCCTGGCCGCCATCACGCGCGATCACGACGTTCCGGGTGCCGGTCACCACCGTGGTCGCGCCAGTCGCCGCCGTGGTCGTGCTGGTCACGCCCAACTCGGTGGTCAATTGCAGCCGATCGCCCCGGACCTCGCGGTGCAGCCGGTCGATCGCGCGGGCACTGCCGCGCAGCACCAGGCGCATGCCCGCGCCGTCCTGGCGCTCGATCCGCAGGCTGCCGACCAGGCCGGCGACCGCCAGGCGGCTCGCGGCATAGGTCTCCTGCCGCTCGACCGGCGGGCTGCCGGCGCCGCGCGGGCAGGCTCGCGCCGAGGCCGCCGATCACCAGAGCGAAGAGGCCAAGCCACCGCCGGCGGGGCTCGCCGCGGGACCGTCGGTCGTGGGTGTGCGCGCGCATGGCTTTCCGCCTCCCTGGCTGTGTCCCTCACGGTCTTCGGGATAGGCTCCGGCTCCGGGTTCGCGATCATTGGCCGACGGCCTATCCCGAAGTCTGGAAGGGTCAGACGCGGGCGACCGGCGCCGGCCGCTCCGGCAGCATCGAACGATCAGGAGTGAGATCATGAGACCACACCGCAGCGCGGCCCTGCTGCTGGCCGGATGGACCGGCCTCGTCGGGACCGGTCTCGGCAGCGGCCTCGCCCTGGCTCAGCCCGCGACCGGCGGCGTCCAGATCCACGGCACGGTCGACAGCCAGACGGTGGTCAACGGCAGCACCAACCTCGCCTCCGGCGCGGGGTCGCGCGCCGTCACCTCGGTCGGCTCGATCGACGGCGGCGTGCGCATCGACGGCCGGCTCGGGGTGACGGTCAGGACCGGCTACATCGCCAACGTCGCGTCCGGCCCCGGCCAGCAGGCGGTGACCGACGTCGGCTCGATCCATGAGGGCTCAAAGCTCAAGGGTCCGACCGATGTCGTGATCAGCACCGGCCAGATCATCAACATGAGCGACCACAGCGGCCGCCCGGCCTGCGTCGTGATCGGCTCGACGGGCGAGGTGCCGGGTTGCTGACCCGGCCCGCGCCCGCAGGGAGAGGACCATCGACATGAACCGTAACATCCTGCGCCACCGCGTCCTGGTGGTGGCCTGTGGGCTCGCGCTCCTGGCGTCGAGCTCGCTCGGCTGGAGCGAGGTGGCCAAGACCGGCGAGCCCGCGCCGCGGCCGAGCCAGGAGGCGCTCGCGATCACGCCCCCGGCCGGCCTCGCGCTCAGGACCCAGTGCTGGCAGCACGGGATCAAGATCATCGATCAGGACGGGCTCCTGGACCTGTACCTGAACGCCCAGACCAAACAGAACTCGGTGTCGTTCAAGCGCCGGGCCGAGGATCAGCCGAGTGTCTTCATCCTGCCGTTCCCGGACGGCCTCTGCCTGGTCCAGCCGCAACCCTGAGTCTCAGCCGATCCCGCCGAGCGCCGGGAAGGTCTCGAGCAGCCAGTAGGCGAGCCGCTCGAGCTGGCCGGTGACCATGAGCAGGCCCATGGCGATCAGGAGGCCGCCCGCGGCCCGCTGCAGGTTGCGCCCGGCGCGCCCGAGCGCCTTCAGCCGGGCGAGCAGCGCGCCGGTGAACAGCGCGGCCAGCAGGAACGGGAGGCCGAGGCCGAGCGAATAGACCGCGAGCAGCAGCGCCCCCTTGGCGACGTCGGCGGTGCTGGCGCCAAGGGTCAGGATCGCGCCCAGCACCGGGCCGATGCAGGGCGTCCAGCCGAAGGCGAAGGCGATCCCGAGCAGGAGCGCGCTCAGCACCCGGCCGCGGCCGACCTCGAGCTGCAGGCGCGCCTCCTGGTTCATCCACCGGATCGGCGTCAGCCCCAGCATGTGGAGGCCGAACAGGATCACCACGGCGCCCGCGATCACGCCGAGCTCGGTCTTGTAGGCGAGCAGCAGCCGGCCGAGGGCGGTGGCGCTGGCGCCGAACGCCACGAACACCAGCGTGAAGCCGAGCACGAAGGTGCCGGCGAGGCTCAGCACCTGGAGGCGCGGCGCCTCGCGGTCGCGCAGCTCCTCGAGCGAGCTGCCGGCGACGAACGAGACGTAGCCCGGCACCAGCGGCAGCACGCAGGGCGAGAGGAACGAGATCACGCCCGCGGCGAAGGCGGTGGCGAGGAAGGTCGGCGACAGGTCCATGGCGGCACTATACCCCAAGGGCGCGGCTTGCGGCAGCCGCTCGCCTCGATGTGAGCGGGCTCAAGGCGCGCGCAGCACCGCTGCGGCCGGCCGGCCGAGCAGGCGCCAGGTGCCGAGGAAGCCCGCGGCCACGGTCAGGGCGAGCGCGATCACGAGGACCGCGAGCACGGCGGCCAGGGAGAACGTCCAGGGCAGGTGCATCGCGAAGATCACCACGGCGGCGGCGCCGAGGCTGCCGAGCAGGCCGCCGGCGAGCGCCGCGGTCGCGCCGAGACCCAGGTACTCGAGCAGGAAGATCCGCAACAGGTCGATCCGGCGGGCGCCCAGGACCTTGAGCACGACCGCCTCGTAGAGATGGCGGCGGCGGGCGGCGGCGACCGCGCCCGCCAGCACCAGGATGCCGCGAGAGCAGGGTCACGCCCGCGACCGCGGCGACCGCGAGCTTGATCTTGGCCATGACCTCGTCGACCTGGGCGACCAGCGCCCGGACCGAGATCGGGGTGACGTTCGGCAGCTGCCCGGCGAGCCGGTCGAGCAGCCCCGCTTCGGCGGCCGGGCGGCACGTCGACCGCGGCGGCCAGCGTGTGCGGCGCCGCCTCGAGCACGCCCGGGCTGAACAGGAAGACGAAGTTGAGGCGCGCCTGGCCCCAGTCGATCTCGGCCCGCAGATTGGCGATCCTGGCCTCGATCACCCGGCCGAGCACGTTGAAGCTGAGCGTGTCGCCGACGCCGACCCGATAGGCGGCCGCGACCTCGTCCTCGACCGAGACCAGGGGCGGCCCGGCATAGTCCGCGGGCCAGGCCGTGCCGGCGACCAGCTCGGTGCCCGCGGGCAGGGCCGCGACGTAGCTCAGGCCGCGGTCCTCGCGCAGCGTCCAGTGCTGGATCCCGGTCTGGCCGACCGGCACCCCGTTGATCCGCACCACCCGGCCCCGGATGATCGGCGCGACCTGCATCAGCTGGGCGCCGTCGATGCCCTTGATCAGCGATTCGAAGGCGTTCTGCTGGTCCGGCTGCAGGTCGATGAAGAACAGGCTCGGCGCGCGCTTGGGCAGGCGCAGGTCGATCTCGGCGGCGAGATTGCGGTCGATCAGGGCGACCATGGTGAGCACGGCGAGGCCGGCGCCGAGCGCTACGATGACGCTCGCCGCGCCGGCCCCCGGCCGGTGCAGATTGGCGAGCGCGAGCCGCGTGCGCGTGCCGCCGCGCCGGCCGAGCCGCCGGACGCCCGCAAGGATCAGCGTCGCGAGGCCGGCCAGCAGGACCGCCGCCGCCGCCGCGGCGCCGATGAAGATCAGGCCGACCCGGCGGTCGGCGACGCCGGCCAGGGCGAGGCCCGCGAGGCCCAGGATGCTGAGCCCGAGCAGCGCCAGGATCGGCGCCGGCGGCCAGCGCGCCGGCGGCGCGATCAGGGCCCGGAACATGCCGGCCGGAGAGACCGCGCGGGCGCGCGCCAGCGGCCAGATCGCGAAGGTGAGCGCGGTCAGGAGGCCGGCGCCGAGCGCGATCAGGAGCGGCAGCGGATACCAGCCGTTCACGATCTGCATCGGCAGCAGAGGGGCGATCAGAGCGCCCAGCAGCCAGGGCGCGGTCTGACCGATCGCCAGACCGAGCAGGCTGCCGATCCCGGCCAGCGCCAGGATCTGCAGGAGGTAGACCCGGAACACGAGGCCGCCCGAGGCGCCGAGGCATTTGAGGGTCGCGATGGTCGCGGTCCTGCCGGCCAGATAGTTCTGAATCGCGAGCGCCACGCCGACCCCGCCGATCAGGAGCGCGGTCAGGCCGGCGAGCGTCAGATAGGTCGCGAGCCGGTCGGTGAAGCGGGTGATCTGGGGCTGGACGTCGCGGGTGCCGCGCACCCGCCAGCGGGCATCCGGATGCTCGGCCCGGAGCCGCGCCAAAAGCGCGTTGGCGTCGACGCCCCGCCGGCAGCGCCAGGCCGTAGGCGTAGCGGGCGAGCGAGCCCGGCAGGATGGTCCCGGTGCGCGCCAGCTGATCGAGGCGGATCATGGCGCGCGGGCCGATGGTGATGTAGCCGCCGATCCGGTCCGGCTCGCGCTCGAGCACCGCCCGGATCACGAGCCCGGCCTTGCCGATCCGCAGCGGGTCGCCGACCTTGAGCCCGAGCCGGGCGAGCAGGCTGCGCTCGACCACGACCCCCCGACCGGCGAGCGCCTGGTCCAGGCTCAGGCCCGGCGGATCGAGCCGGACCGCGCCGTACAGGGGATAGGCGGCATCGACCGCCTTGAGCGCCACGACCACGCGCCGGCCGTCGGCGGCTTCGGCCATGGCGTTGGTGCGGACGCTCGCCGAGCGTCTGGCGCCCGGCGGGGTCAGGCCGGCGAGCTCGGCCTCGGTCAGCGGCAGGTTGCTGGCGTCGATCTTGAGGTCGCCGCCGAGCAGCGCCGAGGCGTCCCGCTTGAGCCCCTCGGTCAGGCCGGCGTTGAGCACGCCGACGGTCGCGATCGCGGCGACGCCGACGGTCAGGCAGGCAAAGAACACCGTGAAGCCGCGCAGGCCGCCGCGCAACTCCCGCTGCGCCAGACGCCAGGCGAGCATGAGGCCGCTCACGCGCTCCCGCCGGCGGCCAGCGAGGGCCGGCGCGCGCCGGCGGCGACCGGCTCGGACAGCCGGCCGTCGGCCATCTCGAGTTGTCGCTCGCAGCGCGCGGCGAGCGGCGGCTCGTGGGTGATCAGGAGCAGGGTCATGCCGCGCTCGCGCTGGACCCGGAACAGCAGCTCGACGATCTCGCGACCGGTGTCCTGATCGAGGTTGCCGGTCGGCTCGTCGGCGAGCAGGAGCTTGGGGTGATTGCTGAGCGCGCGCGCCAGCGCCACCCGCTGCTGCTCGCCGCCCGAGAGCTGGCCCGGATAGTGCTCGGCGCGCGCGCTGAGCCCGAGCTTCCGCCAGGCGCTCCGCGGCCTGCGCGAAGGCGTCCCGGGCGCCCGCCAGCTCGAGCGGCACGGCCACGTTCTCGAGCGCGGTCATGGTCGGGATCAGATGGAAGGCCTGGAACAGGATGCCGATCGTGCGCCCGCGCAGGGTCGCGAGGCGATCCTCATCGAGCGCGCCGAGGTCCTGGCCGTCGACCCGCACCGCGCCCGACGTCGGGCGCTCGATGCCGCCGACCACGGCGAGCAGGGTCGACTTGCCGGAGCCCGACGGACCGACCACGCTGACCGAGCTGCCGGCCGCGACCTCGAGGTCGACGCCGCGCAGGATCTTGACCGGGCCGGCCGCACTGCCCAGGGTCACTCTGCACGTCGACCAGCTCGATCATCGCCGATCGGGCGGGCGGAGCGGATGCTGCAGGTCTGGTGGTCGAGAGCGAGGGCATGGCGAGACAAATGGTCCGATTGACGGGCGTTCTCAAGCTCGGCCTCGGCGATCGCGCTCCTGATCGCGGCTCAGAGTGCGGCCGCGAACGACAGCTGCCGGATCGCCGTGCTCGGCGATTCCCTGACCTCGGCCTACGGGCTCGACCTCGCCGACGGCTTCCCGGCCCAGCTGCAGCGGCAACTCGACGCGGCCGGTTACCGCTGCACGGTGCTCGATGCCGGGGTCACCGGCGACACCTCGGCGGGCGGGCGCGCGCGCCTCGACTGGCTGCTCGGCGACCGGCCGAGCCACGTGATCGTCGAGCTCGGCGGCAACGACGCGCTGCGCGCCCTGCCGCCTGCGGAGCTCGAGCACAATCTGGACGCGATCGTCACGCGGCTGCAGAGCCAGGGCGTCAAGGTGCTGCTCGCCGGCATGCTGGCGCCGCCCAATCTGGGCGAGGACTACGGCCAGGCGTTCGCCGCGGTCTTCGCCCGGGTCGCCGCCAGGCACGGCGTGCCGCTCTACCGCTTCTTCCTCGACGGCGTCGCCGGCCATCCGGAGCTCACCCAGCCGGACGGCATCCACCCGACCGCCGCAGGCATCCGGACGATCGTCGAGCGCATCCTGCCGACGGTCGAGGCCTGGCTGGACGGCGGCGGCTGAGCGAGTCCTCACGGGGTCGCGCGGGCGCCCGGTGCGAGGGCGCCGCCGCGGCACTGACTGGTGGAGCTGCCGCTCGCGCCGGTCGCGCGCCGAGCCGGCCGGGCGCGAAAATGATCGATCCGAGCTGTAGAAAGTCGGGCCCGCGGCCTTGCCTCGCGGCAAGGCTTGGTGTCGATTGGCCGTCGGGCAGCCTTACTGCATGGGATCCTCGGGTGTTGGTGTTCAGCGCCATGGCCTATCGCGAGATGACCGAGAATCGGCTCGGCGGCTATCTCGCGAGCCTGCCCGAGATCGCGGCCCGGCTCGGCAGCCGGCCCCAGCTGTGGCAGATCCACAAGGTCGCCGCGAGCGAGCTCAGCGCGGTGTTCACCGCCGAGGGGCCGGCCGGCGACGTCTGCATCAAGCAGGCGCTGCCCTGCACCCAGGACCTGGGGGGCCAGTGGCCGCTGCCGCTCGAGCGCACCGGCTTCGAGGAGGCGGCGCTGACCCTCTACGCGCGCTTCGCCTCCGGCCTGGTGCCGCGCGTCCTGCACTACGATTCCGAGCAGTCGCTGCTGATCCTCGAGCGCCTCCATCCCCACATCCCGCTCCGCCGGGGCATCCTCAAAGCCGGCGTCTATCCGCGCTTCGCCGAGCAGATCGGCAAGTTTCTGGGTGAGACCCTGTTCCGGAGCTCGGACCTGGCCATGGCCGCGACCGAGAAGAAGGAACGGATCGCGTTCTTCTGCGCCAACGCCGAGATCGGCCATGTGACCGAGTATCTGGCGTTCACCGAGCCCTATCTGGAGGCGCCCCAGAACCGCTGGACGACGCCCGAGCTCGACGATCTCGCCGGCACGATCCGCCAGGACGACGCCCTCAAGCGCGCCGTCTCGGCGCTCAAGCAGACCTTCATGGCCGAGCCGCAGGCGCTGATCCACGGCAATCTGCATACCGGCTCGGTGCTGGTCACCGAGACCGACACCAAGGTGATCGACCCGGTCTACGCGTGCTTCGGCCCGATCGGCTTCGATGTCGGCACCCTGATCGGGCATCTGTTGATCGGCTATTACAGCCAGCCGGGCCACGCCCCGGCCCACAGCCCGCGGAGCGCCTACGAGCGCTGGCTGACCAGCACCGTGCAGCAGGTCTGGCACGGCTTCCACGACCGGTTTCTCGATCTCTGGCGGAGCGCGCACGCCGGCGATGCCTACCCCGAGGCGCTGTTCGCGGGCGCGAGCGGGGCGGAATCCTTGCGCACCGCCCAGAGGGAGTACATGCGCCGGATCTTCGAGGACACGCTCCGTTTCGCCGGGGCGACGATCATCCGCGCCACCCTCGGCCGCCGCCACGTCGCCGATTTCGAGCAGATCGATGACCGCGCGCGGCGCGCCGCCTGCGAGCGACCGGCCGTGCTGCTGGCGCGCGAGCTGATCAAGGATGCCCACTACGTGAGCGACATCGCCGAGGTCATGGAGGTTGCCCGCCAGCTGCGGGACGGCACGATGCCGGCTGGCTGAGCCGGCCGCGCGCCCTTCACTGCCTGCATCACTGCCAGCCCATGAAGCGTTTGATCTTGGCGTCGGTCAGCGAGCGCAGCGCGTTGAGCTCGGCCTCGAGCGCCGCCTGGTTGGCGCGGGTCGATCGCAGCTCCTCGGTCAGCCCGGTGATCTTGAGCTGGGCGAGGGCGAGCTCGGCCCGAAGCTGCAGACCCGCGCCGCGCTCGGCACCAGCCGGCGCACCCGCCGCCACCGCCTCGTGGGGGCCGGCGGGCGGCGACGCCTCGAGCACGGGCCCGCCTGCCGGCGGCGGATCGATCTCGGCGGCCGCCGCGGTCTCGATCGCCGAGGCCGAGGGGCGCTTGACCAGCGCTGCGACCACCTCGCGGGTGCGCGCCCGCTTGATCAGCTTCTCGAGCTCGGCGACCCGGCTCTTGAGCGTCGCCCGCTCGCTGCGCAGCTGCGCCACCTCGCGCGCCGCGCGCCCCCGCTCGTCCGGCGACCCGGCCGACAGTGCCGCGCACAGCGCGTCCGGCGCCGGGCCGGCATCGGGCGTCGCCCGCATCGCTTCGAGGTCCCGGCGCATCGCGCTCAAGCTGAGCCTGAGCGCGCCGATCGTGGTCGACAGCTGATCGAGCGACGCGGCCTGATCCGCGGCCGGCGGGTCGGCCGCCAGGGCCACCCGGGCCGGTGCCGGCAGGCTCGCCGCCAGCAATGCCAAGGCCAGGCCCGCGCCGCCTCGTGATCTCGTCCCCGCGCTCGCGGACCGACCGGCGCTCGCCACAACCGACATGGCCGATCACAACTACATTACAATTGATGACGACGATAAACATAAAAGGTCCAAGCGATCGAAGAAACTCAAATCGACCGCGGGTCGATCGAATATTGTGGATTGTCAAATACCGATCACAATACTCGCGATTTCTTCGCAAATTTAACAGGATCTCCAGACACGCGAGCGCCACGACCGAGCTCGCGGGACGCGGGAATTGGCGGCGGCCAGGCCAGGGCGCACCGCGGTCGCCTGGGCGCGAAAGCCCGTCTCGGCGCTAGGTTGCCGGGCGGCGGCGGATTATATCTGAGCGCACCAGGCTTGGTCCTGCCGCCCAGCCCGAGGAGCCCGACCCGCCGTGCGCGCCGAACTGACCATCGCGATCGCCCAGACCAACCCGACCGTCGGCGACGTCGCGGGCAACCTCGAGCGGCTGCGGGACTATCGTCGCCGGGCGGCGGCCGCCGGCGCCGATCTGGTGGTGTTCTCGGAGCTGGTGCTGGTCGGCTATCCGCCCGAGGACCTGGTGCTCAAGCCAGCGCTGCAGGACGCGGCGCGCGATGCCGCGCTGGCGCTCGCCGCGGACACCGGCGACGGCGGGCCGGCGGTGATCGTGGGCGCCCCCTGGGTCGAGAAGGGCAAGCTCTACAATGCCATGCTGCTGCTCCAGGGCGGCAAGCTCGCGACCGCGCGCTACAAATACGATCTGCCCAACTACGGCGTGTTCGACGAGAAGCGGGTGTTCGCCGAGGGTCCGGTGCCGGGGCCGATGGCTTTTCCACTGCCGGGCGGCGGCCAGCTCCGGATCGGCGGCATGGTCTGCGAGGACATGTGGACCGAGGAGGTCGCCGAGGCGCTCCAGGAGTCCGGCGCCGAGATCCTGATCGTGCCCAACGGCTCGCCGTTCGAGCATGACAAGCCGGACGTGCGCCTCAACCTCGCGGTCGCGCGCGTGACCGAGACCGGCCTGCCGCTGATCTACTGCAACCAGGTCGGCGGCCAGGACGAGCTGGTGTTCGACGGCGCCTCCTTCGTGCTCAACGCCGACCGGCGCCTGGCGGCGCAGGCGCGCGCGTTCGAGGAGCAGCTGCTGATCACACGCTGGCAGCGCGGCGCCGAAGACGTGTGGCGCTGCACGGGCGGTGAGCTTGCCCCGCCGCTCGCTGAGCTCGAGGCGATCTACCGCGCGATGTGCCTGGGGCTTGCCGACTACGTCGACAAGAACCGCTTTCCGGGGGTCGTTCTGGGCCTCTCGGGCGGCATCGATTCAGCACTCTCGGCCGCGGTCGCGGTCGATGCGCTGGGGCCTGAGCGGGTGCACGCGGTGATGATGCCGTCCCGCTACACCTCGAGCGAGAGCCTCGAGGATGCCGAGGCGGTGGCGCAGGCGCTTCAGATCCGCCTCGACAGTGTGCCGATCGAGCCCGCGGTCGCGGGCTTTTCGACCATGCTCGAGCCTTTGTTCGCCGGCCGGGCGCCCGACATCACCGAGGAGAACCTGCAGGCGCGGATCCGCGGCGTGCTCCTGATGGCGATCTCGAACAAGCTCGGCTCCATGGTCCTGACCACCGGCAACAAGTCCGAGATGTCGGTCGGCTACGCCACCCTCTACGGCGACATGTGCGGCGGTTATTCCGTACTTAAGGACGTCTACAAGACCACCGTGTTCGCGCTCGCGGGCTGGCGCAACCAGCATCTCCCGGCCGGCGCCCAAGGGCCCGGGGCCCGGGTGATCCCGGAGCGGATCATCACCAAGCCGCCCTCGGCCGAGCTGCGCGCCGACCAGACCGACCAGGACAGCCTGCCGCCCTACGATCTGCTCGATCAGATCCTCCAGGGGCTGGTCGAGCAGGACCTCTCGGTCCGCGAGCTGGTGGCCAAGGGCTACGACCCGGCGACCGTGCGAAGAAGTCTCGGACCTGCTCGACCTCGCCGAGTACAAGCGCCGCCAGGCGCCGCCCGGGGTCAAGATCACCCGCAAAGCCTTCGGCCGCGACCGCCGCTACCCGATCACCAACGCCTTCCGCAGGCTGCGCCTCGCCGAGGCCCTGGCGCGGCAGACCGATCCGCCGCCCGCGACCGGCGCCGGGTGAGCGTGGACCTGAGGGCGGGCATCTGCTACCGGTCAAGCCGGAGGGCGGCAGAGCGGACACCGCGGCGCAGGCCATGACCGAGCGGATCTATCTCTACGACACCACGCTGCGCGACGGCGGCCAGACCCAGGGGGTCGACTTCTCGGTCGCCGACAAGGTCGCGATCGCCCTGATGCTCGACCAGCTGGGGATCGACTACGTCGAGGGCGGCTGGCCGGGCGCCAATCCGACCGACGACGGTTTTTTTCAGACGGTGCCGGCCTTGAAGCACGCGCGGCTCGCGGCCTTCGGCATGACCCGGCGCCCGGGCCGGAGCGCCGCCAACGACCCGGGCCTGGCCGCGTTGTTCCAGGCCGGGACCGAGGTCATCACCCTGGTCGGCAAGAGCTCGCCCCGCCAGGTCGAGCTGCTCGGCGCCGCGCTGGATGAGAACCTGCGCATGATCGAGGACAGCGTCGCCGAGGCTGGTCGGCACGCCGTGGAAGTGATGTTCGATGCCGAGCATTTCTTCGACGGCTACGTCGCCGATCCCGGCTATGCGCAGGCCTGCCTCGAGGCGGCGGCCGCGGGCGGCGCGCGCTGGCTCGTGCTCTGCGACACCAACGGCGGCCGGCTGCCGCACGAGATCGCGCGCACGGTCGAGCGGGTGGCCGGGAAAATCCCGGCCGAGCGGCTCGGCATCCACACCCACAACGACGCCGAGACCGCGGTCGCGGGCAGCCTGGTCGCCATCCAGGCCGGCTGCCGTCAGGTCCAGGGCACCCTGAACGGCCTCGGCGAGCGTTGCGGCAACGCCAACCTGGTCGCGCTGATCCCGAACCTGATGCTGAAGCTCGGCTATACGACCGGGGTCGGCGAAGCCGGGCTCCGCCAGCTGACCGAGTTTTCGCGCGCGCTCGATGAGCGCCTCAACCGGACGCCCGACCGCCACGCCGCCTATGTCGGCGCCAGCGCCTTCACCCACAAGGCGGGCCTGCACGCCTCGGCGGTGATCAAGGACCCGAGCAGCTACGAGCACGTCCCGCCCGAGATCGTCGGCAACCAGCGCCACATCGTGGTCTCCGACCAGGCCGGCCGCGCGAGCCTGGTCAAGCGGCTCGAGGAGATCGACCTCGAGGCGCCGCCGTCGGAGGCCGAGATCCGCGCGCTGTTGCGCGAGGTCAAGGAGCGCGAGGCCAACGGCTACGCCTACGAGGGCGCCGATGCCAGCTTCGAGCTGCTGGCGCGGCGCACGCTCGGCCAGGTGCCCGACTACTTCCGCCTGCAGAGCTTCCGGATCATCGACGAGCGCCGGTTCAATGCCAGGAACGAGCTGATCACGCTGTCCGAGGCGACCATCAAGGTCGAGGTCGGCGGCGCCGTGCGCATGATCGTGGCCGAAGGCAACGGCCCGGTGCACGCCCTCGACACGGCGTTGCGCCAGGCCCTGTCGGCGACCTACCCGGCGCTCGAGCACATGCATCTCGCCGACTACAAGGTGCGCATCCTGACCCCCGAGGCCGGCACCGCAGCGGTCACCCGGGTGATCATCGAGAGCGCCGATGACCAGGGACGGCGCTGGTCGACGGTCGGGGTCTCGACCAACGTCATCGACGCCTCCTACAACGCGCTCCACGACGGCATCACCTACAAGCTGTTCGTGGACCGCGCCGAAGCCGCGCACTGAATGGCCGCGGCGACCGCCGCCGGTCCCGCCGTCATCCTGGTCCGGCCGCAGCTCGGCGAGAACGTCGGCACCGCGGCGCGCGCGATGCTGAATTTCGGCCTGACCGATCTGCGCCTGGTCCGGCCGCAATGCGGCTGGCCGAACGTCAAGGCGGTGAACGCCGCCTCGGGCGCCAACGAGGTCCTGAACCGGCTGCAGCTGTTCGAGACGGTCGAGGCGGCCGCGGCCGATCTGCATCGCCTGTACGCCGCGACCGCACGGGCGCGCGATCTGCCCAAGCCCGAGGTCAGCGCCGCCCACGCCGCCCGCGAGGCGCGCGCCGCGCTGGTCGCCGGGCAGGGCGTCGGCATCCTGTTCGGCCCGGAGCGGACCGGCCTCACCAACGACGAGCTGATCTACGCCGACGCCGTGCTGCGCGTGCCGGTCAACCCCGACTTCTTCTCGCTCAACCTTGCCCAGGCGGTGCTGCTGGTCGCCTACGAGTGGTGGCAGTCGGCCGACCTGGCTCTCCCGCCCGAGGCTCCCCCGCCGGTCCCGCCAGCGACCAAGGCCGAGCTTGCGGGCCTGCTCGACCATCTGGTGGCCGAGCTCGATGCCGCCGACTTCTTCCGCACCCCGGACCGGCGGCTGAGCATGGTGCGCGCGCTGCAGGCGATCTTCGCCCGCGCCGATCTCGGCACGCCCGACGTCCACCTCCTGCGCGGCGCGATCAAGCAGCTGGCGCACGGCCGCCGGGGCCGCCGGGGGCAGCGCTTGACCGAGTGACCCCATGGGGTCATGCTGACCCGCGGAGGTGACGAGCCATGGCCGATGTCAAGATCCGCAAGCTCGAGGAATGGGTGGTCGAATCCTTTCGCGCCCAGGCCCGGAAGGCCGGACACAGCCTCGAGGCCGAGCTGCGTCAGTTCCTGACCGAGGCGGCGCGCCAGCGGCGACAGCAGGTGATCGACGAGATCAAGGCCTTCAACGAGCAGCTCAGGGCCAAGTATGGCGAGATGTCGGATTCCACCCCGCTGATCCGGGAAGATCGGGAGTCGCGTGGGTGATCGTCGTCGACGCCAGCGTCGCGGTCAAATGGTTTGCCCCCGAAGCCGATTACGAAGCTGGCCTCGCGGTCCTGGAGGGTCGCGAACGTCTGGTTGCGCCGAGCCTGATTCAGATCGAAGTGATCGCGGGGCTGGTCAAGCGAGCGCGGCGCAGGCTATGGACCGACGAAGAGAGCAGGGTCCAGGTGGCCTCGTGGTTGCGCCTGCTGGCCAGTCGTTCCCTGGTCCTGACGGCCGACGAGGACGACCTGCCCGCGGCGGCCGAATTGGCGCTCGAATTGAGCCACCCGGTGCAGGACTGTCTTTACCTGGCGGTGGCCGTGCGCCTCGGAGCCCCTCTGGTCACCGCGGATCGCCGCTTTGCCGATCGGGCCGTCATTCGGCATCCGAACGTGCAGCTCCTGGGCGCGCCTTCGGCAGCGACCCACTGAGGGCAGTCCCTGCGAGCCCCTGCCCCGCGTCGCTGCTTACGCGATGGCGGGCCGGGGCGGATTAACGCATCCGAAACGGCATTTGGGCAGACTCCGGCCTGCTGCGGCGGCATCGAGTCGCCCCACGATGCTTCGGGAGCCTGACCTTGGACGAGGCAGCTGGCCTCGCTCGCGAACCGAGGCCGAATCGGCCCGCCGACGGGCTGGACGAGAGGGCTTCTTCGCAGCCGAGCCGGGCGGCCCCGAAGCGACGGGCGGCGACCAGCGCCGACGCCCTGCCGCTCGGGCGGGTGATGTCGGTCGCCGGCGCGATCATCTGGGGCCTGCTCGAGCCGGACTTCGCCGGCATCGCCGAGATCGGTCACGTGGTCCGGCTCCAGGGCGCGACCGGCCGCAGCTTCGGCGTCATCACCACGCTCAAGAACGACGGCCGCCGCAGCGGCGACGACGACCGGCGGCTGATCGAGATCCGGCTGATCGGGGAGATCCTGGAGGGCAACTCGAACCGCTGGAGCTTCCAGCGCGGGGTGTCCAGCTACCCGCCCCTCGACAGCCCGATCCACGCCAGCACGCGCGAGGAGCTGTGCGCGATCTACGCCCGGCCGGAGGTCGCGACCATCCGTCTCGGCACCTTGCGCAACGCCGCCGGCCTGCCGGCCTTCGCGATGACCGACAATCTGCTCGGCAAGCATTTCGCCGTGCTCGGCACCACCGGGGCCGGCAAATCCTGCGCCGTGACCGTGATCCTGCGGGCGATCCTCGACGCCAACCCGTTCGGCCACGTCATCATGCTCGACCCGCACAACGAATATGCGACCGCCTTCCAGAACCGGTGCGAGCTGCTCAACCCGAGCAATCTGAAGCTGCCTTACTGGCTCCTGAACTTCGAGGAGCTCGCCGCCATCCTGGTCAATCAGGACTCGCCGGACGGCGCCTACGCCGAGGGCGCGATCCTGCGGCGCGCCATCCTGAGGGCCAGACGCCGGTTCACGGGCGATGACGACGGCCAGGACCACATCACCGTCGACACCCCCGTGCCCTACCGGCTGTCCGAGCTGATCCAGGTCCTCAAGGACGATATGGGCGCCTTCAACAAGGCCGACAGCGCCGTCTACTATCAGCATCTGATCAATCGCGCCGAGAGCGTGAGCAGCGACAAGCGCTACGATTTCATGTTCTCGAGCTTCAGCGTCCGCGACAACATGCGCCAGATCCTGTCGCGGATCCTGCGCATCCCGGTCGAC
Organism: uncultured Alphaproteobacteria bacterium; assembly: GCA_963730195.1. Classification (GTDB taxonomy): domain Bacteria; phylum Pseudomonadota; class Alphaproteobacteria; order Geminicoccales; family Geminicoccaceae; genus DATAOG01. The sequence continues at coordinate 42,029 of CAVSRN010000015.1, forward strand.
GGCAAGCCGCTCACGATCATCGACATCTCGGGGGTGCCCTCGGAGATCGTCGACGTCGTGGTCTCGGTGCTCTGCCGGCTGATCTTCGAGTTCGCGCTCTGGAGCGACCGCGAGCGGGCGCCGCCTTTGCTCCTGGTCTGCGAGGAGGCGCACCGCTACGTGCCGCGCGACGACCAGGCGGGCTTCGCCCCCACCCGGCGCGCGATCTCCCGGATCGCCAAGGAAGGCCGCAAATACGGCCTGTCGCTCTGCCTGGTGACCCAGCGCCCGGCCGACCTCTCGGTCAGCAGCCTGTCCCAGTGCAACACCATCTTCGCGCTCCGGCTCGGCAACGAGCACGACCTCGAGTTCGTCCGCCACGCCGTGCCCGACAGCTCGCGCTGGCTGGCCGACGCGCTGCCCGCGCTCAACACCCAGGAGGCGCTGGTGCTCGGCGACGGCGTGCCGGTGCCGCTGCACATCCGGTTCATGGACCTCGCCCCCGACGAGCGTCCGGCCAGCACCACGCCGCCGTTCGCGACCGCCTGGCAGAGCGATAAGGGCGACGAGGACCTGATCGCGGAGACGATCGACCGCTGGCGCCATCAGGTCCGGGCGCAGATCGGCTAGCCCCGGGGCCCCCGCGGCGGCCCTGTGACGCGCCCGAGGCGCTGCGCTACCGCAAGGCCACCGCAAAGCCTTTGACATCGCGCGCCCGATCGCTATAACCGGCGCGGTTCGAAGACCGCCTCGTTCGCGGTCCGCTCGTGCGTGCCGAATGCCCTCCCCCACCCCTGCCGGAATGCCAGCAAGCCCGTCATGACCAAACGCGTCCAGGCCAAGAACAAGATCTGCCGCCGCCTCGGGGTCAATCTCTGGGGCCGGGCCCGCAACCCGATCGTCAAGCGCGACTATCCGCCCGGCGAGCACGGCGCCAAGCGGCGCAAGATCTCGGGCTACGGTCAGCAGCTGATGGCCAAGCAGAAGCTCAAGGGCTACTACGGCAACATCACCGAGCGGCAGTTCCGGCGGGTCTATCAGGAGGCCGTGCGCCGGCGCGGCGACACCGCCGAGGCCATGGTCGGGCTGCTCGAGCGGCGCCTCGACATGGTGGTCTACCGGTTGAACTTCGTCCCGACCGTGTTCGCGGCGCGCCAGTTCGTCAATCACGGCCACGTCACGGTCAACGGCCGCCGGGTGACCATCCCGAGCTATCTGGTGCGCGAAGGCGACGTGGTCGAGGTGCGCGAGAAGTCCAAGACGCCTCGCGATCGTGCTCGGCACGCTCCAGCAGCCGGAGCGCGACGTGCCGGACTACCTCTCGCTCGACCTCAAGGCCGTCAAGGGCACCCTCGTGCGGGTGCCGAAGCTGGCCGACGTGCCCTATCCGGTCCAGATGGCGCCGAACCTGGTGATCGAATACTACTCGCGCTGAGCCCGCCCGGCGGCGCCTGCGATCACCGACCCCGTTGCTCGCGATCGGGCCGAAGCCAGATCGGCCTCGGCGGAGCGGCGGTTCATCTGTCGTTCAACCGGGTCGTGCTCTGGTAAGGCCGGTGTCGGGGTGTTTGTAGGGCCGAGCTGCAACAGCCCAGGCGGAAAACGCCGTCCAACCGCCGAACCGGGTCGCCTTGGCCGCGCCCTGAAGACTAGGATGCCGGCGCTGGTCGGCCGCGGGACGTCGCGGGTGACGGGCTTTCTGGAGGAGCGATCCGAACGTGACCAGCCGTCTCGCCCGAGCGACCAGCTTCCTGATCAGCGGGCTGATCGCGCTCACGCTCACCGCCTTGCCGCTCCGGGCCGGCGAGCAGGACGAGGCGCTCAGCCTGCGCTACGGCATCTACTGGGCGGGTTTCCAGATCGCCAGCCTGGCCCTCGACCATCATGTCGACTCGAGCCACTACCGCTCGGAGCTGCTGATCAAGACCGTGGGCCTGGTCGAGAAAGTCGCGCGCTACCGCTCCAAGACCCTCGCGATCGGCCAGCTCGGGGCGGACGAGACCATGACCCCGATCACCTTCAGCTCCGAGTACAGCTCGCACAAGAAAGATCGGCGCTCGATCGTGCGCTTCGATCGCGACAGCGGCGACGTGGTCGACCTCGAGATCACCAAGCGCGGCAAGCCGGACAGCAGCAAGGTGCCGGAGGCGCTGCGCAAGAACGTGACCGACCCGCTGACCGCGTTCTTCGAGATCCGCGACTACGTCGCCAGCCCGGGCGCGACCGGCCCGTTCACCGCGGCGATCTTCGATGGCCGCCGGCGCTATGACCTCAAGGCGGAAGTGACCGGCCGCGACCGCGCCTGGGCCGCCGGCCGCGAGCAGCCCGTCATCCGGGTCGATCTGACGCTGACGCTGCTCGCCGGCTCCGATCTCGACGACATCAATCTCGAGAACAACCAGCTCGGCCTCGAGCTGCTGCTGAGCGACGACCAGCGCCTGCTGCCGCTCAAGATGCGGCTGCTCGACACAACGCCGGCGGCCAGCATCGAGCTGCTCCAGGACTGCTCGGGCGCGGCCGGCTGTCAGCTGGCCGCGCGCTGACCCGGGGCCGCGCCGCTCAGGCCGCGACCTCGGTCTCGACGCCCTTCTCCTTCAGGAAGGTCGCCAGCTCGCCGCTCTGGTACATCTCGCGGATGATGTCGCAGCCGCCGACGAACTCGCCCTTGACGTAAAGCTGGGGGATCGTCGGCCAGTTGCTGAACTGCTTGATGCCCTGGCGGATCTCGTCGTCGGCGAGGACGTCGAACGCCTTGAACTTGACGCCGGCGAGCGAGAGCACCTGGACCACCTGGGCCGAGAAGCCGCACTGGGGGAAGACCGGGGTGCCCTTCATGTAGAGCACGACCGGGTTGGCTTCGATGTCGCTCTGGATACGGGCAAGCACGTCAGTCATCGTGGGGCTCCTGTGGAGACTCGTTGCGCTCAATCGGGCACGGCCGTGGTCAGGGCCAGAGCGTGCAGCTCGCCGCCCATGCGCGCGCCGAGCGCCCGATAGACCATCTGGTGCTGCTGGACCCGGCTCTTGCCACGGAAGGCGGGCGCGATCACATGCGCCCGGTAGTGATTGCCGTCGCCCGCGAGATCCTCGACGGTGACCTCGGCTTGGGGCAGCCCCTCGCGGATCAAGGCGCCGATCTCATCGGCGGTCATCGCCATCGCGTGCCGTCCATCTTCCGTGTCAGGGTCCGGGCGCGCTCATCAACGCCGGCAGCCAGTCCTCGTGCGCCCGGGCCAGCTCGTGCAAGCATATGGCATCGCCGCCCGCCAGCGTCAACGCGCCGCCCCCGGTGGTCCCGACCCGGCGCGCGAGCACGCCCTGGCGCGCGGCCGCAGCCAGCAGCGCCTCGAGGCGCTCGGGCGGGGCGGCCAGCAGATAGCGGCCCTGGTCCTCGCCGAACAGCCAGCCGTGATCCGCATCCGGCGGCAGCTCGAGATCGGCCCCGATCCCGGACGCCAGCACCATCTCGGCGAGCGCCAGCGCGAGGCCGCCGTCGGCGAGGTCGTGACAGGCCTCGATCTCGCCGGCCTCGATCCACGCGCGCACCAGCTCGCCGTTCCGGCGCTCGGTCGCGAGATCGACCGGCGGCGGCGCGCCCTCCTCGCGGCCGCAGACCGCGCGCAGATAGAGCGAGCTTCCGAGCCAGCCGAAGCTCTCGCCGATCAGAATGAGCGCCAGGCCTTCGCGCCGCCAGGCGAGGCTCGCGACCCGGTCGAGGTCTGCGATCAGACCGAGGCCGCCGATCACGGGCGTCGGCAGGATCGCCTGGCCGTCGGTCTCGTTGTAGAAGGAGACGTTGCCGGACACGACCGGGAAGTCGAGCGCCCGACAGGCGTCCGCCATGCCCTCAAGGCAACCTGTGAACTGGCCCATGACCACCGGACTCTCGGGGCTGCCGAAGTTGAGGCAGTCGGTGACCGCGAGCGGCCGCGCGCCGACCGCCGCAGAGGTTGCGCCAGGCTTCGGCGACCGCCTGCCGGCCGCCGGTCTCGGGATCGGCCAGGCAGTAGCGGGGCGTGCAGTCGGTGGTCAGCGCCAGGCCCCGATGGCTGCCGTGGATCCGGACCACCGCCGCGTCGGTCCCGGGTCGCTGCACCGTGTCGCCCATGACCATGTGGTCGTATTGCTCGAAGATCCAGCGCTTGGAGGCGAGGTCCGGGCAGCTCAGCAGGCGCAGCAGCGCGTCGCGGTGGCCGAGCGGCGGATTGACGTCGCGGGCGATCACCGGCGGCGGCACCGGCGTTCGGACCTGGGGCCGCTCGTAGACCGGCGAGCCGCCGCTGACCGGTGCGATCGGCACCCGCGCCACCTCCTCGCCGGCGAAGCGCAGCACCATGGCCCCGGTATCGGTCACCCGGCCGACCGTGACGCAGTCGAGGCCCCATTTCTCGAACACCGCGCGCGCGCGCGCCTCGCCGCCCTGACGGAGCACCAGGAGCATCCGCTCCTGGCTCTCCGAGAGCATGATCTCGTACGGCGTCATGCCGGTCTCGCGGGTCGGCACCCGGTCGAGGTCCATCTCGATACCGGTTTCGCCGCGCGCCGCCATCTCGAACGACGACGAGGTCAGGCCGGCGGCGCCCATGTCCTGGATCGCGACGATCGCGTCGGTCTGCATCAGCTCCAGGCAGGCTTCCAGCAGCAGCTTCTCGGTGAACGGGTCGCCGACCTGGACGGTCGGCCGTCTGGCCTCGGTCGCATCGCTGAACTCGGCCGAGGCCATCGTGGCACCATGGATGCCGTCGCGGCCGGTCTTGGCGCCGACGTAGACCACCGGATTGCCGGCGCCCGACGCGCGGGCATAGAAGATCTGATCCTTCGCCACCAGGCCGACGCACATCGCATTGACCAGGATGTTGCCGTTGTAGGCGGCATGAAAGGTGGTCTCGCCGCCGACCGTGGGCACGCCGATGCAGTTGCCGTAGCCCGCGATCCCGGCGACCACGCCATCGAGCAGGTGGCGGGTCTTCGGGTGATCCGGCGCCGCCGAAGCGCAGCGAGTCGAGGATCGCCGACCGGTCGCGCGCCCATGGTGAAGACATCCCGGAGAATCCCGCCGACCCCGGTCGCCGCGCCCTGGTAGGGCTCGATGAAGCTCGGGTGGTTGTGGCTCTCGATCTTGAAGACCGCGGCCATGCCGTCGCCGAGGTCGACCACGCCCGCATTCTCGCCCGGACCGCAGATCACTTGAGGGCCCTCGGTCGGCAGCTGCTTCAGCCAGTGCTTCGATGACTTGTAGGAGCAGTGCTCGCTCCACATGACCGAGAAGATGCCGAGCTCGACCAGGTTCGGCGCCCGCCCGAGGATCCCGACGATCCGCGCGTATTCGGCCTCGGAGAGGCCGTGCTCGGCGACGGTCGCTCGGGTCACGACCGGCGTCGGTCATCATCAGGGCGTTCCCACGCCGACCGGACTCAGATCGTGCGCAGCCACGAGGGCGCGCATGACCTCGAAGTCACGCGTCGGCATGCAGCAGCGCGTGGATCCGCTTGCGGATGCAGAACGTCTGCGATGATCGACGTCCGATCGTCCGTCGCACGGTGCATGCCGCTCTGGCGCAGGACGCCGATAGTGCTGCGACGCTGGCGCAGCGCCACATCCTGCAGCGCGAGGTTGGCGCAGGGTATCGCTGCCCAGCGCGCGTCGCGCCCGTCTCGAAATCGCTGTCATCGCGGAATCCCTGCACCAGACCTCAGCCCAGACTCAGATCGCCGGTCAGCAGTTCGTCACCGCTCGAGCAGCGCATGCCAGCCGGCTCGGTCTCGGGTGCTGGCGCGCCCGTCTGAAGGTAGTCGACCTCCACGACCGAGCTATCCGACGAGGACTCACGGTCGCTGCCGCATCTCGTCGAGATCGCCCTCCCGAGTGCAGCTTGCCGCGCTGCTCGCCGAGATCGCCCTTCCATGGCGCCTTCGAGCCGCACCAGGGTCCTGAGCGCCTCCTCGATCCACGGCCGCGCCTTGGTCTCGTGCATCCCGGCTCCGCTACCATGGCTTCGGCGCATCAAGGCGTCGGTCCAAGTACCGATGTTGGTCCGCACGCGCGCCTCCCGCCGCACCACATGATCCGCGAGCACAGATGTACACCTCGAGGACGCTCCCCGAACAACCGCGCGCCGATGCATCAATCGTTCGAGCGTACCTCGACCAGGGTGCGGAGCAGGGTCAGGCCGTCGGTGCCGCCGGTCTTGGGGTCGGCGGCGCGTTCGGGGTGGGGCATCAGGCCGAGGACGTTGCGGTTGGCGCCGAGGATGCCGGCGATGTTGCTGATCGAGCCGTTCGGGTTGTCGAGGTAGAGGAACGCGATCCGGTCCTCGTCCTCGAGCTGCTTCAAGTCGTCTGGGGCGCAGGCGTAGCAGCCGTCGTGGTGTGCGATCGGGATCTCGATCGTGTGGCCGGCGGCATAGCCGGCGGTGAACACCGAAGCGCTGCTCGCGACCTCGAGGGCGACCGGCTTGCAGATGAACTTGAGCCCGGCGTTGCTCAGCACGGCACCGGGCAACAATCCGGCCTCGGTCAGGATCTGGAAGCCGTTGCAGATCCCGAGCACCGCGACCCCGGCGGCGGCGCGCCGGATCACCTCGGTCATGACCGGGGCGCGCGCGGCGATCGCGCCGCAACGCAGATAGTCGCCGTAGGTGAAGCCGCCCGGCAGCACGATCAGGTCGAGCCGCGGCAATTCGGTCGCCGCGTGCCAGAGCCGCAGGACCTTGGCGCCGGCGGCGGCCAGCGCCACCGCGATGTCGCGATCGCAGTTGGAGCCCGGGAAGGTGATCACGCCCGCCTGCACGCGTCCCCCTCGAAGCGTCGGAAGGTCAGTCCTCGCCAGCGTCCTCGAACGTCACCGAATAGGTCTCGATCACCGGATTGGCCAGCAGCTGCTCGCACATCGCCCGGACCTCGGCCCCGGCCGCCGCGCGATCGGTCTGCTCGAGCTCGAGCTCGAGCAGCTTGCCCTGGCGAACCGTACCGACGCCCGCGAAGCCGAGCTGCGCCAGAGCGCGACCGATCGCCGCGCCCTGCGGGTCGAGCACGCCGTCCTTGAGGCGGACGTGAACCCGCGCCTTCATGAGCCCCCGCGGGTCGGCTGCCGGCCGCGGCTCATTGGACCGTTTCGGGGCCCTTGAGGTCGCGGGGCCCGGCCTCGGGCAGGATGCCGAGGCGCCGCGCGACCTCCTGATAGCCCTCCTCGACCCGGCCGAGGTCGCGCCGGAAGCGGTCCTTGTCGTACTTCTCGTTGGTCTCGGCATCCCACAGGCGGCAACCGTCCGGGCTGATCTCGTCGGCCAGCACGATCCGCATCTCGTCCTCTTCCCACAGCCGGCCGAACTCGAGCTTGAAGTCGATCAGGCGCAGGCTGACGCCGGCGAACAGGCCGGTCAGGAAGTCGTTGATGCGCAAGGACAGGTTGAGGATCTCGTCGATGTCCTGATAGCTCGCCCAGCCGAACGCGGTGATGTGCTCCTCGCTGACCATCGGGTCGCCGAGCTCGTCGGACTTGTAATAATACTCGACGATCGAGCGCGGCAGCGGCGAGCCTTCCTCCATGTGGAAGCGCTGGGCGAGCGAGCCCGCGACCACGTTGCGCACGACCACCTCGAGCGGGATGATCTCGACCTCCTTGATCAGCTGCTCGCGCATGTTGAGGCGGCGGACGAAGTGGGTCGGGATGCCGATCGCCGCCAGGCGCAGCATGAGGTGCTCGGAGATCCGGTTGTTGAGCACGCCCTTGCCGGTGATCACGCCCTGCTTCTGATTGTTGAAGGCGGTCGCGTCGTCCTTGAAATACTGGATGAGCGTGCCCGGCTCCGGACCCTCGAACAGGACCTTGGCCTTGCCTTCGTAGACTTTCCGGCGGCGGCTCATACGGCGGTCCATGGCACGGGGCCTCGAACGACGGGGGATCGGTCGGCGCGCCGTCTATAGCGCAGGCGCGTGACGAACACAACTGAAGCGCCGGCGCACCCCAGTGCGTATCAAGATACGCCGATGGTACGGTCGAGGCGACCGTCTGCCGGCGGTCCGGCGGCCCCGGGCGAGCCGCCTGCCTTGACTCGAAAGCCAGGCCTAACAAAGTGTTAACCGTCCTCGGCGGGCGCCTCGAGGCGCGCCCGACGCGACCGCGGCCGGGAGCGACCGCGCCGTACCATCGCTTGACCCGGGCCGCCCCGGTTCGTCACCAAGGAGCAGCGCGTCCGATTTCGAGGTAGGACTGAACGACATGGCAACCCTGCGCAGCTACAGCGCGACCTTCGAGGAGAGCACCCTCGCCGGCAAGGCGGTCGCGCGCTGGCGCTTCGACGAGGCCGCCGGCAGCACCGCCACCGATCAGATCGGCGGGCTGGACGGCGCCTACCAGGGCGGGGTCCAGCTCGACCCGGGCATCATCGGCGACGGCGCCGCGAGCTTCGACGGCAGCAGCGGCCTCGTCCTGGTCGAACCGACCCTGATGGGGACGCTCACCGTCGACGCCTTCGGTGACAGCCTGACCGCCGGCAACGGTCTGAGCGCGTCCGATCGATACAACGCCGATCTCCAGGCGGCGCTCGAGGCCCGCGGGCTGGATGCGACCGTTCTCAACCGCGGCGTCGGCGGTGAGACCAGCGCCGACGGCCTCGACCGGGTCAACACTATCATCAACGATCATCCGGATGTCGTGATCCTCGAGTTCGGCACCAACGATGCGCTGGGTCAGTTCAGTCAGTCGGGGGCCGAGGACACCGCGGCCAATCTCACGAGCATCATCGACGACTTCCAGCACGCCGGGATCGCGGTGTTGTTGACCGGCACCTTCGGTTACTTTCCCGATTTCAACGGCGGCAGCGGCTACGCGACCGAGGGCGAGCGCTCGTCCTTCGAGGGGATCTTTCAGACGGTCGCCAACGCCACCGGGGTCGAGCTGCTCGATGCTGCCGGCAGCGACACGTTCCTCGGCGGCGTGCGCACCGGCGACAGCATCACCGGGGGGGTGCTGGATCCGAGCCTCGGACTCAATCTGGACGGGCTGCATCCGAACGCCGCCGGGGTCAACGACATCGTCGGCCGGACTGTCAATCCGACGATCGCGGTCGCGGCCGCCGCCGGCCTGGTCCACGACGGCCTGGAGCTGGCGAACGGCTCGGTCGAGCTGTGGTTCACGCCGAGCGACACCAACGGGACGCAGATGCTGCTCTCCAACAATGTGCCCGGTCCGCACCGCGGCGACATCGAGATCGAGCTCGATGGTGGTCAGGTCGGGGTCGGGATGCAATCGGACTCCGCGACCTTCGGGGTCGCCGGCGGCAACGTCCACGCCGGTGAGGCCGCCCATGTCGTGCTCGACTTCGGGGCTGGCGGCATGCAGCTGTATGTCGACGGCGCCCTGGTCGACACCGATCCGTTCACCGGCGGCCTGGCCGGCAATGTCGAGCAGTTCGGGATCGGCGCCCGGGCCGACGGCAGCCTGGCGTTCAACGGCACGATCGACGAGCTCGCGGTCTACGATCAGCCGCTGACCTCGGCCGAGATCCGTGGGCTGTTCGATGCCGGCCAGCACGGCCTGACGATCGTCGGCACCACGACCGCCGACCATCTGATCGGCGGCAGCGACGGCGAGATCCTGTGTGGCATGGCCGGTTATGACGTGATCAGCGGCGGGGCCGGCAACGACGACCTCCGCGGGGGCGCGGGTTACGATGATCTGAACGGCGGGCCCGGCAATGACAGCCTCCTGGGCGGCAGCGGCAAGGACAAGCTGACCGGGGGCATGGGTGACGACGCGCTCGGCGGCGGCGGCGGCAATGACAGCCTGTCCGGCAATGCCGGCAACGATCTGGTCCAGGGTGGCGGTGGAAGCGATTCGCTGACCGGCGGCCCCGACGCCGATCGTCTGTTCGGCGGCCCGGGGAACGACCGTCTGGGTGGTGGCAGCGGTGACGACCTTTTGAACGGCGGCCCGGGCGCAGACACCCTGATCGGCGGCCAGGGCCGCGACACCTTTCAGATCAACCGGGTCAACGATGGCGTCGACAAGGTCCTGGATTTCCAGCCCGGCGCTGGCGGTGACGTGCTCGACCTGCACAGCGTGCTCGACTATCACGGCGGCGACGTCAACAATTTCGTCCACCTGACCGAGACCAGCGGCAACACGCAGGTGAAGGTCAACGCCGACGGCGCCGGCTCGGACTTCACGACCGTGTTCAACCTGATCGGCACCACCGGGCTCGATCTCAACACCCTGGTCGACGATGGCAACGTCCAGGTGGCGGCGCCGAGCAGTTGAGGCGCGTCGGCGGCAGGCTTGCGTCGGCCGGCGCGACTGCCTAACACCCACCGCCATGTCGCCCGCATCGTCCAGGCCCACGGCGGTCGCCGTGCTCGACGTCGGCAGGACCAACCTCGAGCTTCTGGCGATCGGACCGGATGGCGCGATCCGGTCGTCGCGCCAGGCGCCCAATGCGCTGCGCACCGGCGAGCCCTATCCGCACTGCGACACCGAGCACCTCTGGCGCTGGCTGATGGCGGCGCTCGCGGATCTCGGCGAGCGCTTCCGGATCGAGGCGATCGTGCCGACCAGCTATGGCGCGAGCGCCGCTCTGGTGAGCGAGGCCGAGCTGGTGCTGCCGATCCTGGACTTCCAGGCGGAGCCGCCGGCCACGGTCGCCGCCGCCTACGCCGAGATCGCGCCCTGGTTCGAAGAGTGCTGTTGCCCGATCGGCCCGGCCGGGCGCACGCTCGGCCGCCAGCTGTTCTGGCAGAGCCGGCGGTTCGCCGAGGCGTTCGCGCGGGTGCGCTGGATTCTGCCGCTGCCGCAGTACTTTGCCTGGGGCTTGTGCGGCGTGCCGGCCTGCGAGGTGACCGCGCTCGGCGCCGGGACCCAGCTCTGGAACCCGCGCGCGCGGGACTTCTCGAGCCTGGTCGAGCGCCAGGGCTGGCGCGCGAAGCTGCCGCCGCTCCGCAATGCCTGGGACGTGCTCGGACCGTTGCAGTTCGAGGTCGCGGACAAGACCGGCCTGCCGGTCGAGACCCCGGTATTGTGCGGGCTCCAGGACGACGGCGCCCATCTCGCCCGCTACCTCGCGGCCGGCCTCGAGGACTTCGCCCTGATCGCGACCGGCGCGCGGCCGGTCATCTGCGCCCCGGGTCTGCCGCTCGACCGGCTGGACCCGCTCCGCGACACCGCCTCGAGCACCGATCTCCTCGGCCGGCCGGCCGCCTGCGCCAGGTTCGTGCGCGGGCGGGAATACGCCGCGATCGCCGGCCCGGACGCCTCGGCCGCGCGCCCGACCGTGGTCGACGTCGAGGCGCTGGTCGCGGAGCGCGTCATGGCGCTGCCGTCGTTCGCCCGGAGCGGCGGGCCTTACCCCGGGATCGGCGGCAAGGGTCGGATCAGCGGCCCCAGGCCGCGCTCCCCCGGCGCCCGGGCGGCGCTCGCCAGCCTCTACCTCGCCCTGATGGCGAGCGCCGGGCTCGACCTCCTGGAGGCCCGCAGCCAGGTGATCGTCGACGGCAGCTTCGCCGACGATCCGCTGTTCGCAGCCCTGCTCGCGGCGCTCCGGCCCGGCCAGCCGGTCGCGGTCTCGACCGAGCCGAACGGCCGGGCGCAGGGCGCCGCGTTGCTGGTCGGCTGGGCGCAGCGCAGGACGCCGGTCAAGCTCGGCCTGCGGCCGGTCGAGCCGGCGGCGATCAGAGGGCTCCAGGCCTACGCGGCCGCCTGGCGGACGGCGGTCGATGCGATCGAGCGCGATCCGTCGATCGTCGTCAAGGCGTCGGCGCGTCGGCGCGCACCAGCCCCTCCTGCTTGAGCTCGGCCCAGAAATCGGCCGGGATCCTGGGCGCGAAGATCTCGAGGTTCTGCTCGACCTCGGCCGGCGCGCGGGTGCCGGGGATCACGGTCGCGACCGCCGGATGGCCGAGCGGGAACTGGAGTGCTGCGGTCGGCAGGCGGACGCCGTGGCGGGCGCAGACCGCCTCGATCCGGCGCACCCGCGCCATGATCTCGGGCGGCGCCGGCGAATATTGGAAGTAGGCGCCCGGGACCGCGCCGGTCGCGAGGATGCCGGTGTTGTAGGCGCCGCCGATGATCAGCGCGATCTGGCGCCGCTCGCAGAGCGGCAGCAAGGCGTCGAGCGGCGCCTGCTCGAGCAGGGTGTAGCGCCCGGCGAGCAGGAAACAATCGAAGTCGCCGCGCTCGGCGAGGTCCTGACAGGCGACGGTCTCGTTGATCCCGGCGCCGATCGCCCGAACCGCGCCCTGCTCGCGCAGCTCCACCATGGCCTTGTAGCCGCCGGCCATGAACTCGGCGACCCGCGCCTGGCGCGCCGCCTCCGAGCCGTGGGTCCAGACGTCGAGATCGTGCGCCAGCAGGATGTCGATCCGATGCATGCCGAGGCGCTGCAGGCTGTCCTCGACCGAGCGCATGACGCCGTCGTAGCCGTAGTCGTAGACCTCGGCGAACGGCAGCGCGTCCTTGAACTGGCCATGCTCGAGGGTCGCGGGATCGCCCGGCCGGAGCAGGCGGCCGACCTTGGTCGAGAGCACGAAGCTGTCCCGGTCGCGGCCGCGCAGCGCCTCGCCGACCCGATGCTCGCTGAGGCCGTAGCCGTAGAGCGGGGCGGTATCGAAATAGCGGATTCCGGCCTCGTAGCAGGCCCGGACCGTGGCCCAGGCGTCGGCGTCGGACAGCGCCTGGTACATGTTGCCGAGCGGCGCCCCACCGAACCCCATGATGGTGACCTCGACCCCGGACTTGCCGAGCCGCCGCACCTCGCTCGCCTGCATCGCCTGCCTCCCGCTGCGCGTGTCTTCAGGCGCCAGCTTACGCTGCCCGATCGATCGCCGCCACAGGGCCGCAGGCGAGCGGCGGTGAAGCGGACTTGCGGCCTCAGTCGGGAGTTGCTTCGCGCCTCGGTCGTGCGGGGAAGAGCATGCGCCAAGCGTACAGTGCAGCCCCACCAAGCCCCACGACCCCGGTAGCCGCGGCAATCAGGACACACAGCCAGTAGAGCAACCAATGAGAGTCGTCGAGTTTGCCACCGATCTCGACGAACATCGCCGTGAAATACAACACCAATACCGCGATGATCGGCTCGATCGCGTGCCGGTCAAGGACCTTGGTAGCGAGCCTGAAAAATGGTTCAGCCGGAAATTCCATCGGCCTTTCCGTGGTGCTGCTCGCCGTAGACGAGTGAGAGGGCGACGATCGACAGCGCCAGGGCTCCGACCAATAGCGGCACCAGTCCCCCGAGCACGAGGTAGACGATCGTCGTCACCACGGTGGTCGACACACCGAGCAGGAAGATCAGGCCAACGATGGCGAGCGGTCGGATTCGCTTCATGTCGGTAACCTCGGCGACAACGACGGATCGTGCATTCGGTGGAACGAAGGCCGACACCTCCTCGGCCAGACCGTGGGCCGGTCCGTCCTGGTTTTGCGGAACGAAGGTTAAGAGAGGGTGACCGGGAGCGACCCGTCCGCCCTCGTCAACCAGGCGAGACTTCAGCTTGCCACGCACCCCGTCCGGCACATGGACATCGACTTCGTGCTGACCCAGGAGACGGGCGATCAGACGGCCCGGCTCCAACTCGTCGCCGATGTCGATCAGCCAGTGCAGGTTCGGCGCCCTGGGCTGGGAGGGCGTGGATGGGGGCAGAGCGAGACACAACGAGCGAGCCATGGTCTCAGGCCGACGCGACGTCACCAGAGCCCGGATGTCTACTTAAGATAGAATTAATAGCAAGATGTTTCGCCCATCAGCGTCGAGCGACGGCTCACGCCCGGCGCGCCCGCCTCACTCGCCGACCGGAGCGGCACCGACCGGGGTGAAGTAGACCCGCGGGGCGGGGGCAATCAGGCGGCGCTCGGCAGCCGGCGAGCGGCTGGCGGTAGCAGTCGGGCTCGGCGATCGTGCGGTAGCAGTAGACCAGGCCGGGCTCGGCCAGCCAGGGCGGCGAGCGCGGCGCCGCCGGCGCACAGCCGGCGAGCAGCAGGACGGTGAACAGGGCGCGGGCGATGCTCATGACCCGAAGGTCGCGCGAAGATCCGGCGGCGCGCAAGCCGCGGTGCGCGCTTGCTGCACCCCGGTAGGGCTCGAGGCGATCCGGGACCGGCGGCGCCAGTTGATCTCGCGCGGGTCGCGCGCTACCAAGCTCAGAGGCCCGCTCGCCAGATGCGGTCGAGCGCGGAGCCAACCATAGGGAGGCAAGCAAGATGACAGCAGGGACTCGCAGCCTGGCCGGAACGAGCGTTCTGGCCCTGGCGCTGGCGGGCGGTGTCGCCCTGACGTCGACGGCCGCGCAGGCGCAGTTGAAGCACGAGGGCGTCGAGGCGACCGTGATGACCTTCACCGGGCCGCAGATCGCCGAGCCGCTGCAGCGGCGCGCGCCCGACTTCAAGAAGCTGACCGGCGCCACGATCAACGTCGTGACCGTGCCGTTCTCCGACCTCTACAGCAAACTGCTCACCGACTTCGCCACCGGCACCAACAGCATCGACGGCATGGTCTTCGCCCCGCAGTGGATGGCCGACTATGTCGAGCCTGGCTACCTCGAGGACCTGACCGATCTGGTCAAGGCCGACAGCGCGCTGCAATGGGATGATGTGGCGCCGTTCTTCCGCAACTTCAGCGCCACCTACAACGGCAAGACCTACACGATCCCGTTGGATGGCGACTTCCAGATGGTCTACTACCGGAGCGATCTGCTCGAGCAGGCGGGCCTCAATGCGCCCAAGACCTGGGACGACTACCTCGAGATCGCCAAGACCTTCCACGGCCAGGACCTCAACGGCGACGGCAAGGCCGACTACGGCTCCTGCATCGCCAAGAAGCGCAACGCCCAGTCCTACTGGATGATCATCTCGGTCGCCGCCGGCTTCCTGCAGTCGCAGGGGACCGCGCAGGGCGCGTTCTTCAACACCGACGACATGAGCCCGCTGGTCAACAACGAGGCGTTCGGCAAGGCGCTCGACATCTATGCCGCGACCACGAAGTACGGGCCGCCCGACGAGATCAACCTCGACGTCGGCGACACCCGCGGCCTGTTCACGACCGGGCGCTGCGCGCTGTCGGTCGACTGGGGCGACATCGGCACGCTCGCGATCGACCCCGCGACCTCCAAGGTCCAGGACAAGGTCGGCGCGGTCATCCTGCCGGGCTCCAGCCAGGTGCTCGATCGCGCGACCGGCAAGCTCGTGGACTGCAACGCCGAGCGCTGCCCCTATGCCGTCGACGGCATCAACCACGCGCCGTTCGCAGCCTTCGGCGGCTGGTCCGGGGCGGTCAACGCCAACAGCTCCGACGAGGTCAAGGCCGCGGTCTACGACTTCTTCTCCTACATGAGCCAGCCGGCCCAGGCGAACGAGGACGTCACGATCGGGATCACCGGCTTCAATCCGTATCGGACCTCGCAGTTCAAGAACCTCGATCTCTGGCTCAAGGCCGGCATGAGCGAGGCCGCCGCCAAGAACTATCTGGGCGCGATCGCCGACAGTCTGAACAGCCCGAACATGGTCCTCGATCTGCGCGTGCCGCAGAACCAGCGCTACGAGCAGATCGTGCTCGACACCGCGATCAGCCGCCTGCTCGCGGGCGAGATCACCAGGGACCAGGCGATGGCCGACATCGAGACCGGCTGGAACGAGATCACCGACGAGCTGGGCAAGGACGAGCAGCTCGCCGCCTACAAGGCGACGCTCGGCATCTCGACCGAGTGAGCGGTCCGGCAGCATCGATGCCGGCGCGGGGCCGGGGTCCGTCCGCCCGGCCCCCGCGCCGGGGGCCTCTTTAGTTGGAGCGCCTGACCCGCCGCCTCGACCAGCATGCGCCGGCCGTGTTCGTGATGCCGGCGGTGCTGGTCGTGCTCGCCATGTCGATCTTTCCGCTGATCGTCTCGCTCTATCTGTCGCTCGCGCGCTTCCGGTTCGTCAAAGGCGGCTTCGAGCTCAAGTTCATCGGCCTGCTCAACTACAAGAAGCTGCTGCTCGGCAGCGAGCAGTTCCATTTCCTCGGCGACTTCGGCCACCTGGGAGGTGGTGCCCGGACTTTGCTCGGCCTCGCCGCCCTCGCCCTGATCGCGCTCCTCGTGCGCCATGCCCGGGGCGGCGACGTCTCCTGGTTCGGACTGCTCCAGCGCTGCCTGGTGGCAACGTTCGCCTGGCTCGGCCTGCTGCTGATCGTCGTCACCAACACCGGTGGCGGCCACCCCGGCAGTCTGGTCGTGACGCTCTTTTACGTCGGCATCGGGGTCGCGGTGCAGTATACCATCGGTCTCGGCCTGGCGCTGCTCTGCACCCAGAATCTGCCCGGGCGAAAATTCTTCCGGGTGGTGTTCTTCCTGCCGATGATGATCACGCCGGTCGGCATCGCCTACACCTTCCGCATGCTGACCGACACGACCAAAGGCCCGTTCACGCCGATCTGGCAGTATTTCGGCTGGGGCGAGACCTCCTGGGTGGTCGATCCGTGGGGCGCCCGCACGGCGGTCATGATCGGCGATGCCTGGCAGTGGATCCCGTTCATGTTCATCGTCCTGCTGGTCGCGATCGAGAGCCAGCCGCAGGACCAGCGCGAGGCGGCCCTGGTCGACGGCGCCTCGCGCTTCCAGACCTTCCGCTACGTCACCTGGCCCGCGATCCTGCCGGTCTCGATCACGGTCGTGATCATCCGGGTGATCGAGGCCTTCAAGATCGTCGACCTGCCCAACGTCCTGACCAACGGCGGCCCGGGCATCGCCTCGGAATCGATGACGCTCCATTCCTACGTCGCCTGGCGCGCGCTCGACCTCGGCGGCTCGGCGGCGGTCGCTTACATGCTCTTGTTCGTGGTCGCCTTCGTCTGCCTGTCGCTGCTCGCCTTCCTGCGCCCGCCCGAAGCCGCCGCGCCGCCGTGAACCAGCAGCATCGCCCCCGCCTCGGGCTCGCCTGGCTGATCCGGCCCAGGCGCGCCCTCGACCCGTCGCCGCTCAGCATGGCGCTCGCCTATCTGGTGCTCGGCTTCTGGTCGTTCATCGTGCTGTTCCCGCTCTATTGGGTGTTCATCACCTCGTTCAAGATCCCGCTGGCGGTCAACGACGGTCCCTTCTACCTGATGTGGGTCGATTTCCAGCCGTCCTTGCACGCCTGGAAGTACATCTTCGTCGATCTCGGCTCCGATACCTTCCGGCCTTATCTCCACTCCGTGATCGTGGCGCTCGCGAGCTCGGTGATCGCGCTCGTCCTCGGCAGCATGGCGGGCTACGGGCTCGCGCGCATGACCTACCGGCCGCGGCTCGGCAACATCGGCCTGTTCGTGCTCGCGGTCGGCCTCGCGATCGCCGCCGTGGTCGGTTTCGGCGTGGCCTGGGAAGTCGCACTGGCGCTGGCATTCGCGATCTTCCTCTTGCTGGTCCAGACCTTCGGGCGCCGCTTCAAGCGCGCGCTCGGCAACGACGACATCGCGTTCTGGATGATCTCGCAACGCATCCTGCCGCCGGTCGCGGTGGTCATCCCGGTCTACGTGCTGTTCCAGCAGATGGGCCTGCGGGATTCGCTGGCCGCCCTGATCATCACCTACGTCGCGGTCAACCTGCCGATCGTGGTCTGGCTGATGCGCGACTTTTTCCAGACCGTGCCGCTCGAGCTCGAGGAATCGGCGATGATCGACGGCGCCTCGCGCTTTCGGATCTTCTGGTCGATCGTGCTGCCGATCGCGCGCGCCGCGCTGGCCTCGGCCTTCCTCCTGATGCTGATCCTGACCTGGAACGAGTATCTTTTGGCGCTGATGCTCTCGACCGCCGACACCCAGACCCTGCCGCTCCTGATCGCGGCCCAGAACGCCACCCGCGGGCCGCAGTGGTGGTACATGTCGGTCCTGATCCTGATCATGGTCGCGCCGGTGGTGCTGATGGCGATCGCGCTCGAGCGCTTCATCCGCCGCGGCATGCTGATCGGCGCGGTCAAGGGCTGAAGCGGGCTGGCGCCGCGGGCGATACCCTTCACTCGCATTCAGCCGCTTTGAGCAACCGCGCCATCGGTGCTCACGGATTGTACGGGAAATCAGGCAGATCCTTCCGTACCTGCGCTTCGATGTTTCTCCGGAGCTCAGCCGCATTCGCATCTCTCTCACGGATACACACATACAGCCGAATGCCATAGAATATCTGAATTCGGCCATCTGCTTCATGATGGAATTATCATAGTCCATCAGAATTCTACTCACATACCCATCACCCGCACGCTTTGATTCCAGAATTCGAACCGCTTGTTCCGACTCGAGCTCGTCGAGTTCGTGCGGGGACGCTACAACGTTGACTGGTATCTTAGATCCTATCTTTGTTATCGGCAGTGACACGTTCCACACCTTCCACAACTCTCTCGCGATACCAAATTGCTCCGCCCACGCTGGTATCTTATCGCGCATCTGCTGACAAAGTGTTCTATGGAGTTTCTTATGGTCTCGCGGTCTAATCATCTCCGCGATAGCCACTAGCTTCGGCGGTTTCCGCTCGATCACGCTTTCGATCTTGGTTAACAAAACCGTCTCATCCAGGCATTCGACAAGTTTGTCTCTCAGAAGCTTGAACTGGCTCACTATATGGCTATCATCGAAATTGCACCAGTCACCCGTATTGATTTTATCGACAATCGATCGCGCGGAACAATCTATCAATCCACGATAGAGCAGTTCTCTTATTAGATCTTCTAATACCCACTCCAATGCTACTACAGATTTGTTGAATGCGACCTGTAGATAGTCAAAATATCGCGATATCAAAAGCTCTCAGCGCCTTGTTAGTCAAAGCTAGCCGGCGCTCACTATCAAGCGCCACCTGCGAGATTATGTACTCGATATCGACTGATCCATACGGCAGCCCAGCCTGATGCGACGTTCGCATCAGGTAATCGAGTTGTCACAATCAAGATCGGAGGGCCGAAGAAGATCGACTTGATCAGAAGTAAATACATGTAAAGATAGCTCTCAGCTCTTATAAGTGTTGCTCAACAGCGAGACGTTGTCGCGTGGATGAAACAGATCGGGTCCCAAGATTGTGAATACGTCTGATACCAGGATGACCCTGAGGTTAAAGGACTGGTGTTAGTTCTGATCTGAGCGCTGCTCGCTGCAGGATGATATGGGCAGGCTCCAAGAGAGATGATAGTTTAAGAGTTGGAATAAGCGTACTAAGCCCAATGGTCCCATGAACTGGATCATGGACGTGCTTGTGATTGTAATTCGACATCGGCGTTCGCCGGTCATAAAAGCCCAGCATTTTCCAGCGCGGCGAGCCCTACGTCGAAATGCCTATATAGATGGGGCTTCTGTTGGGCAATGGTCTGCTCAGTCTGACGACGATCGTACCGCGCTACCTTCATGAGGTAGTGCTCGGACGCGAGGAGCTCCAGCCAGTCTGAGTCAGAATGGGGAACGGTGGGAGGGATGGCAAAAAGGCCGCGGATCGCCGCCAGCCTATCGCGCGCCCAGGGCTTAAGGCTGTGCTGAGAATCAGGGTGCTCCCCGGAGTTCCAGAGCCTCTGCCAGAGCGTAGTAGTCGCGGGCAAGCGCGGGCGAGTAGGGCCCCTTGAGATACCAGTTGTACCGATACCCGAGATCCAGACCCGCTAGCTGTCCAAGGTAGACAGCCTTTTGGACGCGCTTTCGATCGTTGACGGTGGCGATCTCTACTCCCAGCCGACCGGGTCGTAGCCGCGCTCGCGCAGGCAGTGGTCGACGAAGTTGCGGTAGGCCGGGCTCGGGCCGCCGCCGCCGCTGAACATCGAGCGCAGCAGGCCGGCGGTGGCGCCGGTCGCGGCGCCGACCGCAGCACCCGTGCCAGCGTTGCCCAGGATCGCGCCGCCGACCGCACCAGTGGCACCGCCGATCGCGCCGCCGGCCGCGGTATTGCCGGCCGCCTGCCGCGCCTTGCTGGAGCCCTCCGAGGCGCCGGCATTGGCGGCCATCTCGCGGCAGTGCGGCGATGTCCTGATCGGCCTGCGCCTGGCCGACCGCCTGCAGCCGGTCGTTCGGGTAGAGGATCGGCTTCGGCCCGGACGCGCAGGCGGCGAGCGTCCCGGTCAGGGCGAGCGCGAGCGCGGCGAGGCTGGGGTTGGCGGTCACGGGCCGGGGCTCCGCTTGCTGGTGGTGGCACCCTTGTGAACACTCGACCGGCCGGTCCATGCCCGACACAGCGCCGAAGCTGGCGCCGGGTTCCGATCTTGGCCCGGCTGAGCCGTGAAGTCCAACCTGGGATCTCCGGGCGTCGCGAGAGGGGTCGACCGACCGATCGCGAGCAGCCATGCTGTCCCGATCGCGGACGGCGGCTGCCGCCGCCTCGAACCGATGGGGACGGCCATGCGCAAGATCGCGATCCTGATCGCCGCCTGCGGCACTGTCGCGCTGGCTCATGCGGCGCTCGCCGCAGACGATCTGGGCACCGGTCGGCGGGTCCAGAATACGACCGCCGTGCGGACGGTCGAGGTCGGCGACGTCGCCGGCCACGTGGTCGGCGTGGTCGAGTTCAAGGGCCTGACCTTCTTCGCGACCGGCGAGATCGCGAGCCACGTCAACTCGGCGACCTTCGACCTGATCGACGGCAGCGGCGCGCACGCGGGCTACGTCGTCCACCACTTCGAGGATGGCTCGACCAGCGTCGAGAAATATCAGGGCAAGACCAAGGTCGAGGGCGCCGGCGGCCGGACCGTGGTCGAGGGCACATTCCAATGCGTTGGCGGCAGCGGCCGCTTCGCCGGGCTCAAGGGCGAGGGCCACTATCGCGGCGAGCGGATCGGCAGCCTCGAAACCGGCAGCTACGTCTACATCGACTTCGAGGGCCACTGCACGACGCCCTGAGCGATCGACTGATCGCTGCGCGGGGACAAGGAACGGCAGAGATCCGCGGTTGGACGGGCTGGACGAGGCGCTGCGGCTTCGGACCGGAACTCAATCGTCCAGGGCGAGCTCGCGCTTGAGCTGCTCAAGGGTAGTGTTGGGCTGTCCCTGCTCGCGTTCGAGGGCGGCGACCGCCCGCAGATAGTCGGCGCGGTCCTCGAGAAACTCCGTGATCGCCTGCCTGGCACAGTCGCTCTTGCTGCGGCCGGTCTCCTCGGCCAGCTGCTCGAGCTCGGCGCGCAGCGCCTGCGGCAGTCGGATCTTCAGGATCGTCGTGAGCGAACCCATGGCGAAGGGCCTATTTCTTCCGCCACTGGCCGTCGGCGCCGAGGATGTATTCGCCCTCGGGCGTGCGCTCGAGCAGCTTCTTGCCGGCGATCTGGGCGACCGCGGCGACCGGGGCGCCCTGCTTGTCGGCGATCTGCTTGTACTTGGCCTGGCGCTCGGCGTTGATCTGGTCGACCATGGCGCGCACGTCGGCGGGCGCGTTGGCGTCGACCACGCCGACATAACCGTCGATCCGCTCGCCGACCTGGCCGGCCGCCTTGGCCTGGTCGAGCGACGCCGCCAGCGCCGGCGCGGCCAGCAGGCCAAGTGACAGAAAAACGATCGCGACGGTGCGCAGAAGCGGGATCATGGCCGCAGCTCCTAGAAGAGATTCGGATTGTCCTGGAGAAGGTCCTCGACGTCCTTCTCGACCTTGATCCTGACCTCCTGCTCGATCTTGACGTTCAGGTTGATCACGATCGGGTCCTTGGGCGCCTCGACCCTGACGGTGTGCGTGCAGGCGCCGACCAGCGGCGCGAGCGCCAGCAGCAGGCACGCGCGCTAGCGGTGGAAAGCCCCGCATCTGCTCGCGGATGCGCTCGGGGATCTGGTAGGTGGCGAGGCCGCTGCGCAGGATGTTGGCAAGCTCGCCCTCCAGG
This sequence comes from uncultured Alphaproteobacteria bacterium, assembly GCA_963730195.1. Classification (GTDB taxonomy): domain Bacteria; phylum Pseudomonadota; class Alphaproteobacteria; order Geminicoccales; family Geminicoccaceae; genus DATAOG01. The sequence continues at coordinate 63,773 of CAVSRN010000015.1, forward strand.
TTGAGGTTGAACTCGATCGGATAGCCATCGTAGAGCCCCGGGTTGGCGCCCCGGACGTGCAGACCGATGTCCATCGCGGCATCGGTGCGGCCATCGAGTGTGATCCTGAGCGCCTCATAGTGGAAATTCTCCAAGGCCTGCAGCAACAGACTGACGTTGGCGCCGCCGGCTTGCAAGGCCGAAGGCGGCTCGGCGGGTCGATAGCGCAGCCAGCCGGGCCGGTCGGTCTCGAGCTCGCCGGCCTCGATCACGGCGACGCCGCCCTTGATCCGGACCGGCAGCGAGCCGTGGACCTTGCCCTCGCCGCTGAGCCCGTCCAGACGCGTCAGCGCGAACAGCTGGCCGAGATCGAGCCCGTCGGCCGTCAGCGTCACCCTTATATCAGAAGCCTCTGAACCGACCCTGAACGGCTGCGCGCGGACCGTGCCCCCGGCGAAGCTCCAGCGCAGCTGCTCGACCGCGAGCGACTGATCGGGGTCGAGCCGAAAGCCGATCAGCCCCTGGGTCAGCGGCAGGCCGAGGTCGAGCAGGCCGATCGCGAGCTGCTGCCCGGGCGGCGTGGTCAGCGGCCACAGCCGGTCGACGTGCAGGACGCCGTTGACCTGCTCGAAGCGGGCAGGTCCGGCCGTGAAGCCCAGGCTGTCGAGCAGGAGCGCCAGATCGGCCGAGATCTGGTCGCCCTTGCCCCAGGCGAGGGTGCCGTCGAGCGCGATCTTGCCGGCGACGTCCGCGACCCGGTCGCCGAGCACCGGCGCCAGCTGCCGGGGTTGCCGCCCGCCGGGCGCGAAGGTCAGCGGCGCGAGGTTCAGCTCGGCCTCGCCCCGGCCCGTGGCGAGGTCGTGGCGACCGCGCAGGGTCAGAACCAGCTGGTCCGCAGGCCCGCTGGCCCGGGCCTCGAAGTCGACCCCCCCGGCGTCCGGCCGGAGCGTGCCGCTGACCGTCAGGGGCGCGAACCAGGCGGGCTTGCCGCCCTGGCTGAGGCTCGCGACCGTGACCGGGATCGTCTGGCCGGCCGCCAGCCCGCCGCGCCGTGAGCGCCAGCTCGGTCGCGATGCCATCGAGGCTGATCTGCGGGTCCGGCAGCTGCAGCCGGCCGCCGGCGATCTCGACCTTGGCGCTGGCGAGGTGATCCCGGTCGCCGGCCGCGGCGATGGTCAGATCGGCGATCGTCGCGCGCGCCTTGAACGGCGGCTGGCGGGCGCCGACCGTGAGATCGAACGCCTCGCCCTTGGCGTGCAGCGCCTGCCGCCAGCCGATCGCGCCGTCGGGCCCGAAGCTGACGGCCAGCAGCGGGGGCTCGCCCGCCTCGAGCCGCCAGGCGAGCGGTCCCGCGCGGCCGCCGTTCGGCCAGGTCAGCCGGTCGACCGAGAGACGGCCGGGCTCGCTGGCGGCGAGCGTCAGCCGATCGCCCGCGAAGCTCAGGGCGAGCTTCTGGCTGAGGTGGGCACCCGCCACCGCCAGCTCGGGCAGCGGCGAGCCGCCGCCCGCCGCGTCGAGATCGAGCGCCCCCCGCCATTGCCGGGAACCGCCCTCGGCCTGCAGCCCGAGCCGGCCGTTGGCGAGCTCGAGGCCCCGCCAGCGGAGCCCGCCGAGGGTCAAGGTCGCCTTGGCGCTGCCGGTCCCGAACGCGCCCCCGGCGTCGGTCCGGAGACTCGCTTGCAGGTCCGCGCCGACCCGGGCCCGACCGGCCGCGAGGTCCAGCCCGCCCGTGATCGCGAACTTCGCGGCCGCGGGCTCGAGCGGACCGGTGAGCCGGATCGGCCCGCCGCGGTCGCCGAGCCGGACCTGCCAGGGGGGCGGCAGCACCTCGGCGAGGCTCGCGAGCTCCGGGGCCAGCGACCCGACATTCACCTCGGCCGGGCCGAGCCGGACGTCGATCCGGCCGCCCTCGATCTCGAAGGTCAGCTCGCCCCGGCCATCGATCGCCGACACGAGATCGGGGAGCGCGAAATGCGCGGCTCCGAGGTCGAGGTGGCCCTGGGCGCTGAGCGCTCCGAGCGTGACGCCCTGGGCGAGCGGCAGATGACCGTGCAGATCGAGGTCGGCATCCAGCCGGCCGGCCGGGTTGATCAGCTGGCCGCCCGCCACCTTGACGGTGAACTCGGCCTCGGGCCGGCCGGGGCGCAGCTCGGCCGAGAGCGGCAGCCTGAGCTGGCCCCAGGGCGTCTCGAGCTGGACCTCGGCCGCGCGCAGCACCATCTGGTCTGGCCAGGCCGGCAGGCCGAAGCCGCCGCCGGCGCTGCCGGCGGGCGGCTCGAGCCCGGCCAGCTCGAGCTGGCCGTCGACCAGGCGGGCGCGCAGCTCCAGGCCTTCGGCCTCGATGCTGGCGACCCGGCCGCGCAGGAGATCGCGCAGGCGGTAACGAATCCGCAAGTGCCCGAGGCTATCACCGGGCGGCGGGCCGAGGCGCAGGCCGGTGAGCTCGAGACTGCTCGCGCCGAGACGCAGATCGTCGAACCCGACCGTCTCGATCCCGGCCGCCCGGAGACCGGCGCGCAGCAAGGGCCCGGGAAACCAGAGCAGCGCGCCCGCGAGGCCGGCGACCAGGAGGACGACGACCAGCAACAAGGCGGCGAGCGCGCGGATCACCGGCGGCTCTCGGCCGGCATCGATCGGGGGAGAGTGCGTTGGACAGACATTGCCTTTATGTCAATTAGTTACATCCGTATCTTGACAGACGACAGCAAGTTTGCCTAGCTTGCGTGCAGCGACGCCGCGGCCAACTCGGGCAGAACCGTCCGGACGGCGGGCAGCGAGCAGAAGGAGCAGGAGCATGATCGGATCGGCCAAACGCATCCTGGCGGTGCTGGCGTTGGCGCTGATGGCCGTGGTCGGGCCCGCGGCCCAGGCCAAGACCGACGGCCAGCAACGGGTCGTCGAGCGGGCGCGGCTGGCGCTCGACGCCTTCCTGGACGACCCCAATTTCGAGCAGATGCGGGTCTATGTCCAGAACGCCTACGCCGTCCTGATCGTCCCCGAGCTGCTCAAGGGCAGCTTCTTCTTCGGTGCCGAGTACGGGATCGGCGTGCTGCTGGTGCGCGATCCGCAGACCGGCGCCTGGGGTCAGCCGGCGTTCTACTCGCTCTACGGCGGCAGCTTCGGCCTGCAGTTCGGCGGCCAGAGCTCCGATGTCGTGTTCACGATCATGAACCAGGGCGCGGTCGACAAGCTGCTCGACCACGGCATCAAGCTCGGCGCCGACGCCGGCGTCGCGGCGGGCCGGCTCGGGGTGTCGGTCGGGGCTGCGACCACCACCAATCTCGGCGAGGATATCTACGTGTTCGCCAAGAGCCAGGGCCTGTTCGGCGGCTTCTGGCTGGACGGCACCTACATCCGCGCCAACGCCGACTGGAACCGGGCCTACTACGGCCAACCGGTCGACCCGCGCCAGATCGTCCGCCAGCCGACCGTGGTGGCGAGCGCCGCCGAGGTCGACGCCCTGCACCAGTCGCTGACCCGCTTTTGAGCCCACCCTTTTGAGCCGTCGGCCGGGGGCAGCGGCGCCGCCGGCCCACGGCCGGGTGCCGTCCGGGTGGAGGTCATCGGCCTGATCGTGATCGGCGGGCTCGCCGGCTGGATCGCCGGCACCCTGGTCCGCGGCGCCGGCTACGGGCTGGTGATCAACATCGTGGTCGGCGTGATCGGCGGCATCATCGGCGGCAAGCTGTTCGCCCTGCTCGGGATCAGCCAGGACGGCGGCTGGCTGGTCCGCCTGGCGCTGGCCGTGGTCGGCGCGGTGCTGCTGCTGGCCCTGGTCAACCTGGCCAAGCGCTCCCCCCGGCAGCCGGAGTGACGAGGTCGCAGCGTCGGCGCCGGTCCACCGGCGGGCACAGGCGCGGCGGTCGAGGCTGCTGGCCGGGCTCGCCGAGCCGGTAGGTCAGGCGGCGCAGACGGGCGATGAGCTCGTGACGATCGCCGAGGGGCGCGAGCTCGAGGAAGTGATCGTGATCCTCGATGACCTCTGGCTGCACCGGCTCGCGGGCAAAATCGCTATATACGGGCACCTCGAAGAATGACGGTTTTGGCGTGAAGCTCGGCGTGCTGGGCGATCTTCGCGGGCCACCATCGGGTTCGACGGCTTGGTTTCCGAGGAATTCTTGCCCCAGGGGGCCGATTTTTTCCTCCAAGCGCCCAATCCAGGCAGATGGGTCCTCTGAATCCCGTCATGTCGGTGCTGCCACCGTGCCGCGCTCCAGTTGCACCAGGCGGCGCATGTTGTAGGCGAGATTCTTCAGCCCGATCCGCGCCTTGGCCCGCACCAGGCCGATGCTGCGCACCAGCGTCCCGCCCATGTCGTTGCTCTGGGCGCCGAACACGTGCTCGACCCGTGCTCGAACCTTCGAACGGGTCTGGTTGCCCTGGTGCTCGCGCTCGCTGAGCGGCTTGCCACGATGGCCCTTGCGGTGGATCCGGCTCTTCAGCCCCTTCTCAGCCAGCTTCGCCTCGATCTCCGCCGAGCGATAGGCGCTGTCCGCCCAGACGCTGGCGGCGGTGTTGTCCGGGTCGAGAATGTCCGCCACCACCTGGCTGTCGTGCACCGAGGCGGGCGTCACCTGGTAACGCCGCACCAGCTTGTGCCGCCGGTCCACGTCGACGTGGTTCTTGTAGCCGAAATGGCTCCTGCCGTGCTTCTTGGTCCAGCGGGCGTCGGTGTCCTTCTGGGCGCGCTTGGCCGGCTGCTTCGCCCAGCCCTCGGGGATCTCGCCCGCCTTGATCTTGGCATTGTCGTCACGGCTGTTGCGCTGCTTGGGCACCGGCACGATCGAGGCGTCGATGATCTGGCCGCCCATCGCCAAGTAGCCCTGGCTCTTCAGATGGCCGTCGAAATCGTCGAACAAGCGCTCGATCACGCCCGCCTGCGCCAACTGCTCGCGGTAGAGCCACACCGTCTTGGCGTCGGGCACCGTGTCCTCGAGCCCAAGACCCAAAAAGCGGACGAAGGAGAGCCGGTCGCGCAGCTGATACTCCACCTGATCGTCCGACAAGTTGTACAGCTCGCACAGCACGATCGCCTTGAACATGACGATCGCGTCCCAGGGCTTGCGCCCTGCCTGCGACTTCCGCGCCGCCGCCGGCTGGCGCCAGACCGCTTCCAACCGCCCGCGGAAACTCGCCCAAGGAACCAGCGCATCGATCCGCACGAGCGGATCCTTCTTGGCGTCCAGGCCGGCATAGCGCCGCGCCACGTCGAAGAACCCCATCTGACCCATGCCGCTGCACCCCGTTGCCCGCGTCACCTCGCCTTCATTCTACCCTGGCGAGATCGCGCCATGCCATTTTTCGAGGTGCCCATATATTCTTCTATCTCGTCGGCATCTTCGACATGGGCATTAATGTTCTGATCTCGGGAGTCGTGGGGTTCAAAGGCTTCGTGGACTGATCTCTTCGGACGATCGGGCCGCGCCACGATCGATGGGATCAGAGGGAGGACGGCGTGAGCTGGCGCCGATCGCCCTCTCCGGATGCTCCTGGCTTTGCGGCGGATGCGCCCGACGGGCCTTGCGGCGTCCGGGGTCAGCGGCTAGATAAGCGAGGGTGCGGATGGTGCGCCGGCCGCGTGGAGGGATGCCGGAGCGGTCGAACGGGCAGTCTCGAAAACCGTTGTACGCGCGAGCGTACCGTGGGTTAAATCCCACTCCCTCCGCCAATACCACGTCAGCGAGCCCGCTCTCCGTCCGGCGATCGGCCCTCGGAAGCCCAGGAATTCGGCCGTTTTCGGCGTCCGTCTGTGCACCTTGAGCTGGCGCCGCAGGCGCGAAATCTCTCTCTGATGCCCGGCTTTCTCTGAGGCTGTTCACCTGGCCAATTCGGTACCCACTCGAAGATCTCTGCGCAAATCAGATGGTTAGGCCGCCTCGCATCAGTCCCGGTTTCGAACTTTCACTCGGTCGACCGAGAAGCCGGATCGAACCAAGTCGGGAGTCGTGTTTCGAAGGAACGGGGATCGGCAGGTTGGGGCTGGACTTCGGGCAGCAATCGCGCCAAGCCCTCAAGCGGGAGGAACCGCCACCATTGCTGTGCGTCATAGTCAACTCAAGCTGCATATTTAAATCGGGAGCAGGAAGCCAACTCCGTTCGCAAACCGGATTGCTTACTCCCTAGTGGGAGATCGAGCGAGTTTACTGGCCTTTGCGACACGCAAATTAATTTCGAGATCGTGAAAGCCGAGTTGATATCGACTTGCTTTGGATTGCCTCAGGGGCTATCACAGTTTTATGGAACCTGATCTGTCAGACGTCTAGGAATCCCCGGCCGAGGGCGACTCTGCAGATCCAGGTGCCCGCGCAGACTAGGCGCGACCTACATGTTCGGGCGGCGATGACCGGTGAGACTATGCGCTTGATCGTGTTGAAGGCGCTCGCCGCCCATGGCTTCGATATGCCGGCCGCAGCGCTGACCGATCGGCGGAAACAGCGATGACCGTGCCCCTTACCCTCGCCGACTACCAGGCCCAGGCCCAGCTGACCGACCAGCGGAAGGCGGTTGATCCGTCCCTCGCCTTCCCGCTGCTCGGGCTGTTCGGCGAGACCGGTAGCCTGCTCAGCGAGGTCAAGAAGAAGCAGCGCGACCAAGTCTCCTATCGCGGCTACCAAGCCTCGGTCCTCGAGGAGCTCGGCGACACGCTCTGGATCTCGCCGCTGTGGCCGATCGCGGGCATATCGCGCTCGCCGAGCTGGGCGCCAATCTCGACGGCACGCTCGACGACTGGCAGACAGCCCCGGCCGCTGCCTTGACGTTCAAGGCCCTGCAGCCTGCCGCGCCGAACGCGCAAGGCGGCCCCAGCCCCGCCTTTGAGCTCACGCTGCTTCGGCTCGCCGGCGAAGTCGGCCTGTTGATGACCGATTACGAAGCCGGCCGGCTGACCCGGAACCGCGCCGCCCTGATCGGCCGGCTGGTGGCCATCCTCCGCGCGCTACGATCGGCTGCGCACGAAGCCGGCGTCACTCTCGAGGAGGCGGCGGCGGCCAATCTCCAGAAGATCTTCGATCGCTGGCCGCAGCACCGGGTCTATCCGCCGCCCTTCGATGCTGAGTTCCCGCCGGGGGAGCAGCTGCCCCGCTCATTCACGGTCGAGATTGAGGAGGTGGAGATCGATGGCCGGCGCAAGGTGCGGCTCACGATCGACGGGTCGCCGATCGGCGACCCGCTCACTGACAACCGCCAGGATGACGACGACTACCGGTTCCACGACGTTTTCCACCTAGCGCATGCCGCCATCCTCGGCTGGTCGCCGACGTTGCGCCAGCTGCTGCGCCGAAAGCGCAAGAGCGCGCCTGTGATCGACGAGGCCGAGGACGGCGCCCGCGCCGTCCTGATCGAGGAGGGCATTGCCACCTGGATCTTCAACCATGCGCAGCGCCTCAACTTCTTTGAGGACCTCGAGGCGCTCGACTACGGACTGCTGAAGACAGTCCGCGACTTCGTGCGCGGCTATGAGGCCGAGCGCTGTCCGCTTTGGCTATGGGAGGAAGCCATCTTGCAGGGGTATCATGTCTTTCGGGCCGTCCGCGCTGAGCGCGGCGGCGTCATCAGCGGCAGCCTGACCGACCGCACCATCCGGTTCACGCCGCGATGAGCGCCGCCGTTGCCCGCCTTGTACGCGATCTCAGCGCCGTCGAGCTCGACCATGTCTTCAATCCCTACGCCGAGCGGTGCCCGCTCTTCGACCGGGCCGATGCGCCGGCGCGCCGGCGCCGCAACCTCGAGATCGCGCTGCACGCAGCCCTCGACGCCAAGGTCGACACCATCTGGATCGCACGGGATCTCGGCTATCGCGGCGGCCGCCGGACGGGGCTAGCCCTGACCGACGAGCCGCATCTCGACCGCTTCAGCCAACTCTACGACGGCCTTGCCGTGCGCCGGGCCACCAAAGGGCCGGCAGTGGCGGAACGGACCGCGCGAGTCATCTGGCAGATGCTCGATCGGATCGCGGTACCGGTGTTCTTGTGGAATGTCTTCCCGTTCCATCCCCATGAGCCTGCCAAGCCCCTCAGCAACCGCTGCCACAGCGCCGCGGAGCGCCGCCTGTGCGAGCGCTTGCTCTACGATTTCCTGGCCTTGCTGCAGCCGGACCGGGTATTCGCCATCGGCGGCGACGCCCACCGTGCCATGGCCGAGATTGGCGTCGACTGCACCGAGGTTCGGCATCCGAGCTATGGCGGCCAGACTCTGTTCATCCGGCAGATCGAAGCGGCCTATGGGCTCGAGGACGCGCTGGAACGGGGCGATTCGCTCACGCCGCCGTCGCCTGCAGCATCCTGGCGCAGCGGTCGATCGGGCATGCGCCGCGGCCTTCGACCAAGGCCGCGTCTCCATCTCGGCATGGGTCGATTGTATAGTGAGCGTGCCTACGCTTAGTTCCGCTTCCGCGGCGATGAACGCCTGCAGCCGGCCCAAGCCGATCAGATTGCCCAGGGTCCGCTGGATGTAGAAGTGGTTGCGGTAGACCGCCATCATGTGAACCCGACCGTCCCGGTCGGGCTTCAGCTCGATGAAGCTCAGGCACTGTCGGTTCGACCGTTTCTTCAAATCCCGCACCGGATCGAACAACGCGATCTCGTAGATGTTCTCGTAAAAGCGGCCGTCTGGCGCGGTCGCCTTATGGAGCATGTCGATGATCTCGCCAATCTGGTCGACCGGCCCATTGGGACCTGGCCAGGCGACCATGCGGTGGAAGTACCGCCCCCATTGGCCCTGGCGGCACATCGCTCGGCGATATCCCTCGAGATAGCGTTCGCGCAATCCCACGATGCCGTCGTCGCGGACGAGAGCAGCCGGGAAGATCGTGTTGCTCACGCTTGAGACCGGATGCGTCCCGTGCTGCCTCAGGAAGCGGTCGACAGCGACGACAATCGCTTCCTCCTGCGGATCGAAGCGATCGGGTTCCTCGACATGCAGCATCAGCCCGCTGAGCGGTCCCTCGGCCTTCAGAAATAGCGCGGCGTCAAGCCAGGCGCGTACGGCCGTGGGGGCCGGCGGCCTCGGATTGTAGACCATCCTCAACTCCGTTCTGAACGGTGAAAGCACCAAGAAACCGGCGCCCGACGTCTTGCTCTGCGATCCAGGCATGGCCGTCGCGACCCCAGCGCTGCCCCCACGAGTTCCGGATCAGCAGATGCGGCACGCCGTCGAGCGTGCCGTGGCCCACGGCGACCACCGCATGACCGAACCGCCGTTCGGGCGGCAGTCCGTCATCCGGCAGCACCGCCTCGCCCTCGACGATCCGCCAGGGCCCCTGAAACGCGTCGGTCACGAGCAAGCCCAGCACCAACGGCTGCCCGGCCTCGAGCGTCTGCCGGATTGCCGCGGCGGTCCCGCCGCAATAGGCGGAGCTACAGCGGAACAGGGCGGTCGCGTCGCTCGGCGGCCGCCAGGCCACAGGGTCCGGCTCGGCCGCCTGGTAGGGCCAGAAAGCCTCGTCGGGCTGCCCGAGCTCGCGCAAGACCGCCTGCGTTTCCTCGATCGTCGAGCCGTCCGCAGGATCGTCGCCGGCGCGGGTCACGGCATGGTAGAATAGCCATTCGACACAGAGCTGGCCGTCATAGCCTTGCAGATGGCTGTGCACCGCCGAGGCCGCGAAAGCGAGACAGGTTGCCCGTCGGCCCTGGTCACGGACGGGTCCGAGCGCGGCCCGCAGGTCGTTGCCGATCACCAAGCTCATGAGGCTGCCAGCAAGGCCTCGCGCTGCGGCCGGAACAGCCCGACCTCATCGGTGCTCGCGGTCGCGTAGTGCAGGGTCAGCGCCCGCGGTTCGTCGGTCGGATCCCAGCGCCGGCACTCGCGGAGCCGGTAGGTGCCCGCTAGAGGCCGCTCCGGATCGATGCGGCCGATCACCCGCCGTACGGTGCGCCCGCCGAGACGGCCCTCGCCCGCTGTCTCGCGGCCATCCCTCAGGATCACGAAGCCGGCCGCCTGCAATTCGTCGAAGGTCCAAACATAGCCGGCCGCACTATCCTCGCGGAGCCGCAGCAGGAACAGATCGTCCCGGCCTGCCTCGATTACCGCGCCTTCGTCGCGCTCGGTAAGATGCCAGACATCAACCCGCTGCGTACTGCCGATGGGATGATCCGGCAGCAGGGCCCGCTTCAGACCCTTCGGCTGCACGCGCAAGAGCTGCTGCCGCAGGTTCCGCCCGATCAGTTTCTCCCGCTCCAGCCCATAGACCGTGCCGCTGTAGCTGACGCCGAACCGGAGCGAGGCCTGATAGACCACCGCCGGATCGGCGAAGGCCGGTACGGTCCAGCCCTGGCGCGCCATCTGTTCGGTCATCAGCCAGTTCGGCAGCAGGAAATACGAGGCGAAGGCGTCGGCCTCACGCTCCTCGCGAGGTACATCCGCGCCGCGGCTCCCCCCCGGCAGCGGCCCACGCCGCAGGATCCCTTCATCGTCGGCATGGGGGTCGTGGTCGAGCACCAGATGCCCGAGCTCGTGGGCTGCGGTGAAGCGCTGCTGGCCGAGCGGCCGCCGAGTCGTCACCAGGATGCCGGCGAGCGACCCCTCTCGGATGAAGGCCCCGAGCAAGGGATCGAGCACCTGGAACATCAGTGTCGCCCCGCATTCGGCGATCGCGTCAAAGACGTCGATGCGCTGCGCCCGCCGCTCGCCTTCATGCCAGCCGAAGCGCTGCTGCAGCGACAGTGCAGCACGCATGCCCTTTAGCGTCGCGGCCCGTTCCTCACGCGGTGTCATCAGAAGCAGCCTTCCCCTTCGCGCGCAGGAACTCGGCGAAGCGCTGCAGCTCGGCCCGGTCATTCTCCGACAATCCACTTACGGTCCGGGCCAGGAAGGCGACATCGGCAGGCAAGGGCGCCTCCTCCTCTTCACCAGTGAACCAGGCGACCGGTCGCTGATAGAGCCGCGCCAGCTTCTTCAGCTCGAGAGCGCTCACCCCCCGCTTGCCGCTCTCCATCTCCGACACGGCGGTCCGCGGGATGCCGAGATGGCGACCCACCTCCTCCTGTTTCAAGCCGACGTATTCCCGGGCCTCGCGCATCCGGCTCCCGAGCTCGGCATCTTCCTGCTCGCCGCCGGCAAAGGCAATCCGTTGCTTTGTCATGACACCGGTTCTCCCCTTGTCTTCTCTTTCTCATGCCAATGCTGGTGGCATTGCTCGGTCAGCACTGCAACGCACTCATCGACCCCATTGAACCCGCCCTCCGGCATGCAGTCATCGGGCAGGCTGAGGCCGAAATCGCGCTCGATCCGACAGACGATCCGTACTGTCGTGAGAGAGTTCGATCTCCGGCTCCCATGCGCGCTTCGACACCGGGCTGTCCGCCGCGGCGCATCGGATCTCGTCGCGGATGGCGTCCTCGATCTGCTGCTGTGGAAAGCTCACGATGACACCTGTATGTGGTTCATTCCGACATTAATATGGTCTATGTCGGAAAAGCCGACAAGAGGCCTCGCGATTATGGTGCGCCGCCGCCGAGCAAGCCGCGCAGACCCCAGCCGACCAAGCCGACGATCGTGGCCCCGAGCAGGCTGACAAAGATCGTCACCAGGGTCTTCAGGTTGGAGACCTGCGTCGCCTGCGCGTTTAGCCGCTCGTCCAGGCGCTTCTCAAGCGCCCGCTGCTCATCCGACAGGCTCTGGAGCGAGCGAATCTCACCGCTGATGCCGTTCAGCAGCTGTGGCTCGATACCGTCGAACCCCGCCCCGTGCTTCTTCATCTCGGTGGCGCCGTCGAGATCGGCAAACCAGATCAGGAACAAAGGCTGCCCCTCGGTCAGGTGCAGCGGTTTCGGACCGGCATTCAACACCGAGAACAGCAGCTTGCCGCGGTAGCCCGGATCGACATGAAAGCCGGAGATGTTGATCAGGCCGTTGAACTTCAGGCGCGCCTTGATCGAGATGAAGGCGATCGCGTTATCCGGCACGGTCACCGTTTCCGCCGACAAGAGAAAGGCGAACTGGCCCGGCGGGATAGCAAATCCTTGCCCAACTCGAGACGCTGCTTGGTGTGCCGCGAAGGGTCACCGACCTGGCGGTCGGGGCTGACGTAGATTTCGCCGCCGACCCGCAGCGTGTAGGCCGCACAATCGATCGCGCCTGCATCGAATGGATCGACCAGGCTGGGCAGCCGCTCGTTCAAGGTCTCGCCACGCCAAAAGGGCATCGGGCGCCTCCCCTGGGATCAGTGTGATGGCAGGAAATCATGGTGCGGATGTCGGGTCAATGTTCTCTGGAGAGTTGCGCGCCCGGTGCAGCGCCGAAATCTAGGTCGGCGTGAACATCTTTGTGCGCCACCGGCGCCACACTCTCGGGTTCGTTGGTCCGGATGTTCTTGATGCTGTCCCGCAGAACCAGACGCCTACGGACGCGATGGAATTGGCGAACTCGCGCGTGCTCGGCGTCAAAAGCCACGAGATAGAGCAAGATCCACTACGCGCCTCGCGGTTTGCTCCGCAGTACCAGCATTTTGTACGACTTCGATGGGATAACGGTCCTTTTCCCTGGACGCGAGCGTCAGGTAGCCATCCCGAATGCGCCTGCAACCGTTCATGTCTTCGTCGCACTCGATGGGTCCGTCGCGGTCGAGCAAAATGACCAGCGACGGCTGGATGGATCCCCATTGGATCCGCTCCACCTCTATTAAGGCCTCAAGAATATTGGGCGAGACGCCGCCTGCCATGCCATACACCCATGTAGACCACCAAAATCGATCCAACAGAACGTGCTCGCCCTCATTCAGCAGAGGGCCGATCCGACTCTCAATTGCGTCAAGATGCGCTGCAACATGCAGGGCCTGTTTCGCAGCTTCCGCCATCCCTTCGATATCATAACGCTCCGGGTCATGGTGGATGTCGTAGATTAGCTTGCCTAGGGTGCCTGGCTCGCGGCCGGGAAAGGCCAATACAGAGTGCCTAATGCCGAGAAATCGGAGGCGTTCAGCAACGCCACGAACGGTTGAACTCTTACCGACCCCATCAGGGCCCTCGAGCACGAGTAAACGCCCCTGAGTCACATTCTCATTCCCTGTTGCTGGACTGGCGCACGCGCGAGCGCACGGCGGAAGCGCGAATGGTCTTGGATCTGGCTACACCGGTCCAAGCGCCGGAGCAACCGCTCGGGCAGAAAGTGCTTTGGGTCCCGGCACCAAGATCTCCATACCTTCTGGGCGCCCTGTTCTCCGCGGGCTCACATGCTGAGGAAGTTGCGCTGCTCCTCCCAACCCGCCGGCAGTGGCCGCTCCAGCGCCTCCAGAATGAGCGTCTGACCGGCCTGCCCAGCGAGAATGGACTCAACGATGTCCGGCGACAGCAGCGCCAAGCGCAGGATTCTGCTGACGTAGCTCTTGGAGATGTTTTCGCCCTCGCCAATGTTGCTGACCGAGGTGTAGAGACCCTCATCGAGTTGTCGCTGCCAGCGCCAGGCCCGCGCCAGCGCCTTGACCAGCGTGCCGTCCGGTTGCGGCTTCGACGCCGGCACGATCACGGTGCCGTCCGGTGCCACGATCTGCTTACGGCCCGCCGCGGGATGGAATCCATCCGAACAACCAGCGTCGTGCCCTCGGGCCCGAGGTATGCATGCCGCTCCTTTGCCTGCATCAGGCGGACGGCGCGTGAGCATCGCGGGCGGCGACGAGGCGCGCCGCGATGCGCGCCACTTCCTCGGCTTCCTGATACCGCCAGGGGTGAATCACACGGGTAACGCCCAGCGCAACGAGTTCGCCCAGCCGGTCCGCCAGCCGGTCGTCGTTCTCGACCGGCAGCGGCTGCAGCAGCACGATTTCGGGCGCCGGCTTGCCCGCCGCGGCCATCGCTTCGCGAAGGCTTGCGATGCCGGCCTCCAGCACATCGGCGTGCGCGCCCGTCGCGATCCAGCCCTCGCCGAATCGGACCGCGCGGCGGATGGCGTGGGGCGGTGCTCCGCCGACGATGATCGGTGGCCGCGGCGGACGCGGTCGGAACAGGAACCGTTGGCCGTTCGCCTCGACCTCGTCGCCGGCGAAGCACGCCTGGAGCAAGGTGAGCGTAGCGTCGGTGGTCGCGCCCCGGCGCCGCGGGTCGACGCCCAGCGCCCGAAACTCCCTCTCCATCCAGCCGACACCGACGCCGAGGAGCAACCGGCCGCGGGACAGCTCCTGAATCGACGCGATCCACTTCGCAGTCAGCAGCGCGGGGCGATAGGGAACGATCAGCACGCCCACGCCCAGGCCCACGCGCTCGGTGATCCCGGCGAGGAAGGCGAGCGTCGCCAGCGGCTCGAGGTAGCGCCCGTCCGATCCCTCCAAATCCTCCGGCGCCAGCGCGAGATGATCGGCGACCCAGAGATCGTCGATGCCCGCCTCCTCGGTGGCGCGAGCGGCATCCGCGATCAAAGAGCAGGTCGACTGCGGCCCCATGTTGCGCAGGTAGAGACCAAGCTTCATGTCCGTCTCCGATTGGCATGGCGCGGGCCATCCCGGTACCTCGGTCGCCAGGCTGCACAGGCGACTATCGGGCAGGCAGGTGCCATCACTGCGAGCCGCGGACTATCCTTCCGCTTCGGCGGCTTCCGGTCGGCTCAGCTCCTTCGCCGGCGAGCGCACGCTCGCCTTCCTTCCACGCCGAGCCGGTTTCTGCGGCCGTCCCAGCCCGGTCGCGAGCGCCACCTCGCGCCGCTGCTGGACATAGTTCGGTGCTGCCATCGGGTAGTCAGGCTTGAGCCCGAAGCGCTCTCGGTATTCGGCAGGCGTCAGCTCGTGCCGGACCGCCAGGTGGCGCTTGAGCATCTTCTGCGCCTGGCCGCAGACCAGACAGACGAGGTGATCCGGGCGAACGGACCGGCGCACGGACACTGCCGGCTCGGACTTCTCCTCTGCCGGCTGCTCGGGCTCGGCTCCGACCTTGTTGAGGCGGCCTGCCACGGCGGTGATCAGCCCGGGGAGGTCCGCGATGGCGATCTGGTTGTTCGAGACATAGGCTGCCACGATCTCGGCCGTGATTTTGGCCAATGAGGTCGGTTCGGAGCTCTCACTCACGACTGCTTCCTCCCGGAGCGTGTATTGCCAGCTCTACGCTGGCGATCCCAGCGCTGCAACTGCAATGCGCTCGGCGCCGGCGAGCTCGGCCAGCGAGCCCGCATTCACCGCTGCCGTCTCCGCGCGAGCGCCTTCACCAGATGCGTTCCGGCTCGGGCCCGTCATCGGCGCGATCGCGCTGCCATCGGGGCTTCGTGCCGGCGGCACAATCCCCCCGGCTATACTGAATGAAGCTCCGAGCCTGATCTGTTTCCCCGCTGTTGCCTGGGTCGTGATAGCCTTGCGGCCGCCACATCCGGGGCATTTAACATGTCCTACAGCAAGATTACCGTGTTTGGCGGTTCGGGTTTTCTGGGTCGTCAGATCGTAAAGCGCCTGGCCGGAGGACGGCGCCGCCGTGCGCGTCGCGGTGCGTCACCCCGAGCGCGCGTCGTTCCTTACCGAGCTTAGCACAGCCTGGGCTGATCACGACGGTTTACGCCGACGTTTGGGATGAGGCGACGGTGGGTCCAGCCGTGGATGGCTCGGACGCAGTGGTCAATACGGTCGGCCACTATGTCGAGCAGAAAGGGGCGACCTTCGAGGCGATCCATGGGCAGGGCGCCATGCATGTCGCGCGTGCGTCGGCAACGACTGGAGTCCGGCGGCTGGTCCACATATCGGGTATCGGTGCCGATCCAGGCTCGGAATCACCATACGTCCGAGCCCGCGCCATCGGCGAACGCCTGGTGATGGAAGCCTTCCCGGAGGCCACCATCCTCCGCCCGAGCGTCATGTTCGGGCCCGAGGACGCGTTCTTCAATCAGCTGGCGGCGTTGGCGCGGGTGATGCCGATCTTGCCACTGTTCGGCACCGGCAAGGTCAAATTGCAGCCCGTATACGTGAACGACGTCGCAGAAGCGGTTGCGCGAGCGCTGGCGACGGAGGCCGCGACCGGCAAGATCTACGAGCTGGGCGGGCCCCGAGCCTACACCTACAAGGCGCTCCTGCAGCTGCTTCTCCAGCAGCTTGGTCGCAGACGGCTCCTGATGCCGGTTCCATACTTTGTCTGGGAACTTCTGGCTGCCGTGATGGCGCCCCTGCCGCATCGCCCGATCTCCCGCGACCAGGTCGTGCTGATGAAACGCGACAATGTGGTCGGCCCAAAGGCCTTGTCGTTCGCCGAGCTCGGCCTTGCACCGAGCGCGGTCGAAGACATTTTGCCCTCCTATTTGCGGTAGCCAGCGTTCGTTGTCGCCGCTGCCCGAGTGCGAACGCCTCGACCCTCGACCGTGACTTCGAGGCCGGGAACCCTACTTCGCCTTCGCCCCGGACCACGAGGCGTATGAGATTGGCCGGGCGCTCGAAGGGGACGGCGGCACGTACGATGACGCGGGGCTCGACGGCATTGAGCACCGGTCGTCCCTGCGGTACTGTTGAGGTGATGTGGGACGAGATCTTCAAACGCTGGATCGATCTGCTCTTCTGGTGGGTGCCAAAGGATGAGGCCAAGCCACCCGAGGAGGCGAAAGAGCACGCCCCGAGCGCGACCCGACAGAGCCGTGAGCCCGATGTGGCGCGGCGAGTCGTTTCTGACGACCTGACGGTCATCAAAGGAATCGGTCCAGCCATTCAGGAGAAGCTGCGGGCGCTGGGGATCGCGACGTTCAGCGACCTCGCGAGGGCGGACCCGAAAGCGCTGACGGAGCGGCTCAAGGGGCCGCAGCCGATCTCGGAGGCGCGGGTCCGCGGCTGGACCGAGGCGGCGCGTCAACGGGCGAAAGCCTGAGCGCGAAAGCGTTCAGGCCGGTATCACCCGATCCTGAGGATCAGGATTGAGGCGTTCGGTTGCTGCAAACAGCGAGCGCTGCTCCTCCCAGCTCGCCGGCAGCGGCCGCTCCAGCTGCTCCAGCATGAGCGTCTGATCCGTCTCTCCGGCGAGGATCGCCTCCACGATGTCGGGCGCCAGCAGCGCCAGTCGCAGGATCCGGCTCACGTAGCTCTTCGAGATGCTCTCAGCTTCGCCGATGTCGCTGACGGAGGTGTGCACTTCCTCATCGAGCATCCGCTGCCACCGCCACGCCCGCGCCAGCGCCTTGACCAGTGTTCCGTCCGGTTGCGGCTTCGATGTGGGCACGATCGCGGTGCCGTCGGGCGCAACGATCCGCTTGCGGCCGCCGCGGCGCTGGAACCGCATCGGAATGCGGACAACCAGGGTCGTACCCTCGAGCCGGGTCTGGACGCCGCCCATCACGCCGCCCTCGCCGTCCGCTCGTCGCTCTGCCGCAACTCGGCGACCAAGCTCGGCAAGCCCGAAGCCCTGATCCGCACCTCAAAGTGCGTCCTCCTGGACGTCGACCCGCTCGACGAGCAGCTGGACGATCCGCGCCTGCTCGGCGGGGAACAGCTCGTTCCAGACCGTGGCGAACTCAGCGAGAAGGACTCGTCACCTCGCGCTCGGTGATGTCGTCCTCGCCCTGTCGCTTCGCTGCCGCGCACGATTTCAACTCCCGTGTGAAAGGCAGGCATGCTCGGCGCCGCTCCCTCAAGATGCGTTGCCCGCGGCCCCTGAACGGTGCAAACTCAGGGTTCGGGAGCCAGTCTCCTGAAGATCCCGGGTAGTGAGGCCCAGCGTGATCGACCACAACGACCACAACGACCATAACGGTCGGCGGCACGCTGAGCATCTTGCGGGCACGTCGCTGGCAACGGTGGTCGGGCTGGCCACAGGCAGTAGCGGCGAGAGTCCGCGCGTCCGACATGGATCTGTCACTCGGATCATCATGGGCGGGTTCGATGATCGGCTTGCGGCGCCGATAGCAGGCTTCGCCGCACATGCTCCCGTCCGCGTCAAGGCCTGCGACAACACTGGGAGGAGTGCGATGAGGTTCGATGTCGTCACAGCTGCGATGCTGCTCGCGATCGGCGGGGTGCTTGCCGGCGGGAGCGCCCAAGCGCAGGAAGAAAAGCTGAAGTTCTATGTGAACTTCATCGGCGGCCCCGAGATTCAGTTCTTCGCGGTGGTCAAGCGGGGTGTCGAGGATGCCGGCCGGGACCTCGGGGTCGACGCAATCTATAGTGCGCCACGGTGCTGTGACATCAACCTGCAGGCGCAGACGCTCAAGTCCAACGTCGCTGCACAACCCGACGGGCTCGCCGTCGAGTTCAACGATCCGAAGGCATTGAGCAGGCCGATCCTCGATGCGCTCGACGCCGGCATCGAGGTGATCCTGGTCAATACGCAGAACTTTTCGGAGGAGAGTGACCCGCGCATCAAGGCGCTCGCGTACGTCGGGCAGGACGAGTTCACGTCGGGGGCCAAGGTCGGTGCGGCCCTCTTGCCTCATCTGAAGCAGGGGGCGCGGGTGGTCTGTCAGAACCCGGGCCCGGCGCAGATCGTGCAGACCGTCCGCTGCGACGGGCTGAGGAAGTTCCTCGAGGAAGAGATCGGCGCGACCGTGGACACCCTGGTCAATACGGCATCGACGCCGAGCCAGGGGCTCGCCGTCCTCGACGGCTACATGAGGGCCAACCCCGACACCGCCGCCGTCGTCAGTCTGAACCCGGAAACCGGCACCATTGCCTGCCAGTGGGTGGACAAGAACGATGCCCAGGGCAAGGTCGTCCTTGGTGGATATGACGTCTCGCCGGCCGTGCTTGACTGCATCAAGCGGGAAATCACGGCCTTCACGCTCGTGCAGCAGGCCTATGCACAGGGATATCTCTCGGTGGTCAACCTGTTCCTGAAGGTCAAGTACGGGATGACGCCGTCCAACATCGATACCGGGACCCTTCTGGTCACCAAGGAGAACGCGGCCGCGTTCCAGCCGGTGGTCGACTCCGGCCGCGGCGGCTGAGGCGGCCCCCCCGACGCCTGGCGCTGCGGGCTCGCAAGAGTGGGACCCGCTGAGGCGGCAGGGCAGCGATGAGCGGCCAGGGTGTTGACGCCTCGGGGGGGGCCGCCGTTGCGGCCCCTCCGCCCCGCCGGAGGGCGCGCTCGATCCTGCTGCGCGTCTTCGCCATCCAGGAGCTCGGGGTGCTCGTCGCCGGCATCGTGATCGGCACCGTCTTCGCGTTCCTGTCGCCTCAGTTTCTCACCGCCGCTTCGGTCGGCTCGATCCTCGCCAGCGCCGTCCAGTTCGGGATGGTGGGCCTGGGCATCACGGTCCTGATGATCTCCGGCGAGTTCGACCTCTCGGTCGCCTCCGTGTACTCCCTCTGCCCGCTCGTGATGGCCTCGCTCTGGATTGATCACGGCTTCAGCGTGTTCATAGCGCTGGGCTTCGCGTTGACGTTCGCGCTCGGCATCGGCTTGCTCAACGGGCTCGCGACGCTCGTCCTCGGCATCCCGTCGTTCATCATCACACTGGCCACCGCACTCTTCTGGGCGGGGGTCAGCCTCAACCTCACCGGCGGCTATCCGATCTCGTTCTTTGGCGAGTCGCCGGTGATGAACTGGCTCGGCACCGCCGAGATCGGCAATAGCAAGATCTCCGTCTCGATCCTGTGGCTGATCGGCATTGCCACGATCCTCGCAGGCGTGCTGCGCCTGACGGCTGTGGGCAACTGGATCTTCGCGAGCGGCGGCGACGGGCGCGCGGCGCGCGCGATGGGCGTGCCGGTCGCAAGGGTCAAGGTCGGATGCTTCCTCCTGTCCTCCCTCCTCGCCGCGTTCACCGGCATCATCCAGTTCGGCTCCTTCGGCTCGGCGACACCGACCCAGGGCTCCGACCTCGCGCTCACCGCGATCGTCGTCGCCGTGGTGGGCGGCGGCTCGCTGATGGGCGGTCGCGGCAGCATCATGGGCGCGCTGCTCGCGGCCATCGTGCTCGGCATGTCGTATACCGGCCTGATCCTGTCCGGCGTCTCGACTACATGGTTCCAGTCGTTCGTCGGCTTCCTGCTGCTGTTCGCCGTGATCGTCAACCAGCGGACCGCGGGCCTCGGCGCCAAGTTCGGCGTGATCCGCAAGTCATGACCGAGGGCGCGCCCGGCGCGAGCATTCTCGCCCTTCGGGACGTCACCGTGAATTTCGGCAATGTCGTCGCGATCCAGGGGGTCGCCTTCGAGGTCGAGCGCGGCGAGATCGTCGGACTGGTCGGCGACAACGGCGCGGGCAAGTCGACCCTGGTCAAGGTGATGAACGGCTTCTACGCGCCGGGTCGGGGCGTGATGCGGTTCAAAGGACGCCCGGTCAGGTTCAGCTCGCCACGGGATGCGCGCAGCGTCGGGATCGAGACGGTTTATCAGGATCTCGCGCTGATCCCGGCGCTCAGCATGTGGCGGAACTTCTTCCTCGGCCGGGAGCTCAAGGCGGGGCCGTTCAAGTTTCTCTCGATGAGCAGGATGCGCGAGATCACCATGGCAAACCTGCAAGAGATGGGCCTCACCCGCCTCCGCTCGCCGGACGAGCCGGTCGACATCCTGTCGGGGGGAGAGCGCCAGGCGCTCGCCATCGCCCGCGCGCGCTACTTCGGCGGCAGCCTGCTGTTGCTCGACGAGCCGACCTCGGCGCTCTCCGTCAAGGAGACCGAAAAGGTGTCCGAAGCGGTACAGATTGCGTGCAAGGACGGGCTCGGCGTCGTCATCATCGACCACAACATCGCGCACGTGCACCGGATCTGCGATCGCCTCGTCATCATGGAGGCCGGTCGGATCATCCGCTCAGTGCGCCGGGACGACGTGAGCGCACAGCATGTCGCCGACATGGTGGCAGGACGGCATGCGCTTTGACGGGAACCCAGATGTCCACTGACCCCGAGAGCCCTGACCTCGCCCTGTTGCCCGCGCTGGAGGTGCGGCGGCTGATCCTCTCACGCGATGTCTCGCCGCGGGAAGCGGCCGCGGCCTGCCTGCGCCGCATCCGGGCGATCGACGACAGGATCCGGTCCTTCGTCACCATCGACGAGGACATGGTGATGGCGATGGCCGACGACGTGGAACGCCGTCTGAACGAGGGCGCGGCCTTGCCCCTCGCCGGCATCCCGTACGCCCTCAAGGACCTGACCGACACGGCCGGCCTGCGCACGACCTATGGCTCGCGGCTGCGCGAGCACAACCTGCCCGCCCGCGATGCCGCCGTGGCGCGGCGGCTGCGCGAGGCCGGGGGCGTGCTGCTGGGCAAGACCAACACGCCCGAGTTCGGCAACCGTGCGACCACGGCCTATGGCCTCTTCCCGGCGACGCGCAATCCTTGGGACCTCGGCAGGACCGCCGGCGGCTCGAGCGGCGGCTCGGCCGCCGCGGTCGCTGCCTGCCTCTGCCCGATCGCCGAAGGCTCCGACGGCGGGGGATCGATCAGGATCCCGTCGAGCTGCTGCGGCGTGGTCGGCATCAAGCCGTCGCGCGGTCGCATCTCGAACCATCCGAACGCGAACCCGCGGGGCGGGCTGATCACCCACGGGCCGATCGCGCGGACGGTGAGCGATGCCGCCCTCATGCTCGACGTCATGGCCGGCTCGGAGCCCGGCGACCCGTTCGTCGCACCGGTCCAGACCCCGTCCTTCCTCGAAGCGAGCGGGCTTGACCCGGGAAGCCTCCGGATCGGCATACTCGTCACGAGCGACAAATGGATCGACCCGCAGGTCGTCGCCGCCGTCCAGCAGGCTGCCGATCTGCTCGCATCCCTCGGGCACCGGGTGGAGCCGGCCGAAGTCGATCTGACGGGCCTCGGCACGGTGTTCCGGGTGATGGTCGAGGCCGAGAGCGCCGCCAACGACGTAGGCGACCCCGCGCTGTTCAGCGACCCCTACTCGAGGTGGTGCTACGAGCGGGGCGCGCGACAGACCGCGGTCGAGTACATCCGCGCCACGGAGGAGATGTTCCGTCGCAGCCGGGAGATCATCCTGACGTCGATGCATTGGGACTGCCTTCTCACACCCACCGTCACCCTGCCGCCGCAACCGCTCGACACGTTCCTCGCCGATACGGAGCGGGTTGCCGAGGACGATCTCGCCTACATCCCGTTCACCTATCCGTTCAACATCTCGGGACAGCCGGCGATCTCGCTGCCGCTGGGCTGGACGGACGACGGGCTGCCGATCGGTGTCCAGCTGGTCGGGCAGTCGTACGGTGAGGCGCTGATCATCGCGCTCGCCGCGCAGGTCGAGCGGGCAGCACCATGGGCGGCCGTGTACCCGGCGCCACTGAGCGATCCCGCCGGATCGGCTGGCACAGCTCTCCGATAGGGCTGGCGAATGCAGGGCTATCGCGTTGCTCTCGAACTCAGTCTGCTCACGGTTCCCACTCGGGTCGCGCGTCGCCGAGCCCGCTCATAGGAGTCGCTGCCGCTGCTTCTCCCACTCGACCGGGAATGGCTTCAACAACTGCGGCAAGCCTGCCGTCGGCCTGCCGTCCAGGATGCGTTCCACGATGTGCGCCCGCCGCGGCGGCGCCAGGTCATGGACAGGAACACGGTGATCGTGCTGCCGTCAGGGCTCAGCTTGATCTCGCTCACGCAGCTGTCCTTTCTGGCTTTCGACGGCGCAGGTCCTCGACAACGCTGCTGATGCCGTCGACCCGCAGGCTGATCTCCAGACCCTCCAACCCGACGATCACCCGCTCGACCAGCAGCTGGATGATGCGCGCCTGCTCCACCTGAAAGAGACGGTCCCACAACGGGTCCAGGCGCTGCAGCGCCTCGACCACCTCTCGCTCATCGATCTGGGCGTCCTCGAGGTAGGCGGCGCGCCACACCCGCACGACCACCTCCGGCGCACGCAGCAGGGCACGGATCTGCCCGATCACGGCGGCCTCGACGTCGCCCGCGGGCACGCTGCGGATCGGGCAGGCGTCGCGGCCGAGTTTCAGGGCCGTGGCCGTGCGGTAGAACCGATACAGCTTGCCCCGCTTGCGGGTGTGGCTCGGCGCCATGGCTTTGCCGTCGGGGCCGAAGGTGAGCCCTTTGAGCAGCGCCGGGGTCGCGGCGCGCGTCCGGCTGGCCCGGCGGTGAGCGTTTTCTGCCAGGATTGTGTGCACGTTGTCCCAGGTGCTCCTGTCGACGAGCGCCTCGTGCTGGCCCGGATAGGCAGCGCCCTTGTGCTCGACCTCGCCGACGTAGGTCCGATTGTGGAGCAGCTTGTACAACACGTCCTTGTCGAACGGCTTGCCTCGCTTGGTCCGATGCCCTGCGGTGTTCAGCTCCTGAACCAGCTTGGTCGCCGAGCCGACCTGCAGGAAGCGCTGAAAGATATGCCGGACGAGGCTCGCCTCGGCGTCGTTGATGACGAGCTTGCGGTCCTGCACGTCGAAGCCCAAAGGCGCGTGGCCGCCCATCCACAATCCGCGCTGACGTGATTGTAAAAACTTGTCTCTAATCCGCTCGCCAGCCAGTTCTCTTTCGAATTGAGCAAAAGATAGTAAGATATTGAGTGTCAGTCGACCCATGGATGTTGTAGTGTTGAATTGCTGTGTTATTGAAACGAAAGTGACATCGTGTTTGCCGAACAGTTCGATTAGCCTGACAAAATCGGTGAGGTTGCGGCTCAGTCGATCGAGCTTGTAAACTGCAATCACATCGATCTTGCCGACTTCGACATCGCGCAGCAGCCTCCGGAGCGCCGGGCAGTACAAAGTGCCCGCCAGAGAAGCCCGGCTCGTCGTACTGGTCGTCGATGGCCAGCCAGCCCTCGTGCGCTTGACTTTTCACGTAGTTCAGGCAGCTCTAACGCTGAGCGTCCAAGGAACTGAACGCTTGGTCAAGTCCTTCGTCCGACCTTTTGCGACAATAAATCGCACATTTGGCTTATTATGCGGAATGGCTTTCATTTGGATAAATGGCCTGATCGTAGACCGAAGAATAACCAACCATTCCACCTTGCGTTGGTTATTGCTCTAGCCCGGATTTCTCAAACTAGAGCGTGCATCGGGGCTCTGGATCGGCGATAACTCTTCTGTGACAAAGGGTTAACACGACGCAGAGGAGCTCCCCGATGCCGACAGAGTGTAACCGCGATCTGTTCGGATTTGAAGCCGTCGAAGGGCGCCAGGTGGTGGCCGCGTTCGACGGCGGGCAGGTGACCTCGGACGCCGGGGCGCTGCTGCTCGGGGCCGTGAACCGGGCGATCGGTCTGGTGGGGCGCCTGGCCGGCTGTTTCGCCGACGGACGCTGCAGGAACTGGTCGAGCACGGCGTCGAGACCATGCTGATGCAGCGCATCTGCGGCCTCGCGCTGGGCTACGAGGACCTGGTCGACCACGACGAGCTGCGCCACGATCCGGTGCTGGCGACCCTGGTCGGCAAGCTCGAGGCGCGGCGCAAGGACTGCGCGCCGCTGGCCGGCAAGAGCACCTTGAACCGGCTCGAGCATGCGCCGGCCGCGGCGCTCGACCGCTACCACAGGATCGGCCACGACCCGCGGGCGATCGAGCAGCTGTTCGTCGCTCTGTTCGTGGAGGCTCATGCGAGGCCGCCCGAGCGGATCATCCTCGATCTCGATGCCACCGACGACCCGCTCCACGGCCACCAGGAAGGGCGCTTCTTCCACGGCTACTACGACTGCTACTGCTATCTGCCGCTGTACGTCTTCTGCGGCCGCCACCTGCTGGCCGCCAAGCTGCGGCGTTCCAACATCGACGCCTGCGCCGGTGCCGTCGAGGAGATCGCCCGGATCGTCGCCCAGATCCGCGAAAGCTGGCCTAGGGTGGCGATCGTCTTGCGCGCCGCGCGCCGCTACGACGACCTCTGTGGTGCTGCTGCGGGCCAGGCGCTGGCTTCGCCCGCGACGAGCTGATGGCCTGTATGGCTTTGGAGAGGGGAGGCAGCTGGTGTGAAGCCAACGGCGTCGACTACGTCTTCGGCCTCGCCCGCAACGCTCGCCTGCTGGTCGAGATCGAGGACGCGCTGGCCGAGGCCAAAGCCGAGCATGGCGCAACCGGCCAGCCGGCCCGCCAGTTCGACGACTTCACTTACGCCACGCTCGACAGCTGGAGCCGCGAACGCCGGGTGGTGGCCAAGGCCGAGCACCTGGCCAAGGGCCCGAATCCGCGCTTCATCGTCACCTCCTTGCCGACGTCCGAGATCGACGGTCAGACCCTCTACGAGGAGATCTACTGCGCCCGCGGCGAGATGGAGAACCGGATCAAGGAGGGGGGGGGGGGGGGCAGCAGCTCGATCTGTTCGCGGACCGCACCTCGGCGGCCACCATGCGCGCCAATCAGCTCAGGCTGTGGTTCGCCTCGTTCGCCTACGTGCTGCTCGAAGCGTTGCGCCGCATCGGCCTGCGGCACACGCAGTTCGCCAATGCCACCTGCGGCACGATCCGCCTCAAGCTCTTGAAGATCGGTGCCCAGGTCCGGACCAGCGTGCGCCGCATCAAGATCGCCATGGCCTCGGCTTGCCCCTACCAGGACGAGTATCACCTCGCCTATCTGTACCTGAAGCGCGTCGCCGCCTTCTGAACGTTCCGGCATAGCCCGATACGCACCAGTGCGGGGTGCTCGCCTCCGTTCGTCCGAGAATTCGTCCCCACGGCGTCCACCCCTCCCGAATCCGGACCCGACCGGATTCTCCCGTCGGCCTCGCTCACGTGGCCGGTCCGGCGATTGGTGTTTGAGAAATCCGGGCTTCTGTAATCGGGCCGCGGATGTCAACCCTCACGCTCTGCTCTTTGCCGTCACGCCGCGGGGCTCGTG
>CAVSRN010000016.1:0-118103 GCA_963730195.1 uncultured Alphaproteobacteria bacterium
TGACCCCCGATCGGCGTCCAATTTTGACCCCCAGGGAGGTTGTCCCGGTAGTGCATAGGAGGGGCCCGCGCCGGGAGCGAGCGCGCCCCAAGCGCGCTGGCGAGCGGACGGCGCGGGAGGTGCCTGTGCACCCACCGGGGCAACCGGTGGGAAGGGCGGAAGGGTCAGGCGCGGTTCTTGAAGCGCCAGCTTTCGTTGCCGGTTTCGACGATGTCGCAGTGGTGGGTGAGGCGATCGAGGAGCGCGGTGGTCATCTTGGCGTCGCCGAACACGCTCGGCCATTCGCCGAAGGCGAGGTTGGTGGTGACGATGACGGAGGTCTGCTCGTAGAGGCGGCTGATCAGGTGGAATAGGAGCTGGCCGCCGGATTGGGCGAACGGCAGGTAGCCGAGCTCGTCGAGGATGATGAAGTCCATCCGTGAGAGATAGTCGGCCATCCGGCCCTGGCGGCCGGCACGGCCCTCGGCCTCGAGCTTGTTGACCAGGTCGACGACGTTGAAGAAGCGGCCCCGGGCGCCGTTGCGGATGCAGGCCCGCGCGATGGCGATGGCGAGATGGGTTTTGCCCGTACCGGTTCCACCGACCAGGACGACGTTGCGCTCGTGGGCGAGGAACCCGCCGCCGGCGAGATCATGCACGAGGGTGGCGTTGATCGGGATGCCGTCGAAGGCGAAGTCGCCGAGGTCCTTGGCCAGCGGCAGCCTGGCGGTCGTCATCTGATACTTGATCGAGCGCGCCTGCTTCTCGGCGATCTCGGCGGAGAGCAGGTCACCGACGATCCGCTGCGGCTCGTGCTGGCGCTTCACCGCGGTCGCGATGATCTCGTCATAGGCGGCCTTCATGCCGAACAGCTTCAGCCCGCTCATGGTCTCCAGGATCTGCGAACGTTCCATCACACGGCCTCCTGAGGCGGTCATATCGAGCGCAGTCGGCCGCCGGCGCGTGCCGCAGCCTAAGCGCGTCCGGGGTCACGATGGTGATGGCGGCAGCGGGCTCACGGCGCCGGGCGAGGATGTTCAAGATCACATCCGCCGAGTGGACACCCTGACCCAGCGCCTCCTGGCAGGCGGCCTCGACCGCGGCCAGGCCGTCGCTCAGGACGGCGGTGAGGACGTCGACGAACTGGCGGTCGCCATCGGCGGCACCGACGAGCTTGCGGCGGACCCGCTCCAGCCCGGCGGGCAGCACCCAGTTCTTGAATGGCGCGCCGTTGCGCAGGGCTCCAGGCTTGCGGGCAAGGACGGGGACGTAGTGCCACGGATCGCTGATCGTCCGGTCGCGCCCGAACCAGCGGGGATGCTCGCCGACCACGCACCCGTCCTGGCGGATCTCGATCCGCTCCGCATAGGCCCGGATCTCCACCGGGCGCCCGACCGCGCTCGCCGCCACCGAGTAGCGGTTGTTGTCGAAGCGCACGAGGCAGGTCTTCGAGACCGACGCGGGCACGGCATGGAACCCGTTGAACCGTCCGGGATAGGGGACCAGGCTGCCGCGCTCCGCCTCGAACACTTGCCAGATCGTCCGGTCCCTGAACTCGGGATGCCGATGCGCCTTGGCGTAGGCGATCGCCTGATCCATCAGCCAGGCGTTCAGCTCAGCATAGCTCTTCACCCGGAGGCGGGGCGTGAAGAAGCGCTCGCGCACGAGGCCGACCTGGTTCTCCACCTGCCCCTTCTCCCAGCCCGAGGCCGGCGTGCAGGCGACCGGATCGACCAGGAAGTGGCTGCACATCTGGAGGAAGCGGCGGTTGTAGAGGCGCTCCTTGCCGGCGAAAATCGTCTCCACCGCGGTCTTCATGTTGTCGTAGATGCCGCGCGTGCAGCCGCCCTTGAAGAAGGCGAACGCCCGGTCGTGGGCGTCGAAGACCATCTCCTGCGTCTCGCGCGGGTAAGCCCGCACGAACAGCATGCGCGAGTGGCAGAGCCGGACGTGGGCGACCTTCACGATCACCGTCGTGCCGTTGATCAGCACGACCTCGTGGCTCCAGTCGAACTGGTAGGCCTCGCCCGGCGCGAAGGTCAGCGGGATATAGGCGTCGATCGACGTCTGCGTCTCCCGGCGCCGGGTCCGGGCGTAGCGGCGCACCGCGTCGTACCCGCCCTGGTAGCCGAGCGCGCGCAAGGCCTCAAACACCCGGATCAGGGTCAGCCGCTCACGCGCCGGCTTCGCCTCGTTGGCAGCCAGCAGCCGATCCAGCTCCGCCTTCCAGCGCCCCAGCTTCGGCAGCGGCTGGACCTCGCGCTCGTAGGTGAACTCGGTGGCACCCGAGCGCAGCACTTTGCGCACCGTGTTGCGCGAGACGTGCAGCTCCCGCACGATCTCCTTGATCGTCTTGCCCCGCACGAAAAACTCGCGCCGGATCCGCGCAATCGTGTCCACGCCCTTCATCCATAGAGCTATGGTCGAATTTGGGGGATGAGGCGGGAGGCGGCGTATCCTCGGTGATGGATGAAGTCACCGTTGGAGGGATACGCCATGGAGGAGGATACCGTCGTTGGGCTGCCGCGGCCAGGAGGAGCGGTCGAGGATGATCCGCTGCTGGCGGTGTTGCGTGATGGCGCAAGGCGGATGCTGACCCAGGCGATCGAAGCCGAGGTCACGGGCTTCCTCGCCGCGCACGCCGACCGTCGCGACGACGTCGGGCGCCAGCGCCTGGTGCGCAACGGCCACGGGCCGAAGCGGACCATCCAGACCGGCATCGGCCCGATCGCGGTGCAGCGCCCTCGGGTCCGCGACCGCGGCGCCGACCAGAACGCCCGGATCCGCTTCACCTCGGCCGTACTGCCGGCCTATCTGCGGCGGACGAAGAACGTCGAGGAGCTGTTGCCCTGGCTCTACCTCAAGGGTATCTCGACCGGCCAGTTCGAGGAGACGCTCGCCGTGCTGCTGGGGCCGGACGCGCCTGGCCTGTCGGCGACCACGATCCGCCGCCTGGTGGCCGCCTGGCAGGACGAGCACGAGCGCTGGCAGGGGCGCGATCTGTCGGCCAAGCGCTATGTCTACGTCTGGGCGGATGGCGTGTACTTCGCGCCGCGCCTCGAGCATGACCGGCAGTGTGTTCTGGTCCTGATCGGCGCCGACGCGAGCGGCAGGAAGGAGTTGCTCGCGCTCGACGATGGCTTTCGGGAGAGCGAGCAGAGCTGGCACGAGCTGCTCGTCCGTCTGCGCGAGGGCAACGGTCTCGAGATCGACCCCGAGCTCGCGACTGGCGACGGCGCGCTCGGCTTCTGGAAGGCGGCGCGCAAGGTCTGGCCCAAGGTCACGCCGCAGCGTTGCTGGGTCCACAAGACGGCCAATATCCTCAATTACTTGCCGAAGTCAGTGCAGAGCAAGGCGAAGGCTGATCTTCATGCAATCTATGAGGCCGACAGCCGGGCGGCCGCCGAGGCGGCGTTCGAGCGCTTCCTCGCCAAATACCACGCGAAGTATGAGAAGGCGGCGCACTGCCTGGTCAAGGATCGTGAAGCCCTGCTGGCCTTCTACGACTTCCCTGCCGAGCACTGGAAGCACATCCGCACCGGCAACCCGATCGAGAGCACGTTCGCGACCGTGCGGCTTCGGACCGACAAAGCGAAGGGCTGCCTGTCGCGGGCGACCGCGCTCGCCTTCGTCTTCAAGCTCACGAAGCTGGCGGAACGTCACTGGCGCCGGCTGAACGGCTCCGAGCGCCTCGCCGAGATCATTGAGGGTGTTCGCTTCCGCGACGGCGAACCCGACACGCCCGCCGAGGATCAAGCCGCCGCCTGATCCCATCCCCCAACATTGACCATAGCTCCCAATCGCATCACAAGCGCCACCAAGCGGCCAAATTCGGCCACTAACCGAGCAGTGGTCCGAGGGGCACGTGTACGCCTCGGGACGCCCGCCATGGTCTCGAGCACCGCGTCAAACAGACGAGTGTTCTCGTCCACATCGATAAGCTTTAAGTGCCGCGATCTGGCGTCGTCCATTGTGGCACTCCAGAATGCTTTGCGACAGTTTAGCGACAACTGGGTATCCCCTTCACTCACGTAGCCCCTAGGGCTGGGACTGGGTCGCTGGTGGCAATGATCTGATGGTACGGTGCCGGCCCCACGGCAATGGCCTGCTGGTTGAGGCGATGGGGCATGGCAGCGCCGGCGATTGAAGCGGACCGTGACTTCGTGGAGGTAGTAGTCGAGATGCCCGTGCTGGATGCCGCCGACTAACCTCAGCGACCTGATCTCCCGGGCTTTCCATCTCCAACGCTATCACTGGTGTCGACGTGTGTGAAGGGGATACCCAGTTTCCGCAGAACCAACTTCCCGCTATCCGCGCAGGGCCGCGGCGACCACGGTGTGCTGGCCTTTCGGCAGGTGGGCGAGCGCGGTGCGCATGAAGTGAACCCGACAGCGTTGCCAGGTGCTGCCGAGGACCCGGCCGATGGCGTGCTTCAGGCCTTCATGCGCGTCCGAGATCACCAGCCGGACGCCCTTCAGCCCGCGCTTGACCAGCTTCTTGACCAAGCTCGACCAGAAGGTCTCGGCCTCCGACGGCCCGACGTGCAGGCCGATGATCTCGCGCCGCCCGTCGGGGTTGACCGCCACGGCGATGATCACCGCCACGGTCACGATCCGGCCGCCCTCGCGTTGCCGGAGACAGGTGGCATCGAGCCAGAGATACGGCCACTCGCCCTCCAGGGGCCGCTCCAGAAACGCCATCACCCGCTCGTCGATGTCCTTGCACAGCTTGGAGACCTGGGACTTGGAGATGCCGGTGAGGCCCATGGCCTGCACGCGCGGCGCTCCGCACCGACCACCGAGGTCGATGCGGGGAGCCAGCCGCGCGTCGACGCGGCGGGTCGAGACGCCGCCGATCCAGGCCTCCTGGATGACGGCCACCAGCGCCTTCTCGCTGGTCTTGCGGGGCTCGAGAAAGGGCGGGACGTACCAGCCCTGGCGCAGCTTCGGGATGCGCAGCTGGAGCGGGCCGAGCCGGGTGTCGAGCGAGCGCGGGCGATGGCCGTTGCGGTAGTTGAGCCGGGTCCCCGAACGCTCGTGGCGGCCGGCGCCGATCACGCCCTCGACGTCGGCCGCCATCAGCAGCTGCAGCACCGCCTCGGCGACCGCACGCAGGAAGTCGCCGTCGTCGACCTTCTCCAGCAACTCGACCAATGCCATGCTCTCCTCGGTCATCGGGGCCTCGATCGGTCTTCGGGTGAAGCGTTCCAACGCCATCCGAGCCGAATGATCCGATGACCACCTCGCCGGCAACCCGGCGGCGCGCCCTCGCCTGACTCGTCGAAGGTCGCCCCGGCGCGCCGCCTCCCTCAGCGATTTTCCACCACCTCCGTGGAGTACGTCATGCCAAGCTGACGAGTGCCTGTGAGTGAGAGTCTCATCCGGCCAAAGCCGTAGCGGGCAGGCCGGGACCGAGTCTTGCGGGTGTCGCGGCAACGCGGGGTCCGAAGTGTAGACAGGGGTCATGCGGGGTGCGGGATTGAGCCTCGAAAGGTGGAAGATCGCGGAGGCCGGGAGGGTTGCCAGTCTCGAAGGCAGCACGTGCGTCATCGCTAGGCGAGATGGCGTCGCTCCGCCGGGGTCGAAGGCCGGATCACGCATGAACAGCATTCGTCGGAACATGAGAGGCCCGACCGGGTCCGCCGGATTGGTCTCCGGCGGGGGATGGTGGCGAGGCGTTGCCGGAGCCGCCATCCGAGCTGAGGTCGGGAGTCGGACTGGTTCGTAGTGCCGATGACGCCGTCGAAGGCAACGAGACGAGCCGAGGGAAGGGGCCAGCCCGGAAGGAGCCCACGCGAGGGCGACGGGGTCCGGACGCAGAGCCGGGTTGCCCTGCCATCCAACCTCGCACGGGTGAACGCGGCGGCCCGCTCGGCCGTCCGGATGCGGTTCACCGCCCTGCTGCACCACGTCGACGTCGCGGCGCTCGAACGAGCGTTCCGACGTCAAAAGCGGCAGGCCAGTGCGGGAGTCGATGGGATGACGGTGGCGGACTACGAGCAGAACCTGGTGGGCAACCTCCAAGATCTCTGCGCGCGGGTCCACACTGGGCGCTACCGGCCCCAGCCGGTCCGGCGTGTCTAGATCCCGAAAGCCGATGGCGGGCGGCGTCCGCTCGGCGTGCCGACCCTGGAGGACAAGATCGTCCAGGGTGCGATCGCCGAGACGCTGAGCGCCATCTACGAAGTCGACTTCCTCGGGTTCTCCTACGGCTTCGGGCCGCGGCGGAACCCGCACCAGGCTCTCGCGTCGCTGCACACGGCGATCATGAGCCAGCGCGTGAACTGGGTGCTCGATGCCGACATCCACAGCTTCTTCGACTCGGTCGACCACGAGTGGTTGCTGCGGATGCTGGCGCACAGGATCGCCGACCCGCGCGTCCTCCGGCTGGTCCGGATGTGGCTCAAGGCCGGTATTCTCGAGAGCGATGAGTGGCACGAGACGGACCGGGGAACGCCGCAAGGAGCGGGCATCAGCCCGCTGTTGGCCAACATCTTCCTGCACTACGTCCTCGATCTCTGGGTCCACCAGTGGCGGCGTCGCCACGCGCGCGGTCGGGTCTCGATCGTGCGCTATGCGGACGACTTCGTCATGGGCTTCGAGAGCGCGGCCGATGCCCGGCAGATGCTGGCGGATCTCAAGGAGCGTCTGGTCAAGTTCGGCCTGACGCTCCATGAGGATAAGACGCGCCTGATCGAGTTTGGCCGCCTACCGGCCATGGCTCGGCAGCAGCGCGGCGAGCGGCGCCCGGAGACCTTCGCCTATCTTGGGTTCACCCACTATTGCGGGTGGACCCGGGACGGCCGGTTGATCGTCAAGCACAAGACGCAGAGCCAGCGTCTGTCGCGCAGACTGACAGCGCTGCGCCAGCAAGCGCGGCGGCTGATGCATGCGCCGCTGGCCGAGCAGCATCGCTGGTATGCCAGCATCCTGCGCGGCCATTACGGCTACTTCGGCCTGCCGCACACTTGGCGATCTCTCGACGGGTTCCGGCGGGAAGTCCGGCGCATCTGGTTCAACTGCCTCAAGCGGCGGAGCCAGAAGAACCGGCGCATGGGCTGGGACTGGTTCGAAGCTCTGACGGCAGGCTTGCCCTTGCCAGCACCTCGAATCACTCACCCCTGGACAGCACGAGCGGCCCGATGCGGGTGACTTCCGGGAAGAGCCGGGTGCGGGAAAGCCGCATGCCCGGATCTGTGAGTGTCCGAACTCAATAACCAATAGGTTGATTATTGCCTCGCCAACCGTCGCATAAGTAGTTTGACGCTGGCCAGGAGGAGCCAGGCAGTGGCGCTCGCGATCGACGCCTCGAAGTCCTTGGCGAGCCGGCGGTTGCGGTTGACCCATGCCAGCGTGCGCTCGACCACCCAGCGGCGTGGCAGCAGCTCGAAGCCTTTGGCCGGGTCGGAGCGCTTGACGATCTCGAGCGTCCACCGGCCGAACGCGGCCAGCGCGGCCTCGAGCTTGGCGCCAGCGTAGGCGCCGTCGGCAAAGACATGGCGCAACCAAGGCAGGCGGTGGCGGATCGAGGCGAGCAGCGGCACCGCGCCGTCACGATCTTGGACGCTCGCCTCGTGCACCATCGCCGCCACCATCAGGCCCGTGGTGTCGGTCAGGATGGGGCGCTTGCGGCCCTTGATCTTCTTGCCGGCGTCAAACCCACGCGGTCCGCCGGCCTCGGTGGTCTTCACGCTCTGGCTGTCGATCACGCCGGCCGACGGGCTCGCCGCACGCCCTTGGGCCTCGCGGGCGCGCATCATCAGATCATGATTGATCAAGTGCCACAGGCCGTCCGCGCGCCATTGGTAGAAGAACCGCTGCACCGTCGAGTAGGGCGGAAAATCGCTCGGCAGAAGGCGCCATTGGCAG
Organism: uncultured Alphaproteobacteria bacterium; assembly: GCA_963730195.1. Classification (GTDB taxonomy): domain Bacteria; phylum Pseudomonadota; class Alphaproteobacteria; order Geminicoccales; family Geminicoccaceae; genus DATAOG01. The sequence continues at coordinate 7,848 of CAVSRN010000016.1, forward strand.
CCGCTGGCGAGCCTGGACAACAAAGCATCGACGACCGCGCGCAAATCCGTCGTCCGCGGCCGTCCCAAGGGACGCGGCGGCGGCAGATGCGGCTCGATCAACGCCCATTCGGCATCGGTCATGTCGCTTGCCTAGCGAAGATCGTCGCGCCGATACTGCCGGCGCGTGGTTTCGGTCCATGGCATCCTGTGGCTCCGTCGTCGTTGGCAACCACGACTAACCACAAACTACTGAAATCACTCAACTCTTTTTGGGTCAGCCTCTGAGGGCGAAGCCGAATGGCCGAGCTACTCGACCGCTAACAGTCCACAGGCTGGCTCATGCCGCTCCGGAACGCCGCGCTGAACGCAGCCGGTATCGCTGGGATCGGTAGCCGCTCTGGGAGAGGACACTTCCGATCATGGATCGCGCCTCGCGGGCGGGCCTGCAGGGCCAGCGGTTGCGCTTAATTCATCTCTCAATCTTAGATAGAATACAGGCGCATGATAAATTCTATCTACGAGAGACCTCCCGTGGAAACCAGGCTCCGGACTGTCGCTCTCTGCTCGATGATCACCATGGCCTCGCTCGCCGGCGCCTACGTCTGCCAGCACGCTGCCCGGCCATTGGCTGAGGCGTTCGGGATCAGCGCAAGTGCCGGCTTTGTCGGTGCCTTGTTCGGACGGTGTCTCGTCAGCGTCGTTCAATCGGTTCCCGGCAGGATCGCTCAGCAGACATCAGTGCCAAAGCGTCGACCGTATGCAACAGCGGCGCCGCAGGCGTGAGCCGCGACGCGCGTTCCGAGAGACCGGGTTGGCCAGCGTGAAGCGAGGCGTGATCATGGACGAAGTCAGAGCTGATGCCGTGCCAGGGCTCCAAATCCTGCTCGTTGAACGTGACCCGATCGACGCCGCAGCGCTGGTTCAGCTCATGCGGGCGAGCCAAGGCGCTCCAGATGTCGTCAAAGCTGCAAGCTTCTCCGCTGTTGCGGACGTCCTCAGGCGGGAGGCCATCGACGCGATTTTCTGCTCGGTCGCCGCGCAGGATATGAAGGACTTCCAAACCCTGATCCGGACGGCTAAACCCCGTCTCGTCGTCGCCCTGGTCAGCGAGGCCGAGATCGAGGTCCGAAAGCAAGCGACCGTGGCTGGCGCGGTACGCGCGTTGTGCAAGGAACGGTTGCTTGCCGCTTTTGTGCAGCGAATCGTCCGGGCTACCCAGGCTGGCCCCGTCAGAATGCCAGCCTATGCCTAGCGGCATTCCTAGGGGTGACAACGCGCTCTGCGAGCTCGCAAAGCAGCGCGTTGGGGCAACTCCATGCGCGCGACCGGCGCGCGATTTCGCGTCTGGGGTGTTGGGCAGGGCGCACCACGGCCTGGAAGGGGTGTAATCCGTGACGCGTTTGGCCACTGAGTCGGCATTCCGTGCTGAGGCAAGCCTTGAGCGAGGTCACCACCAGCTAACGCTGGCGCCGGGATGGCACAAGGGCTTAGTAGCTCAATCTGGCCGGCGGCCGTTTTTCTTGTTGGCCAAGGCGGTGACATCCATAGTTCTCTTCGGTTGGATCGTGAATAGCGCCAGCCTATATCAGATTATGATGACCATTGGCTCAGCCAACATGCTGACTCTCCTGCTCGCCTATGGCTCCACCGTGACCGCTTGCCTAATCAGTGTGACGCGCTGGCAAATCCTACTGCACGCCCAGGCCGTAGAAGCGTCTGTGGCGGTTTTGCTGAGGTCGTACCTGGTGGCGGTCTTTTTCAACAACCTTCTGCCGACCACGGTCGGCGGCGACGTCAGTCGCGCATATGACTGTTATCGGCTGTCAAACGGCAACGGTCGAGCCATGGTATCGGTCGTGATCGACCGCTTGCTTGGGTTACTAGTGCTGGTGATGTTCGCTCTCGTCAGCATTCCATTAGCCAAACAGCTTGTCGATCAGTTTCCATTACTTATATTCTGGTTGGTGTGTGCCGCCGCGACCCTTGCGTTCGTGATCTGGGGCCTGTTCTTCGGGCTCGCCCGGGTGAGCCTTCTCTCCCGCCTGCCCGGTCACGTCGGCCGACTGGTAAATCAGATGGGCGACGCATTCCGGGTGTACCGGGGCAAACGGCCCGCCCTAGTCAAGGCCTTTCTCCTTTCGATTGCACTACAGGGCAACGTCATCATGTTTTACACGCTGACTGCCTGGTCTTTGAACATCGACATATCGTTATCGCAGTTCTGTTTGATTACACCATTAACGATATTCGTTATGATGTTGCCAATTTCGATCAACGGTGTCGGGCTTAGAGAAAACGTGCTAGCGGTGTTCCTTGCCTGGTACGACGTTGGTATCGCCGAAGCGGTTGCCTTCGCCTGGTTGCTGTATCTCGGCAGCCTGATATTCGGCATGCTCGGCGCGATCCTCTACTCAATGCGACGCTAAACTTGAGATTTTCGACTAAGGCCGGCTGGCCGTTCCACAATCCTATACCGATGCTCAAGGTCGTGGTGGTGGGGCAGAGGCTCTCGGCACGGCAAACTCCTAAAGAGCGCGCCACTTCACGTTCGGCGGCGATCTCTTCGAAGCTCCGCCCGTCGCCGTCCAGAATCACGGTGGCGCCGCTGAACTCCTGCCAGCGCAGAACGATCGTGTCGACGTACCTCGGATCGAGCTCGACCAGCCGTGCCTGGCGGCCGGCCTTCTCGCACGCGATCAGCGTCGAGCCCGATCCGCCGAAGGGGTCGAGCACGACGTCGCGGCTCTTGCTGGAGTTCCGGATCGCCCGCTCGACCAGGGCCACCGGCTTCATCGTCGGGTGCAGGTCGTTTCGCACCGGCTTGTCGAAGAACCAGACGTCGCCCTGCTCGCGCGCACCGCACCAGAAGTGGTCCGTGCCCTCCTTCCAGCCATAGAGGATCGTCTCGTACTGCCTCTGATAATCGGCGCGGCCCAGGGTGAAGGTGTGCTTTGCCCAGATCACGAAGGTCGACCACTTGCCGCCGGCCGCCGCGAACGCCCGCTGCAGGGTATGGAGCTCCGAGCTGCTCATGCAGACGTACACCGCGCCCTTGGTGACCTGCAGGATGTTGGTGCAGGCGTCGAGCAGGAAGGCCTCGAAGCCGCCGCCGAGGTTGTCGTTCAGGATCGGCCGGTGTTTGCCGCGCAGCTTGTCCTTGGGCGTGTTGGCATAGTCGACGTTGTAGGGCGGATCGCAAAAGGTCATGTCCGCGAGCTGGCCGCCGAGCACCCGCTCGACGTCGGCAAGCACCGTCGCATCGCCGCATAACAGGCGGTGTGTGCCCAGCAGCCATAGGTCGCCCGGCTTGCTGACTGGGTCGTCGGGCGGCTCCGGGACCTCGTCCTCGGCATCTGACCCGGCGTCCCCGTCCGCGATCGCTAACAGGCGTTCCAGCTCGGTGGTTCGAGACCGGCAATCGCTACTCCTGGGCAGACCTGTTGGAGGTGGCCGCCCGCCTCGAGGACGAGCCGCCCGAACATGCCGAGCCGGTCGAGTATAGAGAGCGGAGGTACACCAACGGCCACGCCGTGCACCTGGACGGGCTCCCCGACTACCCGACCGAAGAGCAGATCGAGGCGCTGCTGGAGAACCACGCGAACCTTCACGCGATCTGGGACCAGACCACCCACTACCCGCCGGAGGACACATCGCCAAGCGGCTGGGACCAGAGCTTCGCGAGCACGCTTGCCGCGCTCGGCTTCCCGCCCGAGCGCGTGGCGAGCTATCTCCGGGCGTACCGCGCGCACCATTCGCCGGAGAAGGGCAAGCAGGACCGCGCCGACTACATCGTCAGGACCGTCGAGCGCGCGCAGCCGGCTGACGCCTACATCGGCGAAGATCAAGAGCCCGGCGGAGAACAGGACGACTGCCCGCCGGAGGACGAGCCGCCCTACGAGGCCGGGCAGAGCGCCGGCGCCGGCGGCTCCAACGGCGCCGGGCAGCAGCAGACCGCGGGCGACGCCCAGGGCCAGAACCGCGGCACGTTCAAGCGGGGCCCCCAGGGCAAGCCCGCCGACGACTGGCCGGAGCCGGGCGTGCTCGGCGACCCGCCGGCCGCGCCGAAGTTCCCGATCGAGCTCCTGCCTCAGCAGCTCAAGTGGTGGGTCGCCACCCAGGCCGAGACCATGGGCATCCCGTACGACGTCCTGGCGCTTCCCGCGCTCGTGTGCATCGCCGGCGTGATCGGCAAGGACGCGGTCCTGAAAGCCAAGCGCCACGACCTGTCCTGGACCGAGCGGCCTTGCATCTGGGGCGCGCTGATCATGCCCAAGGGCTCGCTCAAGAGCCCGGCGATCAAGGCCGCGATGACCCCGATCCGCGCGGCCCAGGCACAGGCCCGCGAGCGCTGGCACGAAGAGGTCCGGGTTTGGGAAGCCCGCCAGGAGCGGACCAGCAAGGGCGCCATCAAGCCCAAGCCGGACGACCCCAAACCCAAAGAGCCCAAGATCCTGCTCGGAGACGCGACGATCGAGGCCATAGCGGACGCCATGGCCAACTCCCGGGGGCTCACCATGGTCAGGGACGAGCTGTCGGGCCTGGTCGCCCTGGTGGCGCAGGTCGCACACGCCGCGCGGCCGCAGGCCCTTCTGGTACCAGCGGCGGCAGACCCGGCCGGTCTGGCCGATCCGCGCCTCGTCCAAGAACCAGACTTCCACCCGCTCGGCCTCGGGATGGTCGTGGGCGATCTCGGCGATCAGCGCCGGGAACTTTTTTTTAAAAGCCTCCTGAGCCTAGCGCTCGGCCTCGGGGTGCACGGGCCGCGCCTTCTGCCAGGACAGGTCGAGATCGTGCAGCAGCCGCAGCATGCCGTTCTCGCTGTAGACGACCCCGAAGCGTTGCTCGACCAGCCGACAGAGGTCCTAGGCCCGCCACGTGCTGAGGCCATCCCGCTCGGGCGCGGCGCTCCGGGGCGACCACCGGAGGTCGCCCCTGGGAGCCAGCCGCGCAGCACCGACGCCTTGAACGCCGCCAGCTGGCCCTCGTCGAGCCGGGGCAGGCGGCCGCTCTTGGGCCGGTCGCGCAGGCCCTCGACGCCCTCGGCGTTGAAGCGGATCACCCGGTCGCGCAGCGTCTGGCGGTCCATGCCGGCCCGGCGGGCGGCTTGCCCCCGGCTCATGCCGTCCAACGCGTTGGCCACGCCCAGCAGGCGGCACGCCACCCGGCGATCGCTTTCCTGCCGTGCCCGCCGACGCAGCTCGTCGGCCGGAATGTCCCCTCGAAGCGCCAATCGCGCACCCATGGCTCACCCCGCTGCATCACCTCGCAGCGCTCAGAATCGTAAGCCACCAAATTTCACAACCCGGGTAAGTCAAAACATCGCAGGCCTGGTATTACTGATATCCCAACATGATATCTGACACTCAGGCGGCGTATTTGACGGGGTCGGGCCGGAAGGAGGCTCGAACCCGCGCCGGGGCACGCTGGATGGTGCGCAGGACCGCGCGGGTGGTCTCGACCAGCTCGTCTTTGGAGCCGGGCTGTGGCGCTTGGCGCAACGTCGGCTTCAGGTCGTTGTTCAGCTATCCGTCGGGGTTGTGCTCAGGCGCGGAGGCGGGGAGATCGACCAGCTCGATCTCGTGGCCGTGGCGCTCGACCCAGGCCTTGACCTTGTTGGCGTGGTGGACCTTCAGGTTGTCGACGACCAGGAACACCTTCTGCCCGGCGTCCTTGATCAGCCGCCTGAGGAAAGTGATGAAGCGGTCGGCATTGAGCGCGCCCTCGTACAACATGAAGCGCATCAGGCCGCGGTTGGAGACGGCTGAGATCAGGCTCTGGCTGATCCGTTTGGCGGTCCGGGCGACGACCGGGGTCTGGCCCTTCAGGGCCCAGCTGCGGCCGATCTGATCCTGGTTGGAGATCCCGGTCTGGTCGCCCCAGTAGATCGCCGCCTGCTCGGCCTTGGCCTGGCGGGCGATCTTCGGGTAGTCGCGCTCCAGCTAGGCCGCGATCGCCGCTGGCGAGCGTTCCCTGGCACGGGCCAGCGGCTTCTGCGGTGTCATGCCCCAGCGCCGGAGGTCCAACTGGACGGTCGACAGGCCGAGGCGCTTGCCGAAGCGGCGTTCGATCAGCTCGCGCACCGCCCGTGATGTCCAGAGCGCGAACGGCAGCTTCAGCTGATCGGGCGTCTTGTCGCCGATCCAGCGGCGGAGCTTTTGGACCTCTTCGGCGCTGAGCGCGCCCTTGCCCCGGCGCGGCGACACCCGGCGACCATCGAGCACGCCCGCCTCGCCCTCGGCGCGGTAGCGCTTGAGCCAAATGTTGACCGTCTGCCGCTGCACCCCGACCGCCCGCGCGGCCTCGGCCTGGCGCGCGCCGTGCTGCTCGACCAGCACGATCGCGCACCGCCTGAGCGCCTCCTGCGCCGCCCGCCCGATACTGCGAAAGTCCCCCGCCTCCATCTCGAAGTCGTAGCACACCACGATATCTTTGTCAGCTATATTCTTGGGATATTAGCAGACCAGTCGCGTCGCTCACTTGGCCGCAGCAAGTCATAAATCTTGATGGAAATGAAACCTGAAACGAAGCAAGCGAGGAACAGTACCAACGGCTGAATCTCGCAGGGTGGCATGAGAGGATCCCACCAACTCCGGCGAGGTTCAATGTCCACCTTCGAGGTAGGCCGCGCGGATCTCGGGGTTGGCGAGCAGCTCGGCGCCGCTGCCCTCGAGGAGCACGCGGCCGGTCGCGAGCACGTAGCCGCGATGGGCGATCTTGAGCGCCTGATAGGCGTTCTGCTCGACCAGGAGGATGGTCAGCCCCTGCTCGCGATTGATCTCGACGATCGAGCTGAAGATCTGCTTGACCAGCATCGGCGCGAGGCCGAGCGAGGGCTCGTCGAGCAGCAAGAGGCGCGGGCGCGCCATCAGCGCGCGGCCGATGCAGAGCATCTGCTGCTCGCCCCCGGACAGTGTGCCGCCCCGCTGGTCCTGGCGCTCCTCGAGGCGCGGGAACAGGGCGAAGACCTTCTCGACGTCCTGGTCGAAATACCGGCCTTTGGTCGGCACGGCGCCCATCTGCAGGTTCTCGAGCACCGACATCGAGGGGAAGATCCGTCGGCCCTCGGGCGCCTGGGCGATGCCGCGGTTGACGATGTCGTGAGGCTCGAGGCCGTTCAGGCGCTGACCCTCGAACACGACCTCGCCGGCCGACGGCTTGGGCCGACCACAGACGGTCATCAAGAGGGTCGACTTGCCGGCGCCGTTGGCGCCGATGATGGTCACGATCTCGCTGCGCTCGACGGCGATGCTGACCCCGTGCAGGGCCTCGATGTTGCCGTAGTGGGCGTGAACCGCGTCGAGCTCGAGCATCACATCCGGCCGGCGGCACCGCCAGCATCGCCGGCACCACTGACGAGGCCGGCCGCGACCTCGGGCGGCAACTCCTCCTCGGTCTCGCCGAGATAGGCCTTGATCACCTTGGCATCCCGGCGCACGAGCTCGGAAGGGCCGTCGGCGATCTTGCGCCCGTAGTCGAGCACCACGATGTGGTCGGAAATACCCATGACCACGCTCATGTCGTGCTCGATCAAAAGGACGCCGATGCCGAACTCGTCGCGGATCGCGCGCAGCAGCTCACCAAGCTCGTTGGTCTCGCGCGGATTGAGCCCGGCGGCCGGCTCGTCAAGGCAGAGCAGCTTGGGCCTGGTGCACATCGCGCGCGCGATCTCGAGCTTGCGCTGCTCGCCGTAGGGCAGATTGGCGGCGTTCCAGTCGGCATGCCGGGTGAGGCCGATGCGCGCGAGCCAGTCCCGCGCGAGGGCCACCGCCTTGGCCTCGGCGCGCCGGTAAGAGGCGAAGCCCAGCACGCCCAGCACGGTGTAGCCCGACGCGCGCATCAAGGTGTTGTGCTGCGCGACGATCAGGTTCTCGAGTACGCTCATCTGGCCGAACAGGCGGATGTTCTGGAAGGTCCGGGCGAGGCCGCGGCGCGCGATCCGAAAGCCCTCCATCTGCTCGAGCAGGAGCTGCTCGCCGTCGGCGTGCAGGGTCAACTGGCCGACGGTCGGCTTGTAGAAGCCGGTCAGGCAGTTGAACACCGTGGTCTTGCCGGCGCCGTTGGGGCCGATGATCGCGGTGATCTCGCGCTGATGGGCGGTGAACGAGAGGTCGTCGATCGCCACCAGACCGCCGAACCGCATGGTCAGATGGCGGACGTCGAGCAGGGGCGTTCTCGCCGTCGTCATGGCGGGGCGGCACCGTCGGATGCAGCCGGCGCGCCCTCGTGCAGCCGGATGGTCGGCTCGCGGTGGGCGAGCAGGCCGCGCGGCCGCCAGATCATGATCGCGACCATCGCGGCGCCGAACAGGAGCATGCGGTACTGCGCGAACTCGCGCCCGAACTCGGGCAGCAGGACCAGCACCAGGGCGGCGAGCACCACCCCGATCTGGCTGCCCATGCCGCCGAGCACGACGATCGCGAGCACCAGGGCGGACTCGATGAAGGTGAAGCTCTCGGGGCTGATGAAGCCCTGGCGGGTGGCAAAGAACGAGCCCGCGAAGCCGCCGAACATGGCGCCGAGCGCGAAGGCGGTGAGCTTGGTGTTGGTCGGGTTGATGCCGAGCGCCCGGCAGGCGATCTCGTCCTCGCGCAGCGCCTCCCAGGCGCGGCCGATCGGCAGCTTGCGGATGCGGGTCACGAACGCGTTGGTGATCAGCGCCAGGATCAGGATCAGGAAATAGAGGAAGGTCACCCGCTGCAGGCTGGAGTAGGAGAGGCCGAAGAACTGGTGGAACGCGGTCACCCCTTCGGGCGGCGCGCGCTCGAACACCAGACCGAACAAGGTCGGGCGCGGGATGTTGGAGAGGCCATCGGGGCCGCGGGTCACCGTCCACCAGTTGAGCAGGATGATCCGGACGATCTCGCCGAAGCCGAGGGTCACGATCGCCAGGTAGTCGCCGCGCAGCCGCAGCACCGGAAAGCCCAGCAGAGCGCCGAACGAGGCCGCGAGCACACCGGCCAGTGGCAGACATTCCCAAAAGCCGAGCTCGAACCAGTGGGCGAGCAGGGCGAAGGAATAGGCGCCGACCGCGTAGAAGGCGACGTAGCCGAGGTCGAGCAGGCCGGCGAGGCCGACCACGATGTTCAGCCCCCAGCCGAGCATCACGTAGATCAGGACGGTGGTGCCGATGTCGACGATGTAGCGGTTCGCGAACGGCATGAACGGCATGACGAAGGCGAACAGGACGCCGGCCAAGGCGAGGTGGCGCTGGTAGGGCGATACCAGGGCCGGGATCTGCCGCAGCGGGGCGGTGACGGCGGCGAGGCTCGCGGTCGGGACGGTGCGCGCGCCGATCAGCAGCAGACGGCCCGCGAACACCACCGCGGTGCCGATCACCACCCAGTCGAAGCGGAAATTGAGGCCGAGCCCGCCCTCGACGTTGACCGTCTGCATCCCGACCAGGGGCAGGAAGAGGACGAACGCGACCAGGGCGGCGAGCCCGGCTTCCTTGAGCGCCGCCGGCCAGTCGATCCGGGCCGGCGCGGCGACGGCTTCGACGAGGACGCGCCCGGCCACCCGGTCAGACCTTCTCGATCTCGGGCTTGCCGAGCAGGCCGGTCGGCAGGAACACCAGCACCAGGATCAGGATCGCGAACGCCGCGACGTCCTTGTACTCGATGCTGAAGTAGCCGGACCAGAAAGCCTCGACCAGGCCGAGCGTCAGGCCGCCCAGCATGGCGCCCGGGATCGAGCCGATGCCGCCCAGGACCGCGGCGGTGAACGCCTTGACGCCGGCGAGAAAGCCGATGAAGAAGTCGATCACGCCGTAGTACAGGGTCGCCATCAGGCCGGCGACCGCGGCGAGCGCCGCGCCCAGGACGAAGGTCAGCGAGATCGTGCGATCGACGTTGACCCCGCACAGGCCCGCCATCAGGAGATCCTGCTGGCAGGCGCGCTGGGCGCGGCCGAGCGGGGTGCGGCCGATCAGGTAGGAGAACCCGATCATCAGCACGACCGTCAGCAGCATCATCAGGATCTGGACGTAGCTGATGGTCACCGTGAAGCCGCTGGGATCGCCGAACACGAAGCCGCCGGTGATCACCGGCGGCAGCGGCTTGACGTTGGCGCCCTGGGTCAGCTGGACGTAGTTCTGGAGAAAGATCGACATCCCGATCGCCGAGATCAGCGGTGCCAGGCGGAACGAGCCGCGCAGTGGCCGGTAGGCGAGCCGCTCGACGGTCCAGCCGTAGGCCGAGGTGAAGGCCATCGCGATCAGCAGCACCAGGACGAGTGCCAGCGGCACCCAGGTGACGCCGACAATCCCGAGCAGGGTGAACGAGATGATCGAGAGAAAGGCGCCGATCATGTAGATCTCGCCGTGGGCGAAATTGATCATGCCGATGATGCCGTAGACCATGCTGTAGCCGATCGCGATCAGGCCGTACATGGCACCCAGGGTGACGCCGTTGATCAGCTGCTGCAGGAAGTACGCCATCTCGCCGTTGCGCTCTCGGGCCTGAACGTTCGCCCCGAATCAGCTCTAGTGCAAGGATCAGTCGCGGGCAAGCCCGCGTCCTCGGGCACGCCGCGCCAGAACATAGGCGAGCTTTTGCAGGACGGCGCGCCGGAGCGCCGCCTCGCCCGCCGCGGCCGGCCCCTGGAGTACGACCTCGGTCAGGCTTTCGGGCTCCATGGCGCTGACCCGGATCGCGGGTCCGAGCCGGATGAACTCGAGAATCACGCCGTTGGGCTCGACCTCTTTGCGCATGCGCGAGCGTCCCGTGAGATCCGCCCATCCAAGCGCGCAAAGGTGAACATTCCGCCCATCGAGACCCTGTCTTGCCGCTTGCGATCGATGCCGAACCCCGTCCCTGGCAGGCTTGATGCGCATGTTTCAATTCATTGAGGACGAGGCGGTCGCGCAGCGGTGGAGGAAGGCGCGGAAGCGGTCGTCCATCAGGCCGGCGCGGTGGGCGAGCTGGGGCAGGTTGAAGTCGCCGCCGATGTTGACCTCGACCAGGACCGGCCCGTGGTCGGTCGGCGCGATGTCCCAGGCCTGCATGCGCAGGCCAGGGAAGGCGGTCGCCGCCTGGAGAGCGAGCGCGGTCAGCGCCGGCCAGTCGGGGAGGGACAGGCCCTGGAGGCGGCCGCCGGTGTCGGGGTGGCTCTCCAGCTCGCGTTGTTCCGGGCCGGTCCCCTGGACGACCCGGGTCAGCCGGCCATCGCCGTCGAGCGCCGCCAGGAGGTTGCCCGGGCGCCAGAAGTTGTCGGCGGGGTTGGCGCCGACCGGGAGCTTGCAGAGCGCGTGCAGGATCGCGGGGCCGCCCTCCTCGAGCAGGACGATCAGGCGGATGGTCGCCAGCCGCGGGCCGATGACCTTCTCCAGTTCGGGATGCGGCCGCAGCAGTTCCTGGAACAGATAGCCGTCGGCCCGGTAGCGCTCGAGCTGGCCGACCAACGCCTCGACCGCGAGCGCCTGGCCGCTCCTGAAAACGATCCTGTCCGTGGCCGCGTCGTAGGCGTCCAGGGCGGCGACGCCGATGCTCCGGATGCCGGTCGCCGGCTTGGCGAAGCAGGGATAGAGCATGCCGACCCGCAGATGGGCGGCGAGCGCCGCCGGCTGTGCGAGCGTCACCGCGGTGCCGAGCCCACGGTGCGCATGATAGACCGCCCGGGTCGCCGGCACCGGCAGCCCCTGGCCAGCGAGCAGGGCGTAGAACACCAGCTTGTCGTGGGCCAGCAGCCACCAGCGGGGATCGTTGGATTGCAGGATGATCCGGTCCTGGATCGACCGGCCGAGGAAGCGCAGCTTGTCGGCGGGGCTGAAGCGCCGGTCGTCGTACAGGCCGTAGGCGTAATATTCATCGGGCCTGAGCTTGCCGGGGCCGAAGCGCAGCCGCCAGATCTCCATGACCTGCGCGCCGGGGCTCTTGCCGTGCGCGCTCGCCGCGAGCCGCAGGCTTGTCGGCAGATTGAACTCGGCGTCCTGCTTGACGTGCTGAATGACCTCGACCGCCGTCGCCATGGCACTGCGCGCTCCCCGGGCCCGAAGGCTGGATATCGCGCAGTCCTGTTAAGCAACGATGAATCCGACCCCGCCGCCGTCCGACCGCGGCGCCCGGGCGGCTCAGGCCGACGCCAGGCTCCGGATCTGCGGCCAGCCCTGGCGGCGGACCAGCTCCGGCACCTCGGAGGGCACCACCGGCCGGCCGAGGAAGTAGCCCTGGCCCTCGTCGCAGCCATAGCGGCGCAGGATCGCCAGCTGCTCCAGGCTCTCGATCCCTTCGGCCACGACCTCGACGCCGAGCCCATGCGCCATGGTGATCATCGCCCGGGCGAGCGCGGCGGCGCTGTCGCTGGTGCTGATGTCGCAGACGAACGAGCGATCGATCTTGACCCGTTTGATCGGGAAGCGCTTGAGGTAGCTCAGCGACGAGTAGCCGGTGCCGAAATCGTCGAGCGCCAGGCTGATCCCGAGCTCGCCCAGATGGCCGAGCAGGCTCGCGGTGCTGTCGCCTTCCTGCATCAGCACGCTCTCGGTCAGCTCGAGCTCGAGCCAGCGGGTTTCCATGTCGCTCTCGGCCAGGATCTCGCGAATTCGGTGCTCCAGCCCGAGCCGCTGGAACTGGCGGGGCGACATGTTGACCGCCAGCCGGAGGCCCGGCAGGCGCGCCTGGCGCCAGGCCTTGTGCTGCCGGCAGGCGGTGCGCAGCACCCAGAGCCCGAGCGGCTCGATCAGACCGTTCTCCTCCGCCAGCGGCACGAACTCGTCCGGCGGGACCAGGCCGAGCTCGGGATGGCGCCAACGGATCAGCGCCTCGACGCCCACCACCTGACCGCTGTCGAGGGCGATCTGGGGCTGATAGACCAGCTGAAACTGGTCCTGCTCGAGGGCATGCCGCAGGTGCTTCTCGAGCACCATCTGGCCGAACACCCGGACGTTGAGCGACGGGTTGTACAGCTGCAGGCGGTTGCGCCCGCGCTCCTTGGCGCGATAGAGCGCGATGTCGGCGCATTTCAGCAGCTGATCCGGCTCGACGCCATCGTTCGGACAGAGGCCGATGCCGATGCTGCCGGTGACGTACAGCTCGTGGCCGCGGACGTGGAACGTCGGGCGCATCGCGTCGAGGATCTTCTGCGCCGGTTTGACCGCGTCCTCGGGGCTGCCCAGGCCGCGCAGGATGAAGATGAACTCGTCGCCGCCCATGCGCGCGACCGTGTCCTCGTCCCGGACGCTGGCGCGCAGGCGCCGGCTGAGCGCGACCAGGAGCGCGTCGCCGACCGAATGGCCGAGCGTGTCGTTGATGATCTTGAAACGGTCGAGATCGAGGAACAGCACCGCCACCATCTCGTCCCGACGGACGCTGTGCTTGAGCGCCGTGGCCAGCCGATCGTCGAACAGCGTCCGATTGGGCAGGCCGGTGAGCGCATCGTGGGTCGCGCGATAGCGGATCAGCTCCTCGGCGGCCTTGCGCGCGGTGATGTCGCGGGCGGTCAGGATGAAGGTCCGACGGCCATGCAGATCGAGCTCGGTGACCGACAACTCGATCGAGAAGCTGGTCCCGTCCTTGCGCCGGCCGACCATCTCGAGCAGGCTGTGCCGGGCCAGCGTCGTGACATCGACCGGCGCCGGCGGGGGCAGACGCTCGATGTCGCGCCCGGTCGTGTGGGTCAGCAGCTCGCCGAGCCCGAGCCCGGCCAGCTCGCCTGGGGCGAAGCCGAAGATCTGGGCGGCGGCGGCATTGGCGGATTCGACCACGCCCTCGTCGGTCACGGTGACGATGCCGTCGATCACCGAATCCATGATCGCCTGGAGGCGCTGCTCGCTCTGCTCGACCGCCCGCTGCCGGCGCTTGGCCTCGGTGATGTCGGTGTAGATGCCGACCGTGCCGCCGTCCTGGGTGCGGAACTCGCTGACCGCCAGCCACCGGCCGTCCCGAAGATGCATGTCCCACGGCCCGCAGGACGCCCGGCGATGCGCCAGGTACTGCGCCAGCCAGTCGTCGAGCTTCGGCGGCGCATCTTCGGGCGCCAGCAGACGCCGGTAGACGATCCGGCCGAGATCCTTGAAGCGCGCGCCGAGCACGACCCGTTCGCCCTCAGCGCCGAGCAGCTGCCGCAAGCGACTGTTGTACAGAACCAGCCGGTCGTCGGCGTCCCAGAGCGCGAAGCCCTCGGACATCGCCTCGGTCGGCTGCACCAGACGGTCGCGCGCGGCGCGCAGCGCATCGAGGTTGGCGGCCAGCCTCGCGACCATGCTGTTGACCGCCCGGCCGACCCGCGCCACCTCGTCGCGGCCGGCGACCTCGACCCGGGCGGTGCGGTCGCCCTCGGCGACCCGATCGGCGACCGCGGCCAGATTGGTCAGCCGGCGGGTCAGGACGAAGCCCATGGCGAGGCCGACCACGGCGATCAGGACCATGCCGGTGAGTGCTATGCTGATGCCGAGATTGCGGGTGTCGCGATAGGCGAGCACGAGCGGATAGTCCGAGAACTCGATCGCCAGCGTCCCGAGCGAGCTCGCGCGGCCGCGAATCTCGGTCTGGCGCCAATAGTCGTGCTCGCCCGCGGTCAGGTCGGGGAACCGCGCGCCGATCAGGTCGAGGTCGGTCGCGGCGACCACCCGGCCCTCGACGTCGGCCAGCACCACCGCCTCGATGCGCGGGTCGCGCCGGGTCGCCTCGATGAAGGTCTGCAGGTCGGCGAACTCGTCGGTCAGCAGCGCCGAACGGCTGAGATCGCCGACCAGCTGCAAGGTCACCGCATCGGTGCTCCCGACCTGCTCGCGGATCGTGCGCATCGAATGGCCGAGCGTGGTCCAGAGCATCGCCCCGGTGAGCACGATCTCGAGCGCGAAGATGGTCGCTGCGATGCGATACCGGAGAGACATGCCGGGCGATCCCGAGGCGGATCTTACTGCTGCGCTAAGGACTTGAGCCGCGTGCTGTAGCGGCGGACCGGATCGTAGTCCTGGTCCCGGGCCGGCACGAAGCCCGGCCAGGCGCCGGCCGCGAGCACCGCCCGTCCGGCCTCGCCGTGCGACCAGCCGAGAATGCAATCCAGGAGCCTGGCCCGGTCCGCGGCCGGCACGCGGTCATGGACGGCGAACACGAAATGGCGGATCGATGCGGTCTCGATCATGACGTGGAGCCGCATGTCCGCGATCGAATTCGATCTGCGCCAGAACGAAGCGCGGGACGGCGCAGGCGTCCGCCGAGCCGAGCACGACCGCCTGCAGGCAGGAGGTCTTGGTCCGGTAGTGCTGCAGGACCACGTCGACGCCGGGCCTGAGGCCGGCATCGATCAGCGCGGCCTTGACCATCTCGCTGACCGCCGTCAGCTCGGGCGGCAGGGCGACGGTCTTGCCCACCAGGTCGTGCCAGTCGTGCCAGCTGCGCTCCTCCCCCACCATCACCACCCCGGTGAACTCCTGATCGAGCCGCGCCAGCGGCAGATAGTGATATTTGTCGGCCGCATCGACGTAGAAGAACGGATGCACGAAGATGATGTCGTAGCTCTGGTCGGCCAGCTCGTCCGCGAATTTCTCGAAGTTCGACTTGGTCTTCAAATAGACCGGCCGGTTTAGCTGTTTGCTGAAGCTGGCGGCGATTGGGCCGAAGATCCGGTCGATGGTCAGCACCGGCAGGTAAGGGAAGACGCCGAAGCGATAGCCCGGGCGCGGTTGGCCGGCCGCGGTCGAGCCGGCGGTGACCAGGGTCAAGGCGAGCACGACGAGCACCAGCCGGGCCAGAGCGACCGCGCTCGAGCCGCGCCCGGCAGTCCGCAGCCGGCGCGACCTGGCCGCGAGCCCGGCGCGGGGCGGCAGGCGTTCGCCGCTCAGGTCCGGCATGAGACGCCCCCTCGAAGCGGACAGGGTGAAGCCCGGAGGTTCCCGTCCGAGCCAGCACGGATGCCATACACACCAACGGTTTATCCGTATGCCATCGCGATCGCTGTCTACGCGACCGAACGGCCGCGGTCAAGCCAGCAGCGCCGTCGCCGGCCCCGGTCGGCGACGGCCCGTCCGCGGGTCGCGATCCGCCCTAGGCGAAACCCGGACAAACGGTTAGGTTTGGGCGCGCCGGTGGCCGATGCCGGCACCGGAACGCGCAGCAGGACAGGGCGCCGAAGCGATGAAGATAGGGGTCCCCAAGGAACGCCGACCCGACGAGCGTCGGGTCGCGGCCTCGCCCGACACCGTCAAGCGGCTCAAAGGCCAGGGCGTCGAGGTGCTGGTCGAGACCGGCGCCGGCAGCGGTGCCCGGTTCGCCGATCAGGCCTTCGCCGATGCCGGGGCTGCCGTGGTCGACGGTCCGGAGGCGCTGTATCGGGACGCCGACGTCCTGCTGAAGGTGCGCCGCCCGTTGATGCCCGGCGAGGGCGAGCCGGACGAGATGGCCCTGCTCCGCGACGGCCAGGTCCTGGTCGGCATGCTCGACCCCTACCAGAACCGCGACCAGGTCCTGGCCTACGCCGAGGCCGGCGTGATCGCCTTCGCGCTCGAGCTGTTGCCGCGCACGACCCGTGGCCAGGCCATGGACGTGCTGTCCAGCCAGGCCAACCTCGCCGGCTACCGGGCGGTGATCGACGGCCTCGCCGAGTTCGACCGGGTGATGCCGATGCTGATGACCGCGGCCGGCACGATCCCGCCGGCCAAGGTGTTCGTGATCGGCGCCGGGGTCGCCGGGCTGCAGGCGATCGCGACCGCGCGCCGGCTCGGTGCCGTGGTCTCGGCGACCGATGTCCGGCCCGCTGCCAAGGGCGAGATCGAGAGCCTGGGCGCCAGGTTCGTGGGCGTGGTCAAGGAGGACGCGGCGACCGTCGGCGGCTATGCCAAGGAGCTCTCGGACGCCGACCGCAAGGAGCAGGCCGAGATGGTGGCGAAGCACATCGCCGGCCAGGATCTGGTGATCACGACCGCGCTGATCCCGGGCCGGCCGGCGCCGCGACTGGTCAGCCGGGCGATGGTCGAGAGCATGAAGCCGGGCTCGGTCCTGGTCGATCTCGCGGTCGAGAGCGGCGGCAACGTCGAGGGCAGCGAGACCGGCAAGGTGGTCGAGCGCGGCGAGATCAAGATCGTCGGCCACGCCAACGTCGCTTCGCGGCTGGCGCCCGCGACCAGCTCGCTCTACGCCCGCAACCTGTTCAATTTCGTGAGCCTGCTGATCGACCCCAAGTCCAAAGAGCTCAAGATCGACGAGGCCGACGACCTGATCAAGGGGACCCTGATCACCAGGGCCGGCCAGGTCGTGCATCCGGCCCTGACCCGCAACCACGCCGCCTGACGTCCACTTCGGAAAGCAATCATGGCAGAGATCGACCCGACGGTCTTCAACCTGATCGTGTTCGTGCTCGCGATCTTCATCGGCTACTACGTGGTCTGGAGCGTGACGCCGGCGTTGCACACGCCCTTGATGTCGGTGACCAACGCGATCTCGAGCGTGATCGTGGTCGGCGCCCTGATCGCGACCGGGGCGGGCGGCTTCAGCTTCTCGACCGTGATCGGCTTCTTCGCGGTCGTGCTGGCCGCGGTCAACATCTTCGGCGGCTTCACGGTCACCCAGCGCATGCTGCAGATGTTCAAGCGGCGCGGCTGAGGAGCGGAGGATGAGCGCCAACGTCGTCGCCATCGGCTATCTGGTCGCCGCGATCTGCTTCATCCTGGCGCTGCGCGGCCTGTCGTCGCCGGTGACCGCGCGCCGGGGCAATCTGACCGGCATCGCCGGCATGGCGATCGCGATCCTGTTCACGCTGTTCCACCTGCCGAATGCCGGCCTCGGCAGCTACCTGATGCTGCTGCTGGCGCTCGCGATCGGCGGCACGATCGGGGTCGTGATCGCGCGCAAGATCCAGATGACCGCGATGCCGCAGCTGGTCGCGGCCTTCCACAGCCTGGTCGGCATGGCGGCGGTGTTCGTCGCCGCAGCCGCGCTGACCAACCCCGCCGAGTTCGGGATCACCGATCCGAGCGGTGCCATCAAGGGGGCGAGCCGGTTCGAGATGGGGCTCGGCGTGATCATCGGCGCGATCACCTTCTCGGGCTCGGTGATCGCCTTTGCCAAGCTGCAGGCGCTGATGCGGAGCGCGCCGATCCTGTTGCCCGCGCGTCATCTGATCAACGGCGGGACCGCCGCCCTGATCATCCTGCTCCTGATCATCTTCATCGCCGAGCGCGAGCCCCGCCGCCTTCTGGCTGATGACGCTGCTCGCGTTCGCGATCGGTTTTCTTTTGATCATCCCGATCGGCGGCGCCGACATGCCCGTCGTGATCTCGATGTTGAATTCCTATTCGGGCTGGGCGGCAGCCGGCATCGGCTTCACCCTGCACAACCCGATGCTGATCATCACCGGCGCCCTGGTCGGCTCCTCGGGCGCGATCCTCTCCTACATCATGTGCCACGCGATGAACCGCTCGTTCATCAGCGTCATCCTCGGCGGTTTCGGCGAGACCGGCGCGGCGGTCGCCGACACCGGCGACAAGGTGGTCAAGCCGGGCAGTGCGGAGGATGCCGCCTTCATCATGAAGAACGCGCGCTCGGTGATCATCGTGCCGGGCTACGGCATGGCGGTGGCGCAAGCCCAGCACGCGGTCCGCGAGCTCATGAACACACTGACCGCCGAAGGGGTCGATGTGAAGTTCGCGATCCACCCGGTCGCCGGCCGCATGCCCGGGCACATGAACGTCCTGCTCGCCGAGGCCAACGTGCCCTACGACGTCGTGTTCGAGATGGAGGAGGTCAACGGCGACTTCCAGAGCGCGGATGTCGCCTATGTGATCGGCGCCAACGACATCACCAACCCGGCCGCCAAGGACGACCCGTCGTCGCCGATCTACGGCATGCCGGTGCTCGACGTCGACAAGGCCAAGGCGGTCTTCTTCGTCAAACGCTCGCTGGCCCCCGGCTACGCCGGCATCGACAACACCCTCTTCTACAAAGACAACACCATGATGCTGTTCGGCGACGCCAAGAAGATGACCGAAGAAATCGTCCGCGCGATGGAGTAGCTAAAGGCTCAATCGGCGCCTTGTCCGGGAGCCGGCCGCGGCGGGCGTAGCGCGCGGGGGGCGCCCTAAGGTCTACCGCCGCCGCGGCGCGTTCGGCGGCGGGATGTCATCGCGGGCGGCGCACGGACGCCTTGCGAGCCAGGGGACCGGGGGGAGCTATGAGCGCTCCCCCTTCCCCTCGCCCCGCCGGTGGCGCCGCGCCATGCGAAGGCCGGTCAGCCCTGGCCCACCGTGCAGGTACGCTGAGCAAGGTTGTTGTGCTCCTTCAATTCGTCGACGACACCGCCGGCGTCGGCGACCGCGGTCACGGCGCAGTCCGGTCCGCAGCTCTCCGGGATTGCCACCGAGACCGACGTCTGCTGACCCAACTCGAGGAGCGGCCGCTGCAGGAACACCACCGCACCTTCGAACTGCAGCCGCAGGCTGAAGGGATCGGCATCACCCTCGCCCTGGTTGGCGATCGTGACGTCGACGAAGCCGGGCGAGCCGCCTCCGCCCGGCGCCTCCATGTCGCAGGTCAGCTGCACATTGAGGTCCGGCAGCGGCCGCTTGAGTTCGGCACGGTCACGGACCGGGACCCGCTCGACATCCACGCTGCCCAGCCCGAGCTCTGCGACGGTCTCCAGCCCCGCGGTGGTGTAAACGCTGTCGACGTCGAGCTTGCGGGGGCTTTGCACCACGAGGTAGCCGTCCACCAGATCGCCCGGCAGTTCGCCCTCGAAGGTCTCCTTGCGCAGCCGGTCGCAATCGATCGCGAGGCTCTCGTCGTAGCCCAGCTCGAGCACCCCGACCGGCAGGGTGCGAGATGCCGTGTCGCGCCCATGGGCGGTCGTCGCAACGGCGAACTTGGCGAAGAAGCTTACCTGTTCGTCGTTCGGATTGTGGATGTTGACGGTGGTCCCGTAGCGCCCGGCCAGCAGACCCAGCCGCTGTCGGTCCGGCTGTTCGCCACAGACCATCTTCGCCGGGGCTTCGTAGCGCACGCACAGGACCCTGAACTGGTGCCGCGCCCCGTCATTTCCCGACTGGGGGTCCAGGCCGTGCACGTTCTCGACCGCTGGCGAGTTGTGCATCTCCACGAACTGGCGACCGTCGCATTCGAGATCGGTGCGCAGCCGGCCCTCGATCTCGAAACTCCGCTGGTCGCCCGGCGAGAAGTCGCCGTGATGGCAGGTCACCGTGTTCTCCGGGTCCTCGACGCAGTCGCTGTCGAGCGCGACGACCTCGATGTCGCTATCGATCAGGTCGACCACCCTCGCCGCGCTGACGTGGTTCGGCCCCAGGTTCTCGATGGTCAGCGTGATGGTCAGGGGTTGTCCGGCGACCGCGGGGTCCGGTGCGATCGACTGGATGACGGTGAGGTCGGCACGGTCCCGCTTCTGCGCGGCCGCCTCCATCTCGGCGAGCGTCGGCTCGATGATGTCCTCCTTGTCGGTGTCGTCCCTGTCTCTGACCCGGGGATTGAACACGATGTTGCGCCAGTCGTTGGCACCGCCCAGCACCTGTCCCGGCGGCTGGGCGAACTGCGCCGGGTCCGTCTTGCACCGGTCGGAGTAGAGATTGACGTTCGCCGGAAAGCAGTGCTCATCGAACGGGTCGTCAGGCGTGGGATCGGAGCCCTTCCAGTCGATCGGCACGCTAACCGGCCATTCCACATCGACGCCGAGATCATTGGTGTAGGCCGTATGGTTCTGCGGATCGGAGGGGTCCAGCGCCGTCGTGCGATTGAGACAGCTCTCGTCGAGCGTCGGCAGCGCGTCGATGATGCTGCGCTTGAACCGTTTCTCGCCGTCCTCGAGGACCACGAAACGCGGCGGCGAGTAGTCGATGATCCTGCCGTCGCTCACCCCGTCGCCATCGAGGTCCTGACCGGTATCGTTCCTCCCATCGCCGTCCACGTCCTGCGCGAGCTGGCGGATTCCTGCCGTGCCGCCGCCCGACAGACTGTAGTTCATGATGCTGACGTAGTTCGGCTTGCAGTTGATATCGAACTGTGGGGGCTCCTGCTCGGTGAAGAAACTGGGGCCGCCGTGTGCAAGACCGAGCGTGTGCCCGATCTCGTGCATCAGCGTCACCGGGCTGTCGCTCACGATTACGAAGTTGGTGCCTCTGGCCTGCCCCCCCTCGTCGAAGCAATCGTCCTTGTCGTCCCGATCGGCTTTCCCGTCGCCGTCGTTGTCGAACCCGTCGTCGCATGACGAGACCGTCGTGGTGCCCGGCTGTCCCAGGCCGGGCACGAATTCGCGGTCGGTCGCCTCGGTGAAGATGCCATAGCGGAAGGCAAACCGGCGGCGGGGATCGAAGAACTTCTCCTTGAGTTGCAAGAGGTCGGGCCGGCCGTCACCGTCGCCGTCCCCGGCCGTGCCGGGAACGGTCGGAACGACGGGCTTCTGGATGTCGAAGTTGGGGATCTCCGCGAAGGGGATCGCTTCGCCTCCGCCGAGGTTGTCCCCTATTTGACAGTCGGGGTCGTCGGCGTCGGCGCCATCGCCGTCATCGTTGTCCTTGTTGTCGCCGCAGCTGAAGGGTGGTGCGGTCGGACTCTCGCGCCGGGCCGGATCGTACAGGGCGCCGGTGTCGACGTGAAGGACGATCCCAGGCTCAGCCGCGTTGTTCGAGCCGCCGGCGTCCGCCGGTGCCTCGAGAAAGGCGCTCTTGACCGCGGCGATGGTCTGCTTGCTGGGCGCAGACCCCTCGATCCAGTCGATCTCGACGAACAGGTCCTGCCGGTTCGGGTCGGCCCCCATCGCCGGCAGGTTCAGGACCATCTGACCGTCGCAGTCTCGGATTCCCTCGCTCTCCCACAGATCGGGCAACCGGTCGCCGTCGGCGTCGGCCGCCCGGCTCACGCCGGCGATCGAGAACCGCTCGAAGACAACCCCGCCGGTGTCACCGCTGAAGTTCGAATGAGCGATGGCCTGGCCACGCGAAGCGACACGGAGCCTGAGCGAGAGGGCGTAGTTCTTGTCCTTGAGCAAATGCTGCGAGATCTCGCCGGCGACATCGCCATGGACGCCCAGGGTTGGGCCGCCGTCGTTCTTCTCCTGGGCCGCGAGTTCCTGATCGATCATGACCTCGCCTTCGTCGAGGTCCCGGAGGACTAGCCCGATGCGGAAGTTACCGAAGGCTTGGCCGATGCCGCCGTCCAGCTGGCCCCTGTAGCTGCCCCCGACCTTGAGCACCGCATCCATCTCGACGGCTGGACGGAAGTGCACGCCGATTTCGGCGATCGCGACGTTGGTGTTGGCCAGACCGCCGTTGGCGCGGGCGCGCGCCCGCCGCTCGTCGAGCAGCACGTCGCTCTGGATATGGCTCGTGTCGCTGTTGTCCTCGGCGAAATCGAGCTCGCAGTCGTCGCCGCTGCATGTTTCCTCGTAGTCGGGGAAGACACACACTGCGGCTTCGACCGGCGCTGCGGCGACGACAAGCGCGGCCAAGGACAGAGCGCTGGTGCGCGCGGTCGTCCTGGCACGGAGGCCATCGAGTGGCAGTCTCATCATGGCCATTCTCCTCGCCTCGTTGTTGCGGGTCCTGCCCGATGCCGGCTTGCGCCGATGCTGTGCGACACGGTCGGGTGCAAGGCCGCGAACACCGGGCCTTCTGATGCACACCCGCATGATTCGCTGCGGATGTCAGTGAGCCATTGCACAGGCGAGCGCAGATATTCGGCTCATCTCAGCAGACCGGGCGAGCCGTCCCCGAAGCGGGCCGACGTGAACTCGACCGCGGGATGGGCGGCGAGGCCCCGGGAAAGCTTGAGGATCAGCTCGTGACGCGGGAAATCGGCGGGCAAGGACGATGCTCATCCTTCGTTGCGGCTCGTGGATCGATGCGAGACGAATCTCAGCGTCGATGAGCCTGGCGGCGAGCGCGGCCATCCCGGGCGCCGCGAGGCGGGCCTCGGGATCGGCGATCCGGGCAGGGATCGATCGGCCGCAGCTCCGAGACCAGCTTCTTGGCGGCCAGGCAATCGGCGCCGCGGTCGATCCAGTCCATCGCGACCAGCCGGCCCGGCCCGAAGGTGCAGGGCCGTATCGTCGTCAAGCGCTCGATGCCTCCCGGCCACGCCGGCATCGACAACACCCTCTTCTACAAAGACAACACCATGATGCTGTTCGGCGACGCCAAGAAGATGACCGAAGAAATCGTCCGCGCGATGGAGTGACGTCAGTCTTCGACAACCCTGCGCTGCAGATGCTCGAAGCGGTCGCGCAGCTCACGATAATGCGAAGGCAGCCGGCCAAAGATCTCGCGGGCCATCTCGGCGTTGTAGACGTGCGAGCTGCGGTTACGATCCTCGAGCATGTCGAGCCAGAGCTGCTCGCGGTCGAGAAGGCCCCGGCGATAGGCGTGTCTGAGTGTGCTCTTGGGGCTGGCGGTATCGATGCCTTCCCGTTGCAGGAAGCGCCGCAAGGTCTTCCAGAACAGCTCGAACGTAAACTCGAAGCGCTGGATCGTGCCGTCCATCACGATCTCGTCGGGGTCGGGGTGTGCGAGAGCCTCACCGAACCGGTCCAGCGCGTTGCCCAAGCTCGCCATGGAGTCTTGCAGGGTTTCCTCGTTCATAGAGCAGCCTTCCTTCGCGGTGCACGCGGCGCCTGAAGCTCTCCGGCAGATCGTTCATCAGCACGAAGTCGATCAGCAGCAAGGTGTCGGCTTCTTCATCCAGATCGAGGTGGAGCTTCGCCCACTCTCCCCGGTCGATCCCCGGCGCCTCGATCGCGAGGTCGATGTCCGAGCGCTCGAAGTTGTCGCCGCGGGCGCGCGAGCCGAACAGCCAGACCCGCTCGACCGACGGATGCGCGGCGAGGCGGCGCGCCAGATCCAGGATCAGCTCGCGACGCGGGAAGTCGGCCGGCAGAGACGTGGCGAAGCTCCGATGGCGGTGTGCGCACCGGAGCCATCATAGCACGGATCGCAGGGGTGGGGCGCGGCGATCGGGGAGCTTACAGCTCAGCGCGTCGGACCTCCGGCTCGGCGGCGCGGGCGAGATCGATTGGCCGGCGTCGGGCGATCGGACTCTTGGCGACGAGGGAATCGGCGCCGCGGTTGACCCAGTCGATCGCGACCAGCCGGCCGGCTCGCAAGTGCCGGGCGGTATTCTTCCTCAAGCGCTCGCTGGCACCTGGCTACGCCGCCATCGCGCGCCGGCGCCGCCGACCCTTACTAACAGGGGACCAAACATTAAGTTGAGGTAATTTAAGAATGAAGCATGATTAATTTGATTGCCCTGGACGTTCGACTTATAGAAACGGCCGCAAACCGCGCAATTGCCACATAGAGCGTCCTGCCAACATGACGAGAGCAAGCAAAGCCCGGGTTGTTCCAACCGCTACGGCTCGGGTCGGCGACCTGGTCAGCTGGTCGGACGAACGCGTCGCGGCCTGCCAGGCGGCCAGGCGGGAGATCGAACAGCTGCAACCCGGCCAGGCGATCGTCTACCACGAAGGCTATCTCGCCATCGACGCCGCGCATGATGCCGCGGTCGCCGGCCGGGGCGCCGCCTTCCTCGAGGCTGGAACCGAACTGGGCCAAGGGGTCCTCGGCCAACGGTTGGTTCGACCAGATAGCTATCAGTATATTTTCTGGAGGTCCCGGCGATGACCGAGGCGGCGACCACGATCGTCACCTTCACGGTGACCGACGTCGAGCGCGTGCGCGGCGCCGGCCGGCTGGTCGCCCTGGCCAAGGTGGAGCTTGAGCTGGATGGCGTGGTGCTCGTCATGCAAGGCGTTCGCGTCATGCGCCAGCGTGACCGCATCACCACGCAGGCGCCGAGATTTCGCGACCCCCGTACCGGCAAATCGCTCCCGGCATTGATCGTGCCGGACGAGCTTGGGCTAGCGATCGCGCGCGAGCTGCATCAGATCTTGGCCTGCGGATGCGAGAGCAGTCTTAACGAGGACCTGCGACGCGCGATGGAGTAACCGTTCCGCTCGGTTGCCCTCCGAAGCCGCACTTCTCAGTCAAACAGAACAAGTCTCTGGTTGCGAGTACCGCCCGCAATCTCACCGCTCGATCAGTCTGGACATCCGGTTCTTCGTGGTATCTTAGAGGCGACTGCGATACATTCACTTGTCACAGGATCCCGAAGGGGGAATTGGCCAAGTTGTCCCGAGACATCGCCGACTACCTTGTTGTCGTGGGCCTTGGTGCGAAGGCTGCTGCTGGCTCGGTCTTTTGTGCGTGCTATTGCGGGCGCGCTCCTCTTTCTCATAGGCGAACAGATCCCTCAAGGCGTCGGACGCGGTCCGCCGGGCGGGTATTCGAGGGCGGCGCGGTCCCAGTTGGCGGCGTTGGCCGCGGCCTCGTAGGTGGTCTGCAGGAAGTCCAGCAGCATCTCGTCGGGCGCGGCGGCGGTGCGGACGGCATCGTAGGGCAGGATGAATTCTCCCATCTTCTCATGGAAGAAAGCGGCGTCGGGGCGGACCGGTGCCGCGGCGAAGCCGGCAGGGGTCGGATAGGCGTAGGAGTAGAACGCCGGATAGTCGATCGCACCGCCGCCCGGCCAGAAGCCGGCGCTGCTGACCTCGTGCGAGTACGCCTCGCGGGTCACGGCATCGGGCAGATTCGGGATGCCGCCCGGGTGCGGCGGTGCCTTTCGCCCGGAAAAGCGGGTCACGGCGAGGTCGAAGCTGCCCCAGAAGAAGTGGACCGGGCTCACCTTGCCCAGAAAGCGCGTGCGGAACTGCTTGAACACCCGGTCGGCCTGGACCAGGACGCGCCAGAAGCGCTGGGCATGACCCGGGTGGTAGGCGGCGTGCTCGCGATCCTCACGGAACGGGATCGGGTCCGGCACCTCGTTGGGGCGGCCATGAATGCGCACGCGGATTTCGAGCCCGGCCAGAGCCACCATCAGCGCGTCATGGAACGCCGCGACCGACTGGGCCTCGAGCGCCACCCGTCGCTCGGCGCCGTCGCTGGCCTGAATCAGTAGCTCGTGATCGATGAAGTCGAATTCGATCCGGAACGCGCGCCCCGAGTAGGGGATGGTCGCCGTGGTCAGGCCCCGCGGCGTCACGTAGAGGGTGGCGTGCCAGGAATGGTTGACCCAGGGTGTTTGGGCCAGCCGGATCTTGCCAACGATCTGGGTCCAAAGGTGCAGCGTGGTGCAGCTGTCCCTCCAGGCCTCATACGGCAAAGCAGGCCAGATCTCGGGCTCTACCATCTCGTACACCTCCATGCCTCATCCGTGGTCCGCAGCCCTACAGCTCGGCGAGGCGGACCTCCGGATCGGCGGCCCGGCCGGGATCGATCGGCCGGCGCTCGGCGATCAGCTTCTTGGCGGCCAGGAAATCGGCGCCGCGGTTGATGCAGTCGATCGCGACCAGGCGGCCGGCCCGCAGATGCAGGGCCGAGAAGCTCCGGCTCGCCGGCGCGCCGCGCAGGATCAGCTCGTCCTCCGGCTCGCCCACGCCGGCGATCTGCAGCTTGAGGTCGTACTGATCCGACCAGAACCAGGGGACCTCGGCATAGGGGACGGGCGTGCCCGCGATCGCCTGGGCGACCGCCTTGGCCTGGGCCATGGCGTTGTGCACCAATTCCAGCCTGAGCCGCCGGTCGAACAGCGGGCTCGGATGGTTGGTCACGTCGCCGGCCGCGAAGATCGCGCGATCGTTGGTCCGCCCGAATTCGTCGACGACGATGCCGTTCTCGATCGCGAGCCCGGCCTCCCTCGCCAGCTCGTCGTTCGGCACCGCGCCGACCCCGATCACGACCAGATCCGCGGCGAACACACGCCCGTCCCGGCACCGCACCCGCTCGAGCGAGGCCGAGCCCTCAAGGGTTGCGACCAGCGCCCCGGTCTCGATCGCAACGCCGTGCCGCGCGTGCTCGGCGGCGAAGAAATCCGAGACCGGGGCCGCCACCACGCGGTTCATCACCCGCTCCAGGGCCTCCAGCACGGTCACCTCGGCGCCGAGCTTGGTGAGGCTCGCCGCGACCTCGAGGCCGATGTAGCCGCCGCCGATGATCACCGCCCGGGCCCCCGGCCGGACCGCCGCCCGGATGCGGTCGGAATCCGCGAGCGTGCGCAGATAGAAGACCCCCGCCAGATCCTCGCCCGGCAGCCCGAGGCGCCGTGCGCGCGTGCCGGTGCCCAGCACCAGGACGTCGTACGGCAGCTTCCGATCACCAAGGGCGATGGCGTGCTCGGCGCGCAGCAGCCGATCGACCCGGGCGCCGGGCTGGAGGTCGATCGTGCTCTTGGCGTAATAGGCCTCGGAGCGGATCAGGGTCCGCTCGAGCGGCATCTCGCCGCTCAGATAGGCTTTCGACAAGGGCGGGCGCTGGTAGGGCGGCGCCGGCTCCTCGCCGAGCAGGCTGATGCTGCCGGCAAAGCCCAGCTGGCGCAGACTGATCGCGACCTGCGCGCCCGCCTGGCCGGCGCCGACGATGACCACGCGTTCCGTCATGGGCGATCTCGCTGGGGCAATCCCGCTGGCCTGGGGCAATCTCTCTGGCATGGGCGGGTCTCTCTGGCACGGTCGGGCGGTTTCTGCAATGACGGGGGATCGCCATAGGGAGAGCATCATGAGCGAGCTTTGCGACCTGGCCGCCGTCGAGCTGCGTCGCCTGATCGGCGCCAAGCAGATCTCGCCGGTCGAGCTGCTGGCGTCCTGCCGGACGCGGATCGAGCGGGTCAACGGCGCGGTCAACGCCTTCGTCGCGACCTGCTTCGAGCGTGCCGAGGCGGAGGCCGAGGCGGCCGAGCGGGCGGTGATGGCGGGCGAGGCGCTCGGCTCTCTGCATGGCCTGCCGGTCGGGATCAAGGACCTGGCGCTGACCGGGGGCCTCAGGACCACCTTCGGCTCGCCCCAGTTTTCGGATTTCGTCCCGGAAGCCGACGAGCGCCAGGTCGCGGTGATCCGCGAGGCCGGCGGGATCGTCGTGGGCAAGACCAACACGCCCGAGTTCGGCGCCGGCGCCAACACGGTCAACCCGGTCTACGGCGCGACCGGCAACCCGTTCGATCCCGAGAAGACCTGCGCCGGCTCCTCGGGCGGCTCGGCGGTGGCGCTCGCGACCGGCATGGTGCCGCTCGCGACCGGCTCGGACATGGGCGGGTCCTTGCGCAACCCGGCGGCCTATTGCGGCGTGGTCGGCTTCCGGCCGAGCCCCGGCGCGGTGCCCCACGAGCTGCGCCTGATCGGCTGGTCGCCGCTCAGCGTCCAAGGCGCCATGGGCCGAAGCGTGGCCGATACCGCGCTGCTCCATGGCGTGATGGCCGGCGACCGACGCGCGCGATCCCCTGTCCGCCCCAACCGGCGATGCCCCGATCGACGATCCGGTGGATCTCGGCAGCCTCAAGGTCGCGATCAGCGAGGACCTCGGCTTTGCGCCGGTCGACGATGGCATCCGCGCCACGTTCCGTGCAGCGATCGAACGCTTTCGCGGCGTGTTCGGGCGGGCCGAGGAGCGCGACCCGCCGCTCGACGACAGCGCGCACACCGTGTTCGAGGTCACCCGCGCGGTCAACTTCGTCGCCGCCCACGGTGCCACCTATCGGGAGCGGCCGGAGGTCCAGGGCCCCAACATCCGGGCCAATGTCGAGCAGGGCCTCGCCATGAGCCTCGAGGACGTCGCGCGGGCGATGCGCCGGCATACCGAGCTGTACCGCGCCTTCCTCGACTTCATGACCGGCTACGACGCGCTCATCTGCCCGGCGATGGCGGTGCCGCCGTTCCCGCACCGCGAGCGCTACGTCGCCGAGATCAACGGCCAGAAGCTCCGCACCTACTTCCACTGGCTGGCGCTGCCCTACGGCCTGACGCTGACCTCGAGCCCGGTCGCCTGCATCCCCTGCGGCCGCGACCACACCGGCATGCCGTTCGGCATCCAGGTCTGCGGCCGGCGCTTCGGCGACCGGCGCACGCTCAGGGTCGCTGCGGCCCTCGAAGCGCCATCTGCAGACCATCCCGGAACTCGCCCGCCCGCTGCCCGATCTCGCCGCGCTCACCGCGTAGCGCGTCTCAGGATCGGCCGAGCATGAAGCCGTCGAGGTCCTTGAACGCGGCGGCGCGGCCCATGAAGCCGAAGGTGCCGGATGCCTTGATCTCGCGCGCGGCGTCCAGGAAGGCGCCGAGCGCCACCCGCGAGAGCGCCGAACCGAGGCTGATCCGACGCACGCCCGCGGCCGCCAGCTGCCCGACCGAGAGCGGCGTCGGGCCGATGCCTGCGAGCACGTTGACCGGCTTCTTGAGGGCGCCGCAGACCGTGCGGATCGGCTCGACCGCGCGCAGCCCCGGCGCATAGAGCACGTCCGCGCCCGCCGCCTCGAACGCCTGCAGGCGCGAGATCGTGTCGTCGAGATCGGGCCGACCGTGCAGGAAGTTCTCGGCGCGCGCCGTGAGCGTGAAGGCGAACGGCAGGGCGCGCGCGGCCTCGACCGCGGCCGCGACCCGCTCGACCGCCTGCGCGAAATCGTAGATCGGCCGGGCCGGATCGCCGCTGGCATCCTCGATCGAGCAGCCGACCAGGCCCGCCTCGGCGGCGAGCCCGACGGTCGACGCCGCGGCCTCCGGAGCGTCGCCGAAGCCGTTCTCGAGGTCGGCGGACACCGGCAGCGGCGTCGCGTCGACAATCGCCCTGGCATGCGCGAGCGCCTCGTCGCGGGTGATCGCGCCGTCGCGCCGGCCGAGCGCGAAGGCGCAGCCGGCGCTGGTCGTGGCCAGCGCCTCGAATCCGAGCCCGGCCAGGATGCGCGCCGTGCCGACATCGAACGGATTGGGAATCACGAACGCTCCGGAGCGTTCGTGCAGGGCTCGGAACAGGTTCGCCTTCTCGGTCTGATCGGCAGCCATGGCCGTCCTCCGGGCGCGGCTTGCGCGCGCTTTGACCCAACTCAATTCGCCGCTAGTGTGCGCCCGGGCCGCGTCGCTGCAAATCGGGAGAATCGCATGGCACGCATCCGGGACATCCGTCTGATCCCGCTCGCCTACCGGATGCCGGAGGTGCGCGCCTACGGCATGGCGCGCGCCCTGACCTCGGAGCGCGGCTGCAACCTGGTCGAGGTCGAGACCGAGGACGGCGTGATCGGGATCGGCGAGGCCTGGGGCCCGGCCAAGGCGACCGCGGGCTATCTGGAGCTGATCAAGCCCGCCTACCTCGGCCGCGAGCTCTACGACCGCGAGCGGATCTGGTGCGATCTGATCAGCCGGCGCTATCACCTCGGCCTGCAGAACCAGATGACCGCCTGTGCCAGCGGCATCAACATCGCGATCTACGACGCCATGGGCAAGACCCTGGGCCTGCCGGTCTGCAAGCTGCTCGGCGGCCTCGGGCGCGACCGGGTCCCGGTCTACGCCTCGGACGGCTACCTGACCGGCGACCCGGAGAACCAGCTGCCCGCCCAGCTCGAGCGGATCGCGGATCAGGGCTTCCCGGGCGCCAAGTTCAAGATCGGCCTCAACCCCAAGTCCGACGAGGAGCGGGTCCGCCTCGCCCGCGACATCCTGGGCGAGGACGCCCTCCTGCTGGTCGACGTCAACGGCAACTACACGGTCGACCTCGCGCTCGAGAGCATGCGCCGGACGCTCGCCTACGGCATCCACTTCTACGAGGAGCCGCTGCCGCCCCAGGACTTTCGCGGCTACGAGCTGCTCGCCGCCCGCGCGCCGATCCCGATCGCGACCGGCGAGGCGCTGTATACGATCTGGGATTTCAACCGGCTGATCGCGGCACGCGCGGTCGACGTCGTCCAGCCGGACATCACGCTCTGCGGCGGCCTCGACGAGGCCAAAGCGATCGCGCTGCTGTGCCGGCTCAACAACCTCCGCCTCTCGCCGCACGTCTGGGGCAGCGGGGTCGGCCTCGCCGCGGCGGTCCACCTGGTCGCGGCGCTGCCCGACTACCCGCACACCGACAACGTCCCGGCCGCCACGCTGATCGAGTACGACGTCGGCGACAACCCGCTCCGCGATCAGGTCCTGACCAAGCCGCTCCGCCCGGTGAACGGCCGGATCGCGGTGCCCGAGGCCCCCGGCCTCGGCATCGAGCTCGACCCCGAGGGGATCAAGCGCTTCCGGGTCGACTGACGGCAGAGCAGCTCAGGCCGCGTGCTCGGCCTGCTCGCGATGGACCTTGAACGCCAGCTCCATCGGATTGGCATCCGGCAACTCCGAGACGAACAGCACCTCGATGCCGATCACGCGGCCCTCGATGTCGAAGTCGAGGATGACGTTCGGGGCGACCTCCTCGCTGCTCTCTACGGCACCGTCGCTCAGGCGGAGCGTCAGCGCATCGGCCTCGGGGTCATACGTCAGTCGCATCCGTCTTCCTCTTGGCTCTCGTGGCTCTGCGATCGAAATGAGCAGTGATCACGATCCGCGTGCGGTCTTCGTCGATAGTGGCCACACGCAACACCTTGCCGCCGGCCTCGTCGATCCGACCAAAACAGAGCTTCACGCCTGCTCGCCAGCGGGAGGGTTCGAGCCATTCTGGATCGGTAGCCACGCGCTCCACCCAAGCACGCTCGAGCCCACGCTCAGAAAGCTCGTCCAATACGTGGCGAGTCAAATGTAAAGATAGCATAGTCCACGACCCAGCTCACAGCTCTGACGATGGCAGCAGCACGGCGGCGCCGCGCAGGCGGCCGGCGCGCAGGTCGTCGAGCGCGCGGTTGGCCTCGGCGAGCGGGTAGGGCTGGACCGCGGTCCGGACCGGCACCTCGGGGGCGAGCGTCAGGAACTCTTCGGCATCGGCGCGGGTCAGGTTGGCGACCGAGCGCACCACCCGCTCGCCCCAGAGGATCGAGTACGGAAAACTCGGGATGGCGCTCATGTGGATGCCGCCCGCGACCACGGTGCCGCCCTTGGCGACCGCCCGGAGCGCCGCCGGGATCAGCGCCCCGACCGGGGCGAAGATGATCGCCGCGTCCAGCTCTGCCGGCGGCCGCTGGTCCGAGCCGCCGGCCCAGACGGCGCCCTGCTCGCGGGCGAACTCCTGCGCCTCGGTGTCGCCCGCGCGGGTGAAGGCATAGACGCGCCGGCCCTGATGCCTGGCGACCTGCGCCACGATGTGGGCGGCGGCGCCGAAGCCGTAGATGCCGAGCCGCTCCGCCTCGCCCGCCATTCGTAGCGAGCGGTAGCCGATCAGCCCGGCGCAGAGCAGCGGCGCCGCCTCGGCATCGCCATAGTCGCCCACGATCGGAAAGCAGTAGCGTGCGTCCGCGACCGTGTACTCGGCGTAGCCGCCGTCGATCTGATAGCCCGTGAAGCGCGCGTCGTCGCAGAGGTTTTCCCGGGCGGTCGCGCAGAACCGGCAGCGGCCGCAGGTCCACCCCAGCCAGGGAATGCCGATCCGCTGGTTTGTGCTCGAACTGATCGGCGC
Organism: uncultured Alphaproteobacteria bacterium; assembly: GCA_963730195.1. Lineage (GTDB taxonomy): Bacteria > Pseudomonadota > Alphaproteobacteria > Geminicoccales > Geminicoccaceae > DATAOG01. Next base: position 40,104 of record CAVSRN010000016.1, read on the forward strand.
CCGGGCCGGCTTCGACCACCCGGCCGACGATCTCATGCCCGGGCACGATCGGCAGCTTGGCCTCGGTCAGATCGCCGTCGACCACGTGCAGATCGGTCCGGCAGACCCCGCAGGCGGTCACCCTGACCAGCACCTGCCCCGGCCCCGGCTTGGGCCTCGGCAGCTCCGCCAGCCGCAGCCGCTCGCCCGGCCGATCGAGCACCATCGCTTTCATGGCCCATTCCCGCTGGGCACCGATCGCGCGGTCACTATATCGGTCTCAGCGGAAGTTGAACATCGCCACGCCACGCCTCGGGCCCTCGGCTTACCCGCCCTGGGGCCGCGGATGGCGCAAGATTCGTTGATCAGCATTTATTCCTATGATAGGAATAAGATGGAACTCGTACCGGTAGCGGCGAGTTGCAGGGCCGTGAACCGTACCCTACGTTCTCTTCCTCGCGCTAAGAATGCGTTAACGGACATGGGCGAGAACAGGAAGAGAACATGGCAGAGGGGCCAGACACACGCACTGACGCGCGTATGGACCGGATGGAAGCGTTGATCCGCGATATCGAGGCCCGACAACACACGCTGCAGGCCGGCCAAAAAACCTTCCTTTGGGCGGTCGGTCTCATCGGCGCCTTCGTCGCCGCGATTATCGGAGGTCTCGTGACCCTGGACCTTTCCAGGATTTTCACGCTGGGTGATCGGATCGCCACCGTCGAGACGCACACGGGTCAGATGACGACAGCGTTGGGGTTCCTCAGCGGAGACGTCTCGGCGATCAAAGCCGACGTAAAGGCTCTTCCGGAGATTAAGGCCGACGTGAAGGCTCTTCGAGTGGATCTGCAAAGAGTCGCCGACGCGGTGGGAGCGCAGCCCACTCCCAAAGAGGAAGAAAAGAAGACCGAGCTCCTGCCGCGATAGGCGACCAAACGCCGCCGGCGTCCGGCTCAGCGGCCGATCGCATAGTTCTGCATGAGCCTCGGGTTGGCGGCGGCCTTGAGGAGGTCGCCGTCTCGGGCGGCGGCGGTCACGCGTCCGAGCGACCAGTCGTCGCGGACCTCGACCTGATGACCGCGCCGCCGGAGTGCGTCGATCGTCGCCTGGGGAAAACGGCCCTCGAGCGCGAGGTGGCCGGGGCGGCCCTCGCGTGGGTAGAACGAGCTCGGCGCGTGCTCGGTGTGGAACGCCGGCGCGTCGATCGCCGCCTGCAGGTTCATCCCGAAATGGACGTGGCGTAGGAACACGTGCAGCGACCATTGGTCCTGCTGGTCGCCGCCGGGCGTGCCGAACGCCATATACGGCTCGCCGTCGCGGAGCGCCAGTGAGGGCGAAAGCGTGGTCCGCGGCCGCCTGCCGGGGGCGAGGCTGGCCGGCCGGCCCGGCTCCAGCCAGAACATCTGGCCGCGCGTGCCGAGGCAGAAGCCGAGCTCCGGGATCACCGGCGAGCTCTGCAGCCAGCCGCCGGACGGGGTCGCCGAGACCATGTTGCCGTGACGATCGATCACGTCGAGATGGCAGGTGTCACCGCGCCCGGCGAGCTCGCTGCGGTCGGCCGGCGCCACGGTCGGCTCGCCGATGCCCCCCAGACCGCCATGAGCGCCGGCATGGGCGACGTCTTGCGCGCCGGTGCTGCGACCGCAGCGGGACGGTACCGCCGAAGCCCTCGATCCGGCCCGGCCGCAGCTCGAGCGAGGCGCGCTCACCGACCAGCCGGCGGCGGGCGGCGTTGTAGGGCTCGGAGAGCAGCTCCGCGATCGGGACGTCGACGAACGCCGGGTCGCCGTAGAAGGCCTCGCGATCGGCGAAGGCGAGCTTGGCGCACTCGACCACCGTGTGGACGAACTCCGGATCGTCCACGCTCGAGCCGGACAGATCGAAGCCCGCAAGCAGGGCGAGCTGCTGCAGGGCGACCGGCGCCTGGCTCCAGGGCCCGGCCTTCAAGAGCGTATAGCCGTGATAATCGTAGCGGAGCGGCTGCTCGACGCTCGCCTGCCAGCCGGCTAGGTCGGCGCCGGTGAGCAGGCCCCGGTGGCGGTGGCCCGAGCTGTCCATGACCGCGTTCTGGCGGCAGAAGCGGTCGATCGCCTCGGCGACGAAACCCTGGTACCAGGCGCGGCGCGCCGCCTCGATCTGGGCCACGCGGTCGCCACCGGCGCTCTCCGCCGCTTCGAGGATTCGGGAATAGGTGGCGGCGAGCGTCGGGTTGCGGAACAGGCGGCCCGGCTCGGGCACCTCGCCGCCGGTCAGATAGACCGCGGCCGAACTCGGCCATTCGGCGAGGAACAGATCCCTGACGCGCTCGATCGTGGCGCTGATCAGCGGCACCAGTGGATAGCCCTGGCGGGCGAAGCCGATCGCCGGCGTCAGCACGTCGCGCAGCGGCAGCGTGCCGTGATCGCGCAGCATCAGGAGCCAGGCGTCGAACGCGCCGGGTACGGTCGCGGCGAGCAGTCCGGTGCCGGGCACCAGATCGAGCCCGAGCCCGCGATAGGCCTCGATGGTCGCCGCGGCGGGCGCCGTGCCCTGGCCGCAGACCACCTGCAGCTCGTCCCGTGCGGCGCTGTAGAGCAGGATCGGCAGGTCGCCGCCGGGGCCGTTCAGATGCGGCTCGACCACCTGCAAAGCAAAGCCTGCGGCGACCGCGGCATCGAAGGCGTTGCCGCCCTTCTCCAGGATCGCCATGCCGGTGGCGCTGGCCAGCCAGTGGGTCGAGGTGACGACGCCGAAGGTCCCGAGAATCTCGGGCCGGGTGGTGAAGGCAGGCATCGGCGGGCTCCTCAGCTGCCGACCCGAAGGGTCGCGGTCAGGCTTTTCAGCGCGGCGATCACGCTCAAGGGCGTGAGCTTGCCGGTGCGCGGGTTGGCCTCGCTCGGGACGTTCTCGACCTGCATCTCGAAGCGCGCGCTGTCGGCCTCGACCAGAATCCGGTGGACGTTGCGCTCGAGCCCGGGATCGGCCCAGATCTCGAGCCGGGTCCGGTCGGGGCCGATGCCGGCGAGGCTGAGGGCGGCGGCGACGTTGACGTTGGCCGGAAAGCCGCGAGCACCGTCCCGGGCGCTACCCTCGAACACCTTGAGCGGTGCGCCGAGGCCCTCGAGCGTGATGCCGTGCTCGGCAAGCCAGGGCGCGCCCGCGAGCCCGCGCGGCGGCTTGCGGGTGATCATCCGGACACTTCGGATCTCGCCCTCCGCGGCGGCGCGCACCGCATCGAGGCCGAGCAGCGCGCCGGTCGGGACGATGATCCGGGCCCCGGTCGTGGCCGCCAGCTCGATCAGATCGTTCTGCGCCAACAGCTGGCCGACGCTGACGGGAAAAAAGATCCGGCCGGCCCGGATCGCGGGCAGGGCGACCCGCCGGAACACCGCCGCCGGCGCGCATTCGATCACGATCTCGGCCAGATCGGCGAGCGCCTCGAGGGCGACCACCGACACCGGCCGGGCGAAGCCGGCCATCCTCGCCTCGGCCTTGGCGACGTCGCGCGCGCTGACCGCGGCCAGGCAGAACCCGGGCAGGCCCTGATCGAGCCGGCGCGCGACGGTGCCGCCGACCGCGCCGAAGCCGCCGATCGCAACGCGAAGGTCTGACTGTTGCACCATGTCGCTCATGCTCCGGCTCAGGCCGCGCTGCGGGTGCGGCGGACGGCGTCCTGCCAGCCCGCGTAGAGGCCCTGGCGCTCGGATGCGCCCATCCGGGGCTCGAAGCGCCGTTCCAGGCGCCAGGCTCCCGCGACCGCGTCCAGGGAAGGATAGAGCCCGACCGCGAGTCCGGCGAGGCAGGCAGCGCCCAGCGCCGTGGTCTCGGTCACCGCCGGGCGCTCGACCGACCGGTCCAGGATGTCGGCCAGGAACTGGCAGAGCCAGTCGTTCGCGACCATACCGCCGTCGACCCGCACGGCGCCGCCCTCGTCAGCGCCGAGGTCCGCGCTCATCGCCGCCAGCAGATCCTTGGTCTGATAGCCGACCGATTCGAGCGCCGCGCGCACGATCTGCGGGATGCCGGCATCGCGGGTCAGGCCGAAGATTGCAGCGCGCGCATCCGGGTCCCAATGGGGTGCGCCCAGCCCGACGAAGGCGGGCACCAGGTAGACCCCGCCGGTGTCGTAGATCCCGGCCGCGAGCGCCTCGGTCTCGCCGGCATGGCCGATCAGCTTCAGGCCATCGCGCAGCCACTGCACGGCTGCGCCGGCGACGAAGATGCTGCCCTCGAGGGCGTAGGTGGCCTCGCCGCCGAGGCGATAGGCGATGGTCGTGAGCAGGCGGTTGTTCGGACCTGACCGCCTGCTGCGCCGGTGTTGAGCAGGGCAAAGCAGCCGGTGCCGTAGGTGCTCTTCAACATGCCGGGCGTAAAGCAGGCCTGGCCGACGGTCGCCGCCTGCTGGTCGCCGGCGATCCCGGTGATCGGCAGCGGCACCCCGAACAGCTCCGCGGGCGTGGTGCCGAACAGCGTGCTGCAATCCCTGACCTCGGGCAGGAGGGCGCGCGGGATGTCGAGCAGCCGCAAAAGATCGTCGTCCCAGTCCTGGCGGTGGATGTCGTAGAGCATGGTGCGGGACGCGTTGGTCGCATCGGTCGCGTGCACCCGGCCACCGGTCAGGCGCCAGAGCAGGAAGCTGTCGATCGTGCCGAAGGCGAGCTCGCCGCGCGCCGCCGCGGCGCGGGCGCCAGCGACCTCGTCGAGCAGCCAGGCGAGCTTGGTCGCCGAGAAATACGGGTCGATCAGGAGGCCGGTGCGCGCCTGGACCAGCGGGTCGTGACCGGCTGCGCAGAAGCTCGCGGCAACGCGCGGCCGTCCGCCGGTCCTGCCAGACGATCGCCGGATGGACCGGCCCGGCCGCTCGCCCGCTCCCACAGGACCGCGGTCTCGCGCTGGTTGGTGATGCCGATCGCCGCGACCTCGCTCGCGCCGAGCCCGGCCTGCTCGAGCGCGCCCCGGGCGGCCGCGAGGGTGTCCCGCCAGATCTGCTCCGGATCGTGCTCGACCCAGCCGGGCTTCGGATAGTGCTGCTCGAGCTCGCGCTGGCTGGTCGCGCACGGCCGGCCGGCCCGATCGAACAGCATCGCCCGGCTGCTGGTCGTGCCCTGATCGATCGCCAGGACGTAACGCGCGCCGGCCACCTTCGCCTCCCCGTTTGCCGCGACTGCCCCGAGGTCCGGTTCTTATCGCCTCGGAGCGTGGCCGACAACGGCGGGCGGGCGCAGGTCCGGCTGGCGCGGGTCGTCAGGTCCGCTTCATGACCGCCGCCCAGAAGGCATCGCGAGCCATGAACCGCTCGACGGTATCGTTCGGGCTGGCCGCGAGCAGCACCAGCGCATGCCCCGGCAGCTCGTGCAAGGCCTGCTCGACCGCGGCCATGCCATGCTCGGCGATCCAGAGCGCTGCCGCCTTGGCGAAGCGGAGGTCGCGGCTGAGCAGATAGACCAGCGCCTGCTGCGGGTTGCTGATCTCGAGCCGCTCCGCCAGCTCGAGCAGCACCGCGGTGAGGATCGCCCGGCCCCAGGCGGCAAAGCGCGCCGCCCGCTCCTCGAGCTCGGGCGCGGGCACCGGCGGCCCGTCGCCGACCGGCCGCGCCTGGCCGCTGATCAGCTCGGTCAGCCCCTTGGGGCGCAACATCGCCTCCGCCTGCCGCAGGAAATAGGTGTCGAAGGTCTCGGCGCGGCCGGCCCAGGCCAGATATTCGACCTGGCGCGCCAGATCGAGCGCCATCTGCTGGGCAAAGCGCCAGCTCTCCGGCAGCGCGCCCTGGAGGAAGCGCCGCGAGCTGCGCGGCTCAAAGAGGCCGCCTTGAACCAGCGTCAGGTGGCGTCGCGGATCGAACGGCACTGGAAGTCCGATAGAGGTTGATCGATCTCTATTCGACTATAAGTCGAAAACGAATGCAACCTTTGCGTTGAATCGGCGCCTCAGCGCACGATCACCTCGACCAGCGGGTCGGCGGCGATCATCGAGGTCAGCACCACCCGCTCGAACCGGTCGGTGGCGGCCAGCGCCCGCCTGGCCACGTCGCGCGCGCCGGTCCGGTCGGCCTCGTCGTCGACCATGTTGATGATCGGGACCACGACCGCGGTCGCCGCCCGTTGCAACGCGCCCTGCTCGCTGGTCAGGAGACGGGCGAGGTGGATCGGGCTGAGCGGCTCGCCGATCGCGGCGCCGGTCACCGCCGCCACGCGCTCGAGCCGATGGCCGATCGCCGGCTCGAGCGGCCGGCCGAGCGCCTTGGCCGAGACCACCGGCAAGAGCGTCGTCATCCCGTCCGGCAGGACCGGCTCATCCTCGTGCGGCGCCTTGATCCAGCGCATGCGGGCGCCGTCCGCCTTGACCAGGGTGACCGTGAAGCCGCCCAGGGCGTGCAGGCGCGCGATCAGCTCGACCGGCAACCCGCCGAGCCGGCCGGGCTTGGGCGACGGCTGGGCGTAGAGGAGCAGTTGATGGCGGGCCGCGAGCGCCGGCACCGCGGCCACCAGAGCGTCCGGAGCGGCGATCAGGCGATGGTCCGGCAGCGGCCGCGGCGGTGGCCCCATGGTCACCGTGCAGGTCAGGCCGATGCGCGCCGTGCCGGCCAGCCGATGCGCCTCCGCGAGCCGATAGAGGGTCGACTTCTTGCCGCCGGCGCCGACCGCGCAGACCACCCCGGTCCGCGCCGCCAGCAGGTCGAGCAGCCGGCCGGCGCTCTCGGGCGTCATGGTGGTATCGGGCGGGCTCTGCGGTCTCAGGCGGCGCTCGCCCGGCGCGCCGGCTGGCCGCCACCATCGCTCAGACAGGCGAGCGCCTCGAGCACGCCGCTCGCGACGACCGGCCAGCCGGACAGCCGCAGGCCCATCTCGATCCCGGCAAGGGTGCCCGCCAGCATCAGGTCGTTGAAATCGCCGAGATGGCCGATCCGGAACACCCGGCCGGCGAGCCGGCCGAGGCCGTTGCCGAGCGCGAGGTCGAAGCGCTCCAGGATCAGCCGGCGGAGCGCGTCGGCATCCCGGCCGTCGGGCAGCCGCACCGCGGTCAGCGAGCTCGAATACTCGCGCGGGTCCTGGCAAAGCACCTCGAGGCCCCAGGCGCGGACCGCGCGCCGGGTCGCCTCGGCATGCCGGTCGTGGCGGGCGAACACCCGCTCGAGGCCCTCCTCCCGCAGCATGGCGATCGCCTCGCGCAGGCCGTACAGCAGGTTGGTCGCCGGGGTGTACGGAAAGACGCCCTTGGCGTTGGCCGCGAGCATCGGCTCCCATTCCCAATAGGACCGCGGCAGGCGCGCCGTCCTGGACGCCGCCAGCGCCTTGTCGCTGAGCGCATTGAAGCTGAGGCCGGGCGGCAGCATCAGGCCCTTCTGGGAGCCCGCGACCGTGACGTCGACGCCCCATTCGTCGTGGCGGTAGTCGATCGAGGCGAGCGAGGAGATGGTGTCGACCATGAACAGCGCCGGATGGGAGGCGCCATCGATCGCGCGCCGGACCTCGGCGACCCGCGAGGTGACCCCGGTCGAGGTCTCGTTGTGGACGATGCAGACGGCCTTGATCCGGTGCGCGCGGTCCTCGGCGAGGGTTGCTTCGACCTGCTCGGGATCGACGCCGTGGCGCCAGTCGCCCTCCAACAGCCGGACCTCGAGCCCGAGACGCCTGGCCATCGCGCACCAGAGGCTCGCGAAATGCCCGGTCTCGACCATCAGCACGTGATCCCCGGGCGACAGGCTGTTGACCAGCGCCGCCTCCCAGGCGCCGGTGCCCGAGGCCGGATAGATCACCACCGGGCCCCGGGTCTTGAAGATCGGCCTGATCCCCTCCAGGATCTCGCCCGCGAGGCGCACGAAGTCCGGGCCGCGATGGTCGATGGTCGGGCGGTCGATCGCGCGCAGGATGCGATCCGGGACGTTGGTCGGCCCCGGGATCTGCAGGAAATGCCGCCCGCTCTGGTGGCTCGTGGTCATGCCGGCTCTCCGCGCGAAGCTCGCACGGCCGTGCGAGCCCGGGCATTATGCATGGCGGCCCTTCGGGCACAAGGCAACGGGTTCGGGAAAATGATGCGGCATTTCAAACATTTAGAGCGGAACAGCGAGGCTCGCCGATGGCCGCGATCCTGACCCGGACCGATCTCGGTCGCGATCGCGGCGATCCCGCCCTGGCGGCGCGGCTGGCGCGTGCCATCGAGGGCGAGGTCCGCTTCGGGGCCTTCGATCGCGCCCGCTACAGCACCGATGCCTCGATCTACCAGGTCGAGCCCATGGGCGTGGTGATCCCGAAGACCGACGCCGACGTCGAGGCGGCGCTCGCGATCGCGCGGGACGCGGGCGTGCCGGTCGTGGCCCGCGGCGGCGGCACCTCGCAGGCCGGCCAGACCATCGGCTCCGGGCTGGTGATCGATTTCTCCAAACATCTGAACCGCATGCTCGAGCTCGACGTCGGGCAGCGCACGGTCTGGGTCGAGCCCGGGCTCGTGCTCGACCGGCTGAACCGCCTGCTCAAGGCCCACGGCCTGTTCTTCCCGGTCGACATCTCGACCAGCTCGCGCGCGACGCTGGGCGGCATGGCCGCCAACAACGCCTGCGGCGCGCGCTCGATCCGCTACGGCATCATGGTCGACAACCTGCTCGCGATCGATGCCCTGATGGCCGGCGGCGAAGAGGTCCAGTTCGCCGAGGTCCCGGGCAACCTCGAGGGCGTCGCCGGCAGCCCGCGCTACCTGCAGCTGATCCAGGACCTGCGCGCGCTCGCCCTGCGCGAGGCGGACGCCATCGCCGCGGGCTTCCCCAAGGTCCAGCGCCGGGTCGGCGGCTACAACCTCGACCGGGTCCGACCCGCCGGCCACAACATGGCCGAGCTGCTGGTCGGCTCCGAGGGCACGCTCGCGCTGTTCCGAAGGCTCAAGCTCAAGCTGCAGCCCCTGCCGGCGCACAAGGTCCTGGGCGTCTGCCATTTTCCGGACTTCTACCAGGCGATGGCCTCGGCGAGCGCGATCGTCGAGCTCGGGCCCTCGGCGGTCGAGCTGGTCGACCGCTCGATCATCGAGCTCGGCCGCCAGATCCCCGCCTACCGGCCGCTGATCGACCGCTTCGTGCGCGGCACCCCGGACGCTTTGCTGCTGGTCGAGTTCGCCGGCGAGGATTCTGCGACCCAGCTGCGGGGCCTCGCGCGCCTCAAGGAGCTGATGGCCGGGATCGGCCTGCAGGGTGCCGTGGTCGAGGCGCTCGAGCCCGCCGCCCAGGCCCGGATCTGGGAGGTCCGCACCGCCGGGCTCAACATCGTCATGTCGATGAAGAGCGCCGGCAAGCCGGTCTCGTTCATCGAGGACTGCGCCGTGCCGCTCGAGCATCTGGCCGACTACACGGCACGCCTGACCGAGATCTTCGCGCGTCACGGCACCAGCGGCACCTGGTACGCGCATGCCTCGGTCGGCTGCCTGCACGTCCGCCCGATCCTCAACCTCAAGCAGGAGAAGGACGTCCGGGCCATGCGCGCAGATCGCCGAGGAGGCGATGGCCATGGTCCGCACCTACAAGGGCAGCCATTCGGGCGAGCACGGCGATGGCCTGGTGCGCTCGGAGTTCCACGAGGCGATGTTCGGCCCGCGCCTGGTGCGGGCGTTCGAGGCGGTCAAGGACGCCTTCGACCCCGGCGCCGTGCTCAATCCGGGCAAGATCGTGCGCGCGCCGCGCATGGACGACCGCACGCTGCTGCGCTTTGCGCCCGGCTATGCGCCGCTTGCGATCGAGGCCGGGCTCGACTGGCAGGCCTGGGGCGGCTTTCTCGGCGCCGCCGAGATGTGCAACAACAACGGCGCCTGCCGCAAGGCCGAGCCGGGCGTCATGTGTCCTTCCTACCGGGTGACCAATGACGAAACCCACGTCACCCGCGGTCGCGCCAACAGTCTCCGCCTGGCGCTCTCGGGCCAGCTCGGGCCGGACGCGCTGTTCTCGGACGAGATGGCCTCGACCCTCGATCTCTGCGTCGCCTGCAAGGCCTGCCGCCGCGAATGCCCGACCGGGGTCGATCTCGCGCGGATGAAGATCGAGGTCCTGCACCAACGACAACAACGCTACGGCGTGAGCATCAAGGACCGGCTGATCGCGTATCTCCCGCGCTACGCGCCCTACGCCAGCCGCGCTCGCTCGCTCCTGCATCTGCGCGACCGGCTGCCGGGGGCGGCCGCGCTCTCCGAGCGCCTCTTCGGGTTCAGCGCCCGGCGCTCGCTGCCGCGCTGGCACGACCGGCCGTACCGGCCGCGCGCCAACGGTGCGCTGCCCGCGAGCGATGGGCGCGACGTCGTCCTGCTGGTCGACACTTTCACCACGTGGTTCGAGCCTGCGATCGCGCGCGCGGCCGAGGCGGTACTGGCGGCCGCCGGCTATCGGGTCCACCTGCCGGCCTCGGGCGGCTCTCGTCCGCTCTGCTGCGGCCGGACGTTTCTGGCGACCGGGCTGGTCGAGGAAGCGCGCCGCGAGGCCCGGCGCACGCTCGCGGCGTTACGGCCTCTGGTCGAGCTCGGCCTGCCGGTGATCGGGCTCGAGCCCTCCTGTCTGCTCACGCTCCGCGACGAGTACGAGGCCTTGCTGCCGGGATCGGAGACCGTCGCCCTGGCCGGGCGCGCCCTGCTGTTCGAAGAGTTCCTGTGGGCGGAGCAGGCGGCGGACCGGCTCGAGCTCCGGCTGCAGCCAGGCGCCCTGGCGCCGGGCGCTGCTGCACGGCCATTGCCATCAGAAGGCGTTCGCCGCCATGGCCGCGGTCGAGGGCTGCCTGAAGCTGGTTCCGGGGCTCGAGGTCGAGACCGTCGAGTCCAGCTGCTGCGGCATGGCCGGCGCGTTCGGCTACGAGGCGCGCCACCACGCCGTGTCGCTGCAGATGGCCGAGCTGTCGCTGCTGCCGGCGGTGCGCGCGGCCGGCCCCGACGTGGTCCTGGTCGCGGATGGCACCAGCTGCCGGCATCAGATCAAGGACGGCAGCGGCCGCCAGGCGCTCCACGTCGCCGAAGTGCTGCAGGCGGCGCTCGCCTGAGATCCCGGGCCGCCGGCTTCGGCCGCCCGGCGGCGCCTGGCGGTCAGGCGCTCAGCCGATCGGCCGGCCGGTCGTAGGGCAGAGGATGGACCGGCGGGAACGCGCTCACGGCGGTCTGCGGCGTCTCGGCGAGCAGCTCCAGAATCCGGTCCTTGAGCACCCGGATCTCGCGATGCGCGGGCGAGCCCGGGGCATGCACGCCGATCCAGGCGCCGGCATCGAATGCCTCGGCATGCGCCGAGCGTTGCCGGATCGCCGGCCCGACCTTGAGCCCGAAGCGCTCGAGGGTGGCGTGAAGCCGCCGGCCGATCGCGGTCCGCCGGTCGACCCGGCTCGGCACCAGCATGCACGCGGGCCGGGTGGCGCTGCGGATCGCCCGCGCCCGGCGCAACAGGTCGAGCGCCTTGCCGGTCGCTCGCAGGTCGACCCCGGACGGCGTCACCGGGATCACGAACAGGTCCGCGATCAAAAGAGCGGACGCGATGCACGAGCCGACCTGGGGCGGCAGGTCGACCACGACGTGGTCGGCGGCGGCCTTGAGGCTGATCGCCCGCGCGACCCAGCGCTGGGCATCGCGCTCGCCACCGAGCGGCAGGGTCTCGACCGGCAGCGGCAACCGCTGCCCGGCATGCCAGTCGGTCGCCGTGCCCTGGCCGTCGGCATCGACCAGGATCACGGTCTCGCCGCCGTCGGCGAGCGCGCAGGCCAGGTTGACCGCGATCGTGCTCTTGCCGGTGCCACCTTTGAGATTGCCAACCGCTATCAGATTACCCATCAGGACCGCTCGCTCCGCTGTGCCGGTCGCTCCGGCAGCGCGTCGCGGGGCCGCTACCGAAACCAGCCCTGCAAGCTAGCAAGCCAAGGTTAATGAACCCCTTACGCGAGCGATCGAGCCTGCTCGGCGCGGCGCGCAGCCGGGCGCGCCAGCATCTCCTGATCGAGCGCGAGGGTCCGTTCGAACATCACCTCGAACCGGAACTCCTCCTCGTAGCGTCGCCGGCCGTGGGTCCCGAGCCTTCGCCGCAGCCTGGGCCCCGTGATCAGCGTCTCGAGCCGCTCGGCCAGGCGCCGGTCGTCCTTGCGCGGCACCAGGAAACCGGTGTCCGCCTCCCGCACCACCTCGGACACGACGCCGACGTCGGAGGCCACGACCGGCAGCCCGACGCTCATGGCCTCGAGGATGCTGCGCGGCAGCCCTTCCCAGTTGCTCGCCAGGACATAGACATCCGCCCCCGCAACACCGCGCAGACGTCGTTGCGCGCGCCGAGGAAGTGCACCCGGTCCTCGATGCCGAGCGAAGTCGCGAGCGCGATCGCCTGCCCCTGCAAGGGCCCGTGGCCGACCAGATCCAGGGGCCAATCCAGCCGCCGGAGCCCGGCCAGCGTGTGCAGGAGGCAGGCGTGGTCCTTCTGGGGGGTGAACCGCCCGGTCATGACGATCCGGGGCCCGTCGGCGGCCGGAGCGGGCGCGGGCGAGCATGGCAGGCAGTCGTGCACGCCGTTGTGGATCCGGACGATCTCGTCCGGCGGCGCGATCCGCCGCTCCAGCGCCAGGGCGCGGTCGTACTCGCTGACCGTGACGATCCGGTCGGCGAGCGGCGCCGCCAGGCGCTCGGCAAGCGCATAGAACCGGCGCGCCCGCTCCAACACCCCGACCGTGAAGGCCCAGCCGTGGGCCGTGAACAGCGCCGGGATGCCGAGCCGGTCGGCGGCGAGCGCCCGAGCCAGCCGGCCTTCGAGGAGTGGGTCGACACCAGCTCCGGTCGCAGCTCGGCGAGCAGCTGCCTCAGGCGCAGGAACGACCTGAGGTCGCGCCACGGATGCAGCTCGCGCACCAGGGTCGGCACCGAGCGGAACGCGACCCGCGCTGCCGCAGCTGGGCGCTGAGCTCGCCGACGCTGCCCGCGATCACCGAGACACCGTCCAGGCCTCGTGCATCGCGCTCGCGAGATCGCGCACGTGCACCTGCGCACCGCCGATCTCGTCCGCCGGGTGATGATGTAGGCGATCCTCATCCGCTCCTTGCCTCATGCCGATCTTGCACCGCATACGGCGGCCTTATAGAACGTCCCTAGGGGCGGCGCCTACCATGCCTTGTCGACAAGGTGTCGCCGGCATCCAGCGCCACGACACATCCAGCCACACAACAGAGGATGGGCCGAGTGACCGTACACGAGACCCGGGTCGGTGTGATCGGCGGCAGCGGTTTCATCGGCACTTGGCTGGTGGGCGCTCTGCGCGCTCAGGGCTACCAGGTGCGGATCATCGACAGCGAGCCGTCGATGGCCTTCCCCGAGCTGGCGGTGCGGGCGGACGTGCGCGATCGGGCGGGGCTGCTCGAGGCCTGCCGCGGTTGCACCATCCTCTACAATCTGGCGGCCGAGCATCGGGACGACGTCCGCCAGCGCGAGCGCTATCACGAGGTCAACGTGGCGGGTGCCGAGAACACCTGCGCGGTCGCCGAAGAGCTCGGCATCGAGCGGATCCTGTTCACCAGCAGCGTTGCCGTCTATGGCCTGCCCGAGGGCGAGGCCGACGAGGACACGCCGTGCCGGCCGTTCAACGACTACGGCCGCACCAAGCTCGAGGCCGAGGCGGTGTTCCGGCGCTGGGCCGGGGCCTCGCCGGAGCGCAGCCTCGCGATCGTCCGGCCGACCGTGGTGTTCGGCCCCGAGAACCGGGGCAACGTCTATGTCCTGCTGCAACAGATCGCCTCGGGCCGGTCGGTGATGATCGACAAGGGCGCCAACCGCAAATCCATGGCCTACGTCGCCAACGTCGCCGATTTCCTGGTCCACGCGCTCGGCTTCGGGCCGGGCGTACAGGTCTGCAACTACGTCGACAAGCCGGACGTCGACATGCGCGGCCTGCTCGCCCTGGTCCAGGAGGCGCTCGGCACGAGCGGCACCCTGCGCCTGCCCTATGCGGTCGGCATGGCGGTCGGCCGGGCATTCGACCTCGCGGCCTGGCTGACCGGCCGCCGGTTCTCGATCAGCGCCGTGCGCGTCAAGAAATATGCCGCGAGCACGCAATTCGCGGCCGATCGGGCGCTGGCGACCGGTTTCGTGCCCGCGCACCAGCTTCACGACGCGCTGGTCGACACGGTCCGGCACGAGTTCGCGCCGCAGCGCCGCGCGACCGCCCCATCGGGGACGCGGACCCCGGCGCGCGAGGCCCGCCTGCCCCGCTGAGGCGCCGGCCGGCTCAGCCAGCGCGCACGAACTTCTGGAAGGCGTGGCAGGTCAGCGGCGCGAAGTGCTCGATCGCCCCCGATGCCTTGACCACCTCGCCGACGTAGAAGTCGCCGCGCGAATCCGCCCAGATGCCGTGCGGCACGATGAAGTTGCCCGGCAGCAGCGGGTTGTTGCCGCCGATCTGGGTCTGGACGTTGCCATCGAGATCGCAGATCGTGACCCGGGCGATCGGCGCATGGCCGACCGGCGCATGCTTGCTCCAGGGGAAGTGCGGCCGATCGGGGATCGGCACGGTCCAGCCGAGCTCGGCGATGTAGAGGTTCTCCTGGTCGTCGATGAACAGATCGTCCGGCCGGTTGACCCAGTCCCAGCTCTTCAGGAAGTCGCCATCCGCGGAAAAAATCTGGATCCGCGAATTCTCGCGGTCGGCAACCAGCACCCGGCCACTGCGGTCGACCGCGATGCTGTGCGGCAGGTTGAACTGGCCCGGCCCCGCCCCCGGCTCGCCCCAGGACGCCAGCAGCTCGCCGCCCGGCGAGAAGCGGTGAACGCGGGCGTTGCCGTAGCCGTCCGAGATGAACATCTCGCCGCTCGCCGTCACCGCGACGTTGGTCACCATGTTGAACGGCCCGGCCGCATGCCGGACCGGCGATTCTCCGACTTTGAAGCCGGTGTCGGCCGGATGCGCCGGGTCGCCGAGCGTCATCAGCAATTCACCGCCGGTCGTGAACTTGCGCACCGTGTGGTCGAAGTTGTCGGCGCAGTACACGTGGTCGTGCTGGTCGATGAAGATCCCGTGCGCGCTCGAGAAGATGCCCTCGCCCCAGGCGTCCAGGAAACGGCCCTCCTTGTCGAACACGATCATCGGATGGGCGCCCGCGGTTGAAGACGTAGACCCGGTCCTTGGAATCCACGGCGACGCCCGCGACCTCGACGAAGGACCAGCCCTCGGGCAGCTGCTCCCAGCCCTCCAGGACCTCATACTCCAGCCGGTGCGGACCGATCGCCATGACATGCTCCTCAGCTGATCCTTGGATCGTGCGACCTTGCCAAGCTAGCACAGCTCGCCCAGTTGCCCAGCGGCTTCACCGTCGCTGGCGCGCGCTTTGGGCATAGGACGGAATCCGAAAGCGCCGCCGGTAGCCGCCCGGCGAGAGCCCGGTCGTGCGTCTGAACAGACGCCGGAAGAACGCCGGATCCTCGTAGCCCACCCGCCAGCTGATCTCGTCGATCGGGGCGTCGGTGCGCTCGAGCCGGCGCTTGGCGTCCTCGACCCGCAGGCGCTGGACGTAGTCGATCGGCGCGAATCCGGTCGCGGCCTTGAAGCGGCGCTTGAAAGTCCGCTCCGCGACGCTGGCGCGCGTGATCATCTCCTCGACCGGGCTCGCGACCGAAAAATGCGAGGCGAGCCAGCCCTGGGCATCGGCGATCAGGCCGTCGCCATGCTCGGTCGAGCCTTGGAACACGATGTAGGGGGCGAGCCCGTCGTGGTGCCATTGCAGGGCGAAGAACCGCGCGACCGCCTGCGCGGCGGTGGCACCGACCTCGCGGGCGATCAGGTAGAGCACGAGGTCGTGCCAGGTCATCGAGGCGCCGGAGGTGACCAGCTGCTCGCGCTCGCCCGAGACGACCAGAACCCGCTCCGGAAGGAGGGGAACATTGGGATAAGTCTTCTTGAACTCTCGCGCATAGCCCCAGTGGACGGTCGCCTCCCGGCCGTCGAACAGCCCGGTCTCGGCGAGCAGGAAGACGCCGGAGCAGGCCGAGCATAGAAGCGCACCGCCAGCGTGCATCCTCGAGGCCCAGTCGACCAGGCCCGGGTAGCGCCCCACCCGCCAGCCCCGCTCGCCGAGGAGGACGGAGGGCACGATCACGATGGCGGTCGAATCGATCTCGTCGATCGCGCGCTGGACGTCGACCGACATGCCGCTGGCGAGCGCGACCGGGCCCCGTTCCAGGCCCACGACCTTGACCTCGAACGGCGGCGCTTCCGGGATCGAGGGATCGGCGCCTGCGAGCATGTCGAACGCGTTCAGGACGTCGTAGATGCCGGTCAGGGTGGACACCACGGCATCCGGGAAGGCGACCAGGCTGACGTGGAGCGGTCCGACCCTCGCGCCGATGCCTGCGTTCAAAACGTCCCTCGTGGCATGAATGAACCGTTCCTGGCGCGTATCGCACTCACCGGCAAGGTCAGCAACCCCTAACGTCCGATCGCTGCCCGGCGCACTCCCGCGCCGGACGATGTGCGGAGGACGATGCGATGACCATCAACCAGCAGGCGCTCGACAGCCTGGTCGAGCGGCTCTTTGGCGAGCTGTCCGCGGGCTACGGCGGCGTCATGGTCAGCCTGGGCGACAAGCTCGGGCTCTACAAGGCCCTGGCCGGTGCCGGCCCGCTGAGCTCGCACGAGCTCGCCAGGCGTTCCGGCTGCGCCGAGCGCTATGTGCGCGAGTGGCTGAACTCGCAGGTCGCGGGCGGCTACGTCGCGTACCACGCCGCCAGCACGACCTACGAGCTGACGCCCGAGCAGGCCAAGGTCCTGGCCGAGGACACGAGCCCGGTCTTCCTGCCGCACGCCTGGCAGGTCGTGGCCTCGATGTGGGCCGACGAGGACCAGGCCCTCGACGCTTTCCGGACCGGCCGAGGCGTCGGTTGGGGCGACCACGACCAGCGGCTCTACTGCGGGGTCGCGGCGTTCTTCCGCAATTCCTACAACGGCAGCCTGGTCAGCGAATGGCTGCCCGCCTTGGACGGGGTCACCGCCAGGCTCCGAGCTGGCGCCAGGGTCGCGGACGTCGGCTGCGGTCACGGCCATTCGAGCGTCCTGATGGCCAAGGCCTTCCCGAACTCGCGCTTCTGGGGCTTCGACGTCCATCAAGGCTCGATCGCGGCGGCCAGGGACGTGGCGGACGCGGCCGGCGTCGCCGATCGGGTCACGTTCGAGGTCGCGCGCGCGGACGCCTATCCCAAGCATGGCTACGATCTGATCTGCTTCTTCGACTGCCTGCACGACATGGGCCGACCCGTCGCCGCGGCCGGCCACGCCGCGAGCGCGCTTGCCGATGGCGGCACCGTCATGCTCGTGGAACCGCTCGCCGGCGACCGTCTCGAGGACAACGTCAACCCGGTCGGGCGGCTGTACTACGCAGCCTCGACCACCTTATGCTGCGCGCATGCCATCTCCGAGAACGGCACCCACGTGCTGGGCGCGCAGGCGGGCGGAAAGCAGCTCACGGGCGTGCTCGAGGAGGCCGGCTTTCGGCACATCCGGCGCGCCGCCGAGACGCCGTTCAATCTGATCGTCGAGGCCCGGCTTTCTTAGCCGGCTTCCTGGCCGGCGCGCCGGCAAAGGGTCAGGCCGTGGCGGGCGAGCCGGCTCCATTCGCTGTCCGGGTCGAGCACCAGATAACGTTGCCAGAGCCGGCCGGCGGCCGCCAGCTCGCCCGCCTCGAAGTGCAGCTGGGCGAGGTTGTAGAGCGGGTCGGCGTAGTCCGGATCGGTGGCGCTCGCCCGCTCGAGATAGCCGCGCGCGAGGTCCTTGCGGCCGTCGGCATCGACCAGCAGTGCCAGATTGTACCAGGCGTCGGCGAACCGCGGATCGACCGCGAGGGCCAGCTGCAGGTAGGACTTGGCCTCGCTCCGGCGGCCCTGCTCGCGGAGCACGTTGGCGAGGTTGAAGGGCGCGATCGGGTCCGAGCGGTCGAGGCCGACGCAGCGCCGGTAGAGCGCCTCGGCAGCGGCCAGATCGCCCGCCTGCTCGGCCTCCTCGGCGGCCTCGAAGACCTCGTCGACCGACGGGTTGCCGGGATTGGCGAGCGGCAGGCGGAGCTGGCCGTCGAGCTCGGCCAGGCGCCCCTCGATCCGGCGCGCGAGCTGGCCGCTGTCGTCGCAGACCAGCTTGAGCCGGGCGAGCGGGTGGTCGTCCGCGGCGACCCGCCGGCCGCCGGCCGCGGCCGCCCCCTCGATGATCGCCGCCAGCCCCAGGCCGTCCTCGAGCAGGCGGCCGACCTCGCGGGCCGCGATCAGGTCGCGAAAGCCCAAAGCGCCGTCCTGGTCCGGCTGGATCAGGTCGAACAGCACCAGGAGGCGGACCAGGGCCGGCTCGAGGCCCGCCTTGTCGCCCAGCTCTTCGAGCCGGGCCGCGGCCACGACCGGCGCCGCCGGCGGCAACAGCTCGAGGGCGCGCAGCAGCGCGTTCTCGCTGAGACAGCGCGCGCCCTGCTGATCGGCCCGGGCGAGCTTGGCCTGCAGACGGCCGTCGGCGAGCTGCGGCGCCGCCTGCCGGCCGATCGCGACCAAAGTCGTCTGCTGCGCCAGCGCGCGCCGCACGATGCCGCCCCGGCGCCCGATCTCGGCGGCCGCGACCCGGTTGGGCAGCGCCGCCAGACGGCCGAGAATGGTGACGGTCTGGCCGGCGAAGTCGATCATCGGGCCGGGTCCCGGCCCTAGCCTGCCTTCCGCCGCTTCTTGCTCTCGTCCGCCGCCGGCTTCTTGCCGCCACCGGACGCCGCCGCCTTGCCGCCCGCGGCCCGGCGCGGCTTGCTCTCGGCCGGCGGCTTGGCGTCCTCGAGCGAGCGCCGGAGCGCATCCATCAGATTGATCACCTTGCCGCGCTCGGGCGCCTTGGCGAGCACCGGCTCCTGCCCCTTGATCTTGGCCTTGACCATCTCGATCACGGCGTCCTGGTAGCGGTCCTTGAACTCGCTCGGATCGAAGGTGCCGGACTTCTGCTCGATCAGCTTCTCGGCCAGATCGAGCATCTCGGCCTCCGGCTCCTCGTCCTTGATGTCGGTGAAGTAGTCCTTGGAATCGCGCACCTCGTCCGCGGTCCGCAGCGTCATCATCAAAAAGCCCCGGTCGCGGCAGGTGAGCGCGATCAGGCGCTCCCGGTTGGCGAGCACGATCCGCGACAGCGCGACCTTGTCCTTGTCGCGCATCGCGTGCTGGATCACCCGGAAGGTCTCCTCGGCGACCGCCCCGTCCGGCGCCAGATAATAGGGCGCATCGAGGTAGATCGGATCGACCTCCTTGGCGTCGACGAACTTCTCGATCACGATCGCCTTGCTCGAGTTCGATCTGGATCTTGTCGAAGTCCTCGTCGCTGAAGACGACGTACTGGTCCTTCTCGTACTCGTAGCCCTTGACCAGGTCCGCCCGCTCGACCGGGCCGAGCTCCGGGTCGTGGGGCTTCATCTGGATGCGGTTGTGGGTGTCCTTCTGGAGCAGGTGGAACGCCACCTTCTCGCTGCGCGAGGTCGCGTTGAACAGGCGGACCGGACAGGACACCAGGGACAGCTTCAAATGTCCCTTCCAACTGGAGCGTGGCGCCATGGCTTCGACCTCGTTTCCCCTCGGCTGGCGGAGTCTAGGCGCGCTTGGAGCGCTTCGGCTCGACGCCCCTGGGCAGAGCGCGGGCCGACCGCTCGATCCCGGCCCAGGGATCAACGAGCCCCGTCGCCAGCCGTTCTGGTACGGTAGCGTAGTTCAGATCGGCCGGATCGTCGAGCTGTCCGAGCTCGTCCCAGGCGAGCGGCGTCGAGGCGGGTGCCCCCGGGCGCGCCCGGAGCGAGTAGGCGGCGACCGCGGTGGCACTCCGCTGGTTGCGCAGCCAGTCGACGTAGACCCGGCCGCGGCGCTGGGCCTTGGCCATGTTGGCGGTGAAGCGGCGGGGCGCCTTGGCGGCGATCTCGCGCGCGAAAGCCTCGCAAAAGCGCGCCACTTCGCCCCAGCTTCGCCGGCGCTGGATCGGCACCACCAGGTGCAGGCCCTTGCCGCCAGTGGTCTTGAGGAAGGGCACCAGCCCCTTGGCCGTGAGCGCATCGCGGACCTCGAAGGCGGCCCTCGCCACCTCGCGCCAGGGCAGGCTTTCATCCGGATCGAGGTCGAACACCAGGCGGTCGGGCCGCTCGGGCTGGTCGACCCGGCAGCCCCAGCTGTGGAACTCGATGGTCCCGAACTGGGGGAGCGACAGCAGGCCCTTGGCGTCCTCGACGTAGAGGTAGTCCGCCTTCTCGTCCGAGCCGTCCTCGGCGAGCGCGATCGTCCTGACCGCGTCCGGCATGCCGGCAAGGGCATGGCGCTGGAAGAAGCAGTCCTGGAGCCGCCCGAGCGGGCAGCGGACCAGCGAGACCGGCCGCCTGATCAGCTCGGGCAGCATCCAGTCGCCGACCCGGGCGTAATAGAGCGCCAGCTCGAGCTTGGTCGGGCCGCCCGCCCCGAACATCACGCGATCGGGGTTGGTGACCCAGATCTGGGCGAGATCGGCATCGGTGACGTACCGTTTTTTTTCCACTTTTGCCGACGGCTTGGAGGCGGTGGCAGCCGCGCTCGGCCTCGACCTTGTCGGCGCGCAGGCCCTTGTAGACGGCGTGTCGCAGAATACCGTCCGCGGTCCGGTTGCCGTACTCGACCTCGGCGATCAGCGCCGGCCGCACCCAGACCATGCCCTTGCGCTTCTCCTCGGCCGGCAGCGCGACCGGCGCGTCTCTGGTCCGGAGCGCCTCGAGCCGCGCGTGCAGGCGCCTCATCTCGGTCATGGAAAAGCCACTGCCGACCCGGCCGACGTAGCGGAGCCCGCCGTCCAGCGCCTCGGCCAGCAGCAGCGCGCCGATCCCGCCCGCGGCCTCGGACGGGCTGTAGCCGATGATCGGAAATTCCTCCGACAGCCGGCACTTGATCTTGAGCCAGCTCTTGGTCCGCGCCTGCTGGTAGGAGGAATCGGCGCGCTTGCTGACCACGCCTTCGAGGCCGAGCCGGGACGCCTGCTCGAAGAACGCCGGGCCGTGGCCCCGGACGTGCTCGCTGAGCTGCAACGCCGAGGTCGGCGAGGCCACCGGCTCGAGCAGGGCGGCGAGCGTCCGCTTGCGCTCGGCGAGCGGCACCGCCGTCAGATCGTAGCCGTCGAGGTGGAGCAGATCGAAGGCGAAGCAGGTGAGCTCGTGGGTGCGGCCCTCCGCGAGCGCGTCCTGCAAGGCGGCGAAGCTCGCGATGCCGTTCTCGTCCTGGACCACGATCTCGCCGTCGATCAGCGCGTCCTTGCACGGCAGCGCCGCGAACGGCTTGGCGAGCAGGCCGTAGCGGTCGGTCCAGTCCTGGCCGGTCCGGGTCAGGAGGCGCACCGCGCCGGCATCGAGACGCGCGAGCGTCCGATAGCCGTCGAGCTTGATCTCGTGCAGCCACTCATCGCCCTCGGGCACGCGCGCGGCCGGGGTCGCGAGCTGCGGCCGCACGGCATCCGGCAGCGGTGCCTTGACCGCCCCCGCCAGCGCCGACAACCTGGCCCGCCTGACTTTGCGCGTCGCGGGCGCCAGTGGGCTCGACGTCTCGTCCTCGAGCAGCTCCTCGACCCGGCGGCCGCTCAGCACGCTCTCCGGTCGCTCGGTCAGGAGATCGTCGCCGTGACCCGGGCGCGCATAGGGGTCGCGCTCCTTGATCAAGAGCCAGTTGTCGCCGCGCTCGCCGTCCTTGGGCTTGAGCCGGACCAGCATCCAGCCGCCGCCGAGCTTTTCCCCCGACAGCCGGAACTTGAGGGTGCCCTTGTGGTAGTCCGCCTCGGCGTCGCCCATCGGGATCCAGCTGCCGCGGTCCCAGATGATCATGGCGCCGGCGCCGTACTGGCCCTTGGGGATCGGCTTCTCGAAGTCGGCGTATTCGAGCGGATGGTCCTCGACGTGCACGGCGAGCCGCCGGACCTTGGGGTCGAGCGATGGCCCCTGCGGCACCGCCCAGCTCCTGAGCGTCTCGCCGAACTGCAGCCGCAGGTCGTAGTGCAGGCGTCGCGCCGCGTGCTTTTGCACCACGAACACGCTGGTTCCGGGCGCGATCGCGCCGCCCGGCGGCTCCGCCGTCTTCGCAAAATCGCGCTTCGCCCGATAACGCTCGAGCGCAGCCCCTGTCCGGCCTTCGGCCACCGCCATCCCCGACCCAAGACGTTTCCGCCCGGGCAGTCTAGCGCAAACTTCGCCCGACGAGACCAGATCGCTGGCCAGCTCGGGCGCCCCCAGCGCTCCCGTCGCGGCGGCGCCGTTCGCTGCCCGAACTCGGACGCTCGAGCCTTCCTCCTGTGCCGCCGCGGTTCACCGGGCACGGATTCCCACGGTCCCATGGACCACCCGAAGAAAGGCTTAACGGGCATTCGCTAAGGTTTGGTTAACGCCCGCGCCCGAACGAGTCCCGGTCGAGGGGCGGTCGATCCGGGTCCGCTCCGACGGGCGCTGCCGTTGACAAAGCGGCTCAAGGGTCCGATCCCCGAGCTTGGCTGCGGTTGCCGATGGGGCCCGACGATGGCGCGGCGGATCACGATCATCCAGGGGCACCCGGACCCGGCCGGGGGCCACCTCTGCCACGCGCTCGCCGATGCCTATGCGGCCGGGGCGGAGCAGGCCGGGCACGCGGTCCGGCGGATCGAGGTCGCCAGCCTCGATTTTCCGCTCTTGCGCACCCAGGCCGCGTTCGAGACCGGAGCGCCGCCCGCCGACGTCCGGGCCGCCCAGGAGGCGATCGGTTGGAGCGAACAGCTGGTGATCGCCTATCCGCTCTGGCTCGGGACCATGCCGGCGCTGCTCAAGGGCTTTTTCGAGCAGGCCTTCCGGCCAGGCTTCGCCTTCGGGACCGGGTCCAAGGGACTCTGGGCCAAGCGCCTGAAGGGCCGCTCGGCGCGGATCGTGGTGACCATGGGGATGCCGGCATTCTTCTACCGTTGGTATTTCGGTGCCCACAGCCTCAAGAGCCTCGAGCGCAACATCCTGGGCTTCTGCGGCATCCGCCCGATCCGTGCGAGCCTGTTCGGCATGGTCGAGGCCGCGAGCGAGGCCAGGCGTCAGCGCTGGCTGGCGACCATGCGCGCGCACGGCCGCCGGGCCCGCTGACGGCGCTGGGCGGCCGGGTGGCCGGACGCCTGCGCTCGCAGCGGGGTCGGTGCCGGCACCCGGCGCGCCGCCATTCGATCGCCACCGCAGCCAATCTTCTCCCGCAACGCGCCCGGCTACGATCGGCCGCGTTCAGTTGACGTAAAGTATTGCGCGGTCTATATTAGATATAGTACGTCAAATCGCATTGGCGTTGTGAATGTTCAGAATCGGCACATCTCTTCTTCTATTCATGTCTTCATGTGAACACCTGTTCATACGTGAGTGAATGAGGGGCGTGATGGCGAGCATCCGGTCGACCTCGGCGGTGGGGCGGTGGTCAGGACGAGGTTGGCAGTGATCGGGCGCGGGCGGCGTTCCTGCCACGGGGACGCTGATGGACGCTGACTTCCACGACGCCGAGCCGGAACTGGCGGGTTGGCGGCGGCCGGTCGGGCGGGCGAGCCTGGCCGAGGTCCACCGCAGCGTGCCGGTGCGCGCCGGCTGGAGCCCGCTGCGCAAGCTGCTCGCCTTCTTCGGCCCCGGCTATCTGGTGGCGGTCGGCTACATGGATCCCGGCAACTGGGCGACCTCGCTCGCCGGCGGCTCGGCCTTCGGCTACACGCTGCTCTCGGTGGTCGTGCTGTCCAGCCTGATGGCGATGCTGCTGCAGGCGCTCAGCCTCAAGCTCGGGATCGCCAGCGGCCGCGACCTCGCCCAGGCCTGCCGCGACCACTACAGCCGGCCGGCGGGGATCGCGCTCTGGGCCTTGTGCGAGATCGCGATCGTCGCGACCGACCTCGCCGAGGTCATCGGCACCGCGATCGCGCTCAATCTCCTGTTCGGGCTGCCGCTGCCTGGTCGGGGTCGTGCTGACCGCTGCCGACGTCCTCCTGATCCTGGTCCTGCAGGCGCGCGGCTTCCGCTGGCTCGAGGCGTTCATCATCGCCCTGGTCGCGGTGATCTTCCTCTGCTTTGCCTTCGAGATCGTGGTCTCGGCGCCGGCGCTGAGCGGCGTGCTCGGCGGCCTCCTGCCGAGCCCGGAGATCGCGACCAACCCCGCCATGCTGTACATCGCGATCGGCATCCTCGGCGCCACCGTGATGCCGCACAATCTCTACCTGCACTCGGCGATCATCCAGACCCGGAGCTACGGCCTGACCGAGCCGGTCAAGCGCCAGGCGATCCGGCTCGCGACCATCGACAGCACGATCGCGCTGACCATAGCACTCCTGATCAACGGCGCGATCCTGGTGCTCGCCGCCGCCGCCTTCCACGAGGCCGGCCGCCAGGACGTGGCCGAGATCCAGGACGCCTACCATCTGCTCGCCCCGTTACTGGGCGTGCCGATCGCGAGCACGGTGTTCGCGATCGCGCTGCTCGCCTCGGGCCAGAACTCGACGATCACCGCGACGCTGGCCGGTCAGATCGTCATGGAGGGCTTCCTCGACATCCGCCTGCCGGCCTGGCTGCGGCGCCTCGTGACCCGCCTGCTGGCGATCGTGCCGGCGGTCGTGGTGACCGCGCTCTACGGCACCAGCGGCACCGCCCAGCTTCTGATCCTGAGCCAGGTGATCCTGTCGCTGCAGCTGCCGTTCGCGGTCGTGCCCCTGGTCCGGTTCACCAGCGACCGGGCTAAGATGGGCAACCTCGTCAACGCCCGCTGGGTGAGCTGGCTCGCCTGGGTCGTGGCCGCCCTGATCATCGCCCTCAACCTCAAGCTCCTGTTCGACGTCGCCGCCAGCTTCGTCGGCTAGCGCCGGGCGATGCCGGGTTCTCCAGGTCAATCCACCAGCGCGGCCGCGGCGACCCGGTCGTAGCCCTCGCTGCTCCTGAGCAATTGCTGCGAATAGGGCTGGCTGAGGGCGCCGCTCCGGAGTGCTGTGGTCGACACCTGCTCGACGATCCGGCCGGGCTGCATGATCGCGACCTCGGAGCACATATGCGCGATCACCGCGAGATTGTGCGACACGAACAGATAGGTCAGGCCCCGCTCCTCCCTGAGCGCGCGAGCAGGTTGAGAATCTCGGCCTGGACCGAGACGTCGAGCGAGCTGGTCGGCTCATCCAGCAGCAACACCTTCGGCTCCAGCATCAGCGCGCGCGCGATCGCCACCCGCTGGCGCTGCCCGCCCGAGAGCTGATGCGGGAACCGATAGCGGAACGCCGGCCCGAGCCCGACCGCCCGCAACGCCCGCTCGACCCGCGCGCCCGGCCCGCCCAGCCCATGAATCGCCACCGGCTCCGCCAGCGTCCGATCGACCGTATGCCGCGGATGCAAGGACCCATACGGGTCCTGAAACACGATCTGCACCATCCGACAGAACCGCAGACTGCGCCGATCCCCAAGCACTTCACCGCCGACCACGATCCGCCCCTGCCACCCCCGCAACAACCCGGCGATCGCCTTGAGCACCGTGGTCTTGCCCGACCCCGAACTCGCCTACCAGCCCGAACGCCATCCCTTCGCCGACGCTGAACGACACGTCATCGACGGCCGCAAAGCCGCCGAACCGCACCCCCAGCCCCTCGATCTCGATCATGGGAACCGCGCTGACCTCCCGCTTCAGCAAGACGATAAGCCCGCTCGCCGGTCAAGCGCCGCGGGCTTCTGCAACTTTGGAGCTGCCAAGCGAGTGACCTTCCTGCTAACCTGGCGCGATAGATCGTTGTGAGTCGCCATGGCCTACCGGGTCTTCCTCAGTTCGACCAGCGCAGATCTCGTCGCCTTCCGCGACGCGGTGCACCAAGCGATCGACCAGCTGGATGGCTTCACGCTGGTTCGCATGGAGGACTTTGGCGCGCGCGATACAGATGCCCTCAGCCTCGACACGGAGGCGCTTTCTAAAGCCGACCTCTTCGTCGGTCTGTTGGGCCTTCGCTATGGCAGTTCACCGCGCGGCGACGCGACTTCGTTTTCGGAGCAGGAGTACGATCTCGCGGCGAGCCTGGGGCTCCCGCAGTTCATTTTCGTCACCCCCGACGACTTTCCCGTCCCCGCCCACCTGATCGAGTCCGACGCCAAGCGCGCCCGGCAGGAGGCGTTCCGTGCGCGCGTGATGAGTGATCGGATCGTGGCCTCGTTTGCGAAGTCCGCAGCAGTTGGCGAGCGGTGTCATTGCGGCGCTCGCCAACTGGGGCGCGGGACAAATGAGGATCGACCCTGTCTTGGCGGAGCTAGCCGCCGCAAAGGCGGCGGCCAAAAGACAAGGGGAACGTGTGGCTGAGCTGGAGCGTGCATTCCTGGAGGCTCGACAGGCGCACAGCGCCCTCCGACTGGCCGATACCGCCTTGCCCGCTAAGGCCAGAGAGCCCGGCTTGTCCTACATTTACGAGGTAGCCCTTTCCTTTGCAGGTGAGGATCGTGAGATTGCGGAGAAATTAGCCAAGCAACTTCTCTCGGCTGGTTACAATGTATTTTACGATCGGTACGAACAAGCGAGTATTTGGGGCAAAAATCTATATTCACATCTTTCAGATATTTATGGTGAGCGTGCACTATATTTCTTGATATTCATAAGCAAACATTACGCTAACAAAATATGGACGAGGCGTGAACTCGAGGCCGCGCAAAATCGTGCGGCGAGGGAAAATAGAGAGTACATACTCCCAGTTCGCCTCGACGATACGAAAATCCCCGGCCTTCTCGATCAAGTTGGTTACTTAGATATGAGAGAGCTTTCGGTAGAAGATGTTGCCGGACTATTGGTTACAAAAATTCATGAGGCAAAGAGAGCTGGAATAGTCGTCGATCCTGGATAACACGTCATTTCCTAACTCGTTTAGCAGCGACAAGCGCGGCGACATGTAAACGGGCGCCCGAAGAAGGAGTGTCATCAGAAGAACAACGGAAGACAGGCGTCGGCAGCAGTGTCAGGAACCTTCGTGCATCGTGGCGAAGACTGGGTTAGTTAGCTGCGCGCGCGGGTTGGGCCGGTGAGCCAGGCGGGGTCGCGCTCGAGGACCGGGAGCGGGCCGGGGGGGCGGTCGACGTGGGGGAGGGCGGCGAGCAGGCCGCGGGTGTAGGGGTGCTGGGCCTGGTGCAGCTCGCTCGCCCGGCAGGTCTCGACCACGCGGCCGGCGTACATGATCAGCACCCGGTCGCAGAACGAGGCGACCAGGTTGAGGTCGTGGCTGATGAAGATCAGGCCGAGGCCGCGCTCTTTGACCAGGTCGTCGAGGATCGCCAGCACCTGCATCTGCACGGTCACGTCCAGCGCCGAGGTCGGCTCGTCGGCGATCAGGATGTCCGGGTCGGCGACCAGCATCATCGCGATCATGACCCGCTGGCCCATGCCGCCCGAGACCTCGTGCGGGTAGCACTCGTAGACCCGCTCGGGATCGCGGATCTTGACCGCGGCCAGCATGGCCAGCGCCCGGCGCCGGGCCTCGGCGCGCGAGGCCCGGCTGTGGGCGCGGTAGGCCTCGCGGATCTGCTTGCCGACGGTCATCACCGGGTTGAGCGAGAACTTCGGGTCCTGCATGACCATGGTGATGCGCTGGCCGCGGACCGCGCGCAGCGTCGCCTCGTCGGCGGAGAGCAGGTGGATGCCATCGAAGATCAGGCGCTCGGCGGTGACCACGCCCGGCGCCGGCACCAGGCGGAGGATCGCGCGCCCGACCGTCGACTTGCCCGAGCCGGACTCGCCGACGATCCCGAGCTTCTCGCGCCCGAGGGTGAACGAGACCCCGCGCACCGCCTCGATCACCCGCGCGGGCGTCGGGTAGCGCACCCAGAGGTTTTGGACGATCAGCCGGGCCGACATGGCCCCGAGCTTAGCCGCGCCGGCCCGGCCTGGGCTAGAGGCCGTCGACGCCGAGGTCGCGGCGCCGGCTTCAGGAGCCGGGCTGGGCGCCGCCGGCGCCGCCGCTCATCGTCGCCGGTCCGCCCCAGGGTCCGGACCGATCGGGTCGTTGCGCATCGAGCGCCGCCAGACCCAGCACGACCACGACCACGGCCGCCGCGGCCAGCGCCAGGAGCGAGATGCCGCGCCGGCGCCGATCCGGAGCCGCGATCCGCCTCGGCGACCGCGCGACCGCGGCGGACGGGCCCGGCATCACCGGCGGCGCCTCGGCCATGGTCGGCGACGGACGCCCGCGCGGCCCGGCGGCGACCGCTGCGTCCTCGGCCGGCGACGGGCTCCGACGCGTGACCCGCCAGCCCGGCGCCCCGTCGACCGGCTCGCCGCCCGCCGCCGGCTGCGATGCCGTCGGTGACGGCGCCGTCCGCGGGCCGGCCACGTGCGGCCGCAGCCGGCGATCATCGTTGGCTCGCAAACGCTTCTCCTCCGTCGCGATGCGGATCGACCGCAACCCCGGACCTTCTAAGTGAGATCGATGACCATCCGGTCAAGCCGACGCGCCCATGCCGGCCGCAAAGGTGTGGCGTCGGCGCCCGCGCGTCACTCGAACTCGTGGACCAGGCGGAAGCCGATCAGGATGTGCCTGAGGCCGGCGGGCCGGGAATGGGCGGCGGCCGGCCGACAGATGCCGCAGCCCTGTTCGTCCCAGGAGCCGCCGCCCTTGACCATGAAGCGCGCGCCGCTGCTCCCGGGCGCCGGATCGGCGGTCCACTCGAAGACGTTGCCGGCCGGATCGAGCAGGCCGTAGGGGCTGGCACCGTCCGGATAGGCACCCACGGGCGTGGTGTCGAACGGGCCGAGATCGTGCGTGTTCGCCTTGGTCGGGTCCCACGCCATGCCCCAGGGAAACCAACGGCCGTCGGTGCCACGGGCGGCTTTTTCCCACTCCAGCCGGGTCGGCAGACGCCAGCTCTCGCCGGTCTGCTCGGAGCGCCAGGCCGCGTAGGCCAGAGCGTCGGCGTGGCTCACCAGGACCACCGGCTGGTCTTCTCGGCCCGCGGGCGGTCGGCCTTCGACCCAGGCGTGGCGGCGGGTGCGTGCATAGGGGTGGATCAGGCCGTAGCTCCGCCAGGTCGCGGCATCGACGTCCGGCGCCCGATGGCCGGTCGCGGCGACGAAGCGCGCATAGTCGGCGTTGGTGACCAGGGTGCGCATGATCGCGAACGCCGGCAGCTCGACCCGCTCGCGCGCCCGCTCGCCCTCGTACCAGCGCTGCTCGCGGGTGATGCTGTGGCCGTAAGCCCGCTCGTCGAGCCGGTAAGCCTGCTCGCGCTCGGCCCGGTCGGAGCCCGCGATGAACGGCCCTGCGGGAACGGCGATCGTCTCTGGTGGCGGCATCGGCGCCGCGACGGCAGCGCCGCGCGCGGCGACCGCCATGATCGCGACGATCAGAACCCGGCACCAACGCATGG
This sequence comes from uncultured Alphaproteobacteria bacterium, assembly GCA_963730195.1. Classification (GTDB taxonomy): domain Bacteria; phylum Pseudomonadota; class Alphaproteobacteria; order Geminicoccales; family Geminicoccaceae; genus DATAOG01. The sequence goes on from CAVSRN010000016.1 coordinate 69,377, forward strand.
TCGTTTCAGGCGGCATCGGTTTCAGCCTCGAGGCGGACCCGGGCCCGTGATGCCCGATGATGGCCTGGAAGTCCCGGCGCTTTTGGACTAGATCCCGGGTCAGCAGCAGCGAGGCGAGCTGATGGCTCAGCAAGCGGCGGGTCACCCCGGGTCGCGGACCGCCGGGGGGCCCGCGGTCGCCGTCCCGGGCCATCGGCACGCATGGCTCGCGTCGGGGGCGCCCCAGACGTGACCAGGACCGAGGAGCTGCGGGGACTGCGGGTGCTGGTGGTCGAGGACGAGTTCCTGGTCTCGATGGACATCGAGCTCATGCTGCAGGAGCTCGGCTGCCAGGTGGTGGGGCCGATCGGCGACCTCGAGACCGCGCTTGCAGCCGCCAAGGAGCAGACCCTCGATGCGGCCCTCCTCGACGTCAACATCGGCGGCCAGCCGGTGACCGCGGTCGCGGACGCGCTCGCGGCGCGCGCGGTGCCGTTCGTGCTGTGCACCGGCTACCGGCCCGACCAGCTCTCCGGCCGCTATCCGGCGACGCCCAAGCTGATGAAGCCGTTCCAGAGCGGCGACCTGCGCCAGGCCCTGCGCAGCGCCGCCGCCTCCACAAGCCGACCATAGGCCCGCCCCTAGCGGGCGGTCGACTGCTTCGGGTCGAGGACGTCGCGCAGGCCGTCGCCCAACAGGTTGAAGCCGAGCGCGACCGCGAAGATCGCGATCCCGGGCATGGTCGCGACCCACCACTGCTCGAGCAGATACTGGCGGCCCGAGGAGATCATCGCGCCCCATTCGGGCAACGGCGGCTGGGCGCCGAGCCCGAGGAAGCCCAAGCCCGCCGCGGTCAGGATGATGCCCGCCATGTCGAGGGTCAGGCGCACGATCAGCGACGACAGGCAAAGGGGCATGATGTGGCCCCAGATGATCCGGCCGGCCGACGCGCCCTGCAGCCGGATCGCGTCGATGAAGTCGGAGTTGCGCACGGTCAGGGTCTCGGCGCGCGCGATCCGGGCGTAGGGCGGCCAGGCGGTGATCGAAATCGCGATGATCGCGTTGCCGATCCCGGGGCCGAGCGCCGCGACGAAGGCGAGCGCCAGGATCAGGCGCGGGAACGCGAGAAAGATGTCGGTGATCCGCATCAGGACGGTGTCGAGCCAGCCGCCGACGTAGCCCGCGACCGTGCCGACCAGGAGGCCGACCGGGCCGACCATGATCACCACGAGGCCGACGATGTAGAGGGTCAGGCGGGCACCAAAGACGATCCGCGAGTAGATGTCGCGGCCGAGCTCGTCGGTGCCGAGCCAGTGGGCGGCAGACGGCGGCTGCAGGCGATCGCTCAGGATCTGCGCGGTCGGCGAGTAGGTCGCGAGCCAGGGGGCGAAGGCCGCGACCAGCAGCAGGCTCACGACGATCCCGAGGCCGACCATGGCGAGCGGGTTGCGGGCGAAGCTGTGCCAGGCGAGATAGGCCCGCCCGAGCCGCGCCTGCAGCGCCGAGGCCGGGGTCTCCGACAGCAGCCAGCGGCGAGCCCCGATACGCCTGGCCAGAATGAGGGTCATCGCAGGCGATCCGCGGCCGTTGACGCCTTCGGGACCCGACCTTGCACAGCGAAGGCGCGGGCGGTCAGCGCGATCCGGCCGCTGGCGTCGACCGGCAGGGCGGACCGCAGCCGATCGCGCAGCGCCGTCCGCTGCCTCTCCGTCAGGGTCATGCCATAACCGGGCGCCGGACCCTGACCGCCGAGGAACGGCGACCAATAGTCGTCGAAGTCGGCGAACACCGTCGGCACGTCGATCGCGGCCGTCGTCACCCTCTCCAGCCCGGCCGTGGTCAACAGGTCCGCGAGCGGCCCGGGTCGACAGATCGGAAAGCGTACGGCCTCGTCCAGCGCCTGCGCCGCCGGGTCGAGGGCGACCGCCGCGTCCCAGAAGTGGCGCACGAGCTGCATCTTTTCGGCGTAGTCCCAGACGTAGATGGCGACCGTGCCGCCCGGCCTGACCACGCGGCGCATTTCGCCGACCGCCCGCGCCGGCGCCGGCACGAAGTTCAGCACCAACCCGGAGACCGCGACGTCGACGGTGGCATCGGCGACCGGCAGAGCCTCTGCATCGCCGGGCTCGAAGCGGGCGCGAAGGTCGTCGAGGAGCGCACGCGCCACGGCGAGGAAGCCAGCGGACGGATCGACGCCGATCACCGTCCTGGGGTCAGCGGCGGCCAGGATGCAAGCACTCAGCGCGCCGGTGCCGCAGCCGACATCGAGCCAGTCGAGGCCGGCCGGCCGGTCGAGCCAGACGAGCAGGTCGCGCGCCACCAGCCGGCTCCAGCGGCCGATGTAGCGCTCGTAGGGATCGCCTGCAGCCCAGGTGTCGATGCTCATCTCAGTCCAGCTCGGAGATCGCAATTCCCATCGAACGAGCCGCCCCGACCAGACGCTGGTCGTAACTCGCCAGCACCGGCTCCAGCCGGCGCTGGCGGAGAAAGTCGAGCGACGCCAGGTGCAGGGCGTCCAGCGTGCGGACCGGCTGCGGGAAGGGTTCCAGGGCACGCACGAGCACCAGAGGCGACAACTCGATCATGGCGATCCGCGCCACCAACTCGCGCGCCCCGTCCCCTCGCGCCCCGGTCACCCCGTGCGCGTGCAGCCGGCACCACACCTCGTACTCCAGCAGCCGGCTGGAGATGAGGGCATCGTGCCAGAAAGCCACCGGCGGGCGCCGCTCTTCGACCAAGAGGTAGGCGAGCGCCACCGAGCTGTCGACGTAGATCACCGGTCCGCGCGCGACTGATCGAGGTCGGCCAGCAGCTCCTCCAGGGTCATCACGCCCGCGGGCGGCGCGGGCGGCGGCGCATCGGGCGGCAAGGCGGCCGGGGTGATCAAACCCTCGCGGACGGCCTGCGCGAGCAGCGCGTCGGACACCGCCTCCGCCCGCTGGGGGGGCGGCGGGCCCAGCTGCGCCACGATCCGGTCGCGATCCATCACCAGCACGTTCTCGCCCGCCGCGGCGAGCCGCACGTACTCGCTGAGCTTGTTCTTCAGAACCTTGATGCCCACGGCGCGCATCGGTTCAAAGTAGCCACCTGTAGCGACGACATCAAGCCCGCGCCCGCGGGTCCAGCACCCGGTAGAACACGTCCGAGAGCAGATTGAGACCGATGAACACCGTGCCGACCACGATCGTGCCGCCGAGCACCGCGTTCATGTCGGCGTTGAGCAGCGAGTTGGTGATGTAGAAGCCGAGCCCCGGCCAGGCGAACACGGTCTCGGTCAGGACCGAGCCCTCGAGCAGGTTGGCGTAGGAGAGCGCGATCACCGTGACCAGCGGCACCGCGGTGTTGCCGAGCGCGTGGCGCCAGATCACCCGGGTCTCGGACAGGCCCTTGACCCTGGCCGTGGTGATGTACTCCTGGCCCAGCTGCTCGATCATGAAGCTGCGGGTCATGCGCGCGACGTAGGCGAGCGAGTAGTAGCCGAGCAGCGAGGCCGGCAGGATCAGGTGCGAGACCGCGTTCCAGAACACGTCCCATTCGCCGGCGAGCGCGGAATCGAGCAGGATCACCCCGGTCACCGGCTCGACCAGGCCGTCGTAGAACACGTCCAGCCGGCCCGGCCCCGCGACCCAGTCGAGCTTGGCGTAGAAGATCAGCAGGCCGACCAGCCCGAGCCAGAACACCGGCACCGAATAGCCGACCAGGCCCACCACCCGGATCACGTGGTCGACCCAGCGGCCCTGCCAGATCGCGCCCGCGATCCCCATCGGTATCCCCAGCAGGACGCCCAGCAGGGTCGCGAGCGTCGCGAGCTCGAGGGTCGCCGGGAACACCCGCCGGATGTCGGACAGCACCGGATGGGCGGTCAGCACCGACTTGCCGAAATCGCCGTGCAGAACGGCGCTGACGTAGATCAGGAACTGCTGCCAGAGCGGCTTGTCGAGGCCGAGCTGGATCCTGACCTGCTCGTAGACGTCCTGGGGCGCCCGGTCGCCGACCGCCGCCAGCACCGGGTCGATCGGCACCACCCGGCCGATCAGGAAGGTCACCAGCAGCAGGCCGAGAAAGGTGACGGCGAGCGTCAGGACCAGCCGGCCGACCACGAACGCCGGGCGCGGCAGGGTCATGGTGGCTCAGCCTCCGCATTTCCCGGCGGCCGTCGCCACCAGTGCCGCCGCGACGCCGATCCCGGCATCAATCGTCGTCCTCACCCTCCCCGATCCCGGCGAGCTTCATCAGTCGATGCTGCAGACCGCGTTTCAAAGGGACGTTGCCGTGCACCGGAACCGAGATCCTGACCCGCTGGTCGGGCTTGCCGTAGACGTGGTGACTGCTATGGATCCGCAATAGTAACCAACCGTGTCGCTCCAGCAATCGGCAGAACTGTCTGCCCGAGAGCGGTCTCACAAGGTGAGCTCGACCACCTGCCGCGGCTCCGCGGTGCCATCGCCCGCCCCGGCGGGCGGTTCGGTTTCGAGCCAGGCCTGGATCGCCTCGCGGACGTTGGCGAGCAGCTCGTCCATCGTCTCACCCTGACTGACGCAACCCGGGAGCGCCGGCACTTCGGCCCAAAAGCCCCCTTCCTCCGCTTCGTGAACGACGATCTTCACCTGCATCGCGCCAGATCCAGCTTCAGCATGACCCGGCTTATCCAGCCAGGTCGAGCCCTGTTGTATCAAGGCGCGCCGCCTTCCGCCAGGAGAGCTGTCGGGCGTCTCGCGCGGCCGGGCGAGCGCGCGCCATGGCGGGCTCGCGCGTGCCCTCTCAGCTGCGGCGGGCGATCACGAACAGCTCGTCGTTGAACCACAGGCCGCCGTGCCGGCGCAGCGTCCGGCGGGTCACGTCCAGGTAGGCGGGCGTCGCCAGCGCCGCGCGCAGGCGCTCGTCCTCGATCTGGGCGACGTAGACGGCGGCGTTCCAGGCCGCGAGCAGGGTCGAGGTGCCGATGCTGTCGCCGACCTCGCTCGCCATGGTGTGAAGCGCGTAGCGGAACAGCGCCCGCTCGTCGTCGTAGGCGAGGTAGCGCAGCCCCGGCGGGCCGTCCCCGGCCAGCGCCGCCCGGGTCGCCCTGAGCAGCTCCTGGCGCGGGGTCCGGAACGGGTCTTCGCCCGGCCACAGGCCGTGGATGATCTCCATGCCCGGATCGCGGCCATAGGACTGCGCGATCACCAGCCGGCCGCCCGGCGCCAGCGCGCGCGCGAGCGGCGCCAGCACCATGGCGGCCTTGGCGCTCGCCGAGGTCCGCGCCCGATAGGGCTGCGAGGCGATGATCAGCTGGTAGTCGTGGCCGGGGTCGTCGGGCCGCGGGATGATCCGGTCGAGGGCGAGCCGCTGGTCCTTGCGGTAGAGCACGATCACCGCGGGACTGGCGCGCAGCGGATTGCCGGTGGCGGCGCTGGTGCGCACCTGCCAGAGCTCGCCGAGCCGCGGCACCAGGGCCGCGATCTGGGCCTCGAACGCCTCGCTCGAGCCGCCCTCGAGGGCGTGCTCGATCCAGACCGCCCTGCCTGAGCGCGGCCGCAGCGCCGGTGCCTCGCTGTAGTACATGTTGGTGATCGCGACCACCATCTGCGGATGCTCGAAGAAGCGCTCGGGCAGCCGGTCGAGGGTCAGGCGCACGTCCTCGATGCTGATCTCCTTGCCGACGATCAGCCACGGCACGGTCGGAAACCGCCGGTGCAGCCGGCGCATCACCCGGCTCAGCACCATGCCGTCACCCATGCCGGCATCGAACACCCCGAGCGCCGGCGGCCTGGGACGGACGAAGCGCAGCTCGCGCCCGACGTGCTCGGCGATCACCGCCTTCTCGTTGGTCGTGGTGACGAACAGCAGGTATTTCTCGCGGTTGTCGTAGAAGCGGAAATGCGCGGCCCCGCCCGCCGTGGCCTCGGCCGCGGCCCGCTCCCGCTCGATCGTGGCGCCGGCGTCAGTCATCAGCCGCCCATTCTGCCCGGCCCCTGGGCGCCACGCAACCCTGGATCATTTACGATCCATGTTTTTCCCGTAATTGGAAAAATAGAGGGCCGGAGCGGCGCGGCCCCGCGATCGACCGCGCCGCCGGCGTCCTTGCTGCCTAGGCGATCCCGAGCTTCTCCGACGCCATCTTGGTGCCCTCGACGCGCGCGCGGATCTTCTGGAACGCGATGTCGCGCGCGACGTCCGGTGAGCCGTGCTTGGGCTTGACGTCGATGCTGAAGGGCGAGAAGCCGCAATCGTCGGTCGAGCCGAGCCGCTCCTTCGGAATATACTTCGCGGCGAGCACCAGGTCGGCGCACACCTCGGCCGCGGTCTCGACCCTCGGGTTCTGCGGGTTGATCACGCCGATGAAGCAGACCTGGGGCACGCCATTGGCGTCCGCACGGCTATGCTGACCGACCAGCTTGTAGACCCGCTCCTTGTCGGGCTCGCTCGCGAGCTGCATCAGGAAATAGCCGGCGTTCATCTTGAACATGCTGGGCAGGAGCTCGGCGTAGTCGACATCGGCGCTGTGGGTCGCGTCGCAATCGCCGCCGGGGCAGGTGTGGATGCCGATGTTCTTGCGCTCCGCGGCCGAGAACCGGTCGATCACCCGGTTGTTGAGCTCGATGAACTGGCCGAGCATGTGCCGGCCGGTCCACGGGTTGCGGGGATCGTTGCGGCAGGCGAGCCGCCCCTCGGTGAAGTCGATCGAGACCCGGGCGGCCCCGGCCGCGAACGCCTTCTTGATGTCCTTCTCGCACTCGTCGCAGAGATCGGCCAGGAACTGCTCGCGCGAGTAGCCCTTGACCTCGCCGTCGAGAGGATACAGCAGGGCCAGCATCGAGGGCGCGATCACCGCCTGCTTCATCGGCTTGGTCGCCATCTTGATCGACTTGGCGAGATAGTCGGCGGCATAGGTCTTGTACTTGAACGGGCCGCCGGTCAGGCGCGGCAGCTGGCGATGGTGGCCGTCGGTGAAGATCGCGAAGTACTGGCCATCGGCCGCGAGGTTCTTGGCCAGACCGGTGCCCGCGAGGGTGTCGGTGAGGGGATAGGTGGCAAAGCTCGAGGCCCGCTGCTCGCCGTCGGAGACGATCGGCGCGCCGGTCGCCTCCATCCGCTGGATCGAGTCGCGGCAGGCGGCATCCTGCTCGGCCTCCAGCTGGGCATGGGTGATCTTGCCGGCGTCGTAGTCGGCGAGCGCCGCCTGCAACTTGGCTGGCCGGGGCAGCGAGCCCACGGGCTCGGTCGGAATCGGCATCGTCATACCTCCCCAGGTTATCGGCCGACTGGCCAGATGATTATGAGATGATTGGCCACGGGAGACGGGTCACGAGGCTCCCTGGCTCAGCACCGCGCTTGCCGCGGCACCTATCTAACGTCGACGTTATGATAGACATATAGCAGGCGGAGCATTTTGGTAACCACCCCCGCGCGGTCGGAATCGGTGACCAGGAGCGGTCCGGACAAGCCCGCAGCGATCCTCAGGTCGCCCTCAGCCCAACCGCCAGAAGGGCTCCGGCCGTGAGTTCCACCCGACCGGAGGCCCCGTTGACTGATCGGGGGCTCAGCTCTTGTGGCCCTTCCAGTACTTGTTGTCGTCGAACGACGGGCCCCAGATCATGCCGGCGACGTTGGCCCGCTCGGCGATCACCTCGATGTCCTGGAACATGATCACGAACGGGCCGTCGTCCAGCACCTTGCGCTGCAGGTCGCGGTACATCTCGGCGCGCTTGTCCTTGTCGCGCTCGAGCACGGCCGCCTCGGTCTCGGCGCTGAGTTCCGGGATGTCCCAGGCGTTGCGCCAGGCGAGCTTGCCGGTGAGCTTGGCCTCGTCCCGGTTGTCCGGGTTGGAGGCGAAGGTCGAGGCGTTGGTGTTCGGGTCCTGGTAGTCCGGGCCCCAGCGGCCGATGTAGATGTCGTGGGTGCGCGCCCGGTACTTGGTCAGCGTCTGCTTGTTGTCGCCGGGCAGGATCTCGAGCTCGATGCCGGCCTTGGCCCAGGTCGCCTGGATGATCTGCGCCATCTCGAGGATTGGCGAAGTGTTGCGGGTGTCCATCGTGACCTTGAAGCCGTTCTCGAGCCCGGCCTGCTTGAGGAGATCCTTGGCCTTGTCGACGTCCAGCTTGTAGGGCTCTTCGTCGAGCGCGCCGAGGAAGCCCGACGGCAGGAAAGTCTGATGGACCACCGCCGAGCCCTTGACGATGGTATCGGCGATCTCCCGGTACGGGACCAGCCATTTGAGCGCCTGGCGGACCTCGGGCTTGGCCAGATACTGGTTCTTCTGATTGAGGCCGAGATAGTAGATCGCGCCCTTGGGCACCTCCTTGAGCACCACGTCCGGGTTGGCCTTGAGCGCCGCCATCTGATCGGCCTCGAGGTTGCGCGCGATGTCGATGTCGCCCTTCTGGAGCAGCAGCATCTGGGTCGCGGGCTCGGTGATGTGCCGGGTGATCACCCGCGCGAAGCCGACCTCGCCCTTCCAGTAGTCGGGGTTCTTCTCGATGATCAGGCTCTCGTTCGGCTTCCAGGAGCGGAGCTTGAACGGCCCGGAGCCGGCGGATGCGGTCTTCAGCCACTCATGGCCGAGATCGCCGTCCTGCTCGTGCGCCATCACCAGCTTCTGGTCGACCACCGAGCCCACGGTCGCGGTCAGGCAGTACAGAAAGAAGGTCGGCGCGTAGGGCTTGTCGAGCACGACCGTGAAGGTCCTGCGGATCGACCACCTGGATGCGCTGGTCGACGTTCTCGGCCGTGAAGCCGAACTGGTCGAGGATGAAGGCCGGCGTCTGGTTGAGCTTGACCACGCGCTGCAGCGAGAAGACCGCGTCCTCGGCGGTCAAGCGGATTGCCGGAGTGGAAGGTGATGCCGTCCCTGACCTTGAACGTATAGGTCTTGCCGTCGTCGGCGATGGTCCAGCTCTCGGCGACGTTGCCCTGCAGGTTCTCGACGTCGTCGGGCGGATAGGTGACCAGCCGGTCGTAGACGTTGGCGGCGTATTCGGCGCCTGAGAACTCGAACACCTCGGCCGGATCGAGGGTGATGATGTCGTCGATCTGGTTGGCCATGACCAGGGTGTCTTGGGGCGTGGCGGCATTCAGCGCCGGCATGAAGAAATACATCGCCAGGAACACGAAGCCGCCGAACCAAAGCCGTGACCGTCTCGCCATTGCCCTTCTCCCTGTCGCGCGCGCCGCTGGTCGCGCCTCGCGGACGCCCTTGGTTGCGCCCAGCCTCGACCCCGAGCCAGCCCCTGTCAACCGCCCAAGCCACGCCCCAGGCAGCACCCGGAAGCACCCCCCACCCCTCCCTCCCCCGCAAGGGGGAGGAGGTTCACAGGTTGGCCGGCCACGAACGTTTCCCTCCCCCCTTGCGGGGGAGGGTCAGGGTGGGGGGTCAGCTGTTTCCGTCTCCTGCGCCCCACTCGGCGAGCGCGCGCGTTACGATCGCGACAGTGTGCTTGGCGCCGATCGCCTCGTAGATCGCGAGCGCCGCCCGCGCCCGCCGCACCGCCTCGCGCCCGCTCGCCGAGCACATCGAGCGCCAGGCGCCGAGTTGAACAGCGCGCTGCCCTCGCCCATCCGGTCGCCGATCTCGCGCGCGATCACGAGCTGCTGCTCATAGAACTCGATCGCCCGCCGCGGCTCGCCGAGGTCCGCCCAGGCATTGCCCAGATTGCCGAGCGTGCTGCCCTCGCCCCGCCGGTCGCCGATCTCGCGCGCGATCGCGAGCTGCTGCTCATAGAACTCGATCGCCCGCCGCGGCTCGCCGAGGGCCGCCCAGGCAGTGCCCAGATTGCCGAGCGCGTTGCCCTCGCCCCGCCGGTCGCCGATCGCGCGCGCGATGTCACGAGTACTGCTCATAGAACTCGATCGCCCGCCGCGGCTCGCCGAGGTTCTTCCACGCAATGCCCAGATTGCCGAGCGCGTTGCCCTCGCCCCGCCGGTCGCCGATCTCGCGCTCGATCGCGAGGTCCTGCTCGTGAAACTCGATCGCCCGCCGCAGTTCGCCGAGGTCCGCCCAGGCAAGACCCAGATTGCCGAGCGCGGCGCCCTCGCCTCCCCGGTCGCCGAGCCGGACGCAGGCCTTCCGCTGCGCCTCCAGCCAGGCGATCCGCTCACGGCGGGTGCGAGGCGAATGTCCAGGACATAGACGCCGGCGTTGGCGAAGTCGCCGCGAGACGTGCCGCGGCGTCGTCCTGCTCGATCCGCGCCACAGCCCACGCCTGCCCGGCGGCGATGTTGCGCTGCTCGAGATCGTAGAGCCTGAGCCCGGCGAGCACGCCCTCGCCACCCGACAGGTAGAGCTCGTTCGCGGCTTCGAGCACGCCGCAGTAGTGCCGCGCATGCCTCTCCCGCGCCGTCTCCACCCGGGCCTCAAGCGCCGCCTGGTCCTGCTCCGCCAGCGCCACCCCCGCCACGTCGCGCATCAGGTCGTGCAGCCGCCAGCGATCGTCGGCCTGATCCCAGAGCACCATGCTGCGCCGGCGCAGCTCGCCGAGGTCCTGCGCGGCGGCGTCCGTCTCCACCTCCCAGACCGCCGCCGCGGCCGCGGCATCGAAGCTTCCCGGAAACACCGCGAGCAGCCGCCAGCGCGCTTCCAGCTCCGGCTTTTCCAGCGCCAGCCGCCGGGCGCTGAGCGCGAGCGCGGCGTAGACGTCGAGGCTGGCATCGTCCTCGAACTTCAGCTGCCGCAGCCGCTGCTTCTCGTCGGCCAGCGCTTCGAGGTAGCTCGCCACGCTCGTCTGCGGATTGTTGGCCAGGTACGTGCCGGCGGCCCGCAGCGCCAGGGGCAGCCGCCCGCAACGCTCGGCCAGCAGATCGAGCTCCGCCGCGCTCGCCGCGCGCTCCCCGAGCAGGCTCCGCAGCAGTGCTTGCGCCTCGCCCGGCTCCATCACGTCGAGGTCGATCGTCTTGAGGCCCGGCGCCGCGATCGTTCGCCGCGAGGTCACCACGACCATCGTGGTCGGCGCCCGCCAGTCGAGCAGTGGCCGCACCTGCGCGCCGTCCTCGGCGTTGTCGAGCAGCAGCAGCACCCGCTTGCCGTCGAGCACGCTGCGATAAGCCTGCGCGGCCGCGTCCTCCGCCTTCGCCACCTGCACCTCGGGCGCCAGCGCCGCGACCACCTTGACCATCGCCTCGACCGCTGTCAGCGGCGCGCCCCGCGCCTGCGCCCCGAGCGCGGCGAACGGCGTCCCGGTGCTCCCGCCCATGTCCACGAACACCCGCCCGTCCGGCGCTTCTTTCTCCAGCAGATGCCCGACATGCACGGCCAGCGCCGACTTTCCCACCCCGCCCATGCCGCCGATCGCACTCACCGCCGCCTGTTTTTCCCCGGACGTGAGGATCGCCGTCAGCTCGCTCGACTCTTCCTCGCGCCCCTCGAAATCCCCGAGATCCGCGGGCAGGCTGTCCTTCGCTTCGCGTCGGCCAAGCAGACTCTCGAGCGTACGGCCAGGCTCTTTATCGTAGACGTGGACGTGAGTGCCGAACTGGGCTCCGGGAGCGTAACCCCCGACCGGCTATGGAGCCAGCCCCGCTCGCGACAGTACCGGCTGGCGGTGCCGCGACCGGGTCCACCGGCAGCCCGGCGCTTTCGCTACGGAATAGCGCCCGGAGTGTCGCCCGGAACCAGCCGGCCGCCATGGGCTATCGCCCGCGCTCGACCTTGGTGCTGATCTTGGCTTGGTCGGCGCTGCCGCTGATGGCAACCGAGCCCGGCCCGGATGCATGTGTGCCCCCGGTCGGCGCGGCGGTCGTCGCGGCGCTCGGCGCCGGCGCGGCCGGTTTCCCGGCTTCGGCTTCCGGCCCGCCGCGGCCTTCGACGTTCATCTTGAAGCCGAGCGCCTCCAGGCCCGCTTTGAAGCTGCCCCGGCGGTACAGGAAGGCGACCACCAGGATAGCGACGACCAGCACGGCGATGACAACGATCCCGGACGTGTCCATGGCAGCAATCCCGCATTGTCTATGCGGGAATGCTATTCCACCACCTGTTGCCGGGCAAGCGACCTGTACCGATCGCGCGGCATTAACCGGGCGTTAGGGGCACCACCCAGGCGGTTAAGCGGCGCGCAGCCGCCCGAGCCCGCCGAGCCCGCATCCCGCTTGCAACCCGAGGTGTGCTGATGTACCTTGGCGTCATCGGGTGCCGGCTGCACATCTGCTGCAAACGGCTCCGGCGGCCGAGAAGCGGGCCGCGACGATGTTAGCCGCATCGGCGTGGCCCTGAGCGCCAACCCTAATCCGAGTAGAGTCGATGCCTGAGGCTTATCCTAGCGCCGCCGAGCCCGGCGGCAATTCCCTCGGCTTCGCGACATCGATACTGGAGTTCGCCGAGACCGGCCTGGCGGTCGCGCCGAGGGGCGACCTCGGGGCGGTCGAAATCAAGGTCCGCGCCGGGCAGCAGAACCCCGTCGCGATCCTGCTCGGGCCGAGCCAGGGCATGGCCGTGGCCGCGCTGCTGATCGCCGCTGTCGCGACGGTCGGCCGGGAGCGCGAGCATTGAGCCGCGTGCCTGAAGGCGGGTCCCGGCCGCCCGCACCCCTTGCCCGGTACGCCCGCGCTCAGCCTTCGAGACTGTCGGGCGCCTGGGTCACCATGCTCGGCGCGGCCGCCGCGTGGTCGTTTTGGCCAAGCCGGGTGATGAACCCGGGGGCCACGATCAACGCCATCAGGCCAACCATGGCGACCAGCGGCGCGAGCTGCCGAAAGCGGCGGGCCGCTGGCGTGTCGTGCGCGAGATGGCTGGTCAAGGTCATTGGGACGTGCTCCCGGCTTGCCACCGCCAATCGATGGCGCCCGTCATGTGACACCGGAGTGCATCCGAACCTTGTGAACTGCGCCACAGTGCCGGCAATTTTTTTGCAGCCGTGGAACGCCGCGCCGAGCGACTGCGGAAGGCGCTGGGCGATCGGTCGAGAGGCGCTCGACCAGCTGGCGGGATTCGAGTGATGCCCGCCCGCATCGTCTGCGGCCGCCCGTTCAAGGCGAAGCGCTCGAGCCGCCGCTACTGCGGCCAGCGGTGCCGGAAGCGGGCAGAGCGCCAGCGGCGGGCGGACCAGGCCGAGCATGTCACGCTAAGGCCGAACTGCGAGCCAACCCTTAGCGTGACATCGCCAGGGGCGCCGTGGTGGCGGCGCCCAGAGCGCCGGCAGCGGTGCGCCTACTGCGGCATGGCCATCGAGGCGGGCGAGCTCGCCGCGGCCAACTATCACGCCGAGTGCAAACGTTACGTTGAGATGAGGGACCGCCCGGCGGACCAGCCGGGCGGCCAGCTCTGGAGTGATCGCGCATGACCACCCTACCCGCGCAGACGATCGAGGCGAAGGTCCAAGCCCTCGCCGAGCTCGACCGCCGGCGCGCCGAGCTCGAAGTGGAGCTGCGCGCCCTCCAGGCCGGCGAGGTCGAGCCCGCCGAGCCGGCGACCAAGGCCAAGACGCGCGACAACCGGCTGAGGTTGACTAAGTCGACCGTCCGGGCACTGCCGGTGCCGAAAGACAAGAACGCGACCTATTGGGATGAAGACTTGGGCGGGTTCGGCGTGAGGGTCTCGCCGCACGGGACCAAGACTTACTTCCTCCAAGCCCGCACTAAGAACGGCCGCGGGATCAAAGTGACGCTCGGGCGCGCGTCAAGGGTGACGGCCGAGCAGGCCGTGAAGCCGCGCGCAAGCACCTGGCCGCGGTCGACCTCGGGCGCGACCCGGCGGCCGAGATGAAGGCGGCGCGCCAAGCCGAGCGGGAGCGCAAGCTGGCGCCGACCATGGCGGCGCTCTGGGCCGACTTCGGGCGCAACCCAGTGACTAGGCGTGATGGCGAGGCGCTCAGGCCGAAGTCGCTGGCCGCATACAAATCATGGTGGACGCTGCACCTCGAGCCCCGCATTGGCCGGTCGAAGGTGGCCGACGTGGGCAAAGAGCGCGTGGCGCAGCTGCACCGGGAAGTGAGCGCCGGCGCTGGGCGATCGACTGCCAACCGCGTGCTGGCGGTGCTGAGCCGGCTGCTGAGCCACGCCGAGGACCTCGGCCTGCTCGCGGCCAACCCCTGCCGCGGCGTCAGGCGCAACCGCGAGCACGGCCGCGAGCGCGACCTGAGCGGCGCCGAGCTGCGCCGGCTGGTCGCGTTTCTGGCCGCTCGCCGGCGCCCGAGGCCCGCCTGGTCGAGCTGTTGATCAGCACCGGCGCCCGCCGCGGCGAGGCGCTCGCGGCCCGCTGGTCAGATATCCGCGACTGCTGGTGGCACGTCCCGGCCGAAATCTCGAAGTCGCGGAAAGCGCTGCGCAAGCCGTTGAACGCGGCGGCCCTCGCGGTCCTGGCCGGGCTCGACCGAAGCGGCGAGCAGCTGTTCCCCGAACTTACCCCGGGCCGGCTCAGCAGGTGGTGGCTGGCCGCGCGGGCGGAGCTCGGGCTGCGCGACGTCAGATTGCATGATTTGCGGCACGTCGCGGCCTAGTCTGGCGTTGAATTCCGGCGTGCCGCTCGGCGCGATCGCGAGCTTGCTCGGGCAGGGGTCCACAGCGCCAGCGTCACGAGCAGATACGCGCATCTCGCCGACGAGCAGTTGGCCGCGGCGTCGCGCGCGATCGCCGACCGGCTCGAGCTGCTGAAGGCCGAGCCGGCTGGCAGCGCCTGATGCCCGGTCAGCGGCAGCCCCCGCGCAAGATCGCGGCAGGCAAGGATGGGGGCTCTGCCCTGCCCGGGCCGGCAACCGATGTGCAGCAGAAGGCCGCGAAGAACGCAGAGCGCGATTGGTTGCTCGCCCCGCTACCGCCCGGAACGGATATGCAGCGCACGCTCAAGTTCACGCTCGCCATCGACCCGGCCTATTTCGATGTGCGGGCGAAGGTCGAGGCCGCCCTGCGGCGGCTACCGCCGCGGCCGGGCCAAGCGCCGCAGCCCCCGCTCGAATGGCATGCTTTCATATTGGCCCTCATGATCCTCCACCCTGCGACGGCGGAGACCGAGGACAACAAGGGCCGCCTCGCCGAGGCGAGGCTAGCCAAGGCCTGGCAAGACCTGCCCCCCAAGGTTCAGTCGCGCGTGGTCGAGCGCCTGAAGGTCGAGCTGTGGCCCATCGGCCTTCCGGGCGCGCAATTGCTCGAGCTTCACCGAGGGCTGCGGCCGGCGCTGTCGGCGGCGTTCGAGCGGGTGGCGCGGGACATGCGGGCGCAAGTGAAGCGTGGTAGGCCGCGCGACCGGTCCTGCGAGCGAGCATTGGCGCGTTCCCTCGCGTTCGCCTACTTCGAGTTGACTGGGGGCTGCCCAAGCTGGTCCGGCAGCGTGGATACGCCCTATTCGAGATTGGTCGAGGAGATTTCGGCCTTGCCAGGCCTCGAGGGTTTGGTTGGCCACGGGCGCGCTGCGGCCGAGTCGTGGCGCAAGGAGATTACCCGCTAATTGGGCTCAAAAAAGGCAATTATCGATGAAGATTAGACGATTAGACTATAGTATATGGAGGGATGCCCATCAGCGAGAGGCATCCACCGATGAAGAACTGTCGCGACACACGCAAGACGGGCGGCGGCTTTCGGCCGCTCTTGACTGAGCTCGGAGTCGCCGAGATCCTCGGCATTCCCGCGCAGACGTTGCGCAACGCCCGGGCTACGGGCGTCGGCGGCCTCGCCGGGCTGTCGTGGCTGAAGGTGGGCCGATGCGTCCGGTACCGCCCCGAGGTCGTTGAGCGGTTCCTCGCCGACAGCGAGCGGGGGCACGCCGCATGACGGGGCCGCCCTCAATGCGCGAACGCCGCCCTGCCGGGGGCGGCGCCGCATTCCAACGGACACTGATCGGACGGACGCAACCCGCCAGGACGGGGGGCGAGCTGCGATGCAGAACATAGACCACGAGGCTCGGCCTGTCGAGCGCGCGCCGAGCGCGGCCGAGGTGGTCGCCCGTCCCGTGAACGTCACCGGCGCGACCGTCCAGTTCGGCGGCAAGCAGCTGCTCGCCTGCACCAAGGGGCTCGAGGACGACCGTGCATGGTTCGCGCGCCACCACGGCCGCGCCCACCGGATACGGCGACCGCTCGGCGGCGAGCGCAAGCTGCCCCCGCCCCCGCCCCGCGGGTTCAAGCGGCTGATCGTGGTCCGCCAAATCAAGCCGGGCTCCAGGATCCGGCTCGACCTCGGGTGGCGCGGCGCGCCGCCGCTCAACGCCGAGGGGGTCGCGGCAGAGATCTTCGCCGTCGCCGCCGAGGGCCACCCGCGGTTCGCCGAGATCGTGCGCTGCCTCGAGGAAGGCCGCCCATGACCGCCGGGCTGCGCGCCGTCCTGGAGAGCGCCCAAGCCGAAGCCGGCTGCTCGGCTGCCGACCTGACCGTGCTCAGCAACCAGGTCGACCCGTACCGGCTCGACACGCCGACCGGCCACGCCGAGGGCGCCTGGCTCGCCGAGCAGATGGAACGGCTCGCGCTCCGTCGGCGAATCCACTTGCGCGGCCTGCACTATGCGCTGGTGGCCAGCGGCGACGTGATGAAGCCGAACGGCGAGCCGTACCGCAACACCGAAAAGGACTGGCTCTGGCTTCAGAGCAGCGCGATGAAGTCGGCGCGCTGGCTCGGCTACGTGCCTTTCGACCAGATCACAGACGAGCGCAACTCGCCGCCGGTGATCCGGGTCCGGGAGGTCTCGACGCCGACCATCGAGATCGGGCTCGGCGCCGAGGTCGAGATCTCGGTCCCCGAGATCGAGGACATCCGGCCGACCGTGTTCTTGAGCGGATTCGGTGCAAGGCAAGCCTATCGCCTGGTCCTGACCGGCGAGAAGACCTCGCTCGCCGAAGTCGTCGCCCCGATCGCCGAGCGGCGCGACGCCGACCTGTACCTGCCTTCGGGCGAGATGAGCGACACGCTCGTCTACCAGATGGCCAGGACCGGCGCCGAGGACGGCAGGCCGATGGCGGTGCATGGTGATGGCCGACTTCGACCCCGCCGGGCGTCAGATGGCGGTCTCGATCGCGCGCAAGCTCCAAGCCTTCCGGGATCTGCACTTCCCGGGCCTGGGGTTCGAGGTCCACGCGATCGCGCTGAACGAGGATCAGGTCCGCGAGCTCGGCCTGCCGTCGACTCCGCTCAAGGCGACCGAGAAGCGGGCGCGATCGCTGGCTGGCGGAGTTCGGGCTCGAGCAGACCGAGATAGACGCGCTCGCGACCCTGCGACCCGACGTGCTGCGCCGGATCGTCGAGGAGGCCATCGCGCCCTTCTACGACGAGAGCCTCGATCGCCGGACCTGGGCCGCAAGGCAAGCCTTCGTCGACGAGGCGCAGTCGGCGCTCGATGATCGAGTCGATTCGGACCTGATCGAGACCCTGCACGCCGAGGCCGAGGCCAAGCTCGCGGACGTCCGGGCCGAGGTCGACGCGATCAACGAGCAGCTGCGATCGGCGACCGACACCCTCGGGATCGACCTGACGCTGCCGGAGCCGCCCGAGCCCGAGCTGCCCGAAGGGGTGAAAGGCAAGCCTATCATCAATTCGGCCTGGTCCTGGGTCGAGCAGACCAGGGCTCTGAAGCGGCGAAAATCCTACGGCAACGGCGGGGGCGCCTGACGGGCCGGTCAGCCGCCGCCGGGTGCGCCACCCGAGGCGCGCCGCGGCACACCGGCGCCGGCGCCGGCCAGGTCAGCACATTGGCAGCCCCGAGGCTGCCGCGGGGCGCGCTTGCGAGGTCTGCTTCGCGCCCGTGCGCGGGTGCTGGCGGCGACCTGCTCGGACGGGTGCGCGCGGGTCGCGGCGAAGCTGAGCCCGGCGCCCGGCGCCGAGCAGTCGGCCGTCCCTGCCGCCAGGCAGGAGCGCGGGCGCCAGCCCGTGGTCTTGCTGCGCAACCCTGCGAGGTACGCGCGGCGCCGAGCCGCGCCGCTCGCACAGGTCGATGATCTTCGCGCCGGGGCGGTCGCGGTCATGACCGAGCTCCCCGAGGGCCGGCTGCTCGAGCTGGTCAACCTGGCGATCGACGCCCACGGCTCGCGGCTGGTCAAGGTGCCTGTGCGGCCGGCACCGCGGCGACAAGCTCGCGCTGGCCCGGGCGCTCGCCGCGGCGGCCGGCGTCGCGGTCGAGCAGGCGGTCCGGGCCGATCATGATCGAGACCAGATAACCATCCTGACCGGCCGCGGGCGCGCCACGAAGCTGATCACGCCGGCGGGGTCAGCAGCTACGGCGCCGGGATCTGGTTCGCGGTCGCCGCTATCGAGGTCAACGGGATCGCCGACCTGGCGCACACAGCTCGACCGAGCTCGAGCAGCACCACCCGTATTCGTTCCTGATCCGAGCCAAGCTGATCGAAGGGCGCGACCCGCGCCGGACCCGGCGCCTGCTCCACCCCGACCCCAAGACTGGCGAGGCTCCCTTTTTCGAGCCGTGCCCGCGCCATTGGGTCGGGCTCGACTTCGACGCCATCGAGCTGCCTGCCGGCGTCCCGCCGGTCGATCTCGACGCGGTCGCCGCGCTCGCGGTCGCGCAAGCTGCCCGAGCCGTTCCGGTGCACCAGCCGGTGGGCGCAGTTGACCAGCGGGGCCGGCGTCAAGCCGGGCGGGCGCGTCCGCCTGTTCTACTGGCTCGGCCGAGCGCTCGGCCGGGCCGAGCTGAAGCGCTGGCTCGGCGCCGTGCCGGGCCTCGACTTCGCGACCCTCAATGACGTGACGCCGAACTACGTCGCCAAACCCTTGTTCGTCGGCGTGCCGGACCCGGTGCCGGTTCGCTCCAGGCTGTTCGCCGGCGAGGTCGACGCGGTGCGCGGTGCCGCCGCTGCCGGAGCCGGAGCGCCAGGCCGGCGCCATCTCCGGCCGAGCCGCGAGCCTATGCCGCGCCGCACCGCGGGCTCGGGTTCAACGCGACCCGGGCTGAAAAGTACATGCTGGGGTGCCTTCGGGCGCTCGCTGGCGCGCCGCGCGGCCAGGGCCGCGATCGGTGCATGCGGGTCGCGCGCGACGCTCTACGGGATCAGCCAAGGCGCGGCCTGCTCGACGCTGGCGACGTCACGGCCAGGATCAAGGGCGTGATGCGCGGCCGCGGGTGGGCGCCGACGAGCAGGCCCGCGGCTGACACGCCTCACCGAGCTCGACCGAGTGCTGGCCTGGGCTTGGGACCACGCCGAGCCGAGGACGTTGCCGATGACCGATTTCGACCCCGGCGCCGTGCCGCCGTCCGACGATCCATTGGCCGACCCCGCCGAGGTCGAGCTGCAGGAGCGGCTCGACGAAGCCAAGGCGCTGCTCGACGCGTTCCCGCCCGTGACCGACCCCGGGCGCTTCCTGGCGCCGGACGCGGTCGACGCGGCGGCGCTGCTGCGCGAGCACGACGTCGCGAGCTTCTATCAGCTGCACGAGGCGCTCCGGCCGCACAAGGTGCTCCGGATCTGGCTCCGGGCGGTCAACGCCGCCGGCAAGGGCATGGCCGAGGGCGAGCAGAAGGTCGCCGAGAAGACGCGTCTGATCGAGCTCGCCGATCGAGCTGCTCGAGCTGTGGCACGACGGCGTCGAGCGCGTGGTGCTGCCGCAAGGAGCACGGCCCCGGCTGCTGCTGGCGGGTGCCCGGCAGCGAGGTCAAACGCTACCTGCTGCGCGGCTACGGCGAGCGCCACCAGATGACGCTCGACGGCGGCGACAAGGTGCCGCTGGCGCCAGGGCGGCAGGCGGTCGGCGAGGCGCTCGACCAGCTCGAGGCGATCGCCCACGGCGGCCAGCGGCGGCCCGAGCCTGGCTCTGCGCGTCGCCGGCGACGGCGCCCGGCTCGTGCTCGACCTGTGCCGCGACGATCATTCGGTGGTCGAGGTCACGTCGGGAGGCTGGCAGGTGGTCAAGCCGAGCCCGCTGGCGCTGCGCCGGGCCGAGGGCATGATGCCGCTGCCGCTGCCGGTCCAGGGCGCGGGCGACGCGCTGGGCGAGCTGCGCGAGCTGCTCGGCTTCGCCGGCGCCGAGCACGACGCGTTCTGGTCGCTGCTCGTGGGCTTCATGTTCGCGTGCCTGCGGCCCGTCCCGCCTTACTTCGTGCTGGTGCTGTGGCGGCGAGCAGGGCACGGGCAAGACGACGACGGTGCGCGTGCTGCGCATGCAGGTCGACCCGCACAAGATCGACCTGCAGCCCAAGCCGCGGAGCGAAGACGACCTGTTCGTCAACGCGGACGGCCAATGGCTGCTCGGTTACGACAACCTGTCGACCCTGGACCAGCATTGGAGCGACGCGTTCTGCCGGATCGCGACCGGCTCCGGCTATCGCAAGCGCAAGCTCTACACCGACCGCGACACGGCGCAATTCCAGGTCGCGCGGCCGCAGATCGTCACGTGCGATCGTCGACGTGGCGCGGCGCCCGACCTGCTCGACCGATCGCTGCTCGCGCAGATGCCCGAGCTCGGCGACGCTGCGGGACGAGGCCGAGGTCCTGGCGGGCGCGGGGGCGCTGGCGCCGCGGGTGCCTGGGGCAGCTGCTCGACGCCGCGGCGGTCGCGCTCCGGGACCAGGGCAAGGTCGAGCTGAGCGAGACGCCGCGCATGGTCGGGCCGGACGCGCTGGGTCGAGGCCGGCGCCGCGCGTGCTGGGGCTCGAGCCCGAGCAGTTCCTGACGCCTACCTGGAGAGCCAGGCCGCGCCGGCGAGATGGCGCTCGAGGCCAGCCTGGTCGGCGCGCCGCTCCGGGACATGCTCGACCTGCGCGATGCGCTCGCGGCGATCGCCGCGGCGGAAGGCCGGTACTACGCCGGGCCGGTCGGCTTCGAGGGCGACGGCCCAGGACTGCTCAGCGAGCTGAACGAGTTCATGCAAGGCAAGCCGCACCCCGGGCGCGGCTGGCCGAGACGCCGCGGGCCATGAGCGGGGCGTTGCGGCGGATCGCGCCGGCGCTGCGCAAGCTCGGGTACCGGGTCGAGTTCTCGCGAAGGTCGGGCACGCCCGCACCCGGCTCATCACGATCGAACCGCCCCAAACTAATCGCCCGTTCAGCGGATAACGCAAACCACCGTCCGCACCGTCCGCACCGTCCGCAAAATGGTGGCGGGAAGGCGCGCGCAGACGGTGCGGACGGTGCGGGCGGTCGAATGCATACCCAAACGAACGGCGGGCATAGCAAAGAGGGGGCGCGGGGGCGCCCGACCTGCGACCAGCCCGGGTGCGAGCACGCCGCCTGCTCGACCGGCCCGGGCGGCGACTGGTGCGCCGACCACCTCGAGCCGCACCAACGGAAGGCTGACTTCCTGGTCTGCACGACCTGCAACGGCCTGTTCCACGGGTCGGCCCGGGGCCTGTTCCCGCCCGACCGTTGCCTGGCCTGCCGCGGCGCCCGCCCCGAGGCCGACTGACCATGCGCCCGCCAGATTTCGCCCGCCTGACCACCAGGGCGCCGACCCTCGCCCGCCTGGTCGGCGTCGGGCTCGACTGCACCGCGTCCGGCGTGGTCCAGGTCGCGTTGTTGATCGACGACAAGGAGCCCCGCACCCTGATGCTGCCGCGCAGCGACGCGGTCCGGTTGCTCGACCTGCTGGTCGACGTAGGGTCCATCCCCGCGCGAGCGGGGGAGCCTGCAGTTGCTGCCGCTGCTCGGACGTGTCAGGGGGTCCATCCCCGCGCGAGCGGGGGAGCCCGCGCCGCCTGCGCGCGGGTGAGCTCGACGACGGGTCCATCCCCGCGCGAGCGGGGGAGCCCCTGCACTGCGGCCAGCCATGAGCTTGACTGGGGGTCCATCCCCGCGCGAGCGGGGGAGCCTAGGTCTCATCCGCTGGCAGCTTGTACCTGACGGGTCCATCCCCGCGCGAGCGGGGGAGCCATCGAAAGGACCGGCGTCGCCGTGTAGCTGTCGGGTCCATCCCCGCGCGAGCGGGGGAGCCGCGTTCCGGCTCCTGCCGGAGGACTACGCCTGGGGTCCATCCCCGCGCGAGCGGGGGAGCCGGCGTGCAGGAGGCCGGCGCCTGCTACGGCAACGGTCCATCCCCGCGCGAGCGGGGGAGCCCCCACGGCGTCGCCCGGGGCGGGCAGGGTGACGGGTCCATCCCCGCGCGAGCGGGGGAGCCGAGAAGAGGCCGCCGTTGCCGTTGCCGTCGCCGGGTCCATCCCCGCGCGAGCGGGGGAGCCGCGGGCAAAATCCCGGGCGAGGAGTGGTGGGCGGGTCCATCCCCGCGCGAGCGGGGGAGCCTCGATCATGGGCAACTCGCTGGGCGACTTCGCGGGTCCATCCCCGCGCGAGCGGGGGAGCCACGTCGAAGCTGATCAGGTTGCCGGCCGTGTCGGGTCCATCCCCGCGCGAGCGGGGGAGCCTCCTGGCCCGCGGTTGCCCTCGTTGCCGTCCCGGGTCCATCCCCGCGCGAGCGGGGGAGCCTGAGTCGTCCTCCGGAGTGCGCCTGCTGCACCACGGGTCCATCCCCGCGCGAGCGGGGGAGCCTCCTTGAGCTCGACGCCAGATTCCGCGGCGGCCGGGTCCATCCCCGCGCGAGCGGGGGAGCCCTCAAGGAGAACGTCGACGTCGCCGTGCGCACGGGTCCATCCCCGCGCGAGCGGGGGAGCCTGCGGCGTAGGCCAGTTGGAAGTAGGCCTTGTAGGGTCCATCCCCGCGCGAGCGGGGGAGCCGGGTCGACGCCCGACCTGATCGCGTTGGTGATGGGTCCATCCCCGCGCGAGCGGGGGAGCCGTGCCGGCGCCGGCGCGTGGCGACACGGTGCCGGGTCCATCCCCGCGCGAGCGGGGGAGCCCGAGTCGGCGTGACCGTGATCGACATGTCGCCAGGGTCCATCCCCGCGCGAGCGGGGGAGCCGCCAGCGCCGCAGTCGCTGCGACAGCCGTATACCGGTCCATCCCCGCGCGAGCGGGGGAGCCGTGTCATAGACGCCAATCTCTGATTGAGGCACGGGTCCATCCCCGCGCGAGCGGGGGAGCCGCTTTGCCTAGCCTGCAGCGCGCAGCGAAGCGGGGTCCATCCCCGCGCGAGCGGGGGAGCCGTCGAGGCAGCTCGACCGCCTGCCTGGGACGGGTCCATCCCCGCGCGAGCGGGGGAGCCGCGAAGGATGCCTTCAGGCCGTCGAGCGACAGGGGTCCATCCCCGCGCGAGCGGGGGAGCCGTGGACGGTCCGGACGCCCTTGGTGCAGTAGTGGGTCCATCCCCGCGCGAGCGGGGGAGCCGCGTCGACCGCAGCCAGTGCCCGCCACAGCAGGGGTCCATCCCCGCGCGAGCGGGGGAGCCCGCATGAGGTGGAGGCTTGACACATGGCTCTGGGTCCATCCCCGCGCGAGCGGGGGAGCCTCCGAAGGCAGGCCTATGTGGACCGGCGAAGTGGGGTCCATCCCCGCGCGAGCGGGGGAGCCGCCGCGAGGGGAGTGACCCTGCCTTAACCCCCGGGTCCATCCCCGCGCGAGCGGGGGAGCCGTCGTCGGGCTTGCGCGGGTCCGGATCTGGACGGGTCCATCCCCGCGCGAGCGGGGGAGCCCCTCCGATTGAGCAAGTACGCCCCAGTATCGGGGTCCATCCCCGCGCGAGCGGGGGAGCCCGCCATGGCGGTCGGGATGAGATGCGACGGCGTCGGGTCCATCCCCGCGCGAGCGGGGGAGCCTGCGGGCCGCCGCCGGGCCGACTCGCCGAGCGGGTCCATCCCCGCGCGAGCGGGGGAGCCGGCGAGATACGTCGAGCATGGTCCAGGCTGCTGGGGTCCATCCCCGCGCGAGCGGGGGAGCCGCCTCTGCCGCGTTCGCGACCGGCGATGACGGGGGTCCATCCCCGCGCGAGCGGGGGAGCCACGTAGCGGCGCGCTAGAAGATCGCAAGAGGGGGTCCATCCCCGCGCGAGCGGGGGAGCCCTCCGGCGTTCGCCCAGCAGCGTGCCGCAGGCGGGTCCATCCCCGCGCGAGCGGGGGAGCCTCTGGCCACTA
The DNA here is from genome assembly GCA_963730195.1 of uncultured Alphaproteobacteria bacterium. Lineage (GTDB taxonomy): Bacteria > Pseudomonadota > Alphaproteobacteria > Geminicoccales > Geminicoccaceae > DATAOG01. The sequence continues at coordinate 93,147 of CAVSRN010000016.1, forward strand.
AAGCCTTGCAATAGCGACGATGTCAAAGAGCATCGGGTTGCGCACGAGATCACGCTGTTCGCGTGACCGTCGTGATCAGCCCGCCGTCCAGTTCGACGAACGTTCGACTGGGCAGGCCGCGCGTCCGAATCCCCTGGCCGCACGGCTCGCTCGGGTCGCTCCAGGTCATCAGGATCGCGCCGCCGCCGAGCTGGCCGTGCCAGTCGGCGAGCACCGCCCAGACCCGCTCGCGCACGCCCTTGCTCATCCGCGGTGCGGTGTAGACGCCGGGGGCGATCTCCAGCATCGCCGAGGCGAGGAAGCCGCGGAACCGGTCGGCGACGTCGCGGGTGACGACCACCACCATCAGCGATCCGCCTCGAACAGCGACTTGATCCGCTCGATCAGCGTGTCGACCAGCTTCTCCTTGCGGAATGTCTCGCTCGCCTGGCGCCGCACCTCGCGCTCGAGCGCGAGGGTCGGGTCGTCCAGGCAGCGGCGGGCTACGGCGAAAGCGAGCGGCACGGTCACGCTGGTGCGCACGAGGTCGGTGATGTCGAGGATGAAGGCCTTGCTGCTGTCCTCGTGGACGAAGCCGAGCTGCGGGATCGTCGCGGTGGCCGCGACCGCGATCGCCGCCGCCGCCTCGACGCAGGTGACCGCGTGGTTGATCGCTTGGTTCGGCAGATCGGCCGCGTCCGGGTCGTCGCGGTCGTAGCGACGGCCCTGCCAGGGGACGCGGTGGCGCTCGGCAAGGAGCTGGTAGGACTTCTTGATGCGGGCGCCTTCCATGCCCCGCAGTACGGCCGGGTCATCGTGCGGCAGCACCTCGCCGAAGCGCCAGGCGAACATCCGCCGGGCGATGCCGGTGCGGGTCTCGGGGTCGGCCCAGAGCCGCGCCTGGCGGCGGGCGAGCCGGCTCTCGTCGGGCCCGAAGGGCTGGGCGGTGTAGAGCCGCGTGCCGCCCTCGCCGATCGCGACCAGAGCGGTGCCGTGGCGGGCCAGGAGCCGGAGGGCGTCGTGGGTCACGCTGCTGCCCGGGCCGATCAGGATCGCCGAGAGGGTCTGGAACGGGATCGCGTAGTCGCCGGCGCCGAGCGTCGCCGAGGTGGCCGCCTCGAAGCGCAGGGTGCCGTCCTCGACATAGAGCCGGCCGCGCTCGAGCCAGACCAGCCCGTGCCGGTCGACATGCGGGATGCGCGCGGTCTCGAGCCCGAGCCGGCCGAGCAGCACCATGGCTCAGGCCGGCCTGAGCAGCAGCATGCCGAACCCGAACGCCCGATGCCGGCCGATGCCGCGCGCGAGGAGCGCGGCGAAGGCTCCGGATCGGTAATCTCCAGCACGCCGTCGAGCACGACCTCCGGTCGGCGGGCGGCACCGCGGCCGCCGGTGGCCAGCAGTCGGCGTGCCGGCCCTTCCTCGGTCGCCGTGCGTGCCGACGGCGAGGCATGGCGACGTCGGACCAGCGGACCAAGACGGAACGAGGTCATGTGCGCCGCGACCAGCCGACATCCGGCGGCAGCCAGTCGATCCGCGAGCCAGGCGCGATAGACCGGCTCGCGCTCCGGCCGGGGCTCGTCTGCCATGCCGACCGCATGATGCACGAAGGCGTCGACCTCCCGATGCCGCGCGCCGTCACTGCTCTTCGTGCGGACGATCGGGCTGACCCGGGTCTCGAAGGCGAGTGGCCGGCCGGCGGCGAACGGCAGGGGCAGCGCCTTGCTGTGGATGTGATCGGGCGGGAAGACCCGGTCGAGGTCGGGGGCCGCGAGCGCCAGCGCTGCGCGCAGCTGATCCTCGTCGGCCGGCCCGTAGCCGAGCAGGCGGACTGGCTTGCCGCCGGAATTCGAGGGCTCGGAACGGCTGCGGCGCAAGCGTGCCGAAGGCATCGCGTAGGGCCCGGTGCCAGAGGTAGCCCGGATCGTCATCGGGCAGGCCGGCACCCTGAGCGAAGCGCGCCAGGGCCGCGCTACTCGGGACGAGTTGGACGAGATGCAGGGTCATGACGCACCCGCCGGCAACGGCCGGCGCAGCTCGCGCCGCCGACTCTGCCCCGCATGCAGGCCCAGCCGCCAGTCCCGCCGATCGGCGACCGCAATCAGCCGCCGGGCTTGGGGCTCGGCCGGCTCGTCCTCGGTCTCGACCAGCAGATCGGGCGCCTGTGGGTCGGGCCGGAGCGGCGTCGCCTGATCGAGCGCGGTGACCAGGGATTCGGCGGCGACCACCCGATCCAGAATCGGCCCGCCCGGCGGGCAGCCCTTGCGACCGAGAAAGAGCGGCCGCTCGGGCCGGCGCAACGCGGCCTCCAGCGCCGCCACATCCGGCGCCTCCTCGGCGGGCACGAGGGTCAGGGCCACCGTGACCACCGCGTCCGCGCGGAAGTGACGATAGCGAAGCACCGGCCCGCTGTAGGATGCCACGCCGCCAGCCCGCTCCGCCGGCACGCCGCGGGTAGTCCACAGGGGGTCGTCCTTGGCGAGTTCGGCGGTCTGAAAGTCGACCAGCCCGTGTCCTTCGCGATCGAGGCGGGCGGCGAAGCGCAGACGCTCCTGCAGGCGATCGAGTGCTGCAACGTCGCGATGCGCCCAGCCCAGCGCATTGGCGAGCAGCCCGGTGAGCATCGATCGTGCCGGCAGCCGTCGGGTCGGGCGGATCTCGTCGATCGCGACATCGCCGAAGCTCATCAACGGCCCCTCCAGACGCAGGATCAGGATCTGCATCTCAGCCATCCCCGCGGATGGTGGAGGTTACGGCAGATGCAATCGCCGGCAAGCTCGCGGCGTCGGCCGCCGGGATTGCGGCGCCTTCGATCCGGGTGGCGAGCCATCGCCGCGCCGCATTCCCATACATGCCGTCGATCGCCCCGACATGCGCGGAAAGCGCCTGCGCGGCATTCACCTCATAGGAAGGACGCCGCACCGGATCGAGGAAAGCGTTGGCGAGCGTGCGCGGCTGCTCGTCACCGGCCTCGACCAGCACGAGCGACGCCCAGTCGTAGGGCGCGGTCGAGCCCTTCTTGGCCCCAGGGGTCACCTTGGCGACGAGATGCAGGAGATGCTCGACCGTCTTCGCCGCGAGCGTCCGATCGGCGGCCAGCCAGCTCTTCCGGTCGCAGCCTTCTAGATTCGAGACCAACAGCGGCACATCGACCACGACATAGCCGTAATAGAGCCCGGAGGTGAGGTCGGCGGTGTTCAGGTGCCCGGCCCCCGAGCCCTGCTCCTCCGCCTGAAGGTCGTCGACCGCGGTGAAGTAGTCCGGCTCGCTCGCCTGCTCGTGGACGCTCAGCGCATGGGCCACGTGCACCGCGGCATCGACTCGCGCATCGCGGTCGCCCGAGACGAACCGCCCGAACATGGCGGCATCGATCCCGGCACCCACGCGCAGCGCGTGGAAGTTCTTCCGCAGGCCCTTGAGCTCAGTGGCAATCGCCTTGGCGTCATCGCCATACAAGGTCACGATGCGCCGCGCCTCCTCGGTCAGATAGTCGATTTCGGGGCGGCCCAGCACGACCAGCTCCTCCCGCTCGAGATCGATCTCAACCTCCTTGCCGACCTTCGCCGCCTTAGCCTTCTTGCTCTCGCCATAGAGCTCGACCTGCATGCCGGCGAGGACGGTGCTGACCGACGCCGGCGGCAGCCCCTCTGCCACCAGCGGATCGTGGATTAGCAACTTTCCAGACCCGCCGCGAGCGGGTCGAGACGCCAATCCCTGGATCGATCGTGCCTAGTGCGTGCCCATCGTCCGCCACTCGCCAATGCCGCTTCAGGCACTGCGACGAGATCCGCAGACGCTCGACGCCGCCAAAGGGCAGACGCTTGGCGAGACCGGAGTCGTCCCGATTGAGCAGCGTGCCCGGATAGGAATGCAGGGTGTGGATCTGGATGAATTTCGGCGCGGTCATGCAGCGTGCTCCTCGACCTTCTGGAGATTGTACTGCTTGCGGTAGTAGTCGCGGGCGATGTCGCGGCGAACGCGCTCGCCGTCGGCCCAGAAGAGCAGATCGAAGGCGTCGCTCCAGTCGAACCGGCCGGCGTCGCCCTTGTTACCCATCAGCCGAGCGAGGCGCCGGAGTTCCTCCGGCAGCTCACTGCGGGGCAAGCGTAAGAGACGCAGAAGGCGCATTTCACTGACGCCCGCCTCTGCGAGAGCCTCGCCGAGCCGGCCCCGTCCGCTCAGCGGTCGATGGAACGGATGGGCGATCGCCATGCCCTGAACGACAGTGGCGAGCGCCAACGCCGCGCGCTCGTCGTCGAACGCTCGCGGCGCATGTTCGGCGACCAGCCACCAGAAGGCGGCACCATCCGGTGCTTCAGGACGGATGCGCCGGAGCGCGGCGAGATTACCGGTCGGATAGTCGTCGAGTCCGATCCGCCAGGCGATCTTGCGCACGGCGTCCCGCCAGTCCGTGGGCTCAGCCGACATCTGCTGCCTCCTGTTCCGATTCAATCAGGTATCCCTTGAAGCTCGCCCGGAAGAGCCCGCCCAGCTTCTCCTCGGCGACCGCGATCGCCTTGAGCCGCCGCGCCCCGGCGATCGGGACGGCAGCCGCGGCCCGCGCGAAGACCCGTTCGGCGACGGTCCTCAGGAAGCGCACCCATGCCTGATCTGCCGCTCGCCCCTGCTCGGCGCGGGCGAAGAGATGGTCGAAGAAGACGGGCTCGATCGCCTGATCGACCTGATCGAGCCATGGCTGCGTCCAGGCGTTGGCCATCTTGTCGCGGAAATCGACCGCGGCATCGCCGGCCTGGATCAGCGTCAGCAGCGGGATCTTGAGCACCTTGTTGCGCAAGGTCGCCGCCTCCTCGATCATATCCTTGCTGATCTTGGCCAGGCGATCGCGCCCCTCATCGCTCTGGAAGATCAGAAGACGCCTTTCTCCCTCAATCGGTACTTCGCGGAGATAATGGCCCTCGGTGGTGCCCTGACCACGCACAGTGACGTCGAACCGCGCCGTCATCCTCGAGCCATCGATCTCTTTGTGCCAATCGAGTAGAAGCGGCCTCACCCAGTGGTTTCTGTCGAACAGGACCTCGCTCATCACACCGTAGCGCGGTGCGCGATTGTAGGCTGCGGAATCCTTGCCGAGATCGATCGGGATCCACGGATCGCCAACGTTACCTTTGTAGTCTTTGGCCGCAGCGCGTGCGGCGGAGGAGCCGACACTGCGGGCCGTGATCGTGCCGGCCTTGTCGCGATAGAGCCGGACGCGCCGGCAGATCTCGATGAACCAGGGGTCGAGGTCGTCGAGCCCGAGGCTCCGCTCGCCATCCCAGGGAAGGCACCAGAGCAGCGCCGCGCCGTCCGTTTCCGCGAACTCCTCGACCCGCTCGAAGAACCAGTCGCGGTGCCGCAGCAGCACGGTGACGTCGCGCCGCCAGTGCGGCCCGGGACCGTCCGGCGGCACGAGCCCGACGAAGGGACGGGTGGCAAAGCCGCCGTTCATTCGCGAAATGCCGTAGTTGCCGGCACCGAGGAAGCCGCCCGTCGTCTGCAAGAGCACCAGGGCCGCGACCCACGCCGCCGGCGACGCGTCCATGCCGATCCCCTGCTTGACCCCGTGGTTCTTGGCGGTGACCAGGACATCGAGATCGTCCGCTGTGTCGGATTTGGGTGCCGATGTGGATCGCCGCTGCCCGTCGGAACCGGGGGCTGCATGAAGGCCGGCTTGGTCACGTCCTCGACGACGAGACGCCAGGGCTCATCCTCCGGCCACTCGGCGGTCAGCCCGCGCAGCAGCTCGCGCCAAGCCGCCGCGTCGGCGACGACCACGTCGCGCCCCGCGCGGTGCAGCGCCATAGCGGCGAGCTGGACACAGAAGCTGTGCCACGGTGCGCGCTGGTGCGGCCGCAGGAACGAGAGGTCGAGGACGCGATCGTCGGCGTAGGCCGCTAGAAGGGTCGGCAGATCGATCTCTCTCGGCTCGGTACGCTCGGTGAGGATGGGGAGCAACGGTGCGGTCAATAGGTTCATGGCGCTCCGTCCGAAAGGCGTTGAAGACCGAAGCGGTCATAGCGGTAGGCGGCATCTGCCAGGCGAAGCCGACCGTCGTCTTCCACCGCGATCACCGGATCACCCTCTGGCATCGCCTTGGGCGACATCCAGGCCGGGATCTTCATGTGTGAGAGCGTCGCGCCGAAGGGCGATGGGAGCGGCCGATCAAGCGGCAGCAGCAGGTCGCGGGCGCCGAGCCGGGTCGCCAATTTTTCCCCCGCGTCGGGCCAGGCGATCTCGGCAAAGGATTTCTCGAAGTCGAGGCTAACATCGCGCCCCTGTCCCTGCGCGGCGCCCAGGATCCCGACGTAGTCCTGCCAATAACGAAACCATGCGGGCGACAGGTCCTCGGCCATCTGCCGGAGGCGCTCCGGGTGCGTTCCCGCCTCGACCAGCCGCCGGTTGTCGACCGGGATCGACCAGGTCGGGCCGCCCTCGACTAGGCGCCGCGCCGACTCGACGGCGAGCATATTCTCGTACGCCCGCTCCTTGCCGATGCCGTGGCGCGCGCGCTTCAGGAAGGATGTCAGGTCGGGCGAGGAGGGCAGCAGCACGATGCAGCGCGCATGCTCGAAACCAGCTGGGCGGTCCGACCGGTCGTGGCGGTGCAACCGGCCGATACGCTGCAAGAGCACGTCGATCGGGGCGAGATCGGTGATCAGCAGGTCGGCATCGACGTCGAGCGACTGTTCGAGGGTCTGCGTGGCGACGACGAGCGCCGGGCCGCTCGGCGCACACTTGCCAAAGCGGTTCTCGACCGCAGCATCGAGATCTCTTGCGATCTTCAGCAGCGAAGCGGCCGTGGTGCAGGGTCATGATCTCACCGACCCGAAACAAAGCCGGGTGATCGCTCGGCAGCAGCGCTTCGAGCCCGGTCTGGGTCGCGATCGCTGCGTTGACCGTATTGCGCAGGAGGAGCACGCGGGCACCGCCGGCAACCGCCGCCACCGCCCGTTGCGCGACGCCCTCGGCATCGTCGAGCAGGGCGCAGGGCTCGATCCGGACCGGCTTCGCCAGCCCTTCCGGCTCGATGTCAACCGCCGGCGCATGGCTCGCCGTGATCCGGGGGTAGGCGACAGCGAGGGCGTCGGCGAACGCTGCCGGCTTCCTCGCCTGCGCCACGAGCCGCTCGCGCGTTCCGGCTCCCACTGTTGCGGACATCAAGAGCACATTGCCACGCCGGCCGCGCGGAACAGGGTCAGTAACTCCTCGGTCAATGTCGTCATGTAGACATCGCTGCTGTGCACCTCGTCGATGACCAGCAGATGCCGGACGAGGCAGGCGGCGCGCAGATGCGCGTGCCGAACGGCGAGGGCGCCGAGCAGCGCCTGATCGATCGTGCCGACCGCGAAGCTCGCCGCGGCGTAGCGCTTCGGCTGTTCCGCCGCCCAGCGCCGCGACGCCCGGTCCTCTGTCTCGGCGTCGCTCCATTGCACCCGGAAGTCCGGCAGCTTCCGGCCTTCCGCCTCACCCATCCGGTAGTAGCCCGGCACCGCCAGGAGCGCTTCGGCACGGCTCTTGCCATAGGTGGCGTCGAGCCAGGCCTGCATGCGGCGGTGCAACTGCACCGCCGCCGAACGTAGCGGCACGGCGAAAAAGCAGCCGTCGACCAGGCCGACAACGATCAGCCGGCTCGCCCAGCGCAACGCAGCTTCGGTTTTGCCCGAGCCGGTCTCGCTTTCCAGCAGCACGACGGAGCCGCCCGGATCCGGCAACGGCAGGCCGTCCATCGCGCGTTGTGCGGCACGCGGGAGAAACGGGAACTGGCCAGGCGAACGGGGGTAACGGCCGCGGCGGGGTCGGTGGGACGAAACCGATCGCGGTCAAGCACCTCCGGCGCTCGCGCACGAACGAAGGCGGCGCGAGGCGGGTCGCCGATCTCCGCGAAGGGAAAGCGATCCGACTTCGTCCGCCGAGCCGAGCCAGTCGGCGAGCATCAGGAGCCCGGCGAAAAGATGTTGAAAGGCTGACGCGCCCGGGAGCGGTGGGCACCCGTCCGGCGCACGTCGAAACAACATTCGGCCTGCGTCGACCAGCTCTGCGAGCCGGTGCAGCGGCTTCGCCCACGGTCGGTCCAGCCTCGCAGGAGGTCGACATCTGGTCCTTGACGGTATTCGAGGTCCGGCGTCCGGCCGTGATGGGCGAATACAGCCATCAGAAAGGCCTCGAGCGTGTCGCCGGCCCACGCCTCGAGCTGCTGCGCGTCAAGCAGCTTCCCGAAATCCTGCCCGAGCGGTCGCCAAATAGTGGTTTGAGTGCCGCAAGATGCCCTGCGGTGCGCCCGAGTTCCGGTGCGGCCTTGGCGCGAAAGCCAAGGGCGCACTTCCCGAGGTCATGGATGAACGCCAGAAAGCAGAGCCGCGCCGTCTGCACCTCGTCCAGGTCGTCCAGCCCGCCCGCCCGAGCCAGACGCCGGCGGATGGTCGGCTGGTGCAGGAGAGCTTCGAGAACACACGCAACATCCGTGCAATGATCGATCAGCGGGTGCCACGCTGGACCTCCCCAACTCTCATCGCGGAACTTGCCCCAGAGGTCGCCCGCACCGGGTCTACCCTGCATCGACAACTCCGGCAAAGTGGTCTCGAGGCAGCCTGCAAGCGACGTGGTGATGTGCGTGACTAGCCGTGAAATCTGCGAACTGGATGCAAGTGCTCACACAGAAGCTGCCAGGTTGGCAGGAGCCTGCCGGCTGATCGGGGGCATCATCATCGAATTCGGCTCAGGCGGAGGCCATTGCCGCCAAACCGTCGGAGCGTGGGGGGCTGCTTCCGCCCGGCCGTCGATGAGGAGCCGACCCAGCTCGGCTTGGAGGACCTCCATGACGGTCTCGTCGGCGCCCGGGTAGTCGGCGAGTAGGAACCGCAGGGGCTGGCGCGGCAGCATCTCGCCGTAGACCGCGGTGATCTGATGGGGCAGCGGCTCGATCAGCGAGGTCGACAGCGCCAGGTAAGGATCGAACAGGTAGGCCAGCTGGATGTGCTGGGCCTCCGACGCCAGCCGGAACAGGTAGCCGTCGCCACCGAACGACCACGCCCGTCCGGGTCCAGCCAGCTCGAGCGACGCCTCGTCGCTGCGGTAGACCAACCGGTTGCGAACCGTTCCGCTCGGCTCCTCGAACGTGACCTTGGCCGCCTGATCGCCGAACCACTCGACCTGGACGACCTTCGCCACCGCGCCGGCCACCAGGCCGCGCACGGACGCTCCGGGGATCAGCTGCTCGAGGCGGCTCATGAGCGCATATCACGATAGTTGAACTGGCATTAGCACTGCCACCGTCGGCGGCGCAACGTTCGCCGAAGACCGGTGGCATCCGGTCACGTCCGACGCCGAGCGCCATCGCGGGTGCGGCGCAACAGATGACGAGCAGGCCTATGAGTACCGCCGAAGGCAACGCAGGCCCAAAAATTGCCTTGAGCGCACCTCAAGAGCGCTTATTGTCGCCGACAAATGACCCGTCGAGCTGACGAAAATGGTGGCCGACCAGGATGTTATGAAGACCCCCTCCCCACGGTCGCTCCGGACCGTCAAAGGCGTCCGGCTGGAGCTGACGCGACTGTACGGGCAAGGGAAGCGGGGTGAGGTCGACCCGGCTCTGCTGGGCAAGCTGGTGCATCTGCTCAGCACCCTTGCGAAGGTGATCCAGGATAGCGAATTCGAGGTTCGGCTTGAGGCGCTCGAGCGCGCGCTCGAGGAGCGCGAGCGTCGACGGCCGAACGGCCGGGCCGGCCGGTGCTATCATGCGCGACCATGACCGTGAGCTTGTTTGCTGGGGTTGCCAGCAACCAGGCCGCGCTCTATCGGCTGCGCCAGATCGAGGCAGCAGTTGCGCTCCAGACGCGGCGGCATGACCCGCCCGGCTGCCGACCGACCCGGAGCAGCTGCGAGCCGGCCTATGAGCGCCTGCTTGGTTTGGGCCCAGCGGAGCTGGTCGCCGAGGTCCGGCGGCTGGTCGGGGCGAGCCGATGACCGCGCGCAACGATCGCGCCCCGCAGGAAGCCGAGCGCCTGGCCGACGCGCGGCCATCGCGCGCGAGCTGCACCGGCTGACAGGCAAAAAATGGAAGGCGGCGAAGGTGGCCGTGCTGCAGACCGAGGGCTTAGCGTGAGCCCCGACCAGCTCGACAGCCGGATCAGCCGCTTGGAGGTCCAGCTCGCCCGGCCTGAGGAGGTCGACCAGCACCTCGCGGCAGCGCGTCGCCGGCTGCTCGAGGAAGTTGACCGGCTCCGGCAAGCCCTCGATATCGTTCCGGCCGCCGACCCGGAGGCGATCCTGCGCGAGCTCGACCGCGCGCTCGAGGAAGTCTCCGCCGCGCGACGCCGGGCGACCTCGCGACCGTGACGCCCGACCGGATCGAGGACCGGCTCGACCGGCTCGAGCGGCGGCTCAACCCGCGGCCGGACCCGGCCAGGCGAGAGGCGGCGATCGCCGAGCTGACCAGGCTCGTCAACGGCGCGATCAGCTCGCTGGTGGCCGGGCATTCGCCGTCCAACGCGGTCGAGCGGGCCATCGTCGCGCACCATGGCGACCTCGAGCAGGCGTTCGGCGAGCTGTTCGAGGGCCGTCATGTCCCGCGCGATCGCTAGGCGCCTGGCCGTGCTCGAGGGGCGGCTCGCGCCGCTCCGGCCGCCGGCTCCCGATGATGGCGAGCACACATGGTTGCGGTGGTCGACGCTCGACGAGCTCCTCGAGCTGGAGAGGCTCGCCGAGGCGGTGCACTTCGGGCGCGAACTGACCGCCGCCGAGGGACTGCGCGCAGTCGAGCTGGAGGCCGCCGCAACCCGGCGCATGCTTGTGAACGAGCCGTCCGGCGTTTAACTCGGGGCCGTTGCGTGCGCGTAACAGGTCGCTGATTTCGGTGAGACGATTGGCTACGTGATAGCGGCCTGAAGAAGTTGCCCCTGCGCCACCAGGAACAGGCCGCCGATTGCGCAACGGTGACCCAGCCTAGCCCGGCGAGAAGTTTGCCAATGAACTGGGCTGCGACGTAGTGCTGCGTCTGTGCAGAGGGGAACGCTTCGCTCCGTTGATCGGACCGCGCGCCGGTGATCGCTCCGCATTTCGCACAAATTTGCATGCCCTCTGCCGATGACCCGAAGTGTGCCAACTGTCGCTTCCCTGTCGCCCGGCTGCACGCACGATCTCAGATAAGGAGGCGCGCGCCGCGGCAGGCGGGTCTGCGGGCGATCTGAGCGGGCACGCGTCCTTGTGTGTCTTGTGGCTGCGGGATACTATGGAGACGGCCCTGGGGGGGGGTGCTTGGCGTGGGAGGTAAATGAGAAATGCGCCGAACATTCATCAGCTCGATCGCGGCAATAGCCATCCTACTGCCAGCTGCGTCACGGGGACCCGACAAGATAGACAAGATTGGAAACTGGTTCTACGCAATTAAGTTAGACAAGATGGATAATTCAACAAGCTATTCAACGTATGTTATGGCTGACAACAATCACGGGAACGTATCCGCATTTGGCTTCATATGCGAAAGACCGGCAAACAACTCCGTGGTGATAATCTTCTCAACCGAGGAGTACTTGAGCGATCGAGATTTGCAATATCGGATCGATAAAAACACCGCGGTCGATGATAACCTTTGGCACTTCAATGAAACCGCTGCCGTGAGTTTTCATGCTACCGAAATGGCTATGAAACTCAGAAACGCGTCCAGTCTATTTGTGCGAGCTTGGACGCGTGACCTCAGCCCCATCGAAGCGGAATTCAATCTTACGGGTGCCAGCCAAGCCTTGGATCGAGTCTTCCGAGACTGTCAGGATTGAAACTTGGGTGTGCAACGTGAGCTGGCCGAGCGGCGATTGTTGGTCGCGATGCCTCGGCCTTCGTCGTCTGGGCCGTCAATTCGATGGCGCGGCAGATGAAGGCCGAGCGCGACAAGCGGGCTTCGAATTCTGGAGGCCGAGGGTCTGCGCCAAGCGGCGATCCTCGAGGCCGAGGGCGAGAAGCAGGCGGCGATCCTCCAGGCCGAGGGGCGCAAGGAGGCGGCGTTCCGCGACGCCGAGGCGCGCGAACGCGCGGCCGAGGCCGAGGCCAAGGTGACCGCGATGCTCTCGCAGGCGCTGGCCCACGGCGACCGTCAGGCGATCAACTATTTCGTCGCCCAGAAATACGTCGAGGCGTTCGGCAAGTTCGCGACCTCACCGAATCAGAAGGTGGTGTTCCTGCCGATGGAGGCGAGCTCGCTGCTGAGCTCGCTCGGCGGCATCGGCGAGATCGCGCGTGAACACCCGAGCCTGCCGGCAGAGCTGAGCACGGCCGAGGTCGAGCAGCTGTCGGTCGGCCCGCGGCCGCCAAGCGTGGCGTCCTGAGGCTGTTTGCACCCGCCTTGCGGCGCGCGGCTGCTGCAAATAGGCGGAAAAGCCAGGCTCAGCCCGGCCCGACACAGCTTAACGCCTTGCCGCTGCTCGGGAACCCCGGCGCGCCACCTCAAACCGGGCGTTAACGACTGGCCGTTCACCTTATCTTCGGCGGGTCCATGGGACCGTGGGAATCCGTGCCCGCGGAGGGTCGGCGGAGGGGGATGCGGGCGAGGCGCTCGGCAGCCGAGCCTACCAGAGGTTCATTGGCCGCTGTTGCCGCTTCCGGCCCGGTGATCAACCGGCAGGGTGGCGGAGATCTGCTCCGGCTGCAAGGTCGCGAGCGCACGGGTTTCGCCGGCGGTGCCGACGAACTCGACCTCGTACGCCAGCCGCGGGCGCGTGAACACCATCACGACGGCGCCGATCGCGCCGCGCTCCAGGCCGCAATCGGGCAAGGGCTCGCGCAGACAGACCGCCTGGCCAACGGCGAGTCGCGGGTCAGCGGACGTCGGTTCAGTAGCGGGGGCGGGTGACGAGCTCCGGGACATCGCTTCCTGTCCTGTAGATCCACGCCGTGCGGATCGCAGCCGTTCCTTTGGGCCCGGTCACCGGCATGTCCACCCGATGACGGGCGCCGTACTCGTCGACCGAACCCGGCTCAGCCGCATGGGCAACGACACCACGGCGGATCTCCTCGATCAAGAGGTGGACGTTGGATCGGTCGAAACCAAGGGCGGCCGCAAACACACGCGCTTTGTGCCGGCCGACCGGATTGTTTGGGTTCAGCGCATAGTTCGCGATCTTGCGTGCATCGATGACCGCGCGGTGAGCATTTCTCAGGAGCAAGACGGTAGCCCCGTGGCGTCGTGTCTCAGGAGCAAGACGGTAGCCCCGTGGCGTCGTGGATCGCCTTACCCGACGCCAAGCTCAGGTGCACGGGAGGCGAGCGAGGCGCTCGGTCAGGAGCGCGAAAAAACCGTCGGCGTCGAGCTCGTTCAGGACCTTGGCGTCGGCGGGCTCGGCGCCGCGGTCGAGGCGGCCGCGGCCCTGCCAGTCGACCACCGTCCGGCCCAGGGTGAGCTCGCTCCGGGTCTCGATCGCGACGTGGCAGTCGCGGCCTCTGAACAGCTCGGGGCGCAACAGGTAAGCGATCACGCAGGGGTCGTGCAGCGGCGCCCCGAGCGCGCCGCCGTGGGTCTGATCGCCGTTGTAGGCCTCGAGCAGGCCCGTGACCGCGGCGCCGACCGGCGTGCCGAGCGCCCGGATCGCAGCCAGGCGCGCGGGCGTGACCAGCGCCTGACGGGTGAGGTCGAGGCCGCACATCACGAGCGGCACGCCCGCGCGGAACACCACGTCCGCGGCCTCGGGGTCGACGAAGACGTTGAACTCGGCGGCGGGCGTCACATTGCCGAGCCCGATCGCACCGCCCATCAGGACGATCTCCTGGATCCGCGGCACGATCTCCGGCGCCTTGACCATGGCCATGGCGACGTTGGTGAGCGGCCCGATCGGGCAGAGCGTGAGCGTGCCCGCCGGCCGGCTGCGCAGCAGCTCGATCAGCGCGTCGACCGCGTGGCCCGGGGCGAGCGGCACGACCGGCTCGGGCAGCTCGTAGCCGTCGAGCCCGGTCGCGCCCCCATAGTCGGCGTTGATCGGCGCCCGCACCAGCGGCCGCGCACAGCCGGCGTAGACCGGGATGTCGGACCGGCCGGCCAGCGCCAGCACCTTGCGGGCATTCCTCTCGGTCAGCGCCAGCGGCGCGTTGCCCGCGACCGCGGTCACCGCCAGCAGCTCGAGCTCGGCCGGCGCGCCGAGCGCCAGCAACAGCGCCAGCGCATCGTCGTGGCCGGGGTCGCAGTCGATCACGATCGGCCGCGGCGCGCTGGCCCGGCTCATCGGGGCAGGCTCCCCGGTCGACCGGCCGGCGACTTCAGCGCCCCGCGCGGGTCCCGCTCGCCGGCCAGCGCGTCGAGCAGCGGGCAGGACGGGCCGCCCGCCTGCGCGCAGGCCGCGATCAGCCGCTCGAGCGCGCCGCGCCACGCCTCGAGCTCCCGGATCTGGCGCTCGAGCCCCTCGAGGTGGCGCGCAGCCACGCCCCGGACCGCGGCGCAGTCGATCGCGTCCCGATCGGCCAACGCCAGGACGGCCCGGATCTCCCCGAGGCCGAAGCCCAGCTGGCGCGCGCGCCGGATCACCAGCAGCCGCTTGCGGTCGGCCTCGGCATACTGGCGATGGCCGCCCCGGGTGCGCGGCGGTCGCGGCAACAGCCCGGCCCGCTCGTAGTAGCGGATCGTGTCGACCGCACAGCCGGTGGTCGCCGCCAGCGTCCCGATGGTCAGGGCCAGGATCGGTTTCCCCTTGAACCTGGAGCAGCTCCAGGATGCATCTTAGGCGGGGCTGGCCGGCCTGGCCAGCGAGGTTGGCGAAGCGCGGCGGGAGACGACGCCATGACCGATCGCGAGCTGCTCACCCTCGGCCTCGGCGGCAGCCTGATCGCCGCCCTTTGCTGCTTCACCCCGATCCTGGTCTGGGCGCTCGGCGCGCTCGGCCTCGGCGCCCTGGTCGCCGGGCTCGACGCCGTCCTCGCGCCGGCGCTGCTGCTGTTCGTCGGGCTGACCCTCTACGCGCTGATCCGTCGGAGCCGGCGGGCGGCAGGGGCGCCATCGCGATGACCGGGATCCTGCTCTTATCGACCCTCACCTGCCCGCGCTGCGGCCGGCAGAGCGTCGAGCGCATGCCGACCGATGCCTGCCAGTATTTCTACGACTGCCCGGGCTGCGGCGTCCTGCTCAAGCCCGAGCCCGGCGACTGCTGCGTCTTCTGCAGCTTCGGCTCGGTCCCCTGCCCCCCGATCCAGGCGGCGCGCCGCGATCGCGGCGCGCCCGGCTGCTGTGGCCCGGGCCCGCCGGAGGTCGGCTGAAGCGCCCCGCTAGCCCGACCACTCGGTCGTGAGCTCGGCGGCATCGGCGTGCGGCACCGAAGGCGGCTTGCCCTCGATGCTGCCGAGGTGCACGAAGCCGACCAGGCGATCGCCCGGGGCGAGCCCGAGCGCCGCCCTGACATGCTCGTCATAGGCGTTGGCGCCGGTCAGCCACTTGGCGCCGAAGCCCTGGGCGTGGGCGGCCAGCAGCAGGTTCTGGACGGCGGCACCGGTCGAGAGGATCTGCTCGACCTCGGGGATCTTCGGGTGCTGCGGGTCGAGCTTGGCCACGACCGCGATCAGGAGCGGCGCGCGCAGCGGCCGGGCGCGCTCCTGCTCGAGCGCCGTCTCGGCCGCCTCCGGCTGGCGCTGGCGCAGCGCCTCGGCGAACACCTCGCCCAGGCGGGCGCGGGCGGCGCCCCGGATCACGATGAAGCGCCAGGGTCGGAGCCGGCCGTGGTCGGGCGCGCTGGCGGCCGCCGCCAGGATCCGGTCCAGCGCCGCGCCCTCGGGTGCGGGCTCGGTGAGGAACGCCGGCGCCACCGAGCTGCGGGTGATGACTGCTTCGAGGGCTTCCATCGCCACCTCATTACCGTTCGGGTCGTCCGGCACCGTTTGTGCCCCGCCCGCGCGCCCAAGACAAGCCCCGCCGCGCCGCCGCCGGCCCGCCCGCGGCGGCCTTAACGGTCGCGCAATCTCCCCCCATTATCGTCTCATCAACATCTTTCGTGTTGCGTTGCGACATTCGCGAGCCCTTGCCCTGGCTGGGGGTCGTTGCCTATGTGATGCGGTGCACAAGCAAAACAGCACGGGTCGCCCAACGAGGGAATGCGCGATGGATCGCCACGGTTACTTCTTCGAGGACCTGACGCTCGGGATGACCCGGGTGTTCAGCAAGACGATCACCGAGGCCGACCTCCTGATGTTCGCCGGCGTCTCCGGCGACACCAACCCGATCCATCTCGACCAGGACTTCGCCAGCCGGACCATGTTCGAGGGCCGGATCGCGCACGGCATGCTGACCGCGAGCCTGGTCTCGACCGTGCTCGGCACCCGCCTGCCCGGGCCGGGCGCGGTCTACGTCACCCAGAGCCTCAAGTTTCTCGCCCCGGTGCGGATCGGCGATACCGTGATCGCCCGCGCCGTGATCGCCGAGCTCCTGCCCGAGCGCAACCGGGTGCGCCTGCAGACCACCTGCGCGGTCGGCGAGCGCAAGGTGCTCGACGGCGAGGCGGTCCTGATGGTGCCGCGCAAGCCCAACGGCAGCTGAGTTTCCGGGGCAGCGCCCACCTTGGCCCGAGGACCGGCCCGATCCGGTCGGGCCGGTCACATGGCACCCGGTGACCCTCTGCCGTCGACGTGCTAGATTCGAGACGTAACGGAGGGCGAAACCATGGCGACCCGGCAGGGGCAGCTCTACAAGGACGACTTCTTCGCCTGGACCCGCGATCAGGCGGGAGCGCTCCGCCGCCTCGCCGACGAGCGCTGGAACGGGCCGCTCGACCTCGAGCATCTGGCCGAGGAGGTGGACGAACTCGGCATGCAGGCGCGCAACGCGGTCCGTAGTCAACTCGAGCGGGTGATCGAGCACCTCCTGAAGCTCGAGTATTCCCCCGCGGCCGAGCCGCGGAGCGGCTGGATGAACTCGGTCGACGACGCCCGCGGCCGAATCGAGGACACGATCACGCCGTCCATCCGCCGGGAGACCGAGCCCTCACTGTCCAAGCTGTACGGCCGGGCGCGCCGCCGGGTCACACGGGATCTCGCCGCTCATGGTGAGAAGGCCGCGGCGCGCGCCCTGCCGGCGGATTGCCGCTACGCCTTCGATGATCTGATCGCCGACGACTGGTGGCCCGCCAATCGCCACGGCCTGCGCGACGACGACTGAAGGACGAACAATGCCATCCCGGCAGGGGCAGCTCTACAAGGACGACTTCTACGCCTGGACCCGCGACCAGGCGCAGGCGCTCCGTCGTCTCGCCGAGCAACGCTGGAACGGTCCGCTCGACCTCGAGCATCTGGCCGAGGCGGTCGAGGACTTGGGCAGCGAGCAGCAATGGGCGGTCGAGAGCCAGCTCGAGCGCGTCATCGAGCACCTCCTGAAGCTCGAATATTCGGCGGACGCCGGCCCACGCCGGCAATGGATGATCTCGGTCAACGGCGCCCGGCGCGAGATCCGGCGGCGGCTCACATCGGCGATCCGGCGCGAGGTCGAGCCCCAACTCGCCGTTCTTTACGCCGGCGCCCGGGGCGACGCCGAGCTCGGTCTGCTCGACCACGGTGAGAAGGCCGCGGCGCGCGCCCTGCCGGCGGATTGCCCCTACGCCTTCGATGATCTGATCGCCGACGACTGGTGGCCCGCCAATCGCCACGGCCTGCGCGACGACGACTGAAGGACGAACAATGCCATCCCGGCAGGGGCAGCTCTACAAGGACGACTTCTACGCCTGGACCCGCGATCAGGCGCAGGCGCTCCGTCGCCTCGCCGAGCAACGCTGGAACGGCCCGCTCGACCTCGAGCACCTGGCCGAGGCGGTCGAGGACTTGGGCAGCGAGCAGCAATGGGCGGTCGAGAGCCAGCTCGAGCGCGTCATCGAGCACCTCCTGAAGCTCGAATATTCGGCGGACGCCGACCCCAGGCGGCAGTGGATGATCTCGGTCGTCGATGGCCGCGGCGAGATCGAGCGGCGGATGACGGCGACCATCCGCAATGAGGTCGAGCGCGCCCTTGAGAAGCGGTATCGGCGGGCGCGGCGCAAGGCGGAGCTTGCGCTTGCCGCTCAGGGCGAGAAGGATGCGGCGCAGGCGCTGCCGGCGGCTTGCCCCTACGCTTTCGACGACCTGATCGCCGACGAATGGTGGCCCGCCAACCGCCACGGTCTGCGCGACGACGATTGAGGCGGACCGGATGGCGACCCGACCCGAGGAGCTCTACGAGGAGGATTTCTACGCCTGGACCCGCGCTCAGGCGCAGGCGCTCCGCCGTCTCGCCGCGAGCCGGCCGAACCTGGCCCTCGATTTCCCGCACCTGATCGAGGAGGTGGCGGACTTGGGCACCAGCCAGCGCGACGCGGTCCGCAGCCAGCTGCGCCGGATCATCGAGCATTGCCTGAAGCTGGAATTCTCGCCGGCACGCGACCCCCGGCCCAGCTGGTACGAGACCATCATCCAGGCCCGCACCGAGATCGAGGACAAGATCTCGCCGACGATCCGGCGGGGTCTGCCGAGGCGCCTGCCTCGACTTTGGGCTACAGGCGCGGCGCGACACGGCGGCAGCGTTCCGCCTTCACGGCGAGCTTGAGGCTGCCGACGCCTTGCCCGAGGCCTGCCCCTACCGCCTGGCCGACCTGCTCCGTCACGACTGGTACACCGCGAGCCGGCACGGGCTGATGCCTTGAGCGCCCGTCCGTCGATTTCTGGCACATTTTACACCTGCTATTGGAGATCGCGCTGTCGATCCTTCCTGTAGCCGTCGCTGTCCTAATGGCATTGTATCTCCATTACGTTCGGTTGCTCAAAGTTTCTTCGCGCTTCTGCCAGGACGCTGCAGAGCATATTACATCACCAGATCAGCTCCAAAACTATAGAAAATGGATCAGCAATGGCCTTGATTGGCTCGACCGTTCACTTCAATAGATCCAAGAAATACGTAAGCCTGTTTGACGGCAAGCAGGAAGAACGCCTGCCGATTGCGGCGCTGGAGGATATCTACGAGTACGCCGAGCGGCTGCAAAAGACGGTGCGAGCCTACGTCGCCTCAGGCTCAAACGGAAGCCCGGGCAGCCGCGCAACGGCCGCGGGGAGCACGGGTAGCGGATAGCCCAGCCCGTAGCCGTCGCCTACGTCGCGTGACCGGTCAGGGCATCATGAACCGCCGGCGGGCAGGCTGATCGAACCTCTGGCGACGCTTAGCCGCGGCGGCCTTGACGGGGGCCAGAATTGAGGCCACATGACGCTTGGTCGAGGGCGGGTCAGGACGTAAGCTACTGATCTCGTTGATTTTCTCGCAACGGTTCCGTCGTGTCCTGCCGCCCCAGCCAGTCTGCCCCAGCCAGCCGCGACCGGCTCCGGGCGACCGGCCGAGGGAGGGTACGCGGTGGGCTTCGATCTGCAGGCTCTCCTGAGCCAGCGCCAAGCCGACAAGTTCGCGCTGTTCGAGCGCCACCTCAACCCGCAGGCGCTCCGGGTGCTGCGCACGCTCGGCTTCGATGTCGACTATGTACGCGCCGACGGGCCCTATCTGTTCGACGCATCCGGCGAACGGTATCTGGATCTCTTGAGCGGCTTTGGCGTGTTCGCGCTCGGGCGCAACCATCCGACCGTGATCAGGGCGCTCGAGCAGGTCCTGCACGGCCAGCTCGCCGGGCTCGTGCAGCTCGATGTGTCGCTGCTCGCGGGCCTGCTCGCCGAGCGCCTGCTCGCGCGCATGCCCTGGCTCGACAAGGTCTTTTTCTGCAACTCCGGCGCCGAGGCGGTCGAGGCCGCGATCAAGTTTTCCCGCGCCGCGACTGGTCGCTCGAAGATCCTCTACTGCGAGCACGCCTTCCATGGCCTGACCTACGGCGCGCTCTCGCTGTGCGGCGACCCGTCGTTCCGCGAGCGCTTCGGCCCGTTCCTCGGCGACTGCGCGAGCGTCCCGTTCAATGATCCGGGCGCGCTCGCGCGGGCGCTCGCCGGCAACGACGTCGCGGCCTTCCTGGTCGAGCCGGTCCAGGGCAAGGGCGTCAACCTGCCGGCCGATGGCTATCTTGCCGAGGCGGCGGCGCTCTGCCGGCGCCACCGCACGCTCCTGGTCGCCGACGAGATCCAGTGCGGCATGGGGCGCACCGGGCGCTTCCTCGCCTGCGAGCACTTGGGCGTCTAGCCCGACCTCGTGCTGCTCGCGAAGTCGCTCTCGGGCGGCTTCGTGCCGGTCGGCGCGGCCCTGATGCGCGGCCACGTCTTCGAGCGGGTGTTCGATCGGATGGAGCGGGCCTTCGTCCACGGCTCGACCTTCGCCAAGAACGACCTCGCCATGGCGGCCGGGCTCGCGACGCTGGCGGTGATGGACGAGGAGCGGCTGATCGCGCGGGCGGCGGATCACGGCGAGCGGCTGATCCAAGGCCTGCGGGCGCGCCTCGCCGGCAGCGACCTGGTCAAGGAGGTGCGCGGCCTGGGCATGATGATCGCGATCGAGCTCGGCCCGCCCGGAGCCTCGAAGCTCAAGGCCGCCAATGCCCTGGTCGAGCAGGCCAGCAAGGGCCTGTTCTGCCAGCTGATGCTGATCCCGCTGCTGACCCGCCACCACATCCTGGCCCAGGTCGCGGGCTACGCCATGCCGGTGATCAAGCTCCTGCCGCCGTTCGTGATCGGCGCGGACGACCGGCTCTGGATCGAGCAGGCGTTCGCGCAGGTGGTGTGGGACAGCCATGACCTCGCCGGGGTCTGGGACCGCGGCCGCACCCTTGCCGGCCAGGCGCTCCGCGAGCGCGCCAAGAGCGCCTGAGTCACCCCCGGACCGTCGTCCGGAGCCGCTCGACCCAGGCCCGGGCGGTCATGCCGGGCCCGGCGCCGAGGCGTCGCGCCGTCTCGTTGGCGTGCGAGATGACGCCGTCCCGCAAGGTCGAAAGGCCGTCGCCGATGCGCGCGCTCATGGCGTCGACCGTGGCGGCGGCGATGCCGCGCCGGTCGAGCGCCGGCAGGCGCGTGATCCCGGCCTGGTCGATGCCGATCCCGGCGTCGTTGAACAGGGCGGCCAGCGCATCGACCTGGAGCACCAGCCCCGGCAGGCTCGCGAGCAGTCCGCCATGGGAACCGGTGACCACGATCTGGCCAGCGTCCGCCGGCTCCACCATCGATGCCGAAA
This sequence comes from uncultured Alphaproteobacteria bacterium, assembly GCA_963730195.1. Classification (GTDB taxonomy): domain Bacteria; phylum Pseudomonadota; class Alphaproteobacteria; order Geminicoccales; family Geminicoccaceae; genus DATAOG01. Next base: position 114,196 of record CAVSRN010000016.1, read on the forward strand.
TCGACACAGATCAGGCGCGGTCTGGCCCGGCTCGTCCGGGGCCACGTGCCGGCCTTCGTGCCAGGCGGGCGGCGTCGCGTGCCATTCGGGAGCCAGGACCAGCAGCGCCAGCGCTTGCTCGACCGTCTGGCCGGGCGCCACGCCGAGCGCCGCCGCGACCTGGTTGACGTGGCTGATCCGGCCGCGTCGGCGCATGTCCTCGCCGTCGCCGATCCGGGCGCTGTCATGGGCGACGGTCGCCGCCGCCATGCCCAGCGCCTGGCAATAGGCCAGGCAGCCGATCCCGGCGCGCTCGAGGCCGACCCCGGCATCGTTCAGGAGCACCGCCCGGAGCCCGGCCTTGGCCGCCAGATAGCCCGGATAGACGCCGCCGTGGGAGCCGCAGACCACGACCGCTCCACGGTGCCGCGGGTCGAGCTTGGTCGCGGTGTCGCTGACCAGGATCGGAGCGTCCGCCATGATCGTCCTCCCACGGCTTGACCGCGCACGGCTTTGCGCCTGCTATAGCAGCCGTCTGGGAGCGGGCAGAAGGGGGCGGGCATGGCGCACGCGGCGGAGCCGGTCCGGCGCAACGTCGATCGGGACCGGTTGCTGCAGCTGTACGCGACCATGGTCCGGATCCGGGCGTTCGAGGACGCCGGGCTCGCCGCCCAGAAGCAGGGGCTGGTGCTGGGCGCGATCCACCCCTCGATCGGCCAGGAGGCGGTCGCCGCCGGTATCTGCGCCAATCTGAAGCGCTCCGACGTGCTGCTCTCGACCCACCGCGGCCATGGCCACACGCTGGCCAAGGGCGCCGATGCCACCGCCATGATGTGCGAGCTGTTCGGACGTGCTCGCGGCACCTCCGGCGGCAAGGGCGGCTCGATGCACATCGCCGACTTCAGCGTCGGCATGCTCGGCGCCAACGGTGTGGTCGGCGCCAACATCGAGATCGCCGCCGGCGCGGCGCACGCGATCAGGCTCCAGGGACTGGAAAAAATCGTCTGCTGCATCTTCGGCGATGGTGCGATCAACCGCGGGCCGTTCCTGGAAGGCCTGAACTGGGCCCGGATCTTCGATCTGCCGGTGCTGTTCGTGTGCGAGGACAACGGCTTCGCCGCGACCACCCGAACCGCGGAGCTCACCGGCGGGCCCGGTCCCACGGCACGCGCCGAGAGCCTCGGCATCCCGGCCGCCGTGGTCGACGGCAACGACGTGCTCGCGGTCGATGAGACCGCGCGCGAGCTGACCGAGCGGATCCGGGCGGGCGCCGGACCGCAGTTCCTCTGGGCCAAGACCTACCGGCTCGCCGGCCACACCGCTGCCGATCCCGGCGACTATCGCTCCGCGGCCGAGGTCGCCGAGCGCTGGCGGCAGGACCCGATTGCCGCGTGTCTCGCCGTCCTGCGCACGGCGGGCGTCGATGAGGCGGCGATCGAGGCCCGACGATCCGCGGCCGAGGCTGAGATCGCCGAGGCGTTCGAGACCGCCAAGGCGGCAGCTTGGCCCGAGCCCGCGGCGGCGTTCACCGATGTCCAGGACCTGGGCGCAGCCGGCGGGCCAGAGCGCCGATGGCTGAGCTGAGCTATCTCGAGGCCGGCCTCGCCGCCCTGGCCGGGGAGATGCGCCGGGACGACCGTGTCTGGACGCTCGGCGAGGACCTCGGGCGGGGCGGCGTGTTCGGCCAGTACCGGGGGCTCGCGGCCGAATTCGGGCCGGCGCGCGTGGTCGACACGCCGATCTCCGAGGCCTGCATCATGGGGGCTGCGGTCGGCGCGGCCCTGATGGGCACCCGGCCGGTGGTCGAGATGCGGTTTTCCGACTTTGCGCTCTGCGCGGTCGACGAGCTGGTCAACCAGGCCGCCAAGGCGCGCTACATGTTCGGCGGCCAGGCCAAGGTGCCGCTGGTGGTGCGCGAGCCGATCGGCATGTGGCGCTCCTCGGCCGCCCAGCACAGCCAGTCGCTCGAGGCCTGGTACACGCACATCCCGGGTCTGGTCGTAGTGACGCCGTCGACGCCGGCCGACAACTACGCGCTGCTGCGGGCGGCGATCCGCAGCGACGATCCCGTGGTCTACATGGAGCACAAGAACCTCTGGGGCCTGAAAGGCGAGGTTGCGGACGGCGCGATCGGCGAGCTCGGCAGGGCGCGGATCGTGCAAGTGGGGAAGAACCTCACGCTGGTCACCTGGTCGGCGATGGTCCACGAGGCGGCCAAGGCCGTGGCGCAGGCGGCGGAGGCCGGGATCGCGGTCGAACTGATCGATCTTTGCACGCTCTATCCCTGGGACCGGGACGCGGTGCTCGGGTCTGTGGAAAAAACCGGGCGGCTGCTGGTGGTGCACGAGGCGGTGACGGTCGGCGGCTTCGGGGCCGAGATCGCAGCGACGGTCGCCGAGGAGCTGTTCGATCGCCTTGAGGCGCCGGTCAGGCGTCTGGGCGCGCCGCGCATCCCGATCGGCTACGCGCCGCCGCTGGAGGACCAGGCCAAGGTCTTCGCCGGGCGCGACATCCTGCCGGCGATCATGGCGGTGGTCGGGAGGAACCGGTGACGATCAGCAACCAGATGACCGGCGGCGAGGCGCTCGCGCGCATGCTGCAAGCGCATCACGTCGGGCCGCTGTTCGGCATGGGCGGCTTCCAGCTGCTGCCGTTCTACGACGCGGTGCGGCGCCTGGGGCTGCGCCACACACTGATCAGCGACGAGCGTTGCGGCGCTTTTGCCGCGGATGCCTACGCGCGGGTCACGAACCGCGTCGGGGTGTGCGATGCGACGCTCGGGCCCGGGGCGACCAACCTCGTGACCGCCCTGGTCGAGAGCCTGAACGCGGGCGTGCCGGTGGTCGCCCTGGTCGGCGACAGCCACCGCGCCCATGCCTGGAAGAACATGACCCAGGAGAGCCGCCAGATCGAGATCCTGCGGCCGGCGGTCAAGGAGGTGCTCCGGGTCGAGCGGATCGAGCGGGTTCCCGAGTTGGTGAGGAGGGCGTTCGCGATCGCGACCACCGGCCGGCCGGGCCCGGTGGTGCTGGACGTGCCGGAGGACATCGCGCATGCCACCCATCCGTTCGAGGAGGGTGAGCTCGCGGCCGACCCGAGGTACGAGAAGATCCCGGCGTTGCGCTGCAGGCCCGACTGGGAGGCGGTCGAAGCGGCGGCCGAATGTCTTGCGCGCGCCGAGCGCCCGATCATCCTCGCCGGCGGCGGCGTGCACCTCTCGGAGGCGGCCGAGGCGCTCCAGGGCTTCGCCGAGGATTTCGCGATCCCGGTCGCGCACACCCTCTCGGGCAAGGGTGCGATCGCCTGCACCCATCCGCTCTCGGCCGGGATCTTCGGGCGCTATTCCCGGATCGCCAACGAGCTGATCGCGGCCGCCGACTGTATTCTCGTGGTCGGCTGCAAGCTCGGGGAGATCGCGACCCGGCGCTATACCTGCCGCCGCCCGGCAAGACCCTGATCCACCTCGATATCGAGGCGGGCGAGATCGGCCGTTGCTACCCGGCGGCGATCGCGCTTTGGGGGGATGTGCGGGCCGGCATCGAGGACCTGATCGCCGCCATGCCCAGTGCCGGCATGACCGCGCGCAAGGCGCGGCGCCCGTATGCCGCCGAGGTTCGGGAAAAAATGGCGGCCTGGCGCCGGTCGGTCCTCGGGAACGGCTCGCATCCGACGAGGTGCCGGTCAGCATGGCGCGCCTGATGGGCGAATTGAACCGGCGCGCCGCCGGCCGACTGGCATCCTGGTCGCCGACTGCGGCTTTGCCGCGCATTGGGGCGGCCTGCTGTTCGACAGCAAGCGCGCGGGCCTGGGGCTTCGGTGCCCTAGTGGGGCCTGGCCTCGATCGGCTATGGCGTGCCGGGCGCGATCGGCGCCAGGCTCGGGGCGCCCGGGCGGCCGGTCGTGGCGCGGACCGGCGATGGCGGCCTGAA
>CAVSRN010000017.1:0-16515 GCA_963730195.1 uncultured Alphaproteobacteria bacterium
ACCCCCGATCGGCGTCCAATTTTGACCCCCATGGAGGTTGTCCCGGTAGTGCATAGGAGGGGCCCGCGCCGGAAGCGAGCGCGCCCCAAGCGCGCTGGCGAGCGGACGGCGCGGGAGGTGCCTGTGCACCCACCGGGGCAACCGGCGGGAAGGGCGGAAGGGTCAGGCGCGGTTCTTGAAGCGCCAGCTTTCGTTGCCGGTCTCGACGATGTCGCAGTGGTGGGTGAGGCGATCGAGCAGCGCGGTGGTCATCTTGGCGTCGCCGAAGACGCTCGGCCACTCGCCGAAGGCGAGGTTGGTGGTGACGATGATGGAGGTCTGCTCGTAGAGGCGGCTGATCAGGTGGAACAGGAGCTGGCCGCCGGATTGGGCGAACGGCAGGTAGCCGAGCTCGTCCAGGATGATGAAGTCCATCCGTGAGAGATAGTCGGCCATCCGGCCCTGGCGGCCGGCACGGCCCTCGGCCTCGAGCTTGTTGACCAGGTCGACGACGTTGAAGAAGCGGCCCCGGGCGCCGTTGCGGATGCAGGCCCGCGCGATGGCGATGGCCAGATGGGTCTTGCCCGTACCGGTTCCGCCGACCAGGACGACGTTGCGCTCGTGGGCGAGGAACCCGCCGCCGGCGAGATCGTGCACGAGGGTGGCGTTGATCGGGGTGCCCTCGAAGGCGAAGTCGCCGAGGTCCTTGGCCAGCGGCAGCCTGGCGGTCGTCATCTGGTACTTGATCGAGCGCGCCTGCTTCTCGGCGATCTCGGCGGAGAGCAGGTCGCCGACGATCCGCTGCGGCTCGTGCTGGCGCTTCACCGCGGTCGCGATGATCTCGTCATAGGCGGCCTTCATGCCGAACAGCTTCAGCCCGCTCATGGTCTCCAGGATCTGCGAACGCTCGATCACACGGCCTCCTAGCGTCATATCGGGCGCAGTCGGCCGCCGGCGCGTGCCGTAGCCTAAGCTCGTCCGGGGTCACGATGGTGATCGGCACAGCAGGGTCACGGCGCCGGGCGAGGATGTTCAAGATCACATCCGCCGAGTGGACACCCTGACCCAGCGCCTCCTGGCAGGCGGCCTCGACCGCGGCCAGGCCGTCGCTCAGGACGGCGGTGAGGACGTCGACGAACTGGCGGTCGCCGTCGGCGGCACCGACGAGCTTGCGGCGGACCCGCTCCAGCCCGGCGGGCAGCACCCAGTTCTTGAATGGCGCGCCGTTGCGCAGGGCTCCAGGCTTGCGGGCAAGGACTGGGACGTAGTGCCACGGATCGCTGATCGTCCGGTCGCGCCCGAACCAGCGGGGATGCTCGCCGACCACGCACCCGTCCTGGCTGTGGATCAGCGTGGAAGAAGGACCCCGCTGAGGGGGTGATCGGCGTCCAATCGGGACCCCATCGGCAAAGGGTCCCAGAGTGCTCCCGTGATCACGGGAGCCGGGTTCAGGATGCTGGTGGTGGAGACGATCGCGAAGATACGCCGCGCGCACTTGGTGCAAGGCAAGGCCATCAAGGCGATCAGCCGAGAGCTGAAGGTGTCGCGGAAGGTCGTGCGGAAGGTGATCCGCTCGGGCGAGACCGCGTTCGCGTACGAGCGGAGGGTGCAGCCGCAGCCGAAGCTGGGACCGTGGCGGGAGGAGCTGGAACGGCTTCTGGCAGCGAACGCGACACGGTCGGGCCGGGAACGGCTGACGCTGATGCGGCTGTTCGAGGAGCTGCGCGGTCTCGGCTATTCCGGCGGCTACGATGCGGTGCGGCGCCACGCGGCGCGATGGCGGCGCCAGCACAGCGCGACGACGACGGCCTTCGTGCCGCTGAGCTTCGCGCCCGGCGAGGCCTATCAGTTCGACTGGAGCCACGAGATCGTCGTGCTCAAGGGCGTGACGACGATCGTGAAGGTGGCGCATCTGCGGCTCTGCCACAGCCGGATGCCGTTCGTGCGGGCCTATCCGCGCGAGAGCCAGGAGATGGTGTTCGACGGCCACGACCGGGCCTTTGCCTTCTTCAAGGGGACCTGCACGCGCGGGATCTACGATAACCTGAAGACGGCGGTGGACACCGTCCTCGTCGGCAAGGAGCGGGCCTACAATCGCCGGTTCCTGCAGATGTGCGGGCACTACCTGGTGGAACCGGTCGCCTGCACGCCGGGCGCCGGCTGGGAGAAGGGGCAGGTCGAGAACCAGGTCGGCGTCGTCCGTCGGCGACTGTTCACGCCGCGCCTGCGCTTCGAGAGTTACGAGGAGCTCAACGCCTGGCTGCTCGACCGCTGCATTGCCGGCGCCAAGGCGCAGCCGCATCCCGAGGTCCGCGACCGCACGATCTGGGAGATGTTCGAGGCCGAGCGGACGAGCCTGGTGCCCTATGCCGGGCCATTCAACGGCTTCCACGCGGTGCCCGCCACGGTCTCTAAGACCTGCCTCGTACGGTTCGACAACAACAAGTACTCGGTCTCGGCGAGCGCCGTCGGCCGGCCGGTCGAGATCCGGGCCTACGCCGATCGCATCGAGCTGCGCCAGGATGGCCGCGTCGTCGGCGAGCACCGCCGCGTCTTCGGCCGCGGCCAGACCGTGTACGACCCCTGGCACTATGTGCCGGTGCTGGCCCGCAAGCCGGGCGCGCTCAGGAATGGCGCCCCGTTTAAGGCCTGGCTGCTGCCGGCGGCGCTCGAGCGCGTGCGCCGCAAGCTCCGCGCCGCGCCCCGCGGCGACCGTCAGATGGTCGACATCTTGAGCGCGGTGCTGACCGATGGCCTGGCCGCGGTCGAGGCGGCCTGCTCCGAGGCGCTCGCCGAGGGCGTCCACTCGGCCGACGTGGTCCTCAACATCCTCGCCCGGCGCCGCGAGTCCGGGCCGCCGCTCACCATCACCACGCCGGACGCGCTCCGGCTCCGCTGTGAGCCGGCGGCCGACTGCGCGCGCTACGACCGCCTCAGGAGGACCATCTGATGGAGCGTTCCGAGATCCTCGCCGCCATGGGCGGGCTCAAGCTGTTCGGCATGAAGGCCGCCTACGACGAGATCGTCGCCACGGCGGTGAAGCGCCAGCACGAGCCGCAGCGGGTCGTTGGCGATCTGCTCGCCGCCGAGCTCAGCGAGAAGCAGGCGCGCTCGATGAGGTACCAGCTCACCGTCGCCAAGCTACCCTTCGCCAAGGAGATCGACGAGTTCGCCTTCACCGACACGCCGGTCAACGAAACTCTGGTGCGCGACCTCGCCGGCGGCGGCTTCCTGGCGCATCAGCGCAATCTGGTGCTGGTCGGCGGCACGGGCTCGGGCAAGACCCACCTGGCTGTCGGCATCGCCCGCGCCTGCATCCGTGGCGGTGCCCGCGGCCGCTTCTTCAACGTCGTCGACCTGGTCAACCAGCTCGACGGCGAAGCCCGCAACGGGCGGCAGGGTCGGCTCGCCGACCATCTCTGCCGTCTCGACTTCGTGATCCTCGACGAGCTTGGCTATCTGCCCTTCGCCCAGACCGGCGGCCAGCTGCTGTTCCACCTGATCAGCCGCCTCTACGAGCGCAGCTCCGTGATCGTCACGACCAACCTTACCTTTGGCGAGTGGCCGAGCGTCTTCGGCGACGCCAAGATGACGACGGCCCTGCTCGACCGCCTGACCCACCATTGCGACATCGTTGAGACCGGCAACGAGAGCTGGCGCTTCAAGAACCGCGCCTGATCCAAGCCCCACTCCAGGCCGCCTCGCGGGCGAGCTCGCCGCTCCGCCTACGGCTCCGCGTCGACCACGCCCGCGCCCCCACCTCACCACATCCCCACAGGGGTCCCTTTTGCAAGCCGATCTGGGGTCCCGATTCCGTGCCGATTGACATCCTGGCGGATCTCGATCCGCTCCGCATGAGGCCCGGATCGCCGCCGGGGCGCCCGACCGCGCTCGCCGCCACCGAGTAGCGGTTGTTGTGCAAGCTCCTGCTGTTTCAGCGGCACCTGCCCAGGGGCGACGTGATCGGCGAGAGTGATGATCCTCTGTGGGGGATCGTTTCATGACAGCGTTTGACCGTAGGGTTGACCCGGAGGTCCGCGAGGTTCGGCGGCTCGAGGTGATCACCGGCGCGCTCGGGCGACGGCGCTGGAGTGCCGAGGCGAAGGCGCGGATCGTGGCCGAGAGCCTGGCGGCGGGGGTGGTGATCTCGGAGGTGGCGCGGCGGCATGATCTACGCCCGCAGCAGCTATTTGCCTGGCGCCACCAGGCCCGGCAAGGGCGCCTCGTGCTGCCGGCCGAGGAGCTGTCGTTCGTACCGGTGATCACGGCGCAGGCCCTGTCGCCGACCGCGTCGGCTCATGGCGTGCCAGCCGCGACCTCCGCCCCGACGGCTGGGATGATCGAGGTCGCGCTCGGTGGCGCGGTCGTGCGGGTCCCGCCTGAGGTCGATGGCAAGCTGCTGGCCAAGGTTCTGCGCGCCGTGAAGGCGGTGGTGTGATCCTGCCGGGCGGCCGGTTCCTGGTCTTCGTTGCCACCAGGCCGGTCGACTTCAGGAAGGGGATGGATGGTCTCGCTGCGGTGGTGCAGCAGCAGTTGCGCCTCGACCCGTTCTGCGGCGCGGTGTTCGTGTTTCGCGCCAAACGCGCCGACCGGGTCAAGCTTTTGGTCTGGGACGGCAGCGGGCTGACCCTGATCTACAAACGGCTCGACCAGGCCCGGTTCGTCTGGCCGCGGATCGAGGACGGGGTGATGCGACTGTCGCCGGGTCAGCTCGGGGCGCTGTTCGAGGGGCTCGACTGGAAGCGCGTGCACAGCCGGCGGGTGGCCCGGCCGCAGCTCGCGCAGTGACCCTGCGACAGAGTGAATCACCAGTCGATTCAGTGAATTACAAGCCGCCGGCGATGTGATCCACTGCCCCCATGAGCCCTTCGCCGGAGGCCGCCGCAGCCGCCCCGTTGCCCGCCGACGTGGCGACGCTGCAAGCTCTGCTGCTGGCCGAACGCGCGAGCGCGGCCAAGCTGGCCGGGCACAACGAGCAGCTGCGCGCGATCATCAAGGAGCTGCAGCGGGCTCTGTTCGGGCGGCGCTCCGAGAAGACGGCCGATCCCGATCAGCTGCAGCTGGCCCTCGAGGACCTCGAGCAGGCGCTGGCCGCAGCCGAGGTGCAAGAACAGAAGACCGATGCGACGCTGCAAGCGTCGCGCTCGCGGCAACGGCGTGTCAATCGCGGCGCGCTGCCCAAGCACCTGCCGCGCGAAGAGATCGTGATCGAGCCAGCCGAGCAGACCTGTCCCTGCTGTGGCGGCGCGCTGCACCGGATCGGCGAGGAGCTGGCCGAGCGGCTCGACATCATCCCGGCCCAGTTCAAGGTGATCGTCACCCGCCGGCCCAAATATGGCTGCCGTGCCTGCGAGAGCGCCGTCGTCCAGGCGCCCGCCCCGGCCCGGCTGATCGAGGGCGGGCTGCCGACAGAGGCCCTGGTGGCCCATGTCCTGGTCGGCAAATACGCCGACCACCTGCCGCTCTACCGCCAGAGCCAGATCTACGCCCGGCAAGGGATCGAGCTCGATCGCTCGACCCTGGCGGACTGGGTCGGGCACGCCGCCGCCGAGCTCCGCCCCTTGCATGAGCGGCTGTTCGAGCACCTCAAGCGCTCGCCCAAGCTGTTCATGGACGAGACTCGCGCGCCGGTGCTTGATCCGGGGCGGCGACGAACCAAGACCGGCTACCTCTGGGCGCTCGCCCGCGACGACCGGCCGTGGGGCGGCGGCGATCCACCGGCGGTCGCCTATCTCTACGCGCCTGGTCGTGGCGCCGAGCACGCCATCAGGCCGTTGGCCGGGTTCAGTGGCATCCTCCAGGTGGACGCGTACGCCGCCTACAACGCCCTGGCCGATCCTGCGCGTGCCGGCGGTCCGGCGACGCTGGCCTATTGCTGGTCACACGTCCGGCGGCGGTTCTACGAGATCGCCCAGGGTGGCAACGCCCCGATCGCCGAGGGCGCCTTGCAACGCATCGCCGCGCTCTACCGCATCGAGAGCACGATCCGCGGCCAGGCCCCCGAGCGGCGCCGCACCCTCCGCGATCAGCAGAGCCGGCCGATCGTCGATCAACTGCGGGCCTGGCTCGATGCCCAGCTCGCCAAGGTCCCGGGCCGCTCCCGCATGGCCGAGGCCATCCGCTACGCCTTGAAACTATGGCGCGGCCTCACCGTCTTCCTCGACGACGGCCGGGTCGAGATCGATTCCAACGTGGTCGAGCGTTCGATCCGCCCGATCGCCCTCTCCCGCAAGAACGCGCTGTTCGCCGGTTCCGATCAGGGCGGGGTCCACTGGGGCGTGATCGCCTCACTGATCGAGACCTGCAAGCTCAACACGGTCGATCCCCAGGCCTATCTCGCCGACGTCCTGACCCGTCTGGTCAACCGCCACCCCGCCAGCCAGATCGATCAGCTCATGCCCTGGGCCTACGCCCCGATCAACCGGGTGGCCTGACAACAGCGCTTACGGTCCGGAGGGATGCGGCTAGCGCGGGCGGACCGGTGCGCCCAGGTCGAGCGGCTTGATCGTGGCCGCAAACGCCGCGATCGCCTCGGCCTCCTGCCGGGTCAGGACCACGGGCGCGGCCGGCGGCGGATGCGCCGGGTCGAACGGGGTCGTCTGGCCCTCGACCTGCACGAAGGCGGGATGCGGGTGGAGCGTCCAGAAGGCGGCGAACCTGTCATGGGCACCCGGCAGAGCGCGCAGCGCGCCGAACGACGGCGCCGAGCCGATACCGCCGAACCGGTTCTGATCGTTGACCACGTGGCAGCGCCCGCAATGGCGCAGCGCCAGCCGCTCGCCCTCGACGACCGCGCCGGGGGCGTCGGCCTGCCGCGGCGCGGCCGCGCGGGCCGCCGGCAGGAAGAAGACCTGGCGGCCGGCGGGCTCGAAGCTGGTGATCGCCCGCCGGCCGGCCGGCGAGGTCGCCCAGTCGAAGAACCGGCGCGCCGGCTCGGCCGCGTCGGTCGCCAGCAGCAGGTCGTAGGTCTGGCGGGCATCGGCCATCAGCGGGCGGCGCGCGCCGCCCGGCGGCTCGGGCGCCGGCGCCGGCACGACCCGGAGCGGTGCCTGGGCATCCTCGCCGACCAGACGGACATCGATCTGGGACCGGACCCAAAAGCGCGGTAGCAGGTGATCGAAGATGCCGGTCTCGACCACGGCCGCGGGCGCCGACAGGCGGACCTCGGTCGCCTGCAAAGGCAGCGCCCCGCCGAGCGCCAGGATCAGGCCGAGGCCAAGGCTCGCGAAGAGCCGCATCGTCATCGCCAGAGCTTCCTTCGGGCGCCCCACTCGGTAGCCAGGCTAGGCAATCTCGGCCCCGCTTGGCAACCGCCGGGCAGCCCGCCGCCGCGGCGAGATCGCCGCGCGCTGCTGACGGTTGAAGAAATGCGCCGGCGCGTCCAAGTTACGCCTGGGCTGGCGCCGCCGGGGCGGTGGCCGGGAGGCCGGAATGCGCACCCTCTTGCTGATGCGGCATGCCAAGTCGAGCTGGGACCAGCCCGAGCTTGCCGACCTCGAGCGACCGCTGGTCGCCCGCGGTCGCGAGGCGGCACCGGCGGTCGCGCGTTACCTGGTGGAGCACGGCCTGATCCCCGAGCTGGTGCTCGGCTCGCCGGCGCTTCGGGTGCGCGAGACCTGGCAGCTGATGGCGCCGGTGCTCGGCGAGCGGGTCGCCTGCAAGACCCTGCGCAGCCTCTATGAGGGTGCGCCGAGCCGGCTGCTCGAGGCGCTCCGCCGGGTCGAGAGCGAGGTCCGGATCCTGATGCTGATCGGCCACAACCCGGCGCTGGGCGCGCTCGCGCAGAGCCTCGCCGGGGCCGGTCCCGAGAAAGACCTGGAGCGCCTGCGGACCAAGTTCCCGACCGCGGCGGTGGCCGTGCTCGCGTTCGAGATCGAGGCCTGGGCCGACCTTGGCGCCGGCCGCGGACGGCTCCAGGGCCTCGTCCGGCCCAAGGACCTCCGCTGAGCGGCGGCGGGAGCTCCGTGGCGCGTGAGACGATCACCGACCGGGGCGGTCATCGGCGGCCATGAAGCTGCTGGCCATCCTGGGGCTCGGCTACGCGGGCATCGCCGCCCTGCTCTACTTCGCCCAGACCTGGCTGCTGTTCCCCGGCGCCGGCCGGCCGAGCCAGCGCCTGGATCATCCGCGCGCGCCCGAGCGCCTGGTGCTGCCGAGTGGCGACGGCCGCGCGGAGCTGCACGGCATGCTGTTCCGCGCGCCGGCGAATGATGCCGATCTCGTGATCGGGTTCGGCGGCAACGGCCAGGATGCCGAGATCCTGGCCCAGGACCTGGCGGCCGATTTCCCGGACCAGCAGGTCGCGGTGTTCCACTATCGCGGCTACGGCCCGAGCACGGGCAGGCCCGGCGAAGTCGCGCTGCTCGCCGACGCGCTGACCATCCACGACGCGCTGACCGAACGCCTGCGGCCGCCACGCTGCTTCGCGATCGGCATCTCGCTCGGCTCGGCGGTCGCGGCCTATCTGTCGAAGGCGCGCGGGCTCGCCGGTATCCTCCTGGTCACGCCCTTCGATTCGGTCGCGGCGATCGCCAAGGAGGCCTATTTCTGGCTGCCGGTCGACCTGTTGCTGCGCCATCGCTTCGCGACCGTCGACTTCATGGCCGGCAATGCGACGCCGGTCGCCGTGATCGCGGCCGAGCGGGATCGGGTGGTGCGGCCCGAGCGCACCCGGGCCCTGGTCGAGCGGCTCGCGAAGCTGGTCTTCTACCAGGTGCTCACCGACGCCGCGCACAACACCCTTTACCAGCTGCCGATCTTCGAGCAGGCTCTCGAGGCGGCGTTCGCGGCGTTGCGGGGCGCGGCCGACCAGGTCGGCGCTGACGGTGAGGTGGTGCGACCCCCGACCGGAGCCGCGCCACCCTTGCGACCCTGAGGAGGACCAGACGATGAGCGATGCGGCCGCTCCGGCCCCGCACCCGATCCGCGCGGTACTGCATCCGACCGACCTGACCCCGTCCGGCACGCCCGCCTTCGCCCATGCGCTCCGCCTGGCGGCCGCGGCGCGGACCAAGCTGTACGTTCTCCATGCCGACCCCAAGGACGCGGAGGACGCCGACGACTGGAGCGCCTATCCGCCCGTGCGGCGGACCCTGACCAGCTGGGGCATGCTCGAGGAAGGCAGCTCGCCACGCGCGGTGTTCGAGCAGCTCGGCGTCCAGATCGCCAAGGTCCGCATGCCCGAGCGCGATGCGATGCGGGCGATCCTGCGCTTCCTCGACGGTCATCCGAGCGACGTCATCGTGCTCGCGACCGAGGGCCGGGACGGTATGCCGCGCTGGCTGCACGGCTCGATCGCCGAGCCGGTCGCCCGGGCCGCCGAGACCGCCACGCTGTTCGTCCCGCGTGGCGCGCGCGCTTTCGTCGCGCCCGACAACGGCGCGGTCAGCCTTCGTCGGGTGCTGATCCCGGTCGACCGTCGACCCCCGCCGACCTATGCGCTGCGCGTCGCCTGGGAGATCACCCGGTTGCTCGGCGCCGAGGGAGCGATCCTGCAGCTCCTGCACGTCGGCAGCGCCACCGACCCGGCCGCCGTCGAGGTCGACCCGGGCACCTGGCCCACGGTCGAGCATGTCGTGCGCAGCGGCGACGTGGTCGAGCAGATCCTGGCGGTCGCGAGCGAGGGACCGGCCGACATGATCGCGATGGCGACCGAGGGGCATCAGGGGTTTCTGGACGCGCTGCGCGGCAGCACGACCGAGCGGGTGCTCCGCCGGGCGCCCTGCCCGGTACTCGCGGTGCCGTCGCGATAGCGCGAAGCGTCGCAGCGCGCGCCGGGTTCCCACGATGACGTCATAGATGTGGCACGATCGCCGGGCGCGCGTATGATGGGCGCCTCGCATCAGGGGAGGTGATTATGGCGGTTGCTCGCGTCACCAAGATCACGGCGTCCTCGCCGCGTAGTTTTCAAGACGCCGTCAACGACGGCTTGACCCGCGCGGCCAGCACACTCCACGGCATCACCGGCCTCGAGGTGGTCGCGCAGAAGGCCAAGGTCGAGAACGGCAAGATCAGCGAGTATCGGGTGACGATCGAAGTGACGTTCGTGCTCGATTGAGGCGGCCGGTCGCGGTTGCGGAGGTCTTTTGACGGGCCATCACCCGTCGGCCGACCGCGGTCGCGCCCACCCGCGTCATCCGTTCAGGATGTAGAAACCCCGCCGCGTCCGTACCGGCGGCGGGGTTTCATCGCATGGGGCGCAGCCCCATGGCGCCCGACTTTCAAGCCGAGCCAAATTTTAGTCAAATGACCAGATTGTCGGAGCGTCACGCATTGTCCGGTGGAGTCATGCTGCTTAGGCACCCTCCTGCTAAGTTGTCTGCCCGAAACTGCAAACGACTGCGAGCTGTCCTCCAACTGTCCTTACACATTACTATAGTGAGGTGGGCGAGGGCGATCGTCAAGGGTTTTGGCGGCCAAAATCGACGGCGGCGACCGTGCCGACGATCACCTTCGATCCGGGCGTGGGTGGAGCGTCCGCCACCACAACTGCCGCTCGAATCCGGGCGATCGCGGCCGCGGCCGCGGCATCGCTGCGGGCGTGGACGATCGCGAACGGCTGCCCCGGTCCGACCGGCTCACCCAGGCCCCTGACATCGCGAAGACCGACCGCGTGATCGATCCGGTCGGTCGGCCGCTCGCGACCGCCGCCGAGCGTGACCACGGCGAGGCCAAGCGCGCGAACGTCGATCGCGCCGACGACACCGGTCACGGGCAGAGCAACCGGACGCTGCAGCGGCGCCGCCGGCAGGTGCTCCGCCGGCCGCTCGAGCAGATCGCCCGGACCGCCCAGCGCCACCACCATGCGGGCGAAGCGCTCGGCCGCCGCCCCAGACGCCAGAGCCTGCCCGGCCCGCTCGCGCGCGACCGCGGGCTCGCCCTCGAGGCCGCTCAGAACCAGGAGCTCGGCCGCGAGTGCCAGGGTCACCTCGGCCAGGCGGGGCTCCCGGCCGCGCCCGGTCAGGAGCTCGATCGCCTCCCCGACCTCGAGCGCATTGCCGGCGGTCCGGCCGAGGCATTGGTCCATGTCGGTGAGCAGGGCCGAGCAGCGCAGGCCAGCGCCGTTCGCGACCTCGACCAGGGTGGTGGCGAGGTCCTCGGTCGCGGCCCGGGTCGGCAGGAACGCCCCGGAGCCGACCTTGACGTCCATGACCAGAGCCGCGAGGCCCTCGGCCAGCTTCTTGGACAAGATCGAGGAGGTGAGCAGCGGTATGCACTCGACCGTCGCGGTCACGTCACGGATCGCATACAGGCGCTGGTCGGCCGGTGCCAGATCGCTGGTCTGGCCGATGATCGCGCAGCCCGCGTGACGCACCACCCGGCGCAGATCGTCGATGTCGGGCGCGGTCTGGTACCCGGGAATACTGTCCAGCTTGTCGAGGGTGCCGCCGGTGTGGCCGAGGCCGCGGCCCGAGATCATCGGCACGTAGGCGCCGCAGGCGGCCATGATCGGAGCCAGGATCAGGCTCACCTTGTCGCCGACCCCGCCGGTCGAGTGCTTGTCGACCACCGGCCCGTCGAGGTCGTCCCAGCGCAGCCGACGACCGGAGTTCGGTCATGACGCGGGTCAGCGCGACCGTCTCGGCGCGGGTCATGCCGTTGAAGAACACCGCCATGGCGAAGGCCGCGACCTGACCCTCGGTGATCCGCCCGGCGGTCAGGCCCTCGACGAAGAATGCGATCTCGGCAGCCTCGAGCGCCTGCCCGTCACGCTTTTTGCGAATGATCTCCTGCGGCAGCATGATCGGGGTCGGGTCGGGGGCCGCCCGGCGGCCGGCCCGCACCAGGGCGGCGCGGGCCGGACGTTGGCGGCGAGGCCCGCCTAGGACGGCTGATGAACCACCAGGCAGTCGCCGCCACGCTGCTTGAGCTTGCTGCACATGGCCTGGGCATGATCCTCATCCGCGAACGGGCCGACCTGGACCAGGTGACGGGTGCCGTGGGCGGTCTGGGTCGGGAAGACGTAGCGCTTGAGGTCCTTGGCCGACGGGCCGAACTGGGCCACGAAATCGTGCAAGACGTATTTGATGTTCTGCTTGTCCCGCAGCATCGCGAGCTGCACGCGGTACTCCTCGGTCGGGGCCCGCGAGGTGGCCGGCGCGGGCGGCGTCGTGACCCGGGCTGCGGACGCCGCCGCGGGCGGCGCTGGCGCGCGCTGCTGATCGGCCTGGTCGGCCGGGGCCTTGGCGGTGGCCGCGGCGGCCGGCGTCGGGCGCTCGATCGGCGTGGCGAGCGCCGGCGCGGGCACCCCCGGGGCGGGCTCGACCAGGGCCGCCAGCCGCAAGGCCGCCGGCGCGGGCGCTGTCATGGTTTTGGGGACGGCCTGCGCCGCCCGGGGCGGGTCGGCCACGAGCAACGCGGGCAAGGGCTCGGCCTCTCGGGTCGCGATCTCGATGGTCGCGCTCGGCAGGTCGCTCGGAGCCGGGTCCGCGACAGTCGGCGCGCGGCTGCCGACCGGGGTCGACGTCACCACAGGGTCGCCGCTCGGCGCCGGCCGGGCCGATGCCTGGGCGAGCGTGGTCACCGCCCAGGGCGCGGCCGCCGAGCCCGCCGAGCGCGCGGCCGCGGACGGCGCCGCGAGCTGCTCGGCGAGCACGCTTGAAGGCGAGGGATTGAGCGCGAGCGCGACGAAGTTGGTGCTGACCAGACCCGCCAGCACGCCGGCGCTGGCGGCGCCGACCAGCCAGAGGGCGCTCGACCAGAAGCGCCCGGTCTTGACCGCCTCGAGCAAGGTGGCATCGTCCGGCGGGCAGACGCTCAAGGGCAGGTCCTGGTCCCCGGCGACCGGCGGCGTGTCCGCGAGCGCGGCCTGGAAACGGTCGAACCGCGGGCCCTCCTCACGATCGCGCATGAGGCGCAGTTCCAGCAAATCATAGGCTTCGGGGTTGGCCCGGGCCTCGTCATAATCCCAGGTCTCGGCGCCCTCCCAGGTCCCGGACCGTTCCCAGGTCCCGGCCCGCTCATCTGCTTCGCCTTGCCCGTAGGTCTGGGCGACACCGAAGGGCTCAACGCGGCCACCGGTCATCGAAATTCCTCCACCATACCCGTCCAGCAAATGCATTCTAGACGATTTTTGCCTTTTATGCAAGAATGTTAACCTAGAATATTAATTCGCGACGTTAACCATAGCCATCGGCCGGCAGCGCGACCCTCCTGCCGACGATCGTGCCCGACTTTCGCCCGGTCGACCGCCGTCGTAGGCTTCGGGGGAGCCGGGGTGTGAGGAGGGGAGCGCGAAGCGCCCATGCCCGACGTCGCCCTGCACGCGTTCACCACCCTCTTCGTGGTCATCGACCCGCTGGGGCTGGTGCCGGTGCTCCTGGCGCTGAGCGCCGGCATGGCCGCGGCCGACCGGCGCCGGATGGCGCTCAAGGGGACGCTGATCGCGGCCTTGATCCTGCTCGGCTTCGGGCTGGTCGGCGAGCGCCTGCTCGGCCTGCTCGGCATCGGACTGGCCGCGTTCCGGACCGCAGGCGGCGTGATGCTGCTGCTGATCGCGCTCGAGATGGTGTTCGAGCGCCGGACCGATCGCCGGTCGCGCTCGGCGGATGAGCTCCGGGAAGTCGGCGGCCACGACGACCTCGCGGTCTTCCCGCTCGCGATCCCGCTGCTCTCCGGGCCCGGCGCGATCGCCTCGATCATGCTACTGATGGCGCGCTACGAGGGCGACCTCGGGGCGCAGGCGATCGTGCTCGCCGCCCTGCTCGCGGTGATGGTGCTCTGCGTCCTGACCATGCTGTTGCTCGAGCCGCTCGAGCGCCTGCTGGGGCCGACCCTCACCCACGTGGTCTCGCGCCTGCTCGGCATCCTGCTGGCAGCGCTTGCCGTGCAATACGTGCTCGACGGCCTGCGCAGCGCGTTCGAGATCGGCGGCTGAGCCGACCAGCCTTACTCGCCGTCGTCGTCGTCATCGTCCGGGTCGGGCACGGTCAGCACCCTCAGCAGGTCGTCGAGCAACGCCGAGGCGCCGAAGCGGAGCGTCTGGGGCGCGGTCCAGCCCCGGCTCATGAAGTGATCGACCAGATAGAGATATTGGGCCGCCTGCTGGGTCGTGCGGATGCCGCCCGAGACCTTGAGCCCGACCCGACCGTCCGCCTCCTCGATCACTGCGAGCAGAACCGCGACCGCCTCGAGGGTGGCGCCGGGCGTGAGCTTGCCGGTCGAGGTCTTGAGGAAATCCGCCCCCGCCATGACCGCGGCGCGCGCCGCGGCGGCGATCCTTGCCGGCTCCGCGAGCCGACCGGTCTCGAGGATGACCTTGAGGGTCCGCTCCGGCGCCTTGGCCCGGCAGGCCTGGACCAGCTCGGTGACCAAGCCGAGATCGCCATCCAGGACCGCCTGGATCGGCGCCACGACGTCGACCTCGTCGGCGCCGCTCAGGAGGGCGTCGGCGGTCTCGCGGGCGGCGCGCGCGATGTCGTCCGAGCCATCCGGGAAGTTGGCGACGGTGACCAGGCGGATCGGGCTGTGGGCGAGCCTGGCCTTGGCGATCGGCACGAAACGCGACCAGACGCAGACCGCGGCGACCCCGGCGTCGAGCGCCTTGGCGCAAACCGCCTCGACCGCCTTGGACGTGACATCGTCGCCGAGCGCGGTCAGATCGACCAGCGGCAGGATGCGGGCGGCGGCTTCGTGGCTCGCCGGCGCCGCGGCCGCGCTCTGCAAAAGATCAGCCGGAGTCCGGATGGTCATGGTTCAGCTCCTCGAGCAGGCCGGTCAGCAGACGCTGGAGCGTCGCCGCCGCCGCGGCCGCCTGGGTGAGGGTCTCCGCGTGGCTGAGCGGCTCCGCCCCGAGTCCGGCCGCGAGATTGGTCACGATCGAGAGCCCGAGCACTTTGAGGCCGCAATGGCGGGCGCTGATCGCCTCCGGCACGGTCGACATGCCGACCAGATCGGCGCCCAGCGCCCGGAACGCCCGGATCTCGGCCGGGGTCTCGAAAGCGGGCCCGAGGGTGGCGAGATAGACCCCGCCCGGCAGCTCGATCCCGAGCCGCCCGGCAACCGCCCGCAGGCGGGCCCCCAGCGCCCGGTCGTAGACCTCGGAGAGATCGGGAAAGCGCGGCCCGATCGTCGGATCGTTGGCCCCGACCAGCGGGTTCTGGCCGAGCAGATTGATGTGGTCCTCGATCAGCACGACGCTCCCGAGGGCAAGCTCCGGCCGCAGCGCGCCGGCGGCGTTGGTCAGAATCAGGAGCTCGCAGCCGAGCCCCTTGAGCGTGCGCGGCAGGATCGCGACCGCCGGTGCCGGCACGCCCTCGTACAGATGGACCCGGCCCTGCAGGCAGGCAACCGGCATCCCCGCCAGCCGACCGAGCACCAGCCGCCCGGCATGGCCCTCGACGCCCGAGCGCGGAAAGCCCGGCAGGTCGGCATAGGCGATCGCCGTGGCGTCCTCGAGCGCGTCGGCGATCCCGCCCAGACCGGAGCCCAGGATCAGCCCGACCCGGGGCCGGAACTCCGGCCGGCGCGCCCGGATCACCTCGAGAGCCCACGGCGCCGGGGTCGGCGCGGCCTCGCTCCCCGCCAGGCCGAAGGACAACGGCAACAGCTCGCCCAGCGTCACGGTCCGGCGCAAGCCGTCGGGGTCGCAGAGGTGGACCGGCATTTCCGGCACGCCGAACTCGGCCAGCCGCTGGCGGCAGCCGCCGCAGGGAGTGCACAGGCGCTCGCCCGCGGCCAGCACCAGGGCTTCGGTGATCCGTCGCTCGCCGGCCGCGACCAGGGCGGCGATGGCGCTCGCCTCGGCGCAGTTGCCCTCGGGGTAGCTCGCGTTCTCGACGTTGGCGCCGGCGAAGACCGTTCCGGAGGCGCCGCGCACCGCCGCACCGACCCGAAAGCTCGAGTAAGGGGCATAGGCGTTCTCCAACGCCAGCCGCGCGGCCGCGAACAGATCCTGCATCAGCCCGGCGGGAACTCGGGATCAGGGTCTGGCGTTGCTCCTCGCTCACCGGTTTGGCGCGCGCCACGTCCTCTCTTCCAGCTCGCGGCCTCGACGCGCTCACATGACGGCGCCGATCAGCCAGGGCGTGAACTCGTGGTTGCCGAGGCCGAGTTGCTCGGACTTGGTGCGCCGGCCCGAGGCGACCTCGAGGAACAGCTCGAAAATGCGCTCGCCCATCTGCTCGACCGTTGCCTCGCCGTCGAGGATGATGCCGCAGTTGACGTCCATGTCCTCTTCCATGCGCCGGTACATCTCGGTGTTGGTCGCGAGCTTGATCGAGGGTGCTGGCTTGAAGCCGAAGCAGCTGCCGCGGCCGGTCGTGAAGCAGACGAGGTTCGCCCCGGAGGCCACCTGGCCGGTCACCGAGGCCGGGTCGTAGCCCGGGCTGTCCATGAAGGTGAAGCCGCGCGCGGTCACCGGCTCGGCGTATTTGTAGACCCCGGTCAGGTTGGTGGTGCCGCCCTTGGCAGCGGCGCCCAGCGACTTTTCCAGGATCGTGGTCAGCCCGCCCGCCTTGTTGCCGGGCGAGGGGTTGTTGTTCATCTCGCCGCCGTTGCGGGCGCAGTAGTCCTCCCACCACCTGATCCGCTCGACCA
>CAVSRN010000018.1:0-55975 GCA_963730195.1 uncultured Alphaproteobacteria bacterium
CGTGTCGCGAGGTTGGTGGAAATTGGCTGAGGCGGCGTAGGTTCCGATCGCCACGATCGAGAGGGAACCCACGCCATGAAGGAAGCTACGTCAGTCTTGCCGGCGCCGCCATCACCGTTTGCCGGGAGCGATTGGTTCGATCCGTTGGAGGAGGCGGTGCGTGGCCAGGTGCGCTCGTTCATCGAGCAGCTCCTGGAGGAGGAGCTGGAAGCGGCGCTCGGGCGGGGCCGCTACGAGCGAGGGGCGGGCTCAATGGTCGCCGCCATGGGCACCGGCCGCGCCAGCTCGTCACCACCTTCGGCCCACTGACGCTGTCCGTGCCCCGGGCGCGGCTCGCCGACGAGGCGGGCGAGCGGGAGTGGAACAGCGGGTTGCTCCCGGCCTACAAGCGGTTCAGCCACCGCGCCGAAGCCCTGATCGCCAAGACCTATCTCGCCGGCACCAACACCCGGCGGGTGCGCCGGGCGCTGGTCCGGCTGTTCGAAGGCCACGTCGGCAAGGACGTGGTCAGTCGCGCCTGGCAACGAACGCGGTCCGCCTGGGAGGCCTGGCGGCGGCGTGATCTCGCCGGCGACGACATCGTCCGGCTGATCCTCGACGGCACGGTGGTCAAGGTTCGCCTGGATCGCAAGGCCACCGCCATCTCGCTGCTGATCGCGCTCGGCGTCCGCCGCGACGGCCAGAAGGTGGTGCTCGCGATCAAGAACATGGGCGGCGAGAGCGAGGCCGCCTGGCGCGCCGTGCTCGACGACCTGACGGCGCGCGGCATGGCCAAGCCGGAGCTGGTCGTCGTCGATGGCGGCAAAGGTCTGGAGGCGGCGCTGGCCAGCCTGTGGGACGACGTAGCGGTGCAGCGCTGCACCGTGCACAAGGAGCGCAATCTGCTCGCCCATGCCCCGAAACACCTGCACGACGAGATCAAGGCCGAGTTCAACGACATGATGCACGCCGGCAACGCCGAGGACGTGCTCGGCAAACGCAAGGCGTTCCTGGCCAGGTGGAAGCTGCGCTGCCGGGCGGTCGCCGACAGCCTGGACGAAGCCGGCGAGCGTCTGTTCACCTTCCTGGGCTACCCGCCCGAGCAATGGCGCTCGCTGAGGACGACGAATGCCATCGAGCGCCTGCACGAGGAGTTCAAGCGGCGGATCAAGACCCAGTGCCTGCTGCCCTGCGCCGAGACCGCGGCGATGCTGTTCTGGGCGCTGCTCGCCTCCGGTCAGATCACCATGCGTCGGGTCGATGGCTGGCAGACCCTGGAGCGCTCACCCACCGACCTTGACCTCGCCGCCTGATCCACCCCACCATGGCCCTCGGTGCCCGCGCCGCCCAATTTCCACCAACTTCGCGACACGACCGACAGCAGTGGGTCAGGACTCTTTTTGCCTGGGGCCTATGGTGTCAAGAACCTTTTGGGGACGAAACGGAGAGGAAACGGTGCCAGGAACCTTTTCGCACCATAGAGGGGCATCGCGGGCGCCTGCGATCGGGCCACGCGGCGGGCTTTGGTTGTAGGTTCTGGAACCGGGTCGCCGCTGACTTGGCAGGCGGCAAGCCAGGCTTCGATGGCGTCGCCGATCTCGTGGACCGCGGCCTCGGGCGTGGTGCCGAAGGCCGAGCAGCCTGGCAGGTCGGGCACGACCACGATGTAGCCTTCGTCGTCGTCGCTCCAGAACACCTCGACCAGATACTTCATGGGCTCGATCCGTACTTGTCGATCATCCGCACGAGCTGACGGGCCTGATAGGGTGGGACGTAGCCGTCGCGGGGAAACGGGGTCAGGACTTTTTAACTGGGGGGGAAACGGGGTCGGGGAAACGGGGTCAGGACTTTTTACTTGGAGGAGAAAAGGTGTCAGGAACCTTTTCCGCTGTCAGGGGAGAAAAGGTGAGGGAGAAAAGGTGGGGAGAAAAGGTGCCAGGAACCGCTAGCAACCTTTACGCGAGGGAGAAAAGGTGTCAGGAACGCTCTCGGAGACGATCGCCTTCTCGGCCGAAGGCTTCGCGGGCACCCTCACCGACCTCTACCTCCCCAAACGCCGCTAGAAGGACCGCCCGGGATCGCCGAGCTGTTTGGAAAAAGGTTCATGTCCATGACACCGTTTCTCTCAACCTTCGATGCCGATTGATACGGGTGGTGCTCTAAACTAAGCTAAATCCGAGTGTCGCGCGCTCGATCGAGCAAGGCCCGCCCATAGGGGCCGTAGCAGGGAGGAAACCGAAGTGCATCGGAGGGTTGGACGTGCCTTGGCGCTGTCCGCGTTCAGCATGCTGTGGCTCTTGGATCCATCCGGTCTGACGCGGTTGGAGGCCACCGTTACCCAGGCGGTGGCGGTCGAGAGGATCGTCGGCAGCTGGCGCGTTCGGATCGTCGGGGAGGGCTCGGACACGCCGTTGTTCGCCGTCGCCACCGCGACCAGCGACCGCACGGTCGTGATCACCGGCGGCATACCCACGGCCAGCGTCGGCCATGGCCTGTGGCGAAAGCTCGCAAGCGGGCGGTTCGTGGTCAAGTTCCTCTATTTCCGCTTCGACGATGAGACTGGGGCCTTGATCGGCTCCGCGGCCGTGGAATCCAAGGTCAGCATCAGCAGGACCGCAGACGGTGTGACCGCATCCGGGACCGGCCAAGCGATCCTGTTCGACTTGGACGGTGTCGAGGTCGAGACGCTCCCAGGGGAGGTCACGGCAGAGCGTCTGCGCTCAGTGGGCTTTCCACCGGATCTCAACCTGACCGCCACAACCGGCAACTGAACCCGCGGACGAGTGCCCCTCACCGGCGGAGGAAGAACAGGTTCTCTAGTCGGGCAAGGGGTCCGCGCGAGCGTGCGCCGCATCAAGGTCGCCGTGGCCTCGGCCTGCCCGTTCCAGACCGAGGACCACCTCGCCGATTTCTATCCGCCGCGCCGCCGCCTTCTGACCGCGGCCGCCTTATCGCGACGGCGCCGTGGGCGGACCCGTCGCACGCTCTACCACCGCTCTCGAGCCAGAAACCGCCGACCCCGCTGCCCAAATCCGTTGTGACTACCCAACCGCACCCACTCCGATCCGCGGTGAGGAATCCAGATTATCAATTCAGGCGCGCTTTTTTGGTTGTTATTTCTATTATAGATTGATAAATCGCCTGCCGTCACCGAGCTGGAGACGTGAAGGCGAATGGTTCAGAGCGCAGCGTTTCGATCCGGTCGGGCCGCTCGGCGGCTGGCCTCCAAATCCTCGATCCGTAAGCGCGTTGCCCTTGGCCGCAGCCGGAACTCCGAGCGCCGGCAGTCCTGTCGTGCCGTCGCGCGCGCGCTCAGGGCGTGTCTCCTGTGCGGGACGATCCTGGCCCCGACGTTCTCACCAGCCAACGGTACGCCGGCGGTGACGACCGAGTTTTCTGGCGTGCTGACCACCGACGCCACCTTCATCCGCCCGGTTCTTTCGCCCTTTACCACCGGTAACTTCACCACGATCGTCGCCGGCGCCAGCGCTCGCAACTATTTCAACGAGCCTTTCCAGCCCTCGGTCGGCGGCGACTATTCCATCGAGGTAACGGCTGCGACATTAACCATATCGAACGATCCATTTATTCTTCTATACGTGGAATTCGTTCGACCCAAATCAGCCACTGACCAATTTCGTGATTGGCGATGACAATTCGGGGGCTGGACTTTTTCGCGAATTGGGAGCGTGACGCTGGCCTCGGCCAATGAATACATCATCGTGATGACGAGCTACCAAGCCGGATCGACCGGGCCGGTGACCTTCCAGATCGTCGGTCCGGGCGGCGTGGCCGTGGGCGGTCCGGCCGTGATCGACAACTCGCAACCGTCCTTCGACGAGACCTCAGGGGCTGCTCAGGCCGACCCGGTGACCTTCGACGGCGGCACCTTCCAGCCCGGCGCGACCACCACCCTCGGTCAGGCGATCGTGGTCGAGGTGACCGGCGGCACGGTCGACGCCAACGGCCAGGTGGTCTCGCTCACCGGCAGCATCACCGGCGCCGGCACGCTCGCGGTCACCGGAAGCGGCCAGCTCGTCCTGACCGGCGATGCGAGCAACGATGGCGGCTTTACCGTCGCGGCCGGCGGCACGCTGCTGGCCGACGGCACGATCTCCGGGCCCGTGGTGGTCGACGCCGGCGGCACGCTCGGCGGCACCGGGACGCTGTCGGGACCGGTCGCGGCCGCCGGCACGATCGCGCCTGGCGACTCACCGGGCACGCTCACGGTCGCCGCGCCGGTGGTCCTCGCCCAGGGCGGTGCGCTCGAGATCGAGATCGACGGCACCGGAACCGGCAGCGGCGCCGGCAATTTCGACCGCCTCGTGATCACCGGCACCGGCAACAGCTTGACCGCCGACGGGATCCTCGGGGTCGCGTTGCGCGGCATCAGCGCGCCCGCCAACAACTCCTTCACGCCGAGCCTCGGGCAAGGCTTCGCGATCGTCGCCGCCGCGGGCGGAGTTCTCGGCCATTTCGCGACCGTCGAGCAGCCGGCGACCGGACTGCCGGCCGGCACCCGGTTCGACACGGTCTATGGGGCGAACCAGATCACGCTCTATCTGACGCCGTCGTCCTACGCCGACCTGGCGACCACGGGACTCGACCAGAGCGCCAACGAGCGCGCGGTCGGCGCCGCCCTCGAGGCCCTGCGACCGGAGGCTGGACTCCCGGCTGCCGGTGACCTCGGCCTGGCGTTTGCCGCGCTCGCGCCGCTCGGCGACGGCGCGATCCAGGACGCTCTCGACAGCCTCGGCCCCGAACTCCACGCCGACATGATGTTGGCCGGGCTCTCGACCCGCCGGCTGTTCGGCGATCTGCTGTTCGGGCACCTCGCCGCGCTCCGGCGCGATTCCGACCTGACCGCTGATCTCGGCCCGCTCACCGAGATGCACCTCGCCTTCGGCACGCCGCTCGCAGGTTTCGATGCGATCGAGCCCGCCGCCGGGCCGGCGCCCGCCGGCTCCCACCACGCGATTCTCTGGGGCCAGGCCGCCGGCAAGTTCGGCAGCACCAGCGGCGACGGCAACGCCGCGGGCTTCGAGCGCGACACCGGCGCCATGCTGATCGGCGCCGAGGCGGCGCTCGCCGACCACCTGATCGGCGGCCTCGGCCTCGGCTTCGGCCGTAGCTGGGTGGACGCCGACGCCAACCTCGGCGACGGCACCCTGAACAGCTATCAGGCGGTCCTCTATGGCGGCGCCACGTTCGGCGACAGCTATGCCCAGGCCAGCGTCGGCTACGGCTTCGCGCAGTATGATACCAGACGCGGGATCGCCATCGGCGCGCTGAGCGAGCGGGCCAAGGGCGAGGCCAACGGCCACGACCTCGCGATCGATACCGAGGTCGGCCACGGGTTCACGCTCGACCCGGTGACGATCGAGCCGTACGGCGGGCTGCGCTGGGATCGCCTGTATCGTGA
Organism: uncultured Alphaproteobacteria bacterium; assembly: GCA_963730195.1. Lineage (GTDB taxonomy): Bacteria > Pseudomonadota > Alphaproteobacteria > Geminicoccales > Geminicoccaceae > DATAOG01. The sequence continues at coordinate 5,402 of CAVSRN010000018.1, forward strand.
CGCGTTCAACGAGAACGACGCGGGCGGACTCGACCTCGATGTCGACTCCGAAACCCTGAACTCCGTCCGCTCGACGCTCGGCGCCCGGATCAGCCTGCCGCTGGAGCTTGGCGAGGTGGCGCTGCGGCCGGAGCTGCGCTTCGGCTGGCGCCACGAATGGGCGGATCAGACCGCCAAGGCGTCCGCAGCGCTCGGCGGCGCTGACCTCCAGGTCAAAGCGACCGAGGTCGGCCGCGACGCCGGCTACGTCGGTCTCGGCGTGTCTGCGACGCTCACCGAGCGCGTGCGCCTGTTCGCCGACGCCGAGGCGGAGTTCCGCAACGACGACCGCCAGGGCCAGGTCGTCCTCGGCATCGCGCTCGCCTGGTAGCCCGGCGGCCCGATCGCGCATCTCGCGCTCGCCGCAGGTGGCGAGCGCCGCCGACCCGCGGGCTCCTCAAGCGGCCAGTTCCAACGCCTGGTCGGCGCGGGCCGAGCCCGACGAGCACGAAGGTGTCAGGAAAAAGATGTCAGAAAAAGTGAACCTTTTGGCAAGGTGGCGTCGAAGAAATGGTGTCAGCGCGGAAGAAATGGGTGTCAGGCGGCGCTCGCGATCGAGATAAGCGCCGATGCCGAGGACATGGGGCTCACGATCCACCCGCACCCGACGCTCTCGGAGACGGTCGCCCTCTCGGCCGAGGCATTCGCCGGCACGCTCACCGACCTCTAGCTGCCCAAACGCCGCTAGCAGGACCGCCCGGATCGCCGAGCTGATTGGAAAAGGCCCTCATCTTGCTACCAGCTATGGCACGAACCATATTTCAGCTTGGAGGCGACGGAGACCGGGATTCCAAGCCTGGGGTTTCGTTGCCGGTCCGGTCGAGCCAATGGAGTGAACCACGGTCGGCATGGCCCGCCCATGGCCGAAATGAGCAGGACGTGCATAATGCCGGAACCGCCCGGAAGCATGAACACTATTCGGCGACGGCCTGCCCGCTCCGGCCGCGTCAGCTACAGTGATCCTCTTATTCTACACGAAACAAACAAGCGGCGTATCGTTCTCGTGCCGTTTTTTATCAAGCACGATTCCGGTCAGCCCGAACTGGCTGCCAAGGTCGTGACGTATCTAAAGAACCCGTTCGGGTTTATCGAATCTCAGGAGAAGTCGGTCACGCTTCAGGAACCCGCGGCCCGCCTGCTTCTTAAACATCTCAGCGACCATCTGGCAGTCGCTAGCGAAAGCGAAGACGGAAATTATATCCTTCTCCGAATTGCAGAGGGCACCGCACATTTTGGTCATCACGACCTGGCGGTGATTGCCGCTACGTTGACCAAGGCTTTAAGTCAGAGTGAGATTGTTCAGCATTTGCAACGAACAGAACTCAGCTCACAGCTCGTCAGCGCCCTAAAGAGCGCCATCCGCCTAAATGAAATGCGGGCTGCTACAGCTCAGCTGCGAAACATGCTGGACAGCGACGTGACGGAGGAGTTGGCCTATCAGCACTGGTGTGATCAACACATCTGGGCATTTGGCAACGCATATGTCCTCAAAGACAGCGTTCGGGAGATAACGCCAAGCGATCACATCGATATTATGCTGTCTACTATCATGGCAGGATATCGCGAAATAATCGAATTAAAACGGCCGGACATGGACGTCCTGCAGTACGATAGCAGACATAGGAATTTTTATTTCTCCTCTGAGCTTTCGAAGGCAATAGGTCAATATCACAGATATCTGGATGTTTTACATGAGGTGGCAGCAGAAGGTCTACGGGATCATCCGGAAATCGTTGCCTACCATCCGCGCGCTACGATCGTCATTGGTCGATCATCAGACTGGAACAAGTCCAAGCTGCGTGCCCTGCACGGGTTTAACCAGCGGCTCTCCGGTATTAGCGTGATGACTTACGATCACCTTCTTCATCAGGGGGAACGGCTTGTGCAGCTCTTTAACGCAGAACTCCCTGCCGGATGAGAATTCGCTCCGATAGTAGCGCCGAATGTGACCCATTCGACGACGAAATTCCTTTCTAGCACAAGAGGCTCGCCTCAGGACCTTCCCCAGAAATCGGCCGCCCGAGAGAGCAGGCCGTTGATGAGGCTGGGGAAATCGGGCTGGGGAAGTGAATTGGCCGGTTTTGGGGAGACTTCTCGTGGCTGGCGGTGAGGCCATCCGCGGATAGGATTGGGGTTGCGAAACCCAGAGAAACCAACCCCATCCGACGGAGGCCCGAGGTCATGATAGCGCGAACCGCGGCCAGGATGCGTGCCCATCTCGATCATTTTTCGGGGACACTTTCGGCGGGGCTGTGCCTCCCGGCGCGCCGCTTCGTGGCCGAGGCGCTGTACGGGATTGCGGCCCGTCAGAGCGTGCGGCTGACCGAGATCGGCCGGGCGCTCGAGGAGCCGATCGCGCTGGCCAAGACCGAGACCCGGCTGTCACGCAACCTGGGACGGCCCGAGCTCGGCGACCACGTGGCGGCGGCGGTGCTGCGCGAAGGCTCTCGCAAGGTGGCGGCGCGCACCCTGCTGATCCTCGACATTTCCGACGTCGCCAAACCCTACGCCGAGAAGATGCAGTACCTGGCCCGCGTGCGCGACGGCAGCACGGGGGAGATCGCCGCCGGCTACTGGCTGTGCCAGGTGGTCGCGGTGGAGAACGAGGACAACGCCATCGTGCCGCTCTGCAGTACGCTGTACTCCCAGCGTGCGCCCGACTTCGTCAGCGAGAACGCCGAGCTGAAGGCCGCCATGGCGGCGGTGTCCGAGGCGTGCGAGGGGCGCGGCGTCTGGGTCGTCGACCGCGGCGGCGACCGTGGCGAGATCTACGCCGATCTCCTGGCCGCCGGCCGCTCCTTCGTGATCCGCCAGAAGGGTGACCGCCACCTGCGCTGGGGTTTGCGCACCATCGAGACCGCCCTGCTTGCCGCCGATTGCCCGCTGTCCCATGCCACCCACATCGTGCGCGAGGAGAGCGGCCAGGAGGTCTCCTGCCGCCTGGACTACGGCTGTCGTCCGGTGCGCCTGCCGGAGCACCCGGATCAGCCCCTTTGGCTGGTGGTGGTACGCGGTCTGGGTGCGGCTCCGATGATGCTGCTTACCGATCTGCCGATGCGCCGGAACCGCAAGGTGCTGTGGTGGGTGGTCGCCGCCTATCTCACCCGCTGGCGCATCGAAGAGGCGATCCGCTTCGTCAAGCAGAGCTACGACCTGGAGGACATCCGCGTGCTGACCTATCAGCGCCTGCGCAACCTCGCCGTTCTGGTCAATGCGGTCGCCTTCTTCACCGCGGTCGTCCTCGGCACGCGGATCAAGATGGACATTCTCGCCACCCACCTCCTCACCGCCGCCAAACGTCTGTTCGGCATCCCGAACTTCCAACTCTACGCCCTCGCCGACGGCATCCGCGAGGTGTGCGCCAGATCCCCCAGGCGCTCACCACCCGGCGCCAACACCACGCCCCAGCTCACCCTCGGCTTCCCGTGAGATTATTGGGGAAAGTCCTGGCTCGCCTCCGTGATGAGGAGAAAAGGTTCTTTAATCGAGGAGAAAAGGTGTCAGAAGGGAAAAGGTGTCAGGAACCTTTCCACTGCCAACCTTCACGCGGCGCGGTTGACCTCGGCGGCGATGCGGGCGCCGTGGTCGCGCTCGGCGATGGCGAGGGCGTAGCGGGTCTGCTGGTTCATCCAGAACCGGGCCCCGGTGCCGAGCAAGCGCACGAAAGTGTAGCCTGTGGCGCATTGATCCTCCAGTCAGTCCTCCAGATTCCGATCAAGCGCTTGATCCGTGTCGCCGGCCGGCGGCCCGCCGATTCTGCGGCATGGCGGGAATTGTCGCAAATCCCATGGGCTTAGTTGATGCTGATCCGCTGGAGGTGGCCTGCCGCCAATCAGACCATGCGCCACTTCCGTGCTCTCGATGCGCCACGCACTGGTAAATCATGCGCCACCCCCGTCCCTTGCCCTGAACAGGCCCAAGTCGATCTCGATCAATCCGAAGACCTACCCCGCCTTGATGCGATAAACATCTCCCGAAGATTGCGGCGGCGGAGTCCCACGGTCGCATGGACCACCCGAACGAAGGGTTAACCATCAGCGGTTAATTTTCGGTTAACCAATCCGATGCCGCCAGATCGATCCGGTCGGAGCGGACGGCTCCAGCGCCGATCCGGCGGCGGGGCTCAGTCACCTCGAGGGTCGAGTGACCCGGCGGGTGCCGCGAGCCCGATCGCGACAGCCCCATCCTGACCAGGACTCGAGGAACCTTTTGGCAAGGTGGCGGCCGGGCGTTCGTGGCCAACACCGTCCGCCACGCTGTCAAAACCGTCCGGCCTCGCTTATCTAGCCCGAGTGGCGCGCGACGTTGGCGAAGGGTGGAGGGATTGGATGGCGAGGGGGATCGACGGAGATCGTGGGCAGACCGCGGCCGGCCAGGTGCCGAGCGGCCATCCGCCGATCAAGCCGGCGCGGATCGGCGTGCTGCTGCTCAACCTCGGCACGCCGGATGCCACCGACTACTGGTCGATGCGCCGCTATCTGCGGCAGTTCCTGAGCGATCGGCGGGTGATCGACGTCAACCCGCTGCTCTGGCAGCCGCTCCTCAACCTGGTGATTCTGACCACGCGGCCAGCGCGCAGCGGTCGCGCCTATGCCGCGATCTGGAACCGCGAGCGCAACGAATCGCCGCTGCGCACGATCACCCGCAGCCAGTCCGAAAAGCTGGCGGCCGCCCTCGCCAAAGCTCTGCCCGGCCAGGAGCTGGTGGTCGACTGGGCGATGCGCTACGGCAGCCCGGCGACCGGTGCTGTGATCCGCAAGATGGTCGAGGCCGGCTGCACGCGGCTTTTGCTGTTCGCGCTCTACCCGCAATATGCCGCGGCGAGCACGGCTACCGCCTATGACGAGGGGTTTCGCGCGCTGATGGCCGAGCGCTGGCAGCCGGCGATCCGGACCGCACCCCCCTGGCACGACGATCCGGGCTACATCGAGGCGCTGGCGCGGAGCGATCGAGACCCATCTCGCCGGTCTCGACTGGCGGCCCGAGGTCGTGCTCGCCTCGTTCCACGGCCTGCCCAAGCGCTATCTGGAGCTGGGCGATCCCTACCACTGCCAGTGCGCCAAGACCGCGCGCCTGCTGCGGGCCCGCCTCGACTGGCAGAACGAGGATCTCCGCCTGACCTTCCAGTCCCGCTTCGGCCGCGAGGAATGGCTCCAGCCCTATACCGACGAGACCGTGCGCAGCCTCGCCGAGCAGGGGGTCAAGGACCTCGCGATCGTGGCGCCCGGTTTCGCCGCCGACTGCCTCGAGACCCTGGAAGAGCTCGCGATCGGCGCGCGCGAGAACTTCCTCGAGCACGGCGGCCGGAACTTCACCTACATCCCCTGCCTGAACGATGGCGACGAGCACATCCAGCTGCTCGCCGGGCTGGTCACCCGCGAGCTCGCCGGCTGGATCTGAGCGTGGCGACCGACGCGCCCGGTTGCGCGGGCGCGAGGCCCGGGCTGGCGCGGATCCACGTCCGCGCGGCCGACGGCGCGACCCGGCTGGCCCTGCTCGAGCAGCGGACGCCGCTGCGGGCGCTGTTCCCGCGGGTGCCGGCGGGCGAGGTCGCGGAGGCGGTGCTGGTCAACACCGGCGGCGGCGTGGTCGGCGGCGACCGGCTCGCGGTCGAGGTCGTGGCCGGGCCGGAAACGCGGCTGCGGGCGACCAGCCAGGCGGCCGAGAAGGTCTACCGCAGCGCCGGGCCCGCGAGCAGCCTCGAGGTCCGCCTGGTCGCCGGCGAGGGCGCCTGGCTCGAATGGCTGCCGCAGGCGACGATCCTGTTCGACCGCTGCAGCTTTGCGCGCCAGATCCTGCTCGAATTGGCGCCATCTGCCCGCGCGCTGGCGGGCGAGATCACGGTCCTCGGGCGGGCGGCGCATGGCGAGCGGCTGACCAGGGGCTGGATCCGCGATCGCTGGCAGGTGCGCCGGGGCGGGCGTCTGCTGTGGGTGGATGCGCTCCGCCTCGAGGGCGAGCTCGAGGCCTGTCTCGAGGCGCCGTTCGGCTTGGCCGGCGCCCGGGCGCTCGCGACCCTCGTCTATGCCGCCGACGACGCCCGAAGCTGGCTCGGTCCGGCCCGCGATCTGATCGGCGCGGATGGGGTGACGGCCGGCGTCACCTGCCTGCCCGGCGTGCTGATCGGCCGTTGGCTGAGCCCGGATGCCGCTGCGTTGCACAGGGCGTACGGCGCGTTCGTGGCGCGCCTGCGGGCGCTGGTCGCCGGGCTGCCGGAACGTCTGCCGACGGTCTGGTCCTGACCGCCTCGCGCGCGTGCGGCTCGTCCCTGGGGCGATCCCTGGCACGAAAGCTGCAAGGTCCGTTCCGACAGAACGGGGGGAGGAAACCCAATGGTCGGAGCGGTGATGAGGGGTGTGCGGCGGACCGCGATCGCGGGCGCGGCGGCTTGGGCGCTGGCGAGCGGCGCGACCGCCCAGGCGGCGGACGAGGGGCCGATCAAGGTCGGCGTGCTGCATTCGCTCTCGGGCACGATGGCGATCAGCGAGACCACGCTCAAGGACGTGGTCCTGATGCTGATCGACGACCTCAACGCCAAGGGCGGCCTGCTCGGGCGCAAGGTCGAGGCGGTGGTGGTCGATCCGGCCTCCGACTGGCCGCTGTTCGCCGAGAAGGCGCGCGAGCTGCTCGAGAAGGACAAGGTCGACGTGGTGTTCGGCTGCTGGACCTCGGTGTCGAGGAAGTCGGTGCTGCCGGTGTTCGAGGAGCTGAACGGCCTCTTGTTCTACCCGGTCCAGTACGAGGGCGAGGAGAGCTCGAAGAACGTCTTCTACACCGGGGCGGCGCCGAACCAGCAGGCGATCCCGGCGGTCGAGTACCTGATGAGCGAGGCCGGCGGCGGCGCCAAGCGGTTCGTGCTGCTCGGCACCGACTACGTCTATCCGCGCACCACCAACAAGATCCTGCGCGCCTTCCTGCACGCCAAGGGCATCACCGACGACGACATCATGGAGACCTACACGCCGTTCGGCTTCTCCGACTGGCAGACGATCGTCTCCGAGGTCAAGGACTTCGCCGCGCAGGGCAAGCAGACCGCGATCGTCTCGACCATCAACGGCGATGCCAACGTCCCCTTCTACAAGGAGCTCGGCAACCAGGGCATCGACGCCGCCGACCTGCCGGTGGTCGCGTTCTCGGTCGGCGAGGAGGAGCTGTCGGGCATCGACACCTCGAACCTGGTCGGCCATCTCGCCGCCTGGAACTACTTCATGTCGGTCGACACCCCGGAGAACGCCGCCTTCATCGAGAAGTGGCACGCGTACACCAAGGACGACAGCCGGGTCACCAACGACCCGATGGAGGCGCACTACATCGGCTTCAACATGTGGGTGCAGGCGGTCGAGCAGGCCGGCACCACCGACGTCGACGCCGTGCGCCAGGCGATGATCGGCCAGGAGGTCAAGAACCTGACCGGCGGCATCGCGGTCATGAACCCCAACCATCATCTCAGCAAGCCCGTGCTGATCGGCGAGATCCAGAAGGACGGCCAGTTCGAGGTGGTGTGGCAGACCGACGCCGTGGTCCCGGGCGATGCCTGGTCCGACTACATCCCGGAGAGCAAGAAGCTGACCGCGGACTGGACCTATCCCTGGGTCTGCGGCAACTGCGAGACGCCGAAGTACGGCAAAGCGCTGATCGGCCAATAGCCGACGACCGAACGGCCGGGCCCCGGACGACCATGGGGCCCGGCCGACCACCCGGGTGACCCAGGAGCCGACCATGACCCTCCGCAAGCTCGCCGGGCTCGTCGCGGTCGGCGTCGGCCTGCTGCTGATGGGGCTCGGCCTGTATCTGATCGTCAACCAGCCGGCCCGTGCCGACGCCTATGGCGATGCGGTGCTGGCGCTCGACGCCGACTCCTACACCGCCAAGGCCAAAGCCGCCGAGGCGTTGGCAGCCCTCCAGGACGAGCGCGCGATCCCGGTGCTGCAGGCGATGCTGGACGGCCGCCTGTTCGTTCATCAGACCGACCACGCCCTGGTCATCGGCGAGAAGCAGGGACGCGAATACCGCTTGAGCGATGCCGTGACCGGCAACGACCTCGGGACCGCCGGCAGCGCCGGGCTCGACAAGGTCAAGGTCAACAATGCCGTGCGCGGCACGCTCAAGGCGGCGCTCGGGCGCCTGCAGCTGCAGAGCCCGAAGCCCGCGCGGCGCCTGGCCGCGGTCGACGACGTGCTGCGCGAGCGCTCGCCGGCGGCGGCCGAGCTCCTGCGCGAGGCGCTCGCCGCCGAGACCGACAGCGGGGTCAAGGCGGCGATGGAGTTCGGGGTCGCGGCCATGGACCTCGCGGGCAACGATCCCGACCAGCGGCTGGCGGCGATCGAGCTGCTCGCGGGCTCGCTCGATCCGCGGGCGCGCGCTCTGCTCGGCGAGGTCGCGGCCGACCCCAAGGCGGTGCCCGAGGTCCGGGCAGCCGCCCAGACCGCGATCGCCCGGGTCGACCGCAACCGGCAGCTCCTCGATCTGGTCGCCAACCTCTACCAGGGCATCTCGCTCGGCTCGATCCTGCTGCTCGCCGCGATCGGCCTCGCCATCACCTTCGGCGTCATGGGCGTGATCAACATGGCGCACGGCGAGATGATCATGCTCGGCGCCTACACCGCCTTCGTCGTCCAGGAGCTGTTCCGCGCCTTCCTGCCGGCGGCCTGGTTCGATCTCTATCTGGTGGCGGCGGTGCCGGCGGGCTTCCTGGTCGCGGGCGCGGTCGGGATCGCGATCGAGCGCGGCCTGATCCGGTTCCTCTACGGCCGGCCGCTCGAGACCCTGCTCGCGACCTGGGGCGTGAGCCTGATCCTGCAACAGGCGGTGCGCACGATCTTCGGCGCGCCCAATCGGGCGGTCGCCAACCCGTCCTGGATGTCGGGCGGGTTCGAGGTCGCGGGCATCGCGCTGACCTGGAACCGCCTGGTGATCATCGTCTTCTGCCTGGTGGTGCTGGCCGCGGTCGCGCTGACCCTGCGCTTCACCCGCTTCGGCCTCGAGATGCGCGCGGTCACCCAGAACCGGCGGACGGCCGCGACCATGGGCATCAACACCGCCCGGGTCGACGCGCTGACCTTCGGCCTCGGCTCGGGCGTCGCCGGCATGGGCGGGGTCGCGCTGTCCCAGATCGGCAACGTCAGCCCCAACCTCGGCCAGCTCTACATCATCGACAGCTTCATGGTCGTGGTGTTCGGCGGGGTCGGCAACCTCGCCGGCACCTTCGTCGGCGCCATGACGCTGGGCGTCATCAACAAGTTCCTGGAGCCGGTCGCCGGTGCGGTGCTCGGCAAGGTCGTGGTGCTGGCGCTGATCATCCTGTTCATCCAGAGGCGCCCGCGCGGCCTGTTCGCCCTCAAGGGCCGCGCGGTGGAGGCCTGAGGTGGAGGCGCTCGCCTGCTGTCGCTGCCCGGCTGGACTGCCTTCGGCGTGGTCGGCCTGATCCTGCTGGCCGGCGTCCCGGCGCTGAACGGCCTGGTGCCGGCGGGCTCGGCCCTGCATCTGCCGAACTACCTGGTGCCGCTGCTCGGCAAATACGTCTGCTTCGCGCTGCTGGCGCTGGCGCTCGACCTGGTCTGGGGCTACGCCGGCATCCTCTCGCTCGGCCATGGCGCGTTCTTCGCGCTCGGCGGCTATGCGATCGGCATGCATCTGATGCGCGAGATCGGCACCCGCGGCGTCTACGGCAACCCGGTCCTGCCCGACTTCATGGTGTTCCTGAACTGGAAGGCGCTGCCTTGGTACTGGTGGGGTTCTGACTCCTTCGCCTTCGCGGCGCTGATGGTGGTCCTGGTGCCGGGGCTGCTCGCTTTCGTGTTCGGCTGGCTCGCGTTCCGCTCGCGGGTCACCGGCGTCTACTTCTCGATCATCACCCAGGCGATGACCTTCGCGCTGATGCTGGCGTTCTTCCGCAACGACATGGGCTTCGGCGGCAACAACGGGCTCACCGATTTCAAGGACCTTCTCGGCTACGACCTGCAGGCGCCGGCGACCCGGCTCGGGCTCTATGCGGCAAGCGTCGTGACCCTCGGGCTCGCGTTCCTGCTCGCTCGCTTCGTCACCCGCTCCAAGCTCGGCCGGCTGCTGCTCGCGATCCGCGATGCCGAGAGCCGGGTGCGCTTCCTCGGCTACTCGGTGACCGGGGCCAAGCTGTTCGTCTGGACCCTGTCGGCGATGCTGGCGGGCATCGCGGGCGCGCTCTACGTGCCCCAGGTCGGGATCATCAACCCGTCCGAGTTCTCGCCCGCGAACTCGATCGAGATCGCGATCTGGGTCGCGGTCGGCGGCCGCGGCACGCTGCTCGGCGCGCTGGTCGGCGCGGTCCTGGTCAACTACGCCGAAAGCTACTTCACGGCCGCGGCGCCGGAGCTCTGGCTGTTCGTGCTCGGCGGCCTGTTCGTGCTGGTGACCGTGTTCCTGCCCAAGGGCATCGTCGGCACCCTTGCGGGCCTGCGCCTGCCGCGCGCCGGCGCTGCCCCGGATGGCCAATCTCGGCGCCGCCTGAGGGCCGAGAATGCCTGAGGCCGGGGTCATGCACGGATCGCTCCTCTATCTGGACGGCGTCACCGTCAGCTTCGACGGCTTCCGGGCGCTCAACGAGCTGTCGCTGGTGGTCGACCCGGGCGAGCTCCGGACCATCATCGGCCCCAACGGCGCCGGCAAGACCACGATGATGGACGTGATCACCGGCAAGACCCGGCCCGATCGCGGCCAGGTGCTGTACAATGGCGGCATCGATCTCACCCGCCTCGACGAGGAGGCGATCGCCAATCTCGGCATCGGGCGCAAGTTCCAGCGGCCGACCGTGTTCGAGAACCTGACCGTGCTCGAGAACCTGGAGCTCGCGCTCGAGCACGACCGGCGCACCGTGCCGACCCTGCTCGCGCGCCTGAGCGCGGCCGAGCACCGCCGGATCGACGAGGTCTTGGCCACGATCGGGCTCGAGGCGCAAAAGCAGGTGCCGGCCGGCACGCTCTCCCACGGCCAGAAGCAGTGGCTCGAGATCGGCATGCTGCTGGTCCAGAAGACCCAGCTCCTGCTGCTCGACGAGCCGGTCGCCGGGATGAGCGACCACGAGACCGAGAAGACCGCGGCGCTGATCCAGGCGATCGTTGGTGAGCGCACGGTGATCGTGGTCGAGCACGACATGGCGTTCGTGCGCGCGCTCGGCGCCCGCACCACCGTGCTGCACGAGGGCAAGGTCCTGGCCGAGGGTTCTGTCGAGGCGGTGCAGACCAACCCGCAGGTGATCGAGGTCTATCTCGGGCGATGACCAGGTTGCGACATCTGCCTCGAGTTCAACGGGCTGGTGCGCTACCCGCTCCGCTCGCCTCGTCGCGATGGGTCGCAGCCACGGCTCGGGCCACCGCCTCGGGCTCGTGTTGGATGACCCGCAGGTACGTGCGCACGAGTGGCGGGACGAAACCCAGCTCCTCCCACTGCCGCAGCTCCTTGAGCGGCAGGTCGAACCGTTGGGCAAAGGCACGTCGGCTCAGCCTTGTTCCAGCCCGGATTCCCGCACACGTCCAACGGGCAGAGAACCACGAAGTCGCTGCTCGACACCATCTTCGAGAGGTCCGGCGCGACGTCCGGGTCCTCGGCGATCTGGCGCACGATCTCCTCATCCGTCGTGGCGTCGAGCTTCGCCCAATCGATCTCGCGGGAGGCGGCTTTCGCCTCAGCGGCCGACATGCGCACGACAGTCATCGACTTCCCTCTGGTTGGCCCTGCGAAGGGATATGACCCGGCGAACCTCTCCCCGCAAGGTGAAGACACACACGTGCAGCGTATCGCCGACCAGCCCATAGGCGATGAAGCGATCTTCGCCGTAGTCCCTTCGGTGGTCCTGGATGACCTTGACCGGCGCCTCCAGGATGCTGATCGCAGCCGCGAGCGGCAGATTCCGGGTTTCGATGTTTCTTCGGTTCTTCTCCGGATCGTACTCGATCTTCATGCACCGAGCCTTAGCGCCGCAGAGGATCGGATGCCAGGACAAATTCAACGACTGCGCGAGCTGCGGCCATGCTGACGGTTCAGGACGTGCATCTCTACTATGGCGCCAGCCACGTGCTGCGCGGGGTCAGCCTCAAGGCGATGCTCGGCCGGGTGACCTGCGTGCTCGGTCGCAACGGCGTCGGCAAGACCTCGCTCTTGCGCGCGATCCTCGGCCAGGAGCCGGTGCGCGCCGGACAGATCGCCTGGGAGGGCGCGGATCTCGCGGGCAAGCGGCCCTACGAGCGGGCGCGCGCCGGGATCGGCAACGTGCCCCAGGGGCGCGAGATTTTTCCCAGACTCTCGGTCGAGGAGAATCTGCGCACCGGCTTTGCCGCCCTGCCGCGCCCGGAGCGCCGGGTCCCGGACGAGGTGTTCGAGCTGTTCCCGGTGCTGCGTCAGATGCTGCGCCGGCGCGGCGGCGATCTGTCCGGCGGCCAGCAGCAGCAGCTCGCGATCGGCCGCGCGCTGGTCACGCGGCCGCGCCTGCTCTTGCTCGACGAACCGACCGAGGGCATCCAGCCGTCGATCATCAAGCAGATCGGCGAGGTCATCAAACGCCTGGCGGCCCGCGGCGACATGGCGATCCTGTTGGTCGAGCAATATCTCGACTTCGCGCGTGAGATCGCCGACGATCTGATCGTCATGGACCGCGGCGAGATCGTGGTCGCCGGCGCCAAGTCGGAGGTCAACGAGGCCGTGGTCAAGCGCTATCTCACGGTCTGAAGCGGACGGGAGAGCTCGTGGATCTGACGGCGCGCGAGAAGGACAAACTGCTGGTCGCGGTCGCGGCGATGGTCGCGCGGCGGCGGCTGGAGCGGGGCGTCAAGCTCAACTATCCGGAGGCGGTGGCGCTGATCACCGACTTCGTGCTCGAAGGTGCCCGCGACGGCCGGAGCGTCGCCGATCTGATGCGCGACGGCGCCCTCGTGCTCACCCGCGACCAGGTCATGGAAGGGGTTGCCGAGATGATCGACGAGGTCCAGGTCGAGGCGACCTTCCCCGACGGCACCAAGCTGGTCACCGTCCACGAGCCGATCCGCTGAGGCGAATCGTGCTATCCTGTTCGCGGGTGATGCGACGAGGCCGACCATGAACAGTGCACGACTCGCGAGGCGGTGGCAGGAGGCCGGCGGCGACTACGCGCAGATGGCCGAAGCCCTGAACGACGAGATCACGGTGGAGCTCGCGACCAAGTCCGATCTCCGCGCGCTCGAAGGCGCGCTCAAGACGGAGATCGCCGAGCTGCGGACCGAGCTTGGCGCTGAGATCGCTGGGGTCAAAACCGAGCTTCGAACCGAGATCGCTGGCGTCAGGACCGAGCTTCGGACCGAGATCGGCGGGGTCCGCACTGAGCTTGCGAGAACTCGGGGCGAGCTCGAAGGCAAGATCGAGAGTGCGAAGGCCGAAATCATCAAGTGGGTGGCAGGAATGATGCTGGTTCATCTGGTCGCGGTGGTCGGTCTCGTGCGCCTGCTGTTCGTGCCTTGAGGAGTGCCGATGATCCCGGGCGAAGTCATCACCAAGGACGGCGAGATCACGCTCAACGCGGGCCGGGCAGCGATCACGCTCGAGGTCGCCAACACTGGCGACCGGCCGGTCCAGGTCGGCTCGCATTACCACTTCTTCGAGACCAACGAAGCCCTCCACTTCGATCGCGCTGCGGCCCGTGGCCGCCGGCTCGACATCCCGGCCGGCACCGCGGTGCGCTTCGAGCCCGGCCAGACGCGGGAGGTGCAGCTGGTCCCGATCGCGGGCCGGCGGGCGATCTTCGGCTTCAACGGCCTGGTCATGGGCGCGCTCGACGGCGAGGAGACCACCTGATGCCCCGTCAGATCACCCGCGCGGCCTATGCCGACATGTACGGGCCGACGGTCGGCGACCAGGTGCGTCTCGCCGACACCGAGCTCTTCATCGAGGTCGAGGCCGACCGCACGATCTATGGCGAGGAGGTCAAGTTCGGCGGCGGCAAGGTGATCCGCGACGGCATGGGCCAGTCACAGATGACCCGCGAGCAGGGTGCGGTCGACACCGTGATCACCAACGCCCTGATCCTCGATCATACCGGCATCTTCAAGGCCGACATCGGCATCCGGGACGGCCGGATCACCGGTATCGGCAAGGCTGGCAACCCCGACACCCAGCCCGGCGTCGAGATCGTGATCGGGCCCGGCACCGAGGCGATCGCGGGCGAGGGCAGGATCCTGACCGCGGGCGGCTTCGACTGCCACATCCACTTCATCTGCCCGCAGCAGATCGAGGAGGCGCTCTATTCCGGCATCACGACCATGCTGGGCGGCGGCACCGGGCCCGCGACCGGCACCAACGCCACCACCTGCACGCCCGGCGCCTGGCATCTTGGGCGTATGCTGCAGGCGGCCGAGGCCTGGCCCATGAACTTCGGCTTCGCCGGCAAGGGCAACGCCTCCCAGGCCGACGGCCTGATCGAGCAGATCTGGGCCGGCGCCTGCGCCTTGAAGCTGCACGAGGACTGGGGCACGACGCCCGCGGCGATCGACTGCTGCCTGTCGGTCGCCGACGAGATGGACGTCCAGGTCCTGATCCACACCGACACGCTGAACGAATCCGGCTTCGTCGAGAACACGATCCGGGCGTTCAAGGGGCGGACCATCCACGCCTTCCACACCGAAGGTGCCGGCGGCGGCCACGCCCCCGACATCATCAAGGTCTGCGGCGAGGCGAACGTGCTGCCGAGCTCGACCAACCCGACCCGGCCCTACACGGTCAACACCATCGACGAGCATCTCGACATGCTGATGGTGTGCCACCACCTCGACCCGAAGATCCCCGAGGATGTGGCGTTCGCCGAGAGCCGGATCCGCAAGGAGACGATCGCCGCCGAGGACATCCTGCACGATCTGGGCGCGTTCTCGATCATCGCCTCCGACAGCCAGGCCATGGGCCGGGTCGGCGAGGTGATCATCCGGACCTGGCAGACCGCCGACAAGATGAAGCGCCAGCGCGGCCGCCTGCCCGAGGAGACCGGCGCCAACGACAATTTCCGGGCCAGGCGCTACGTCGCCAAATACACGATCAACCCCGCGATCGCCCATGGCATGGCCGCCGAGATCGGCTCGGTCGAGGTGGGGAAGCTCGCAGATTTGGTGCTCTGGCGGCCGGCGTTCTTCGGGGTCAAGCCCGACCTGGTGCTCAAGGGCGGGACGATCGCGGCCGCGCTCATGGGCGATCCCAACGCCTCGATCCCGACCCCGCAGCCGGTTCACTACCGGCCGATGTTCGGCAGCTACGGGCGCGCCTGCACCGAGAGCGCGCTCACCTTCGTCTCGGCGGCCGCGCTCGAGCACGACCTCGCCGGCAACCTGCACCTCGGCCGGCCCCTGGTCGCGGTCAGCGGCACGCGGACCATCGACAAGCGCGCCATGGTCCTGAACGACCATCTGCCGAAGATCGAGGTCGACCCGGAGACCTACGCGGTGCGGGCCGACGGCGAGCTTTTGACCTGCGAGCCGGCCGCGATCCTGCCGCTCGCCCAGCGCTATTTCCTGTACTGAGGCGGCCCGGTGCGTCAGCTGGTCAAAATGGCAAGAGCGGGGGCCTGGCCCCGGGACGAGAGCGTCGGCAGCGTCACGCTCAGCTTCGACGACCGCCACCGGCGGCGGATTCGCATGGCGACCGATCAGGGCGAGCCGGTGCTCTTGAACCTCGCCAAGCCCGAGCCGCTCGCCGACGGCGACGGCCTCGCGTTCCAGGAGGATCAGGGCTGGCTCGAGGTCCGGGCCGCGCCCGAGGAAGTCCTCGAGGTCGATGCCGACGACCGCCGCCACCTCGCGCGCCTCGCCTGGCATCTCGGCAACCGCCATCTGCCGACCCAGATCCTGGCCGACGGCCGCCTGCGCATCCGCTACGACCACGTGATCGAGGACATGCTCCAGCACCTGGGCGCCCGCCTGCTGCGCGCCCAGGCGGCGTTCCAGCCCGAGGGCGGCGCCTACGCCGGCTCGCACCGGCATGGTTGAGCGGGGCGGCAGGGTCGAGTCCGGGCCCTACGCCTACAAGCTGGTCGCCTGGCTGTCGCCGGCGATGCCGGTCGGCGCCTACAGCTATTCGCACGCGCTGGAAGCGGCGGTCGAGGCCGGCGCCGTGGGCGACGTCGCGAGCCTTGGCGCCTATGCCCTGACCGTGCTCCGCTACGGCACCGGCTGGACCGATGGCCTGCTGCTGCGCGCGGCCCATGCAGCCGGCGTCGATGGCCGGTTCGAGGGCTGGTCGCTGCTCGACATCCTGACGACCGCGGCCGCCATGCGCGGCACCAGCGAGCTGGCGCTGGAGAGTGCTGCCCAGGGGCGGGCCCTGCTCGACCGTGCTGCGCGAGGCCTGGCCCGCGGCCGAGCTCGACGCGCTCGACGAGCTCTGCCGGCAAGCCGAGGCGGCGCCGGCCTACGCGCTCGTGCTCGGCCTCGCCGCGCGCGCCCACGGCCTGCCGCTCGCGGCGGTGCTGCCCGCCTTTCTCCAGGCCTTCGCCGCCAATCTGATCTCGGCCGGCATCCGCTTGATTCCGCTTGGCCAGACCGACGGCCAGCGCCTGACCGCTGCGCTCGAGGACGTGATCACCGAGGTCGTGGCGCTGGTGATGGCGAGCGGGGTCGAGGACCTGGGCAGCGCCGCGCTCGCGATCGATCTGTTCTCGATGGCCCACGAGACCCAGTACACCCGCCTGTTCCGCTCATGACCGAACCCGGAAAAAACCCGCTCCGGGTCGGGATCGGCGGCCCGGTCGGCTCGGGCAAGACCGCCCTGGTCGACGCGCTCTGCAAGCAACTTCGGAAAAACTTCGAGGTCGCGGCGATCACCAATGACATCTATACCCGCGAGGACGCGGAGTTCCTGACCCGGAGCGGCGCGCTGCCGCCCGAGCGCATCTTCGGCGTCGAGACCGGCGGCTGCCCGCACACCGCGATCCGCGAGGACGCCTCGATCAACCTCGCGGCGATCGACCAGCTGGTCGCGTCCTTCCCCAAGCTCGACCTGATCTTCATCGAATCCGGCGGCGACAACCTCGCGGCCACCTTCAGCCCCGAGCTCGCGGACCTCACGATCTACGTGATCGACGTCGCCGCCGGCGACAAGATCCCGCGCAAAGGCGGCCCCGGCATCACCCGCTCCGACCTCCTGGTGATCAACAAGACCGACCTGGCGCCCCTCGTCGGCGCCGACCTTTCGGTGATGGACCGCGACACCCGCCGCATGCGCGGGACGCGCCCCTTCGTCTTCACCAACATCCGCGCCGGCCAGGGCGTCCAGGAGGTCGCCGACTTCATCACCCGGATGGGCGGCCTCGGTACGCCAGACGCTTGACTTTCCGGGCAGATGCCGAAAAGGTTCCTGACACCTTTTCCTTGACACCTTTTCCTCTCCAAGCTCGACCTGATCTTCATCGAATCCGGCGGCGACAACCTCGCGGCCACCTTCAGCCCCGAGCTCGCGGACCTCACGATCTACGTGATCGACGTCGCCGCCGGCGACAAAATCCCAAGAAAAGGCGGCCCCGGCATCACCCGCTCCGACCTCCTGGTGATCAACAAGACCGACCTGGCGCCCCTCGTCGGCGCCGACCTCGGGATCATGGACCGCGACACCCGCCGCATGCGCGGGACGCGCCCCTTCGTCTTCACCAACATCCGCGCCGGCCAGGGCGTCCAGGACGTCGCCGACTTCATCACCCGGATGGGCGGCCTCGGTACGCCAGACGCTTGACTTTCCGGGCAGATGCCGAAAAGGTTCCTGACACCTTTTCCCCCGACTGCGTTCCCCCTCGGCCCCGTTTCTCAGCCGGCGGGCGATCTCATCCGGCGACAATTCGTCTTGAGGATCGTTAGGCACCAGCGGTCTCCTTAGCACAAAGAAGCGGCAATCCGCGCGAGCTCTGACATATACACTTCGAACCGCAGTTGGGTAGGATTCGCGCGCACCTGGGAGCGAAGAAATCCCGCTGGCCGCTTCTCGCGACCCAGCAGCAGTAGCCCTCCAATCACCTTCTCCCTAAACTCTCTCATAGCGAAGTCGCTCCTATGCGCGATTGCATTGCGTACCACGGTTACCGTCTTGATTTGTGACTTATCCCCGTCCGATATACCACTAAACGGCTGTCCATTTTTCAAGTAGATACTGGCCCGCGTTTCAGTCCTTTTGTACGGCAGCCAGTCCAGGTAGTTTCCTCGCTGCAATACAATGTCGTACAATGCCCGCCTCGATACCGCCGTCATAAGGGTGACTCCTTTTACGGTCGGCACCTTGCGAAGCATAATGGCAAAGAATAGTTTCTCCAAAAAGGTCTCAAAGCTAGTGACTACCCTCAAGAACAGAGCTTCGTATATTATTTCTATGTCCGCCTTCTTTATTCTGCCATCTTGAAACACCTTCTCCATCCGGTTCCGGGTCTCATTAATCCGTTGTAGATTACGCAGAAACGATTCTAGCTCTGGGCTGGGCATGGATCGTTATCCTTGCCGGCCAAAAAACTAATGAGGAGACGACGGCTGCCCGCATCGGTCGTAGCACCGCGCAGTGCGCGCGTTAAAGGCGCTGGAAGGTCTTGCTCGAAATGAATAAGTCTCGCGGCGTCAAAAATGTGCGCCGTCACATTCCTTTCAATCGGGCGCGGCTTTTCTTTTTCCAAGCACGCCGGCCGATCTTCGATCTTCGCGCACCCTTTTTTATCACAGGAGCCCCCAGGGGGTATTTCAAGCCATAAAGCGTTGCAAATAAGCCGTAGAACATAGTGATGCTGCTAAAGAAGCTCGATATGTCGCTGTTTTGATATATGGCATCGATCGTATTGAAGACATCTCGTATCCGTCCGGCTGTCTCGGTGGCGGAGGGAAAATCGAGATCGTACATGTCATAGAATTCTGTCTATCAGCGGCTTACTTTTTGCAGTGACGCCATTTACCGTAAGTACGATCAGTTCGCTTGTAAGTTCTACTTCACTCATACGGGCGATCTGGTCCGGACTAAAGATGCCCCAATCCCGCCACCGATTTAGCTGCTCGGTAGCTAGCTCATAGCACACCTGCTTGAATTCTCCAAAGAAATCCGCGTTGCGCAATTCCTGCGCATTTAGTTTAACGCCAGTCGAGTTCATTCGAGCGAATATTTGCAAAAGCTCGCGGTCGTCGGTGTCGGAGGCGAACGAATGTACGCTGAACTGATAGTCGAGGATTCGTTGTACGTCCGCAGCCTCTAGATCGGTAAATTTTTTCCCAGCGTGCGCCTTGTTGTGAACGCGACTTATTGTGAAATTATCGCGTTCCGCGTCGTAATTCTTGAGAAGCGTGGGGTCGATGTATGAGAAAATCGTCCGTAGTCGCTGCTGACCATCGACAACATCCCGCTTTGACTTCAAGGTCCGTAAGTCGGAGCGCAGATCACGAAGAAAAATGATCGGCATAGGGAGTCCACGCAGAATGGTATCGATCAGGTACGACTTTGCTCCCTTCTTCCATACCGGGCGACGTTGGAAGTTCGGATTGAGTTCGAGCGCGTCGTCGCGCTGCCATGCGACGAAGTCGCTCACACGGTACTGCGTGCGCAGCGTCTGGATATCCTTCATAGACGCCTCCGAACCCATCTCGCTTCGCCACTCGTGCCATTAGCGATCTAAACGGGTTGGCTGTGGAGGATACCGAAAATGGCGCCGTTCAGTCAAGGTGATCCCTCCCCTCCCAGGGCACCCCGGTCGAGGGAAACGGGGTCAGAGGGAAACGGGGTCAGGATTCTTTTCGAACAAAACGGTCGAGGGGAAACGAGCAGGGAAAAAGGTGTCAGGAACCTTTTCGCAGGGAAAAAGGTGTCAGGGAAAAAGGTGTCAGGAACCTTTTCGGCGAGAAAAAAGCGCCGGGGCGGACCCCGGCGCCGATGCTTGAGTTTGGCCGGCGGTCGCTGACCGCCGCCTACTCGGTTTTTTCGATGTTCCAGGCGACGAACAGGAGCGCGTTGGGCACGCCCTTGAGCGTCTTGCGCCAGGCGACCGGGGTCACGAACTGGCCGGTGTTGATGTAGGGGATGAATTCGTAGAAGCGCTTCTGCAGCGCGTCGATCGCCGCCATCTGTTCTTCCCGGGTTTGGGCGGCGATGAACTGGGCGCGGAGTTTTTCGATTTCTTCGTCTTTGGGCCAGCCGAACCAGGCCGATTTCGGGTCGCCGGTCGCGACCAGCGGCTGGTCGGTGAGCGGGCTGCTCATGTTGTAGCCGGTCCACCATGTGGGAAAAATATTCCAGCCGACGTTCGGCTGCTCGCGCGGATCTTCCATTTTCGGCCGTCTGGAGGTGAGCGTCGACCAGTCCATCGACTGGGCGTCGACGTTGACGCCGATTTCTTTCAAGAGGTCGATCATGACCAGGACGTTGTTGTAGATGATCTGCTGGTCGGTCGGCACCAGCACGACCACGGGCTCGCCCTTGTAGCCGGATTCGGCCATGAGCTCTTTGGCGCGCGCCTTGTCCTGCTTCTCCCAGGGGCCGGCGTAGGCGTCGGTCGCGAACGGCGAATCGCACATGAAGACCGCGTAGCAGACCTTCTCGTACTTGGGATTGCCGACCTGGGCGGCGAGGAAGGCTTTCTGGTCGACCAGGAGCTGCAGCGCCTGGCGCGCCTTGACGTTGTTGAACGGCGGATACAAAAAATTCGGGCGGATGTGGCCCATCTTGCCGAGCGGGTCGAGCACCTTGATCACGATGTTGGGATCGGCCTCGAGCACCGGCAGAAGGTCGATCGGCGGGATCTCGTAGGCGTCGACCTGGCCCGAGAGCAGGGCCTGGGTCGCGGTATTCGTGTCCGGGATGTAGTCCCACTCGACCTTGTCGACCTTGACCACCTTGCCGCCCGCGAAGCCGTCGGAGGGCTCGTCGCGCGGCACGTAGTCCTTGAACCTCGTGTAGATCACCTTGTCGCCCGGGACCCACTGGTCCTTCTCGAACACGAACGGGCCCGAGCCGATGATGTTGGTGACCTGCTCGTTGGGATCGGTCATCGCCTCTTCCTCGCGCATGACCGGCAAGGGCAGGGTCGGGTTGGCGAGCACGGTCAGCGTCGGCCCGAATTTTTCCTTCAATTTGAGCACGAAGGTCTTGCTATCGACCGCTTCCAGCAATTCGGCGCGGTCCATCATCGCCATGCCGTCGGAGCGCTTGGCCGACCAGCGCTTGATCGAGGCGACCGCATCCTTGGCCTCGACCGGTGAGCCGTCGTGGAACTTGAGCCCGTCGCGAAGCGTGAAGGTATAGGTCAGGCCGTCGTCGCTGATCTTATAGTCGCCGACCATCTCGGGCTTGGGCTCGAGCTTCGAGTTCAAGGCGAACAGCGTGTCGTAGACCATATAGGCGTGGTTTGCGGTGATCGCCGCGGTGGTCCAGACCGGGTCGAGGTTCTTGAGATCGGCCTGGGGCACGAGGCGGAGCGTGGTCTCCGCGGCCGCGCCGGTGCCGGCGAACGCCGCGCACAGCCCGACCATGAGCGCGCCGCCGAGCACGTGCTGGCGGCCCCGCGATCGATGCCTGGTCATGTCGTCCCTCCCGCTCTTTCGATGTGCCTTCGGGGATTGTAAGAGGGTTCCATGGCTCCGGGCAACCGACCAGCCTGACCGGTCCCGGCATCCGAGGCGAGAGACATGCAAGATGTGGACCTCTGCTACACCCCGGCGGTCGAGCTCGCGCGCCTGATCCGGACCCGGGCGATCTCCCCGGTCGAGGTCATGGACGCGGTGCTGGCGCGCGCCGAGGCCCTCAATCCGAGGCTCAACGCGATCTGCACCTGGACCGCCGAGGCGGCGCGCGCGCGGGCCCGTGAGGCCGAGCAGGCGGTGATGCGCGGCGATCCGCTCGGGCCGCTCCACGGCGTGCCGACCACGATCAAGGACCTCGCGTTCACCAAGGGCGTGCGGACCATGGCCGGCTCGTGGATCCACGCCGAGCGGGTCCCGGAGGTCGATGCGCCGTTCGTCGAGCGCCTGGCCGCGGCCGGCGCGATCTCGATCGGCAAGACCACGGTGCCCGAGTTCGGCTGGAAGGGCTGCGGCGACAGCCCGGTCACCGGCATCTCGCACAACCCCTGGCAGCACGGCATGAACGCCGGCGGCTCGAGCACCGGGGCGGCGATCTGCGCCGCCG
The DNA here is from genome assembly GCA_963730195.1 of uncultured Alphaproteobacteria bacterium. Lineage (GTDB taxonomy): Bacteria > Pseudomonadota > Alphaproteobacteria > Geminicoccales > Geminicoccaceae > DATAOG01. The sequence goes on from CAVSRN010000018.1 coordinate 27,560, forward strand.
CCGGCATCGGCCCGATCCACCAGGGCTCCGACGGCGCCGGCTCGATCCGGATGCCGGCCGGGTTCTGCGGCGTCTTCGGCCTCAAGCCGTCCTACGGCCGGGTGCCCTACACCCCGGTCAGCAACAACGACCACATGTCGCACGCCGGCCCGATCAGCCGCACGGTCGCCGATGCCGCGCTGATGCTCCAGGTCATCGCCGGGCCCGACGACCGCGACCAGGTGAGCCTGCCGGACGCCCCCCTGGACTACCTCGGCCGGCTCGACGACGGCATCCAAGGCCTGCGCGTCGCCTTCAGCCCCGACCTCGGCTACCTGCCGGTCGACACCGAGGTCGCGACCGTCGTGCGCGCTGCGGTCCACGCCTTCGAGGACCTGGGCTGCCAGGTCGAGGAGGTCGATCCCGGGTGGGGCGATCCGATCGAGATCGAGCACCTGTTCTACGCCGCCAACGCCGCCGGCAATCACGGCCCGCACCTCGAGCGCTGGGGCGAGCGCATGGACCCGGGCCTGGTCGCCCTGATCCGGCACGGCGCGCGCTATTCCGCCGCCGACTACGTCCGCGCCCGCGGCCAGCGCATCGACTACTACGACCGGGTGCGCCGGCTGTTCGAGCGCTTCGACCTGCTGCTGACGCCGACGCTCTCGGTCGCCGCCTTCCCGGTCGGCCGGCTGATCCCGGAGCATTGGCAGCAGCACCCGTGGGACTGGCTTCGCTGGGCGGGCTTTTCCTATCCGTTCAACCTGACCTGGGTGCCCGCCGCGACCTGCCCCTGCGGGTTCACCGACCAGGGCCTGCCCGTGGGCCTGCAGATCGTCGCCGGCCGCCACCGCGACCTCCGCGTCCTCCAGGCCGCGCGTGCGTTCGAGCAGGCACGTCCCTGGGCCGAGGCGCGACCTCCGGTCTGAGCCGGGACGTACCGGTTCGCCGTTCAGAGTGGGGTTTCGGGTCGGCGCCGCGTCGCCGAGGTCGACCGCCTCGCGCCAGCATTGCCTGGAGAATGAGCCTGTCGGTGCAGCTTCGGTGCGGCGGCCTTCGGCCGGGTCGCCCGAGGCACGCCCGGGCTGGGCGCGCCGACCGCCTGCTCGAGCCTCACTGCATGAAGCGGGCGAGCGAGCGCATGACCATGATGATCGACGGGCCGATCAGGATCAGGAGCACCGGCGGCACGGTGAAGGCCATGGTGGCGAGCGCCAGCTTGACCGGCAGCTTGTTGGCCTTCTCCTCGGCCCGCAGCAGCCGCTTCTGGCGCATCTCGGCGGCGTAGACCCGGAGCGCGTCGCCGATGCTGGTGCCGAACTGCTCGGACTGGATCAGGAGCGTGATGAAGGCGCTCACGTCCTCGACCCCGGCGCGGCGCCCGAAGTCGCGCAACACGTCGCTGCGCCCCTTGCCGGCGCGCAGCTCCTGGCCGATGATCGCGAGCTCCTCGGCCAGCACCGGGTGGGCCTGATCGACCTCGAGCGCGACCCGGGCGAGCGCGGCGTCGAGCCCCTGGCCCGCCTCGACGCACACCAGCAGCATGTCGAGGGTGTCGGGGAAGCCGTCGCAATGTTAACATCAGTTAATCAGCGCACCATGGAACATCTCAGTTCATTGATACTTTTAGACATTAAGGTTAATAAAAGATATTCTAGGACTTGTCGTCGAAACCGGGCGATCTTCCGGTATCGAGGCGCACCATCACGGACCGTGCCTGAACCTCCAGGCGTCCCGGCGGCGCCGCTCGCTCGGGGGCGGGACGACATCGCCCCTGCGCGCCCCCCCGCGCGACCCCTTGTCAGAACGGCCCGGGGTTCGCATAGTCAGGGCATGGCGCTGCTGCCGTCCGAACGTTCGCGCGTGCTCGCCGTGCTCGGGCCGACCAACACCGGCAAGACCCACTTCGCGGTCGAGCGGATGTTGGGCCATCGAAGCGGCCTGATCGGTTGCCCGCTGCGCCTGCTGGCGCGCGAGATCTACGACCGGATCGTGACCCAGAAAGGGGCGCCGGCGGTCGCCCTGATCACCGGCGAGGAGCGCATCCAGCCGCCATCGGCGCGGTATTTCGTCGCCACCGTCGAGGCGATGCCCGAGGACCTGGAGCCCTCCTTCCTCGCGGTCGACGAGATCCAGCTGTGCGCCGATCCCGAGCGCGGCCACGTGTTCACCGACCGGCTGCTGCGTGCCCGCGGCCGCGACGAGACCATGTTCCTCGGCGCCGACACCATCCGGCCGCTCTTGAAGCAGCTGGTGCCCGAAGCCGAGGTCATCACCCGGCCGCGCTTTTCCGCGCTGACCTACGCGCCGCCCGCCAAGGTCACCCGGCTGCCGCGCCGGAGCGCGGTGGTCGCGTTCACCGCCGAGGACGTCTACGCGCTCGCCGAGGTCGTCCGGCGCCAGCGGGGCGGAGCCGCGGTCGTGCTCGGCGCGCTCAGCCCGCGCACCCGCAACGCCCAGGTCGCCCTCTATCAGGCGGGCGAGGTCGACTATCTGATCGCGACCGATGCGATCGGCATGGGCCTCAACATGGACGTCGGCCACGTCGCGCTCGCCAGCCTGGTCAAGTTCGACGGCCACGAGCGGCGGCCGCTGTACGCGCCCGAGATCGCCCAGATCGCCGGCCGCGCCGGCCGCCACATGCAGGACGGCACCTTCGGCACCACCCAGGACGTCGGCGGGCTCGACCCCAAGACCATCGAGGCGGTCGAGGGCCACGACTTCCCGGCGCTCCGGCAACTGCGCTGGCGGAGCGCCAGGCTCGACCTCGGCTCGCTGGACGGCCTGCTCGCCTCGCTCGACGCGCCGCCGCCCTTCGCCTGCCTGCTGCGCACCGGCAACGCTCTCGACCATGTCAGCCTGAAGGTGCTCGGCCGGCGCCCGGAGGTCCGCGAGCGGGCGGCGACGCCCGCCGGCGTGCGCCTGCTCTGGGCGGTCTGCCAGATCCCGGATTTCCGCAAGACGCTCAACGAGGCGCATCTGCATCTGCTGGCGACCGTGTTCCGCCATCTGGCCGACGCCGGCCGACTGCCGACCGACTGGGTCGCCGACCAGGTTGCGCGCCTCGAGCGGACCGATGGCGACATCGATGCCCTGATCGCGCGCCTCGCCCACATCCGGACCTGGACCTACGTCGCCCACCACGCCGACTGGCTGCGCGCCGCGGCGCATTGGCAGGAGCGGACGCGGGCGGTCGAGGACGGCTTGAGCGATGCCCTGCACGACCGCCTGACCCAGCGCTTCGTCGACCGGCGGACCCAGATGCTGCTCAAGGGGCTCTTGAACGGCGAGCAGCTGGCGGCGGTCGAGGACGACGGCGCGATCCTGGTCGACGGCCAGGTGGTCGGCCGGCTCGAAGGTCTGCGCTACGTGCTCGAGCCGGGTGCCGCCGACGCCGAGCGGCGGGCGTTGAGCAGCGCCGCCCGGCGCGTCCTGGTGCCCGAGCTGAAACGGCGCGCCAAGGCGCTGATCGCCGCCCCGGACGACGCCTTCGCGCTCGCCGAGCGCGCGGTCATCACCTGGCGCTCCGGCGGCGCGCTCAATGCCGCGCCGGTCGGCCGCCTGCTGCCGGGGGCCACGGCCCTCGCGCCCCGGCTCGAGCCGCTGGTCGCGGACAGCTTGAGCAGCCCGGCGCGCGCCGCCGTCCGCCAGCGCCTGGCCCAGTGGCTGGATGCGCATCTTCGAACGCTGATGCGGCCGCTCCGGCGTCTGCAGGCGGCCGGGCTCGACGGTCCCGGGCGCGGCCTCGCCTTCCTCCTGGTCGAGGGCCTGGGCAACGTCCGGACCGCCGCCGCGCGCGCCGTCCTGAACGGGCTCGGCGCCGCCGACCGCGCGCACCTGACCCGGCTCGGGGTGCGCTTCGGCACCCGCCACGTCTATCTGCCGGCGATGCTCAAACCCGGCACCATCGAGCTGCGCGGCCGGCTCTGGTCGGTGCATCGGCGGCTGCCGGGCCTGATGGCGCCGGTGCCTGGAGGGCCTGCGCTCGCCGAGGCGTCCGACCTGCCCTCGGACCTCGCCGAAGCGATCGGCTTCGAAGCATTCGGCGGGACCTGGCTCCGGGTCGACGCGGTCGAGCGGCTGGCGGCGCGACTGCGGGCGCTCGCGCGCCAAGGCCCGTTCGCGCTCGCGCCGGAGCTGCTGGCGTTGACCGGGCTCGAGCCGGCCGATCTGGGGTCGGTGATCGAGGCGCTGGGCTATGGTCGCGACGCCGACCAGCGCTATGTCCGCCGGCAGACGCGCTCGCCCCGGACGGCCGCACGGCGCGGCCAGACCAGCCCTGCCGCCTCGCCGTTCGCGGCCCTGCGCGGCCTTCGTCTGAGCGGATGAGCGGGTCCGAGCCGTCGGTTCCCGAACCGTCGAGCGAAGAGGGTCTGCGGCTCGACAAGTGGCTCTGGCAGGCGCGCTTCTTCAAGACCCGGGCGCTCGCGGCCGCGCTCGCGGAACGGCGCAAGATCCGGATCAACCGGATGCTGATCACCAAGCCGCACTACCGGGTGCGCCCGGGTGACGTCCTGACCTTTCCCCAGGGCCGCACGATCCGCATCGTCCGGGTGCTCGCCCTTGGCACCCGCCGCGGCCCGGCGAGCGAGGCGCAGGCGCTGTACGAGGAGGTACGCGACCAGGTCTGACGCCGCGCCGGCGCGGCGGCTCGCCGTGAGCTGCCCGCTCCTTGGCGACCAGCCATGCGCCGGCCCGACTTGCCCAGCCGATCGGGCGCACCTATACCTCGCCGAGCCTGGCCCCGCGGCCCTCAGGCGCGGTCGCCCTTTGACCCGAGCCGGGCGCCTGGTGGTCCCGAGGAGCCTCAAGTCAGCAATGTCGAATCAGGCAATCCAGGCGCGAGCACGCGCCAGCTTATCGGTCGTCCTGCTGGCCGCGCTCTGGTTCGGGCTGGCAGTCGTACCGGTTGCCGGCGCCCGCGAGGCCGGCGCCCGCAAGGCCGCCGCCCCGCTGGCCGAAGGCCCGCTGACACCGCCCGATACGGCGAGCCCACGAGGCACCCTGAGAAGCCTGAGCACCAATATCTACGACGCCTATCGGATCTACGTCGACCGCAACCTCTATTCGCGCACGGTACCACCCGAGGTGCGCGACCACCTGCGGCGGGCGGTCCGATGCCTCGACCTCGCAGAAGTACCGCCCGAGCTGGCCCGCGACGTCGGCCTCGAAGCGGCGTTGATGCTCAAGGAGGTGCTCGACCGGGTCGCCCTGCCGCCAACCGAAGAGATCCCGGGCGACGAGACCAAGCCCCTTCCCGACAAATGGGTCGTGCCGGGGACCGAGATCACGATTGCCAAGGTCACCAACGGGCCCCATGCCGGCGACTACCTGTTCACGCCGGAAACGGTCGCGCGGGCGCATGAGTTCTACAATCGCGTGGAGGACCTGCCGTATCAGCCCGGTGCCGCCGCGGGGGTCTACCACCTGTATCAGTTCGCGCCGGGCTGGATGGTCCCGCGCGCGGTGATGACGGCGATGCCCGCTGCGCTGAAGCTGCCCTATTTCGGAAAGGTCTTGTGGCAGTGGCTGGCCCTCGGGATCGTGCTGCTCGGCGGCGGCGGCCTGCTTGCCCTGATCTTCGTCTGGCAGAGCCGGCGCTTCGGCATCTTCGGCGACCGGCTTGGCTGTCTGGCGCTGCCGGTCGGCGGCATGGCGGTCGCCAAGGGCCTGGCTTACCTCATCGCCCGGCAAATCGGCATCACCGGCGCCCTCCTTCTGTCGTTCGAGCTCGTTTTCGACTTCCTGTTTTACGTCTTCCTCGCGATCTTCGTCATCGCCCTGACCGGCGCCGCCATTGGCCTGATCCTGTCCCACGGCCGGTTCCGCCGGCGGAGCGTCGATGCCCATCTGGTCCGGGTCAGCCTGCGGATCGTCATGATCGGCCTGATCGCAGCGGTCGTGGTGCAGGCGACCAACGCGCTTGGCGTGTCGCTGACCGCCGTGCTCGCCGGCCTCGGCATTGGTGGTCTGGCCTTCGCCCTGGCGGCCCAGAGCACGATCGAAAACGTGATTGCCGGCATCACTCTGTTTGCCGATCGGCCGGTCCGGGTCGGCGACTTCTGCCAGTTCGGCGACAAGCTCGGCACGATCGAAGAGATCGGCCTGCGCTCGACCCGGGTGCGCACCCTGGATCGGACCGTGATCACGATCCCGAATGCCGAGTTCGCGAAGCTCCAGCTCGAGAATTTCACCAGGCGCGACCGCATCCTGCTCAAAACCACGCTGGGCGTGCGCTACGAGACCACGCCCGCGCAGCTTCGGCTCCTCCCGACCCGGCTGCGCGAGATGCTGCTGGCGCATCCGAAGGTCCTGAACGACCCGCTGCGAGTCCGCTTTGCGGGCTTTGGCGCCTATTCGCTCGATTTCGAGCTGTTCGCCTACGTCCGGACCAGCGACTGGAGCGACTTCCTGGCGATCCGCGAGGACATCTTCCTGCGCGTGGCGGAGATCGTCGAGGCGGTCGGCACCTCCTTTGCCTTCCCCTCGCAGACCCACTACCTGGCCCGGGACACGGGCGCCGATGGCGCGACCGCACCGGCCGCCGAAGCCACGCTCGAGGGGTGGCGCACCGAGGCGGCGCAGCCCTTCCCCGATCTGGCGGACGCGCAGCAGCTGCGCGGGCAGAGAGCTCCCGATGCGCCGCGCGCAGCGACGGTGAACGGGCCCGACGGCCGTCCCCAGCCTGACGAGGCGGCCGGCGGGCGGCGCGCCAAGGCGACCCGCGCCGGATCACGGCGGGGACGGCGGCAGCGCCGCCAGAGCGCGCCGGCGCGCTGAGCGCGCTCAGCCCCGCGGCGGCCGGGCGCCGAAGATCGCGCTGCCGACCCGGACGTGGGTCGCGCCGAACTGGACCGCGATCTCGAAGTCGGCGCTCATGCCCATGCTCAGCTTCGTAAGGTCGTTGCGGGCGGCGATCTTGGCGAGCAGGGCGAAATGCGGCGACGGCTCCTCGGTCTCCGGCGGGATCGCCATCAGGCCTTCGACCGGCAGGCCGAGCTGGTCGCGACATTCACAGATGAAGGCATCGGCGTCCGCGGGCCAGACCCCGGCCTTTTGGGCCTCCTCGCCGGTGTTGACCTGGACGAAGCAGCTCGGACGCCGGCCCTGGCGGGTCATCTCCTTTGCCAGCGTGCGCGCGAGCTTCGGCCGGTCGAGCGTCTCGATCACGTCGAACAGGGCGACCACCTCCCTGGCCTTGTTGGTCTGGATCGGACCGATCATGTGCAGCTGCAGGTCCGGGTACTGCGCGCGCAGGGAGGGCCAGCGCGCCTTCGCCTCCTGCAGGTAGTTCTCGCCGAACACCCGTTGGCCGGCGGCGAGCGCCGCTCGCACGCGCTCGTCGGGCTGCGCCTTGCTGACCGCGACCAGGGTCACCTCCGACGGCGCCCGACCGACCGCCCGCGCGGCCGCCTCGATCCGCTCCCGGATCGCGCGCAGATGAAGCTCGACCCCGGGCGCAACGATGGCTTGTTCGGCGATGCCGGTCATGTAAGTTCCTCGTGCTGGTGCGCGAGCCAGCCTAGCCAACGCCCGGCCTTGGCTCAACGGGCCCGAGGGAGGACCGGCCGCATGCTGACGCCGCCGTTCAGCTTCGACGAGATCATGGCGCCGCTCGGCGCCGAGCGTTTCTTCGCCGAATATGAAGGTCGGCGGCCGCTGCATCTCAAGGGCGCCGCCGACAAGTTCGCCGAGGTGATGACCTGGGCGAAGCTCAACGACCTGCTCGGCCAGGCGACCATCTGGAGCGACAGCTCGCTGCTCCTGTGGCTCGACAAGGAGGCGGTCGCGCCGGCGCGCTACTGCGAGCAGACGCTCAGTCGCGAGGACCGCAAACAGGCGCTGCAGCCGGATCCGGAGAAGGTCAAGGATTTCCTGCGCCAGGGCGCGACCCTGACCGCCGCCTGGATCGACCATCTGAGCGCCGGGCTGACCGCCTTCTCAGCGGCCCTGGAGCAGGCACTGGTCGGCAGGGTCCAGGCCAACCTCTATGTCTCGTCCCGCCGCCGCCAGGGGCTCGCCTCGCACCGCGACCGCCACGACGTCTACGCCGTGCACGTCGAAGGCACCAAGACCTGGTACGTCTACGAGGGCCGCTCGGCCCTGCCGATCGCCCATCCGATGTTCAAGACCTCGCGGGCCGAGGACCAGCAGGCCAAGGAGGGTCTGCTGATGGAAGTCAAGATGGAGCCCGGCGATCTCCTCTACCTGCCGCGCGGCCAGTATCACGACGCTTTGGCCGACGAGGGCGGCGCCATGCACATCGCCTTCGGCGTGACCTATCCGAACGGTCTGGACGTGTTGGATCTGCTGCGCGAACGGGCGGTGACCGAGCTGTTGTTCCGGACCGATCTGCCGCGTCCGCGCGGTCCCGACGCCGCGCGCGCGCTGAGTGAGCGCCTGGCCGGGCTGGCCGGCGAGGTCGAGCGGCTGCTGGCTGATCCGGCGACCGCGGCGCAGGTCCAGGCGATGCAGTCGGGCTTCCACCAGCCCCGCAACAGCTACAATCTGCCGGAGCTGTTCGGCGAGCCGGCGGCCGAGCGCTACCGGGTGCACGCCGAGGGCATCCGCCTGGTCGAGCAGGGCGGGCGCTTCGGGCTGGTGCGCCAGGGCTCGCGCGCGGCGACCGAGGTGCCGGCGGAGGTCAGCGCGATGGTCGGCTGGGTGCTCGAGCGCCGGGAGTTCTCACGGGCCGAGCTGGCAACGGCCTTCCCCGAGCGCCAGGCCGCGGCGATCGACCGGCTGTTGCGCGATCTCCACGCGATGCGCCTGCTCGGGCCAGCCTAGCCAGCGCGCCGCCTGGGCTCAACCTGCCCGAGGGAGGGACCGGCCGCATGCTGACGCCGCCATTCAGCCTCGACGAGATCATGGCGCCGCTCGGCGCCGAGCGCTTCTTCGCCGAGTACGAGAGCCGCCGGCCGCTGCACCTCAAGGGTGCCGCCGACAAGTTCGCCCAGGTCATGAGCTGGGCCAAGCTGAACGATCTGCTCGGCATGGCGACCATCTGGTCCCAGGCCTCGCTGCAGCTGGTGCTCGACAAGGAGCTGGTCCCGCCCGCCCGCTATACCGCGGCGGCGGTCGGGCGCGACGGTGGTCAGGTGCTGCGGCCGGACCCCGACCGGGTGCAGAGCTTCCTGAAGCGCGGCGCCACCCTGGTCGCCAACGACATCGACCATCTGAGCGCCGAGCTGACCGCCTTCTCGCAGGCCATGGAGCAGGCGCTCGGCGGCAAGGTCCAGGGCAATCTGTACCTCTCGTCGCGGCGCCGGCAGGGCTTCGCGGCGCATTTCGACACCCATGACGTCTACGCGGTCCACGTCGAGGGCACCAAGACTTGGCATGTGTACGAGGGCCGGGCGGTCGATCCGATCGCGCACCCGGCGTTCAAAACCCTCCCCCGGGAGCACCACGAGCAGGCCAAGGGCCAGAAGCTGATGGACGTCCACATGGAGCCGGGCGACCTCTTGTATCTGCCGCGCGGCCAGTATCACGACGCGCTCGCGGACGAGGGGGGGGCGGTCCACATCGCCTTCGGCATCACCTACCCGATCGGCATGGACGTCATGAGCCTGCTGTTCGACCGGGTGGTCGCGGAGCCTGAGTTCCGCGCCAACCTGCCCCGGCCCGACCGGCCCGATGCCGAGCGCGAGCTGGCCGCGCATCTCGGGTCGCTGGCGGACCGGATCGCCAAGGTTCTGGCCGAGCCTCAGACGGCCCGCCAGATCAAGGCGCAACAGCAGACATTTCACTATCCGCGTCACAGCTACCACCTGCCCGGCCTGCTCCGCGCCGGGCAGGACGATCGCTATCGGGTGCATGCCAAGGGTATCCGGCTGGTCCAGCAGGCGGGGCGCTTCGGCCTGGTCGCGGCGGGCTCGCGGGCGGCGACCGAGGTGCCGGCCGACGTCAGCGGCCTGGTCGCCTGGGTGCTCGAGCGCCAGGAGTTCTCACCTGCCGAGCTGGCCGCGGCCTTTCCCGAGCGCCCGGCCGCGGCGATCGACCAGCTGCTGCGCGACCTGCGGGCCATGCGCTTGATCGAGCTGGCTTGAGGCCGTCCGCTCGACCGTCGGGTGAACGTCCGGGCAGCGCCATCGTGGCTTTTCCGCAACATTGCGGCGTTTTTGTTGCGCTTGGGCATCATTCTCAGTTGATGGCAAAGCGCTCAAGTGGTTAACAGAGAGTGTTGAGGGTTCGCCTTATCGGTTTCCACCGGGCGAACCGCTCATCCTGAAGTAGAAAACGCACGCCCTCACGGGTGCGAGTGGAGAACGGGATCATGAATCACAGGCTGTTGTTGGGCAGCACCGCGCTCGTAGGCGCCGGCATCCTCTTCGCTGGTACGGCCCAGGCCCAGGCACCGATCAAGGTTATCTTCGGCGGCTACACCGAGGTCGGCGTGCGCGCCGCGACCGACGAGACGAACAATCCGGCGCCCGACCAGGGCTATAATGGGTTCATGGACACTGAGCTCCATATCACGGCGCAAGGCACCACCGACAGCGGCGTCATCTACGGCTCCTACATCGAGTTGGACGTCTACTCGGACGAAAACAACGGCAGCAGCTCGACGAACGCCGACGAGGCCAATCTGTTCTTCTCGGGCAACTTCGGCCGGATCGAGCTGGGCCGCCAGGATGGCGCCGAAGACACTATGTTCGTCGGTGCCGCGGTTGCGCAGGCCGGCACGGGCGGCCTCGACGGCGATACCACGAACCTGGCTTCGGTCTATCACGTGTCCTACGGCGACTCCGCCAAGGCGACCTACTTCTCGCCGCGCGTCGGCGGCTTCCAGCTGGGCGCCAGCGTGACCCCGGACCAATCCGACAATGGCGGCCGGGACGACAACGAAAACTTCACCAATGCCGTCACGGCTGGCGCCAACTGGGTCGGCGCCTTCAGCGGCGTCGACCTGAGCTTCGCCGCGGTCGCCGGCTATATCAAGAACCCTGGCGAGGTCACCGATCCCCAGACCAACAGCCTGTCCAACAACGACGAGAAGGACTGGTCGGTCGGCGGTCTGCTCGGGGCCGGCGGTCTGTCCTTTGGCGTGACTTTCGGCCAGAACACCGACTTCAACCAAGGAACCTTCACCGACCTTGGCCTGAAGTACGGCTTTGGCGGGGCGAACGTCAGCGTCGGCTACGTCAACTGGAATCCGGACCACGGCAAGACCCAGAACGTCTACGTAGCCAGCGCCGATGTCGGTCTGATGCCGGGCGTCACCCTCAAGGGGGATGTCAGCTACAACACCGAAGACCCGGGCAAAAACGACAGCCGGGGCCTCAATCCGGGCGACACTTGGGCCGGCATAATGAGCGTCCAGCTCGACTACTAGACGTCCGGCCGCATAGCCGCGGCGGGTGTCGACCAGGGGGCGACGGGCAGAGCCGGTCGCCCCCATGGTCGTGCGGTCGCCGAAGTTGTTGAAACGAGCTGGCTTCGATCGGCCGGCGGTGTTGGCGCTTGAAAGTGCGAGCGCGAAGGCGCAATATAGGTGAAAGAACTGAAGCGCACTTTCACCGGTGGCGGCAAGCGAGGATGTGGCAGGCGGTTCGAACCGGCGGGATGGTAGTCGTGGCCAGCTTGGCCTCGGCGAGCTGGGTCGCGCCTGCGACGGCGGCGTCCGAGGTCCACGTCGGCGGCTATCAGGACCAGGCCCTGGAAGCGATGCATCGCGACCTGGTCGGCCCCGCGGCCACGGACGGCCGCTACGCCATCCGCCTGGGCTCGGGACAGGACTCGGCGCTGACGGCGTTCACCCCCCGGTTCGGTGGCCTGGGTCTGGGCAGCGCCGGAAGCCTGCCGGAATATCGGTCGAGCGGCCCGGTCGAGCCGCCGGCGTCCACCGAGCTTCATAGTCTGCTGGTCGGCCTGAGCGGCACGGAGATCGCCGGCTGGGCGGTGGATCTCGCGGCCACCGCCGGCATGGTCAACCCGGCGGCGACCGCCGGCACCGGCGACTCCGGTCTGGTGGTCGGCGGCCAGCTCGCGGTCTCGAGCCTGCGCTTCGATGCCGCCTACGGCGACGACGCGGCGCTCATGGGCCTGGGCCTCGACGGCAGCCGGATGACCGCGGGCGTGACCTACGGTCTGGGGCCGGTCGACACCCGCCTGAGCTACAGCGTCGTCGATCGGCAGGAGACCGCGGTCGACGCCAGTGTGTTCACGGTCGGCAGCCGGTTGGCCTTGACGCCTGGTCTGGTCGTGCAGGGCGATGTGGCTTATGCCGACGACAAGAACGGCGAGGTCTCGACCGCGGGGCGGGTCAGCCTCCGGCTCAACTTCTAGTCCGTCCCGATGCTTTGGACCCGGGTTCGGAAGATGGTTCGTCGGCTTGACGGACCAGGTCAGCGAGCGGGGCGACGGGCGATGTCACTGCACAGCGTCTCGATGGTGGTATGTGGTCTGGCGGCGCTGGCCCTGGCCGGTTGCGCCGGCGCGACCATCGGGCCCGCCACGCCGGCGCAGCCCGGCACGCCGCAGGAGAGGATCCGCGCCGAATACGGCACGGTTCACGGTAGCGACGGCTTCACCCTCGGCGGCGATTCCAAAGCGGATACCGGCGGCGGCGGCGGCGCTGGCGGCGGCATCGGGGTCAACGTCTATCTCTGGCGGGCGGCGCTCGAGACCATCGACTTCATGCCGCTGGTCCAGGCCGATCCGTTCGGCGGCGTGATCATCACCGACTGGTACGCGCCGCCGGAGACGCCGGCGGAGCGCTTCAAGCTCACGGTCTACATTCTCGACCGGGTGCTACGCGCCGATGCCGTCAAGGTCGCGGTGTTCCGGCAGACCAATGGCGCCGGCCAGTGGGCCGACGCCGCGGTCGACGCGGGCACCAAGACCAGCATCGAGGACAGCATCCTGACCCGGGCGCGCGAGCTGCGGATCGCCGCGGTCGGGACCGCTCAAGGCTAGCATCGGGACGTCCGGCGCCTCGCCTGGGAGCGGTCCGGTCCCGGGCGGGACGGCTTTCTGCTAGGCAATCCCGGCCAGCTCCTCTAAATCACCGCGGTTCGGGCAGCGGAGGTGATCGGCTCGATGGTGCGCTATCCGTTCAAGGACACCGAGGCGAAGTGGCAGCGGATCTGGGACGAGCGCGCCACCTTCCGGGCGCCGCCGGCCTCCGATCGGCCCAAATACTACGTGCTCGAGATGTTCCCCTACCCCTCGGGCCGCATCCACATGGGCCACGTGCGCAACTACACGCTCGGCGACGTGGTCGCCCGGTTCCGGCGCGCCCAGGGCCACGACGTGCTCCATCCGATGGGCTGGGACGCCTTCGGCATGCCGGCCGAGAACGCCGCGATCGCCAAGGGCGTCCACCCGGCCGAGTGGACCTGGGCCAACATCGCCGAGATGCGGGCGCAGTTCCAGTCGATGGGCCTGGCGCTCGACTGGTCGCGCGAGTTCGCGACCTGCGATCCCGCCTACTACCGCCACGAGCAGGCGATGTTCCTGGACTTCCTCGCCGCCGGGCTGGTCGACCGCAAGGAGTCCTGGGTCAACTGGGACCCGGTCGATCAGACCGTGCTCGCCAACGAGCAGGTGATCGACGGCCGCGGCTGGCGTTCGGGGGCCCCGGTCGAGCGGCGCAAGCTCGCGCAATGGTTCCTCAAGATCACCGACTTCAGCCAGGAGCTGCTCGAGGCCCTGGACGGCCTCGACCGCTGGCCGGACAAGGTCCGGCTGATGCAGGAGAAGTGGATCGGTCGCTCCGAGGGCGCCCGGGTGCGCTTTCCGATCATCGGCCGCGACGACGAGCTCGAGGTCTTCACGACCCGGCCCGACACGCTGTTCGGCGCCAGCTTCATGGCGCTGGCACCCGATCACCCGTTGAGCACGGATCTCGCCCGGCGCGATCCCGGGCTCGCCGCCTTCATCGCCGAGTGTGCCCACCTCGGCACCAGCGAGGAGGTGATCGAGCAGGCCGAGAAGCGGGGCTACGACATCGGGCTGCGCTGTCGCAACCCGCTCCTGCCCGACCAGGAGCTGCCGGTCTACGTCGCCAATTTCGTGCTCATGGAGTACGGCACCGGGGCGATCTTCGGCTGCCCGGCGCACGACCAGCGCGACCTCGAGTTCGCGCGCAGATACGGCCGCCCGGTGATCCCGGTGGTCCTGCCGCCGGGCGAGGACGCGGAGACCTTCGCGATCGGCGCCGAAGCCTATGTCGGCGACGGCCGCCTGTTCAATTCCGGGTTCCTGGACGGGCTCGATGTCGCGAGCGCCAAGCGGCGCGTGATCGAGCACATCGAGCAACATGGTCTCGGCCGCGGCGAGGTCACCTGGCGGCTGCGCGACTGGGGCGTGTCGCGCCAGCGCTACTGGGGCTGCCCGATCCCGGTGATCCACTGCGCCGGCTGCGGGATCGTGCCGGTGCCGCGCGACCAGCTGCCGGTGACCCTGCCCGAGGACGTCGAGATCGGCCAGCCGGGCAACCCGCTGGTGCGCCATCCGACCTGGAAGCACGTCGCCTGCCCGACCTGCGGCCAGCCGGCCGAGCGCGAGACCGACACCTTCGACACCTTCGTCGAGAGCTCCTGGTATTTTCTCCGGTTCTGCTCGCCGGACGCCGAGACCGCTTTCGACCGCCAGGCGGTCGAGCGCTGGATGCCGGTCGATCAGTATATCGGCGGCGTCGAGCACGCGGTCCTGCACCTGCTCTATTCGCGCTTCTTCATGCGCGCTCTCAAGCGGTGCGGCTATCTGGGGTTCGACGAGCCGTTCGCCGGCCTGTTCACCCAGGGCATGGTCTGCCACAAGACCTTCCGGGACGAGACCGGCGCGTGGCTCGAGCCCGCCGAGGTCACCGAGGCCGAGCCCGGCGTCTGGCGCGCGCTCGACGACGGCCGGCCGGTGACCGGTGGCCGCTCCGAGAAGATGAGCAAGTCGCGTCGCAACACCATCGATCCGACCGCGACGATCGAGGCTTACGGCGCCGACACCGCGCGTCTGTTCATGCTGTCCGACAGCCCGCCCGAGCGCGATCTGGAGTGGACCGAGGCCGGGATCGACGGCGCCTGGCGCTATCTCAACCGGCTCTGGCGCTTGGTGGATGATTGGGTGGGGGTCGACGACCGGTTGGAGCGGCTCGCGCCGAGCGGCACACTGATCCCGGAGCGGCTGTCGCCGGCGGCGAGCGAGCTCGCGCGCGCGGTTCACCAGACCATCCAGTCCGTGACCGCAGAGCTCGAGCGCTTCCACTTCAACAAGGCGGTCGCCCTGATTCGCGAGCTCTCCAACCGCCTGGAAAGCCTCGATGCCGAAGATCCGGCGGCGCCGGCGCTGATGCGCGCGGGGCTCGAGGCTCTCGTGCAGCTGCTCGGGCCCATGGTGCCGCATCTCGCCGAGGAGCTCTGGCAGCGGCTCGGCCACCAGGTGCTGCTGGCCGAGGTCGCCTGGCCTCAGGCGGACCCGGCCTGGCTGGTCGAGGAGCGGGTGACCATCGCGGTCCAGGTCAACGGCAAGCTTCGGGCGACCATAGCACTCCCTTCCGGCAGCGATCGCAAGGTTGCCGAGGCGGCGGCGCTGGCCGAGCCCAACGTCGTCCGGGGTCTTGGCGGCAAGCCGCCCAGGCGGGTGATCGTGGTGCCCGACAAGATCGTCAATCTGGTCGTCTGAGACCTTTGATGGCGAGCCGCCGCGGTGTCCTCCTCGCGCTCGGCGCCCTGCTCGGGGGCTGCGGCTTCCGGCCGATGCTCAAGCAGGTCGACGACACCAACGTCCAGGGCGAGCTGGCCGCGGTCGATGTCAAGACCCCGATCGACCGGCTGGGCTATCTGGTGCGCGACAGCCTCCTGGATCAGCTCAACCCGGCCGGCATCCAGGTCCCGACGCGCTACCGTCTGGAAGTCAACCTGCAGCGCCGCAGCAACGCGCTCGGCATCCAGCTCGACAATACCGCCACCCGCTTCAACCTGACCCTCACCGCGCGCTTTCGGCTGCTCGACGTCGACAATCAGAAGGTGCTCTACAGCTCGCTCGTGCGCCGGGTCGCGAGCTACAACGCGATCCACGACCCCTACGCCGAGCTGGCTGCGGAGCTGGACGCCGAGAAGCGCGCCGCCCGCGAAGTCGGCACCGAAATCCAGACCCAGCTCGCGATCCACTTCGTCCGCCAGGCGGAGGCGACGTGAAGCTCGGCGGTCAGCCGCTCGAGCGTTTCCTTCGCCAGCCGTCGCCCGGCCTGCCCGTGGTCCTGGTCTACGGGCCCGACCAGGGCCTGGTGCGCGAGCGGGTCGAACGCCTGCTCGGCGCCGTGCTCGACGACCCCAAGGACCCGTTCCGCCTGAGCGAGCTCGGCGCCGACGCGGTCCGCGCCGACCCCGGCCGGCTGCTCGACGAGGCGCGCTCGCTGTGCCTGGTCGGCGGCCGCCGGGTGGTCCGGGTGCGCCAGGCGAGCGACCAGGTGACCGCGGCCTGCCGCGCCCTGCTCGGGCTCGGGGCGCTCGACGCGCTGATCGTGATCGACGCGGGCGAGCTCGGCCCGGGCTCGTCGCTCCGCCGGCTGCTCGAAGGCGCCTCGAATGCCGCCGCGATCGCCTGCTATCGCGACCAGGGGCGCGATCTCGGCGCTCTGGTCGACCGGCTTCTGGCCGAGCACGAGCTGGAGGTCGAGCCCGACGCGCGCGCCTGGCTGGTCGAGCATCTGGGCGCCGATCGCGGCATCACGCGCAGCGAGCTCGCCAAGCTCGCGCTCTATGTCGCCGCGCCCACCGAGCCCGCCGGGCCCCGGCGGGCGCCGCGCGTGACCCTGGAGGCGGTCGCCCTGGTGGTCGGTGACAGCGCCGCGCTGGAGCTCGACGATCTGGTCCATGCCGCCGCGCTCGGCGATCCGGGCCAGGTCGAGCGCTGTCTCGACCGCCTGCTCGGAGAAGGTCAGGCCCCGGTCCGCCTGCTGCGCGCGCTCGCCAACCACGTCCGCCGTCTGCATGAGCTGGCGCTGCGGGTCGAGGCGGGGGAGCCCCTCGAGCAGGTGATCGATCGGGCGCGGCCGCCGATCCACTTCCGGCGCAAGGCGAGCGTCAAGGCGGAGCTGCGGCGCTGGCCGACGGCCCGGACGGCCAGCGCCCTCGGCCGCCTGCTCGAGGCCGAGATCGGCTGCAAGACCACCGGCTGGCCGGCGGCGGCGCTGTGCCGGCGCGCGGCCCTCGGGATCTGCCTCCAGGCCCGGGCGGCGGCCCCCCGCGCCGACCGCTAGGCGCCGCGAGCGGCAACCGTCCTCTTGCATTCTGCCGGACAACGCCTTTACGGTCTGTCTGGGCGGCCGGCGCAGAACCGGCGGGGCGGCGCGGGGCCGACGAAACTGCAAGGGAGGCGCGGGACGTGCTGCGTTACGTGGTCCATCGTCTCTTGGTCATGGTGCCGACGCTGCTGGCGATCAGCCTGATCACCTTCATCATCATCCAGCTGCCGCCCGGCGACTATCTGTCGAGCTACATCGCCGAGCTGCAGGCCCAGGGCGAGCGCATCCAGGGCGACAAGATCGAGTACCTGCGCCAGATCTACGGCCTCGACAAGCCCTGGTGGCAACAGTATCTGGTCTGGCTGGGCGGCCTGTTCCGCGGCGACTTCGGCTACTCGTTCGAGTACGACCTGCCGGTCAACGCGGTGATCGGTGACCGCCTGTTCCTGTCGTTCATCGTCTCGTTCACCACCATCCTGTTCACCTGGGCGGTGTCGTTCCCGATCGGGGTCTATTCCGCGACCCACAAGTACAGCACGAGCGATCATGTCCTGACCTTCATCGGCTTCCTCGGCCTCGCGACCCCGAACTTCCTGCTCGCCCTGGTCCTGTTGTACTTCGCCAACGTGATCTTCGGCACCTCGATCGGCGGCCTGATGGCGCCGGAATATCTCGATGAGCCGATGAGCTGGGCGAAGTTCGTCTCGGTGCTCGCGCATCTGTGGGTGCCGGTGTTCGTGATCGGCACCTCGGGCACCGCCGGCATGATCCGCCGCCTGCGCGCCAACCTGCTCGACGAGCTGCAAAAGCCCTACGTGGTCACCGCCAAGGCCAAGGGCCTGCATCCGTTCAGGGCGCTCTGCAAATATCCCTTGCGCATGGCGCTCAACCCGTTCATCGCCGACATCGGCACGCTCTTGCCGTCGGTGATCTCGGGCGCCGCCGTGGTCTCGATCGTGCTCTCGTTGCCGACCACCGGGCCGATGCTGCTGCGCGCGCTCCAGACCCAGGACATGTACCTCGCCGGCTCCTTCCTGATGCTGCTGGCGCTGCTCACCGTGGTCGGCATCCTGGTCTCGGATCTGGCGCTCGCCATGCTCGACCCGCGCATCCGCTTCGAGGGTGGCCCCAGCCGATGACCCACCATTACGTCAACCCGGAACCGTTCGACCCGGCCGAGGCCGAGCGCCTGACCCCGGAGCAGGAGCGCTTCTACACCGCCTCCCAATGGCAGCTCATGTGGTGGAAGTTCCGGCGCCATCGGCTGGCGGTGATTTCCGCCTGGTTGCTCGCCATGATGTATGGCTCGATCCTGATCTCGGAATGGATCGCCCCTTATGATCTGCATACCCGCCACCCCGACTTCATCCATTTCCCGCCCCAGCCGATCCATTTCTGGCACGACGGCGCCTTCGTCGGCCCCTTCGTCTACGGATTTACTTTCAAGCTCAACATGGAGAACCTGAAGCGCGAATATTCACCGGATCTGACCAAGGTCGAGCCCCTGCGTTTCTTCTGTGATAGCGAGCCCTACGACTTCTGGGGCGCGATCCCGGCCAGCTTCCATTTCGTCTGCCCGGCCGAAGGCGGTACGATGTTCCTGCTCGGCACCGATCGACTGGGGCGGGACATGTTCTCGCGGATCACTTACGGCGCCCGGGTGTCGCTCACCGTCGGCCTCTTGGGAATCACCGTGAGCTTCACGCTCGGCATCATCCTGGGCGGCCTGTCCGGCTACTATGGCGGCTGGGTCGACGGCCTGGTGCAACGGCTGATCGAGGTGATCCGGTGCTTCCCCGAGCTGCCGCTGTGGATGGCGCTGAGCGCCGCCCTGCCGATCACCTGGGACCCGCTCTGGGTCTACTTCGGGATCACGATCATCCTCGGCCTGATCGACTGGACCGGCCTGGCGCGCGCGGTCCGCTCCAAGATCCTGGCGCTGCGCGAGGAGGATTTCGCGACCGCGGCGATGCTGATGGGCGCCCGCCCGCGCCGGATCGTGCTCCGCCACCTGGTGCCGTCCTTCATGAGCCACCTGATCGCCTCGGCGACCCTGTCGATCCCGAGCATGATCCTCGGCGAGACCGCGCTCTCCTTCCTCGGCCTCGGCCTCCGGCCGCCGATCACCAGCTGGGGCGTGCTCCTGACCGAGGCCCAGAACATCAACGTGGTCGCCCTCTACCCCTGGCTGATGATGCCCGTGGTGCCGGTGATCCTGATCGTGCTCGCCTTCAACTTCTTCGGCGACGGCCTCCGCGACGCCGCCGATCCTTATACGTAACGGGTGGCAGCGCCACTGGCCGCACTGGAGCAAAGTCGAGACGGCGCTTGATGCCGCCGCGACTGGTCAAAGCCGGCCACGAACACTGGAAGAGGACCGGCCATGACACACTTCTGTGACATGGGTGTGACCGAATCGCGGCGCCTGATACTTCCCGCCATGGCTTGATCCCGAGCCATCAAGCGCTGGAGGCGGGGCTCAATCCGGTGCGACCCGATCGCTCATGGTCGATCGAAGTCATTCAAGGGCGACCCGCCAGTCCCACTGGCGCCTCCGGCCGACCCAGGCGTCGCCATCGACAGTCGAGCCCCAGTCACGCCGGACCACACACCCCTGTGCGCTGCCCGTGCGCTGGAGCCGCAGATGGAGCGCAAGCCGACCAATATCGTCGGCGTTAACCAATCGTTAACCATGACCCGCTATGCCGGCCGCCAGAAATGGTCCATGCGACCGTGGGAATCCGTGCCCGGCGCGCCGGCGAAGCCGGGCGGGGGGCGGGCGGGGCGGAAGCGGGACGGAAGCGGGGCGGCAAAGAGGAGAGCGGGGCGGCAAAGAGGAGAGTGGGGCGGCAAAGGGGGAGCTGAGCGGCAGAGGGAGAGCGGGGCGGCAAAGGGCGGAGATGAGCGGCAGAGGGGAGAGCGGGCGGCAAAGGGCGGAGATGAGCGGCAGAGGGGGGAGCGGGGCGGCAAAGAGGAGAGCTGGGCGGCAGAGGGTGGAGCGGGACGGGGGCGGCGGGGGCGGGCCATGCGCGGCTGGTTCCCGGTCCGATCGTCGGCGTTCGCGGCCGCCTGCTGGTCGTCCTCGGGCTGTTCGCGCTCCGGGCCGGGCACGAGGGGCGGCCCGCGGCGCCAGGGGAGCCGAGGCCCCGGAAGACCCGCCGCCGCCTCACCGCGCCGCCGCGGCGCTCACGCGCGCGAGCCGTTCCTCGATGGTCGCGACGAAATACGCATCCGGCGGTGCCAGCCGGCCGCTCGCGTCCAACTCCCTGGCGATCGCGAGCGCTGCCTGCCAGTGCCGCCGGGCCTCTGCCTCCTCGCTGCCGCTGCTCGGCCAGATCGGCGAGCTTCCAGTGGGAGACGACCAGGTCGCGCTGCCACTCGGCGTTGGCGGGGTCGCGCGCGGCCAGCGTCTCGCGCGATCGCGAGGTCTGCTCTGGTAGGCCTCGAGCGCGCCCGTCGAGATCCCCCTCGGCGACCCGCACGTCGCCGATCTTGTTCAGGCTGACCGAGAGGTCGCGCTGCCACTCGGCATTGGCGGGGTCGCGCGCGGCCAGCGTCGCGCTGATCGCGCGCCCCTGCTCGTAGGCGTCCAGCGCCCCCGCCCGATCGCCCTCGGCGACCCGCACGTCGCCGATCTGCTCAGGCTGACCGAGAGGTCGCGCTGCCACTCGGCATTGGCGGGGTCGCGCGCGGCCAGCGTCGCGCTGATCGCGCGCCCCTGCTCGTAGGCGTCGAGCGCCCCCGCCCGATCGCCCTCGGCGACCCGCACATCGCCGATCTGTCAGGCTGACCGAGAGGTCGCGCTGCCACTCGGCATTGGCGGGGTCGCGCGCGGCCAGCGTCGCGCGGATCGCGCGCCCCTGCTCGTAGGCGTCCAGCGCCCCCGCCCGATCGCCCTCGGCGACCCGCACGTCGCCGATCTGCTCGAGGCTGACCGAGAGGTCGCGCTGCCACTCGGCATTGGCGGGGTCGCGCGCGGCCAGCGTCGCGCGGATCGCGCGCCCCTGCTCGTAGGCGTCCAGCGCCCCCGCCCGATCGCCCTCGGCGACCCGCACATCGCCGATCTTGTTCAGGCTGACCGAGAGGTCGCGCTGCCACTCGGCATTGGCGGGGTCGCGCGCGGCCAGCGTCGCGCGGATCGCGCGGCCCTGCTCGTAGGCGTCCAGCGCCCCCGCCCGATCGCCCTCGGCGACCCGCACGTCGCCGATCTTGCTCAGGCTGACCGAGAGGTCGCGCTGCCACTCGGCATTGGCGGGGTCGCGCGCGGCCAGCGTCGCGCGGATCGCGCGCCCCTGCTCGTAGGCGTCCAGCGCCCCCGCCCGATCGCCCTCGGCGACCCGCACATCGCCGATCCTGTCGAGGCTGACCGAGAGGTCGCGCTGCCACTCGGCATTGGCGGGGTCGCGCGCGGCCAGCGTCTCGCGGATCGCGCGCCCCTGCTCGTAGGCGTCCAGCGCCCCCGCCCGATCGCCCTCGGCGACCCGCACGTCGCCGATCTGCTCGAGGCTGACCGAGAGGTCGCGCTGCCACTCGGCATTGGCGGGGTCGCGCGCGGCCAGCGTCGCGCTGATCGCGCGCCCCTGCTCGTAGGCGTCGAGCGCCCCCGCCCGATCGCCCTCGGCGACCCGCACGTCGCCGATCTGTCAGGCTGACCGAGAGGTCGCGCTGCCACTCGGCATTGGCGGGGTCGCGCGCGGCCAGCGTCGCGCGGATCGCGCGCCCCTGCTCGTAGGCGTCCAGCGCCCCCGCCCGATCGCCCTGGGCGACCCGCACGTCGCCGATCTTGTTCAGGCTGACCGAGAGGTCGCGCTGCCACTCGGCATTGGCGGGGTCGCGCGCGGCCAGCTGGTTCGGCGGCCTGCCGGTACTGCTCGTACTCCGTCATAGCGCCAGCGAGATCGCCTTGTGCCTGGCGTACCATCCCCAGCTCATGGTGGGCGACCCCGATGTCTCGTACGTTCCGCGCGCGCTCGCCGGCTGCCAGCGCCTGCTCGAACTGGCGCTCGCGCTTCGGCCAGCTGGCCCGCGCGCAGGTGCAGGCGGCCGAGCAAGATCCAGGACCAGGCGTGGTCCGGGTCGAGCCTCGTGGCCGTCTCGTAGGCAGCGATCGCCTTCGGTGTGTTGTCGAGATAGGCGAGCGCGCCGAGATGCCGTGCCGCCTCGGCCGCCTCCTGCAGGGCGGTCGCACCTTCGGCCTCCTTGCGCGCGACGATGTCCGCAAAAATCGCCTCGGCTTCGTCGGTCCTGCCTTCACGCAGGAGGGCCAGCGCCTGGTCGACCGAGGGTGACGCATCGGGTTCCTTGGACTTGTCGGCCAGAGCCTGGACCGCGGCGCGCAGCGCTGCCCGCTCCTCCTGGCCTTCGGCGAGCGCCTGCTGCAATTCGGCCGCGCGCGCCTCGTGGCCGGCGGCGGCTGCCTTGGCCGCGACCAGCTCGGCGGTGATCCGGTCGACCTGTGCGCTCGGTCCGCCAGTTGGCGAGCGCCGTGACCAGCGCTCCGAGGCCGCACCGGGCTCGTCGAACAGTCGCGACCACGCGCTCCTTCAGGACGCGGCCGCGGAAAGTCTCCTGAAGACGGCGCTTCGGCCTCGGGCTCGATCAGACGTGCCGGGCAACGGGAAATCGTCGGAGCGCAACGAACATCAGCCGCGGCAGCCCGAGACTCCCTGGCGAGCTCGAATTCCTGCTCGGTGATAGGAGGCGGGCCGTCGCGTCGGGCGTGCTGCCGTAGCAGTGCGCCGACCAGCCCGACGAACACCTCGCACGCGCGCACCTTGGCCGCGTCGATCTCGCTGGCGGTCGGCGTCCCGCGCGCCGAAGCTCTCCATGGCAACCGGCAGGAAGTCGTCGAGGCCAAGGATCGCCGCCCGCACCGCCTCGCGATGCGCGGAGAAGGTCCTGGCTGGTCGAGCTGAGGAAGACCCGGTAGACCATGGCGCCCGACGATCGTTCTGAGCCTATCGCTCAGAGCTATCATCGAATGCGCCGGATGGGCAGCCTGAAGTTGCTCGCCGGCGGCCGGGCGGCGGGGGCTGCAGGTCCCCGCGCCCGGCCGGGTCCCGGTCGAGGTCAGTGGGTCGTCACCTGGTAGGCGCAGATCTGGATGTCGGCGGCGACCGGGCCGATGCCCTCGCTGCCGGCGGCCGCGGTCGGGGTGCGCTCGGCGCCGGCGATCTCGAAGCCGGGCAGGCTGCGCCGGGGCAAGGGGCCCGACCAGTCGGAGCCGCCGCGGGTCTTGGGCTGCAGCTGCGGCATCAGCTCGCTGACCGCCATCGGGCGGGCGGGCTCGATCCGGGCCTGGAGCTGCTCGAGCTCGCGCACCACCTTGTCGGCGGCGACCAGATAGATCGTGTGCGGCCGGATGGTGTCGGGCGCCAGCTGATAGGCGACCGTGCCGTAGGGCGTGAGCCTGGGCTGGAGGCGGCGGGCGTCGGCCATCGCGGGCGGCAGGACGCCATGGTTGGCGAGCTGCCAGGCGAGGTCGAGCGACGCCACGGTGAAGCCGTAGAACAGCTTCGATCTCTGGTCCAGGCCATCGAACACGATGTCGTAGGCCGAGGGCGCGTCCGCGTCCGCGCCGGCGTCCGCGGCCACGGTCTGGGTCTCGGGCTGGACGATCCAGGGGCAGCCGGCGGCGGCGAGCGGGGCCATGCCGGTGACGATCGCGGTGGCCATCGCCAGGGCCAGAGCGGCCTGCAGGGCGCCACGCGGGCGATCCCTGCGCTGCGCGACGGCAGAGGTACTCAGGGATTGCATGGGACTGACCTCTCTACGGTTTGAATGACGAACTTGGCCGCGCCCGGCGCCTGGCTGGCGATGAAGTTGGTCGCCGCCGTGACGTCCAGCGCCGCACCCGGGTCGGTGCCGGCGGCCGATGGAAACTGCTTGATCAGCGCCGCCCGCAGGGCGTCCGGATCGAACGGCGTCTCGGCCTTGGCGAGCAGCACCAGGCCGTTGTTCTCGGGCCGGTCGTTGAGCTTCCAGCCCCATTCCCAGATGCCGCCGGGCGGCACCGTGACGTCGTTGCCGGTCAGCTGCGGCACCATGATCTTGGCCCGCGAGTGCTCGGAGACCATGACCTGGGCAAGGTAGTAGCGCTCCGGCCGGAACCAGCTGACGAGCATGCTGCCGCCGGCTTCGGGCGCGCCGATCTGCACCCGCCAGCCGAGGGTCTCGCCGACCGGGATGCTGCGCGCCAGGCCGTCGTGGCCGAGCGGCAGCGGATAGAAGCCGCCATCCTTGGCGAAGCAGACCCGGTAGGGCTCGGGATCGGGCGCGGTCTCGCCGCCGGCCAGGAAGGTCATGGCGATCGGCCGCTGCTGCAGGGCCGACCAGGCGTAGCCGGTGAACGCGATCAGGAGCAGGCCGGCGACCAGGGCCTGGGCGACCCGGTCGTGGAACAGATGGCGGGCGCGGAGCGCCTTGAGCTCGGCCGCGGCCTCGCTGAGGCGCTCGACCGGCACCACCCGCACGCCCAGCGCCTTCAGCTCCGCGACCTCGGCCAGGCTCTCGACCGCCAGCCAGGCGCCGTCCTGCTCGAACCGGGAGGGCGTGAAAAACAGGACCTCGCCGCCCGCGCCGACGCCGGGCAGGCCCCGGTGGCGGGCGAGCGTGCCGACCAGGCGGAGCTTGGCCGGCAGGGAGCCCACCGGCAGCACCTCGACGTCGTCCTCGAGCACGCCGCGCGGCTGGCCGCCGAGCGCGCCGGTGGCGATGACCTGGCGGTGGCGGCTGCCGCTCGCGCACATCAGGAGCACCAGCGCCAGGCCCAGCTCGGCGCTCCGGCCCTCGCTCGGCCCTTGGGCGCCGGCCGGCTGCAGCCGCTGGCCCTCGATCCAGGCGAGGCGCGAGATCCGTTGGAAGAGCGCGGTCAGGGGCTGGCGGATGCCGAGCTTGCGGACCGCGCTGGCGGCGGCGCAGCCGGCCTGGTAGAGGCCGACCTTGCGCAAGGGCGCCGCGACCCGGTCCCAGTCCTTGTCGCGCGCCTTGGCGTCGACCTCGCGGCTCGCCGCCTCCTCGTGCTTGGTCAGCGGATCGAAGGCGTAGTGCTGGGTGTAGACCTCGATCAGGCGGTCTTCGGCGCCCTCGGCGGCGAGCGAGCGGCCGCCCGGCTGGACGATCGGGATCTGGACGGTGCGCCGGCTCGACATC
Organism: uncultured Alphaproteobacteria bacterium; assembly: GCA_963730195.1. Lineage (GTDB taxonomy): Bacteria > Pseudomonadota > Alphaproteobacteria > Geminicoccales > Geminicoccaceae > DATAOG01. The sequence continues at coordinate 52,878 of CAVSRN010000018.1, forward strand.
GGGGCTCTCGCGCTTTCGCCGCCATCCTGCCGGCTCAGACGTCCTCGACCAGGCCGATCACCGGCTGGAGCAGGACCAGGCGCAGCGCCGCGTCGTCGGGCAGGCGGACCTGGCCGTCGCCATCGGCGTCGAGCTCGATCAGGGCGATCGGCTCGCCGGTGCCGGCGGCCGGCGCCAGGCCGAGGGTGCGGCCGGCGAACTGGTCGGCGGCGAGGCCGAGCGCCTGCAGCGTGATCAGCAGCTCCTCGCCCTCGCTCGTGACCTTGAGACGGAAGCGGCCGTCGGCGGTCTCGAGCTCGCGGCTCGGCAGCGCGATCCCGAGGCCGCCGCTGTCGGCGGCCAGGCGCACGATCTCGGCGACCGCGGTGAAGCGCTGGCGCTTGGGGTTGAACCGCGGGCTGAACGGGATGATCTCGGCCGACGGCCGTTCGGCCGGGGCGGCCGCACGCGTCCGGCCGCGCTGGAGCCAGTCGCCGAGCGGCTCGCCTTGCCGGCGCGGGCCCAGGATCTGCAGCAAAGCGTCGACCTTGGCGATCGAGACCGGCGGTTCGATGTCGACCAGGCTCATGCGGTGCTCGGCCCGCCGCCACAGCTCCAGGGCCTCGGCGTCGGACAGCTTGCGATCGGTCATGGTGGATCTCTCCTTGGGGCGGCCTAGTCGTCCGGTGAAGCGTGTCGCCGAAGGCCTCTCTTGATGATCGCTTCGGCACGCTGACAGAGCTGCTCGGCCAATTCTGCCTCATCCAAGACCGTGAGTTCGGGATAGGATTCGATCAACCGCTGAAATTCGTGATCGCGCAGCACCCCGCGGTCGCCGGGGCCGCCGTGGATCGGCCGCTCGTTGCCGATCACCTCGCTGAAGAAATAGGTCATCAGGGGGTCGAACCAGTCGGGCCGGTCGTCGATCAGCATCCGCGCCCACTGGCCGGCCGCGCGGCGTCGGGTCACGGTCTCCTCCACGTCCGGGGCGTCGGGGTCGGCGAGGGTCTCGTGCCTGGCCCATTCGTCGCCGCTGTCGTCGGAGCCGACCGGGTCGTCGAGCGACAAGGAGGCGTAGCGCAGGATGCCCATGCCGTGCTCGGTGGTCGCGAACTCGTCGAAGCTGGCGCAGCCGGCGAACTGCTTGGCGCTGCCCTTGAGCTGGTTGAACGCGCGCCGATAGGCGTCGATGTTGTCGTCCTCGATGCCGAGCCGCATCAGCTCCTCGGCCGGCCGGCGCAGCTGCTTCATCTCGCGCAGGCGGCCGATCGACGGCTCGTCGCGGTCGTGCCAGAGCTCCGGATCGAGGCCGCAGGCGCGCAGCAGCATGTAGCGCTCGTTGAGCGAATCGAGCACCCGCACCAGCATCAGCTGGACCTCGGCATCCTCGGCGAACGCCACCGCCAGCGGCACCGGGCTCGCCTCGACGACGTCGAACAGCGCCATCTCCTCGGGCACCTCGGCGCAGCAGTCGCCGCGGATCAGCCAGATCGGCCCGTACTCGCCGCGCCGGCGCTTGGAATCCTCGCTGTAGTCGTCGCCCAGGCGGGCGCGCTGCGCCGCCAGCTCGAGCGCCACCGGGGTGACGAAATCGGACGCCTCGCCGGCGGCCTCGAGGGCGGCGTCACGGCGCACCAGGGCAGCCTGCCAGCCGTGCTCGGCCGGCCCGTGGCGGCAGAGCAGACCGAGCAGCAGCTGCATGTTGCCGGGCTCGTGCTTCAGGCGCCGCGCGAGCTTCGGCCGGCGCGCCAAAACCTTGTGCAGATAGACGATACCCTGCTCGTGGATCCGCGCGCTGCTGCCGTCCGGCAGGGCCCAGTTGTACCACTGGCTGTCGCGATCGATCCGGTAGTCGCGGTACAGCAGCTGCTCGACGTAGGTCCGGCGGGACAGGGTGAGCAGGATCGCGAGGTGCAGCCGGTCGCGGTCGAGTGGTGCTGTCACCAGGCACTGCTGCAGGATGCCCAGCACGTCGAGCGCCAGGCGATCGAGAATGGTGTTGATCTGAAAGCCTCGAACCGGCTTTGCCATCATCTCGTACCCCTATCCCGGACGGCGCGCCGGACGACCGGATCGGTCGCCGGTACCGTACCGGCCTCGGGGGACAATTTCCCAGCATCGGCCGGTCGAGACAAGAGCCCTGCGGACAGCGGTACGGCGGGGCGCGTGGCGCCCCGCCGTGGTTGCGACTGGAACAGGAGTGGCGTCGCGGCTGGCCCTAACCGGTGAGATTGGTGAACATGACCCGACGATTGATCGCCGCGGTCGGATGGGCCGGATCGTAGAGCTCGGTCTCACCCTTGCCGACGAACGGCAGCCGCTCGGGCGCGATCCCGTGCTCCTGGATCAGATAGGCGCGCACGGCACGGGCGCGCAGCTGCGAGAGCGTCAGGTTGTAGTCCGCGGCACCGGACGCGTCGGCGTAGCCCTCGATCTCGACCGTCTTGTCCTGCATCAGCTCGTCCTTGAGGACGCCGGCCAGCCGGTTGAGCACCGCCTTGGCATCGTCGGTCAGGCGGAACGAGTCGAACTCGAACTGGACCCGGGCGTTGATCGACTTGGTCGCCGGCGGGTGGGCCTGCTGGACCACGGCGGCCGCCTGCTGCTGCTCGCCGGCGGCGGGCGCCGGGCGGGCGTTGACCGGCGTCACGGTGGTCGCGGGACCGTCCAAAAGCCGGATGCCGCGCGGGACGATGCCCCGGGTCTTGCCGCCCCAGCCGCGGGTCAGCATGGTGTCGCCGGGCTGGGCGCAGCTGGCCGGGACGACGTCGTTGAGCGCCCGGAAGATGTCGCAATCGCTAGCCTCGTTCAGCCAGTAGGCGGCGTCCTGCGCAGCCACCGGCGGCGCGAGCAGCGCAAACGCCAGGCCAGCGCCAAACAAGCTCGAAACGAACGCCTTGGTGGTGCGGGTCATTTGGGCTCTCCAGCTTGGTATGTCGATCACATGACCTCACTTCGGGATAGCCGGGCAGGATAGGGGCGGCCATCGCGCCAATTTTCTGCTCCCCTCCGAAACCGTCAAGCCGAACCCGAATTGAGGTCGGGAGCACACGACGGTCGGTTCGCCGCCAGGCACTTCTACGACAAGCTGCGCCAGCACCGCGGCTTTGCACTCTAAA
>CAVSRN010000019.1:0-21461 GCA_963730195.1 uncultured Alphaproteobacteria bacterium
TGTGCGCCTGGGCCTGCCCCTACGGCGCCCGCGAGCTCGACGCCGACCAGGGCGTGATGAAGAAATGCACCCTGTGCATCGATCGGATCTACAACGACAATCTCGAAGAAATCGACCGGGTGCCGGCCTGCGCGCGGACCTGTCCGGCCTCCGCGCGCCACTTCGGTGACCTCGCCGATCTCGAGTCGGCGGTCTCGCGCCTGGTCGCCGGGCGCGGCGGCTACGACCTGATGCCGGAATTGGGCTATCGGCCGACCAACAAGTACCTGCCGCCGCGCGCGCCGGACGGCGCCGGGCTATCTCGGCGCGCCGGCGGCGCTCGAGCCGGCCGCGCCGGGCGGCGGCTTCCTCGCCTGGCTCGACCGCGTGCTCTCGGACTGGGTCCCGGCCGCGCACCCGGCCCCCTCGATCATCTTCTTCACCACGGCGTCCGGGGCCGGCTATGGCCTCCTGTTCCTGCTCGGCGTCGGCGCCGGGCTCGGTCTGCTGCCGGCGGACCCCTGGTTCGGCCTCGGCGCGCTCCTGCTGGCGCTCGGGCCGATCACCCTTGGCCTCCTGTTCTCGACCCTGCATCTCGGCCACCCCGAGCGCGCCTGGCGGGCGGTCAGCCAGTGGCGCTCGTCCTGGCTGTCACGCGAGGGCGCTGCTGGCGCTGCTCACCTACCTGCCGGCGCTGCTCCTGGGTCTTGGCTGGGTGGTCTCCGAACCGGACCCGGGCTGGTTCGTGGGCCCGGGGTGGCTCGCCGCGCTCGGCGCCGCCCTGACCGTCTGGTGCACCGGCATGATCTACGGCTCGCTCGAAGCCGGTCCGCGAATGGCACCAGCCGCTGACCGCGCCGGTCTATCTCGGGTTCGCGCTGATGAGCGGGGCGCTGCTGCTGCATCTGCTGCTCGCCCTGTTCGGCCTGCCGCGGCTCGCGGTCGGCGGGCTCGCCATGATCGCGACCGGCCTCGCCTTCGGGCTCAAGGCGCTCTGGTGGCGGACGATCGCGGCGGCGGCGCCCCTCAGCACGCCCGAGAGCGCCACCGGCCTCGGCCACCTCGGGCTGGTGCGGATGGTCGAGCCGCCGCACACCCAGACCAACTATCTGCTCAGCGAGATGGGCTTCGTGGTCGCCCGCCGGCACGCGCGCAAGCTCCGGCGGCTCGCCCTGGCGCTCGGGCTCGGTGGCGGGCTCGGGCTCAGCCTCCTGGCGCTGCTCGCCGCCGGCGGGCTCGCCGGCACGCTGGCGCTGCTCGCCGCGCTCGCGGGGCTCGCGGGCATCGCGCTCGAGCGCTGGCTGTTCTTCGCCGAGGCGACCCACACCGTCATGCTGTACTACGGCCGGCGGCCAGAGACGCCGCAGGCCGCGTAGCGCGGCCGGGCGCTACAGCAACAGCCGGGGCGGCTCGGCGGTCGCGGCGGCGACCGGCTCGGGCAGCTCGCGGCCGCAGTAGAGCCCGTGCAGGGCCTTGAGCAGGGTGCGGGCCTCGGCGCCGGCGACCGCGTAGTAGATGGTCTGCGCCGAGCGCCTTGTGCTGACCAGGCGGTCCCGGCGCAGCCGGGCGAGATGCTGCGACAGCGCCGACTGGCTGAGGCCGATCAGGCGGACCAGCTCACCGACCGATTTCTCGCCTTCCAGCAGCTGGCAGAGAATCATCAGCCGGCGCGCATTGCCGAGCGCCTTCAGGAGTTCGGAAGCCTCCTGCGCCCGCCGCTGCAGCTGGTTCGGATCCATCCCAAGCGTCCCCTTGGTTGATGCGCCCAGCGCAGGCGGCCCTGGCGTCTGGCCGGTTGGCGGTGCCGATGCCGGGCCGCCGTTGGCCGCTCGGGCCGGCCTGCCGCGGAGCGGCGGCAAGGCGACGGCCTTGGCGGCAGTCTTCTGACATAGTCGCCGGCGCCGGCGCTTTCCAGAGCCGCCGCCGGATTCGGCCTCAGCCGCTCGACGGCGTGTCGGCGACCTCCTCGACCGGACTGCCGCCGCTGTTGGCGAAGATGCCGACCAGGAAGCGGCCCGCATTGAGGAACCGGGCGGGGTCGTAGGCGACGTCGTCGACCCGGATCTCATAGTGCAGATGGAGGGCCGTGCTGCGGCCGGTACTGCCGATCACGCCGATCGGCTGGCGGAAGCGGACGTCGTCGCCGACCGCGACGCTGATCGACTTCAGATGGCCGTAGCGGGTGACGATGCCCATGCCATGGTCGATCTCGACCATGTTGCCGTAAGGCCCGGCGGGCCCGGCGTGGATCACGTGGCCGGGTGCGGTCGCCAGGACCTTGGAGCCGAGCGCGGCGCCGAAGTCGAGGCCGGCGTGGAACGCCCACTGGTTGGTGAACGGGTCGCGCCGCTTGCCGAAGGGGCTGGTCAGGTAGAAGTGGTCGAGCGGCGACGACAGCGGCAGGGTCCGGGCGAGCTTCTGCAGGGCGGCGAGGCGCTGGATGTTGGTCTGCATCGGATCGCTCTGGGGCAACGACGCCAGCTTCTCGCCGGGTGCATCGGGGCCCGGGGCCGCGACCTGGAGCGGACCGCCCTGGCCCATCTCGGAGCTGTCGGCGCGGGCGATCAGGGTCTCGACGTCGACCCCGGTCTCCCCGAACAGCTGCTCGAGCGCCTCGGTGCTGCCGAGCACCCAGTCCTTGAGCCAGACCTGGGCGGTCTCGCGCTGGCTGCGCAGGTCCTTGACCTCGCTCTCGAGCCGGGCGACGTGCCAGCGCAGGCCGACCTCGACCTGGCGCTCGGCGTCGCGCTGCTGGCTGGCCGACGCGAGGCGCTGCTCGGCGCTGTCGAGGTGCTGCTGCAACGCGGTTCTCGCCGCCACCACGGTCTGCAGCCGGTCCTCGATCCCGGCCATCGACTGCCTGAGATCACCCAGCTGGTCGCGGGCGCGGTCGCGCTCCTCGGCGAGCAGGGTGAGCTGGCGCTCGCGCGAGTTGAGCTGACTTTCGACCGCCGCGCGGATCTGGGTCAGCTCGCGGATCACGTCCTCCTGGCGCTTCCGGGTGGCCTCGAGGTCGTCGATCTGCGCCATGAAGCTCTTGGTCGACAGCTGCGACTCGGAGCGCAGGTCGGCGAAGGCCTGCTCGAGATTGCGGATGTGCAGCACCGTGTCGCTCAACAGGTGCCGGCTGCCGACGTAGCTGACCGAGGTCACGGTCACCCAGGCCGAGAGCGCGAAGATGACGACCCCGGTCGCAAGCTGCGCTCGCATCGACACGGGATGGCTGCCGGTGCAGAAGCGCCCGACCGCCCGGCGCGCGACCAGCCATCAATTCGATACCGGCCTCACTCCGGCCATGAACCTACCCTGAGCATCTGAGCATCCCCGCTCGCGAACAGGAAAAACACCACCTCGGGTAAGAGCCGGCTCCCACCCTCCCCGCCGTCATTGCTTACTTGCTCGCTCGTCCCCTGGCGGTGACCGGTATTCAACGCCGTGATTATGTGAAGGTTCTTCGCCTTGGGCAAGGCCGAAAGCGGCGCTCAGCCGAGAACAGCCGGCCAACACGCAGATTTTTGCCGACCGGGCCGCCCGATCGCCGGCCAGGTTGGATACCGGCCGCCCTCTGCAACCCCAAGGCGCCGCTCGCCGGCCGGCGCGGCTCAGGCCGGTGTGAGCACGTGGACCACCCGGCTGGCGATCAGCTCCTTGGTCCGCTCGGCGTAGGCCTTCATGTGCGGGGACGCCGCATGGGCCTTGAGCGCATCGAGGCTCGCCCACTGCTCGACCACGACGAACGTATCCGCGCCGAGCCGGGTCTGGATGGCGCCCGCGCCCTCGGCATCGACGGTCGCGACATACTCGATGCAGCCGTCCTCGGCATGCACCGCCGGCACATTGGCCTGGAAAGCCGCCAACAGCTCGGCGCGCCTGCCGGGCTTGGCGGTCAGTATCGCCAGGACGTGAACGCTCGCCATCGGGCGCCTCCTCGTGGTCGTTTGCGGATACCACCGCCGAGCCTTGCATCGGAGCGGCGCGCCGGCAAGCTCCCTGATCACGAAAGTTGCCCTCAAAAACATCGGAATCGAGCTATGGTCGAAAGTCTTCGGACAGGAGGACGGTGATGCCGAAGACCGCCTCGGTCACCCTCGACGAGCACTTGACCGGGTTCATCGACCGGCAGATCGAGGAGGGCCGCTACGGCTCGGCGAGCGAGGTCGTGCGCGCCGCGCTGCAGTTGCTGGAAGAGCACGAGGTGAAGCTCGAGGCGTTGCGGAGCGCGCTGATCGAGGGCGAGCAGAGCGGCCCCTCGCAGCCGTTCGACTTCGACGCCTTCATCGAGGGCAAACGCGCCGAACCCTGACCCGTGACGTCGACGCCTTCGCGAACGACATACTGGCCTTTGAGCGCACCATACCCCGTCGGAATCATGCGCCCGGTCTTGGCATCGCGGCGGACGGTGACGCACGCCGAAGCGTGCTTTGTCGTGCTCATGGCCAAAATATAGCGAATTCGCGGTCGGAGCGCCATTGGCGCCTCGGCGGCGGAGAGCGCTTGCGAGCCCACAAAGGAGCTCGTACCGGTCGCTTTGACCGAAACACCCGCTCGGCTTAGAAGTCCACCATGACCAAGACCACGGCCACGATCGCGGACGCGGGCAAAACCACCCACACCTACCGTGTGGTGGTCGAGCCGGACGAGGATGCCTGGCACGCCTGGTGCCCTGCGCTCCAGAGCTACGGCGCTGCGACCTGGGGCAGGACGCAGAGCCGAGGCGCTCCGGCATATCCGGGAAGTGGTCGCGATGGTCGTCGCCGAGCTTATCGAAGACGGCGAGACTTTACCCACCGATGAGGCTGGGAGCGCAGGCACGCTGGTTTCCGTCACCGTATGAGCGAGATCGACTGGTCGCGCCTGCGCTCGACCACCGCGCGTGAGATCATCAACGCCCTCGCTCGCGACGGCTTCTCGCTGCGCAACCAGTCCGGCAGCCACCAGCGCTACCAGCCACCCCGACGGCCGGCGGGTGACGGTCTCCTTCCGTCGGCCGGGAGACACCTTCCGTCCCAAGACCCTGCGCAGCATCATCGAGACGCAGGCCCGCTGGACCGAGGCCGACCTCCGCCGCTTGAAGCTCATCACGTAGGCTCCGCGAGCCTAAAAAGTCCTGGCCCCGTTTCTTTCCGCGCTGCGATCCCGTGTCCATGCGGCCGCTCTTGTCATACACAGAATTGATGAGCTGCCGCCACTCCTCTAGACGGCGTTGCCAGTCGTACACCGCAGCGCAGTGCTGTTGTTGCATCAAAGCCCTTTCTGAGGCGCCGCACCAGGGCCTTTCAAATTCTCTCTGCAACGCATCAGCGAACGAGAGCGCATGCGCTGCGGCGTCGGAGCGGGAAGCATAGACATGGGCATAGCCGCAGGTAGTCTCGGGCAAGGCGCCTAACGACGGAACGATCACTCGGCAGCCTGCCGCCATCGCTTCGATTACGGCGAGACAGGATGTTTCCGCAAATGTGCTAGGGTAGGTGAGAAAGTGGACCGTCCGCAAGGCCGCGCGGAGCTCGTGGTTGGGAACGATGCCATGATAGATCACACCGGGCATGGATTGGGCCCGTTCAAAGAGGCGGATGTAGGGACCGTCCTCCTGCCGATACAGCTTCATTGACGACCAGATGTTTAGTTCGGCCCCGCTTGGGCCTAATCGCTCCCATGCATCGAGCAGTACGGATAGACCGCGAAATGGGGTGCTCGTATAGGCGCAGCGCCAGATTGGCGCCGCGTCCCAACTCCGGAGATCTGAGCCGACGTCAGTGGCGTTGTGCAAGACAACGCAGCGTTCAGGCGGTAGTCCGAAGGCGGCTAGATAGCGTTCCCGCTGCCAATACGACACGAAGACGAAGCATTCGACCGAATCGACTAATGTCTTATCCTTGCACCATTGCATATAAGGTTGATTCATATCATGATAAATCCAAACAAGGCGAGGCCTTGCATCACCGTAAGCGGGATCTCCGGGGTGGTTTATCTTTAGGTCGATTTTCTCGAGCGCCATCCCCAGTCTCTGCTTCAGAGCGGCAACCATGAGCTCGGTACCTGCTGCCGGGAGAGTCCGGAACCCATGCGGATCTTGGTACCTGGGCCATTGATTTTCCACGGCTATGGTGTCAAACCTTCGTCTTCCAGACGAAGCGCTTCAGCATAAGGCACGGTGTCTCGATCGGGCGCACCAGCCTTTCGAGGCCATTAACTGGGATTCCCCAGATACCAGCTTCCGAAAGGGTGACTATGCGCCGTTCCAGCTCGCCAGGCAAGGCTGCAATGGCCGGAACGCGGCTGCAACCAGCTCCGAGTTTGAGCAGCACCGCCCTGTCGGGTTTGCGCCCGCCGTTTACGTCGCGGTCGGGCGGTTCTCGGTCGGGAGGCCATTTCTTAAGGGCACCTCGAAAAATGGCATGCCGCGATCTTGCCAGGGTAGAATGAAGGCGAGGTGACACGGGGGCGGGTGCAGCGACATGGGTCAGGGAAAAGGTGTCAGAGGGAAAAGGTGTCAGGAACCTTTTCGCTTGAAAAGTCAAGCGCCATGCCGTTCCTAAAAAAGTCCTGGCCCCGTTTCTTTCCGTCAAAGCCGTCAAGATCGTGCTTCCCCTTTGGCCCTTCAGAGTCTCTGTCCATGTCCAGAAGTTGGCCACCAGAGGCCCGAACACGGTGTGACACAGGCTGAACAAAGCGCCAGGCAAAGCAACAACCGGGCTAAAGTGGAGGGTCGCGAGGGTGACCGCCAGGCCGGAGTTCTGCATGCCGACCTCGAAACACATGGCTTTCTGATCGGCTACCGGCATCCGCATGACGCGCGCAATCAGATAGCCGGAGCCGAAGCCAAGCAGATTGTGGGCGACGACGGCGCCGATCAGGGACGCTGGTATCGTACGGAAATGTTCGTAGTTCGCACCCATCACGAAACCGACCAGCACCATGATCGCGAGCACCGAGATCAGCTGAAAGGCTGCGCTGAGCGGCTCGACCTTAGCGCCAAGCATGGCATGCACCAGCACGCCTAAAGCGACCGGGACGATGATGATTTCGACAATGGAGAGAAAGAGGGCGGCCGCCGAGACGTCGATCATGGTCCCAACCAGCCAGAGCGTGAGGATCGGCGTCATCAGGGGCGCAAGCAGCGTGGAGACCGATGTGATCGCCACGGACAGCGCAACATTGCCCCGGGCGATAAAGGTCACCAGGTTCGAGGAGGTGCCCCCTGGGCACGCACCGAGCAGCACCATCCCGATGGTGAGGTCGGTCGACAATCCAAATATCAGCGACAGGGCGACGGCGAGGAGCGGCATCACGAGGTATTGTGCCGCAACACCTGCGAGTACTTTCCACGGCTGCAATAGCAAGGCCTGGAAATCACTCCTGCGGACCGTCATGCCGACCCCGAACATGACGAGGCCGAGTAACAACGATATGTTCGGCCCGACCCATGCGAACGCCGCCGGCGCGTACCAGCCCAACGCTGCGGCCAGAATCACCAAGATCGCGAAATACTGCCCGGCAATCAGAGCAGCTGTATGCAAGAGTTGGGTCATGGGTTGGCCACTCCGATGGGATGACGGACCACGAGGTCGCTCAAGCCGCGGCAGGCTCTCGGCCAGCGATCACACCGGCGCCGAAGCCGCATGACAACCTGCCTTCTCGAATTGCCGAGGCCAGGGCCAAATCTGCACCCTACCGGCGGAACGAACAATCCCTGCAAAATCCTACGCGGCCCAGGAAACCCGATGGGGAAAGGTGTCGGGAGCCGGGCCGGGAGGAAAAGGTGTCAGGAACCGTTTCGGGGAGGAAAAGGTGTCAGGAACCACTGCTGTCCCACAGCGAGCTCAGAGGAGAACCAGTTGATTTTGTTGCCATTTTGGCACCGGTTCGCGGTCCTGGCCGGCGAGCAGGGCGGCGAGGTCGCGGCGCTGGAATAGATTGAGGTGCAACAGACGCAAGATCTCCTGCAGTGAGCGGCCGGTGCGACTGGCGAATTTCAGGTAAGCCAGCATCAGATACACGCAGATCGCCACCCAGATCTGGGTCAGGACGGCGTTGCGGCTGGTGCCGAGGAAGGTCGTGATGCGCAGGTTCTGCTTGAGCCATTTGAAGAACAGCTCGATCTGCCAGCGCGCCTTGTAGACCTCGGCGATCGTCGTGGCCGTGAGATGGCGGGCGTTGGTGAGGAAGACGTACTCTTTGTCGGTCTCGGGGTCGCGCCAGCCGACCCGGCGCAGGGGTCGAAGGCCGATCGCCCGGGGCTTGACGCCGGTCATGCGGACGGTCTGGTCGAACCGAACGTTCGCATGCTGCGGCTTGGCCTGGCTCAGGACCTCGAAGCTGGCGTTGTCGCGCGCCCGCGTGACGAAGAAGACGCCCTGGTCGATCAGCGCCTGATACCAGGCGAAGTCGGTGTAGCCCTTGTCGCAGACCACCATGCTGCCGCGCGGCCAGCGCAGCTTGCGCGCCTCGGCAATGTCGCTGGTCTGACCGTCGGTGAGGCTCACGAACGCTGGTAAGTAGCCGTCGTGATCGAGGCCCACATGCAGCTTGGCGGCGCCCTTGGTGGCTTTGTAGGTGGCCCAGGGGAAGACGCTGAGCGACAGTTCGAGGAAGCTCGAATCGAGCGCGTAGAGCTTGGGCTTGAAGCGGAAGCCATGGCGCGGGGCGAGCGCCGCGCAGCGCTCTCGGAGCTGGGCGCCGAGCGCCTCGTACAGGCTGTAGGGCTGGTCCCGATTGACCCGTGCGAGCGAGGCGCGCCGAGGCACGCGGGCCCCCAGATGATAGAGCCGGGGCTGCTGCGCCTCGAGCGCCGCTTCGAGGTCGCGGAGCGAGCCGCGGCCCGCGAGCTGCGCCACGACCAGGGCGACGAACTGGCTCCAGCGGGTCATCGTTCGCAGCGCGGCGCCATGGTGATGCTCCGCGGCCAGCCGCTCGAAACCGTGTCGCGACACGAGATGCAAGATCTGACGCAAAATCGTGCTACAGTGGCCCATGGCTCGGTTCCCCGCGTGATCTCAAGGGGTTGTGTCCAAAGCCCTTGTACCACGCCAGATCTGGAACCGAGCCACTTCTTTCGCCCCTATGGGACAGCAGTGGTCAGGAACCTTTTCGCTCGAGGCAGAAAAGGTGTCAGGAACCTTTTCGCTTGAAAAGTCAAGCGCCATGCCGTGAGGGAAACGGGGCCAAGGGGAACGGGGCCAGAACGTTTGGAAGGTCGGCGTCGCCGATTTTACGTCGGGAGGGCTGTGCCATATGCCCTCGCCCCAGGGCTGATGGCGCAGAAGTGACGCATGCGTCGCCATCAAGCGGCGCACGAACTTGCCTGTTTGCGACATCGGGATTCGGGCGGTGAGGGTGAGCTTCTTGAGCATCAGCAATGGGTTGGTGGATCAGAGTCGGGATTGATCCGGTCTCCATCCGGTGGAGATTTGGATCGACTTGGATGTCGCAATCGAAAGTGCGTCACTATCGCCGCATCGATGCGACATCCATGCGACAGGCCATTGTCGGGCCAATGTAGCGCAAACGGAGAGTGCAGACCAGGTCGGGTCAAGCCGCGTGAGGTCTGGCACCGGTGATGGTCGCAGGCGCGCTCGACTGCGTGCGAGCGGGAGCCTGTGTAGACGAAAGTCGACCCGTCATGATTGTGTTGGGAAGCGATTGGCGGGTTGACGACCGGTCGCCGGGGCGGTTCGACCTGTGCGGGGATGCGGTCGCTCCGGGTTTCGGAACCGCGGCGGAGGGCGTATAGGGGATTTGACACCAAGGATTGGGCGGAAGCAGGCGCAGGCATGGATGAAACCCCGCTCGGCGCGATCGTCGAGATCGAGAACGTCTGGATCCCGATGTCGGATGGCTGTCGGATCGCGGCCCGGATCTGGCTGCCCAAGGATGCCGAGGCGGCGCCGGTGCCGGCGATCCTGGAATACATTCCGTATCGCAAGCGGGACTTCATGCGGGCGCGGGACGAGCCAATTCATCGGTATTTCGCCCAAGGAGGCTATGCCGCGGTCCGGGTCGATCTGCGGGGCTCGGGGGATTCCGACGGTATTCTGCTGGATGAGTACACCCAGCAGGAGCAGGACGACGCCCTCGAGATCATCGCCTGGATCGCCGGGCAGGCCTGGTGCACGGGCGCGGTCGGGATGATGGGGATCTCCTGGGGTGGCTTCAACGCGCTCCAGGTCGCGGCGCTGCAGCCGCCGGCGCTGAAGGCGATCATCACGCTCTGCTCGACCGACGACCGCTACGCCGACGATGCCCACTACATGGGCGGCTGCCTGCTCAACGAGAACCTGCAATGGGGCTCGATCCTCCTGACCTACGGCGCCTATCCGCCCGATCCCGAGATCGTCGGGGAGCGCTGGCGGGCGATGTGGCGCGAGCGGATCGAGAACCTGGTGCCGTTCCCGGCGCTCTGGCTGCAGCACCAGTGGCGGGACGCGTTCTGGCGGCATGGCTCGGTCTGCGAGGACTATGCCGCGATCAGATGCCCGGTCTACGCGATCGGCGGCTGGGCGGACGGCTATTCCAACGCCGTGCCGCGCCTGCTCGAAGGGCTCGCCTGCCCGAAGAAGGGGCTGGTCGGGCCCTGGGCGCACCGCTTTCCGCACAACGGCGTGCCCGGGCCGGCGATCGGCTTTCTCCAGGAGGCGGTGCGCTGGTGGGATCACTGGCTCAAGGGCATCGATACCGGGATCATGGCCGAGCCCGCCTACCGGGTCTGGATGCAGGAGAGCGTCGATCCGCAGCCCTACTATGAGGAGCGGCCCGGGCGCTGGGTCGCCGAGGCCGCCTGGCCCTCGCCCCGGACCGTGAAGCAGCGCCTGTTCCTCAATCCCGGCCGGCTCGAGCCGGCGCCGACCCAGGCGGCCAGGCTCGGGTTCTCCTCGCCCCAGACCACCGGCCTGTCGGCCGGCGAATGGTGCGGCTTCGGCGCCGAGGGCGAGATGCCGCTCGAGCAGCGCCCGGACGACGGCCGCTCGCTGACCTTCGACACCGGGCCCTTGCCCGAGCGGCTCGAGATCCTGGGCGCGCCGGTGGTCGAGCTCGACCTCGCCGCCGACGAGGCCAGCGCGCTGCTCGCGGTCCGTCTCAACGACGTCCAGCCGGACGGCACCTCGACGCTCGTCACCTACGGCCTGCTCAACCTCACCCATCGGGACGGCCACGACCAGCCGGCGCCGCTCGAGCCCGGGGTCTTGCAGCGCGTCCGCCTGCAGCTCAACGACATCGCCCATGCCTTCCCGGCCGGCCACCGGCTGCGCCTTGCCCTGTCCTCGAGCTACTGGCCGATCGCCTGGCCCTCGCCGGCGGCGGTCGTCGCTGACCGTCCGCACCGGCCAGAGCGCCCTCTATCTACCGGTCCGGCCGCCGTCCCCCGACGATGAGGCGCTACGCCCGTTCGAGCCGCCCGCGGCCGCGCCCGGGGTCCGCCACCAGCGCCTGCGCGAGCTGCCGCTCCGGCGCACGATCGAGCTCGACCTGGCGACCAACGAGACCGTCTACACCTTCCGGACCGGCGAGTTCGGCGCCGCGCTGGCCCGGATCGAGCCGATCGGGATGGACCTCGGTTACACGTTTTTGAAGCGCCACCGGATCTCCGAATACGACCCCCTCTCGGCCCAGACCGAGGTCGTGCAGCGGACCGTCATGCGCCGGACCGGCTGGTCGGTCAGGATCGAATGCCGGACCCATCTGACCGCGACCCGGACCACCTTTCAGTTCGGCGCCGACCTCGAAGCGTTCGAAGGCGACGAGCCGTTCGCGCACCGCGAATGGCAGATCGCGGATCTCCCCGCGCCCTGGCTCCTGAGGCGGCCTCAGGCCAGCCCGAGCCGGGTCAGCGCGGCGTCGAGGATCATCTTCAAAAGGTCGGGGTAGGCGATGCCGGCGAAGCCGGCCATGAAGGCGAGCTTGCCGTCGTCGGCCCAGGCGGGGTTGGGGTTGACCTCCATCAGCTTGGGCTCGCCGCCCGCCGCGCAGCGGAAGTCGAAGCGGGCGTAGTCGCGGCAGCCCAGGCGCGCGAACAGGCGCCGGGCGTGCTCGGCCATGGCGGCGAGCACCGCGGGATCGGCCTCGGCGCGCTTGAACTTGATCTCGGTCCAATAGGGCGAATCCGGCAGGGCCTTGGATTCGTAAGAGAGGATCGGGCTCAGCCCGGCCGGCAAACGGGAAAAATCGACCTCGAGCGCGGGCAGGGCGACGAGCTTGGTCTCAGGATTGCCGATCAGGCCGATGCCGTATTCGGGCCCGGGCAGATACTCCTGCACCAGGAGCGCCCGGCCCGGCAGCTCGCGCCGCACCCAGGCGACATAGGCCTCGGCCTCGGCGCGCGAGCGGACCACCGCATCCTGCCTGATGCCGACGCTGCCGTCGGCCTGGTTGGGCTTGATCAGCGCCGGGTAGATCTCCGGCAGGCCGGCCAGCTGGTCCTCGGGTCCGAGAAAAGCCTCGCGGGGTACCGGCACGCCCGAAGCCTCGGCGAGCAGGCGCACGACCTGCTTGTCGTAACACAGGACCATGCCGGCGGGCGTGGCGCCGCTGTAGGGCACCCCCAGCATCTCGAGCAGGGCCGGGACGTGCAGCTCCTGCGTGGCGAGGTTGCGAAAGCCGGTATCGCAGAAATTGATCACCAGGCCCGGTGGCTCCCGGCTGAAGCGCTCGAACAGGCGGGCGTGGTCGTCCTCGAACTCGAAGCGGTAGCCCGCGAACGACTCGAACGCCGCGCGCATCGCCCGATGGGTCGCGAGGTCTTCCTCGTTGTAACGGTGGTCGCGCTTGGTCAGATCGGGCAGGCGGGGATCGCCGGTCAGGACGCAAACGCGAAGCCGCCCCGTCATCGCCTGCCTGCACCTCCAGCCAGATCGCCGCGCGCGCCCGGCGAAGCCCGATCGCCTCTAGATGGCATCGCGACCGCGCGGTGCAAGCCGGGCCGGCTGGCGTTCCGCCGCGCCCTCGAGGACGTCCTCGAGATCTTTGGCGAGGCAGGTCCGGACCAGGGCTGCGACCAGACGAGAAAACTCCGTCGCGGGCGCGCCCGGCGAGCGATGCCGGCGCATGGTCCCGCCGTCGAGATCCGAGATCAGACGGAACCACAGCGAGACGCGCTAACCGGTTCCCAATGGGTGAGAAATTCGAGCGACTCAGCTGTCGGCGAGGGTGCACCAGACCGGGACGTGGTCGGAGGGCGCCTTGGCGGCGCGCTCCTCGGCGTCGATGCCGACCGTCTCCAGGCGGTCGACCGCCTGCGGCGACAGCAGCAGATGGTCGATCCGCAGGCCCTGGTTGGCCCGGAACGAGCGGCCCTGGTAGTCCCACCAGCTGTAGGCCCGGGTCCGCGGCTCGAGGGTCCGGTAGGCGTCGTACAGGCCGAGGTTGAGCAGCGCGCGCAGCTTCGCCCGCTCCGCCGGGTGATAGCAGATGGTGCCGTCGAGGGCCTGCGGATCGTAGACGTCGATCGGGTAGGGGCCGACGTTGTAGTCGCCCCCGATCACAGCGGACTCCTCATATTCCAGAAGCGTTTGGGCATGCGTTCTCAAGCGATCGTAGAACGCGAGCTTGAACGGGAATCGCGGCGAATCGAGGGCGGTGCCGTTGGGCACGTAGACCGAGGCGACCCGGACGTCGCGCACCACCGCCTCGATGTAGCGCGCCTCCTGGTCCTGATCGTCGCCCGGCAAGCTGGTGCGCAGGTCCTCGATCGGGCTGCTGGCGAGGATCGCGACGCCGTTGCGGCCGCTTGGCTCGCCGATCATCGCGAGATTGTAGCCCAGCTCCTCGAGCGGCTCGGCCGGGAACTGCTCGGCGGTGACCTTGGTCTCCTGGAGCAGGGCCACGTCCGGCTTCGCGGCCGCGAGCCAGGCCAGCACGCGCGGCAGCCGGGCGCGCACCGAGTTGACGTTCCAGGTGGCGATCTTCAAGGGACGCGGCCCGCGACGGTCAGGGCACGCCCCGGCGCCGGCGTCAGACGGCGAACGAGTTGCCGCAGCCGCAGGACGAGCTGGCGTTGGGATTGTTGACCCGGAAGTACGAGCCGGTCAGGTCCTCGACGTAGTCGAGCTCGCAGCCCATCACGTAGAGCAGCGACATGCCGTCGATCACCACCCGGGCGCCGTCGCGCTCGATCGCGATGTCGCCGTCCTCGTCGCGGCCGTCGAGGGCGAAGCCGTACTGGAAGCCCGAGCAACCGCCGCCGGAGACGCTGATCCGGAGCTTCAGGTCGGGTTGAGACTCCTTGGCCAGGATCGCCCCGATCCGCCGGGCGGCGGTCTCGGTGACGCTGAACGGCCCCGGCCGGGCCTTGATTTCCGCCATCGACGACACCTATTGTTAGCGATCGGAACGGGGCCCGCTTGTCGCTCCCCGCCTCTTGCCCAATGTAGGCAGAGCGATCGCCTTGTCAAACCGCCGCCTCGGCCTCGAGGGCCACGCCCGCCGGGTGCTGGCACCTTACGCGTGCGATCCGGCACGCAGCCGGGGCCGCCGGCATCCCGAGCCCGAGAGCGTTCTTCGAAGCCCGTTTCAGCGCGATCGCGACCGGATCGTGCACAGCACCGCCTTCCGCCGGCTGGAGTACAAGACCCAGGTGTTCGTCAACTACGAAGGCGACCATTTCCGCACCCGCCTGACCCACACCCTGGAGGTGGCGCAGATCGCCCGCACCGCGGCGCGCGCGCTCGCCCTCGACGAGGATCTGGCAGAAGCGGTGGCGCTCGCCCACGATCTCGGCCACAGCCCGTTCGGCCACGCCGGCGAGGAGGCGCTGGATGCGGCCCTGACCCGCTATGGCGGCTTCGATCACAACGCCCAGACGCTGCGCGTGATCACCCGGCTCGAATCCCGCTACGCCGAGTTCGACGGCCTCAACCTGACCTGGGAGACCCTCGAGGGCGTGGTCAAGCACAACGGCCCGTTCGGGGGCGCGCGGGCCGGGCGGGCGCCGGCGTATGTCGCAGCCTACGCGGCCGGGCACGACCTCGGGCTCGCCAGCCATCCGAGCGCCGAGGCCCAGGTCGCCGCCCTCGCCGACGACATCGCCTATACCAACCACGACCTCGACGATGGCCTGCGCGCCGGCCTGTTCGAGCTCCGGGAGCTGGCGGCGTTGCCGCTGGTCGGCCCGATCCTCGAGCAGGTGCTGGCGCGTTACCCCGGGCTCGAGACGCCGCGGCTGATCCACGAGACGCTCCGGCGCCTGATCGATGCCATGGTGACCGATCTGGTCGAGGAGACGAGGGCCCGGCTCACCGCCCTGCAGCCGACCGCGGTCGAGGGGATTCGCGCCGCCGCCGGGCCCGTGGTCGGATTTTCAGCGAACGTTGATGCCGCTGTGCGAGACTTGCGCCGGTTCCTGCAAGGGCACATGTACAGCCACTACAAGGTCAGGCGGATGGCTCGCAAAGCGCGCCGGGTGGTTCGGGAGCTGTTCGAGGGCCTGCACGACCAGCCGGACTGTCTGCCGCCGGAGTGGCGGGCGCGGGCCGGGGACGGCGACGACGCCCGCATCGCCGAGGCGATCGCCGACTACATCGCCGGCATGACCGACCGCTTCGCCCTCGACGAGCACGACCGCCTGTTCAACCTGACGAGCCGCGCGCAATGAACCCGTTCCGGGAGCTCCTGAGTGACGTCCAGGCCGCGATCGCGGCCTGCCAGGCGGCCGGCGAGCTGCCCGCGGACCTGGCCACGGACCGGGTCACGGTCGAGCCGCCGCGGGATCCCGCCCATGGCGATGCCGCGACCAACGCCGCCCTGCTGCTCGCCAAGCCGGCCGGCCGGCCGCCGCTCGCGATCGCCGAGGCGCTGGCCGCGCGCCTGCTCGAGCTGCCCAAGGTGGCGACCGTCGAGATCGCCAAACCCGGCTTCGTCAACCTGCGCCTGAGCGACGATTTCTGGCGGGCGCAGATCCCGATCGTCCTTAAGGCCGGCAGCGCCTACGGTGCCGCCGATCTGGGCGGCGGCCGGAGCGTCAACGTCGAGTTCTGCTCGGCCAACCCGACCGGGCCGCTGCATGTCGGCCACGGCCGCGGCACCGTGTTCGGCGATGCGCTCGCCAACCTGCTGGCCAAGCTCGGCTGGCGGGTGACGCGCGAGTTCTACATCAACGACGGCGGCGCCCAGGTCGACCAGCTGGCGCGCTCGGTCCACCACCGCTATCTGGAGGCGCTCGGCCATGCGCCCGCGACGCCGCCCGCCGGCTGGTATCCGGGCGACTACCTGATCCCGCTCGGCCAAAAGATCGCCGAGCGCGACGGCGAGCGCTGGCGCTCCGCGCCCGAGAGCGACTGGCTGCCCGCGTTCCGCCGGCTCGCGGTCGAGGCCATGCTCGCCCTGATCAAGGCCGACCTCGCCGCCCTCGGGGTCGAGCACGAGGTCTTCACCTCCGAGGCGGCGCTGATCGAGGCCGGCCGGATCGAGCAGACGCTCGACCAGCTGGCGGCGCGTGATCTGGTCTATACCGGCACCCTGCCGCCGCCCAAAGGCAAGCCCAGCGAGGACTGGGAGCCTGTGCCGTTGCTGCTGTTCCGCTCGAGCGCGTTCGGCGACGACAGCGACCGGCCGCTCAAGACCTCGAAGGGCGAGTGGACCTATATGGCCGCGGACCTCGCCTATCACCTGGACAAGGTGCGGCGCGGCGCCGACGAGCTGATCGACGTCTGGGGCGCCGATCACGGCGGCTACGTCAAGCGGCTGCAGGCCGGCGTGCGGGCGCTCAGCGCCGGCCGGGTCGAGCTCGACGTCAAGCTCTGCCAGCTGGTCAACCTCATGGACGGCGGCCAGCCGCTCCGGATGTCCAAGCGCGCCGGCCGGATCGTCACGCTGCGCGACGTGGTCGAGGAGGTCGGCAAGGACGTCGTCCGCTTCATCATGCTGACCCGCAGGAACGACGCCCCGCTCGACTTCGATCTCGCCAGGGTGACCGAGCAGTCGCGCGACAATCCCGTATGGTACGTGCAGTACGCGCATGCCCGGATCTGCTCGGTCCAGCGCCATGCCCAGGGTGCCGGTCTGGCGACCGGGCGCGAGGACCTGGCCCGGGTCGCGCTGACGCCGCTGACCGAGACCGCCGAGCTCGCCCTGGTCCGGCAGGCGGCGGCCTGGCCGCGGGTGCTGGAGGCGGCGGCGCTGCACCATGAGCCGCATCGGATCGCGTTTTACCTGACCGATCTGGCCGCGAGCTTCCATGCCCTGTGGAATCAGGGTAATGAGCGTCCGGAGCTGCGTTTCCTGCGCTCCGACGCGCCGGCCCTGACGCGGGCCCGCCTGGCGCTGGTCACCGCGGTCCAGGTGGTCCTGGCCAGTGGTCTCGAGCTGATCGGGGTCCGCCCGATCGAGGAGCTGATTTGATCCTTCGCTTGCTGCCGTAGGTGCTGCTGTGCCCGATCCGACAAGCTTCGCCGCCACCGCCCGGGCCCGCCGCCCGGTGTTCGAGACGCCGCCGATGGCGCGGCCGCGCCGCCCGCGCCTGCTCCTGGTCGGGCTGCCGGTGTTCGCGGTGTTCGCCGCCTTTGGCGCGATCGTCTGGCTGGCCTATGAGCATGGCGCCGACATTCCGCCGGTCGGCGAGCCGCCGCTGATCAAGGCGCCGGCGACCGCGCTCAAGCTGCCGCCCGACGAGGCCGGCGCCCCCGCGGTCGCGGATCAGGGCGAGGTCCGCGATCTGCTGACCGACACGCCGCCCAGCGACCAGATGGAGCAGCTCCTGCCCTCGCCCGAGCAGCCGCTGGCGCCGACCGTCGCGACCGAGACGCCGCCCTCGGACACCAACGCCGGCGGCGCGGCCGCACCGACCCCACCGGCGCCGGGCACCACCGCCGCCGTCGCGCCGGCGCCGCCGGCCCTGGCGATTCCGCCGCTGCCCCAGGTCGCTTCGCCGCCCGACCAAGTCGCCGCGACCCCGGCCGAGCCGCCACGCCAGGCGCCGCTCGCGGTCGAGCGCCAATCCGCCGTTCAGACCGGCGCGAAGCCGCCTGCGACCACGCCGCAGCCGTCACCGAAGGAGGCCGAGGCGGCCCTCGATGCGCTGCTTGCGGAGGTCACCAAGCCCACCGCCGCGCCACCGCCGGCGGCGGCAACCAATGGCGCCCAGGCGGTGCCGAGCGCGCCGCTGCAGCCGCGGCCACCGGTCGCGCCGGCGCCGACCACCACGACCGCGGCCGCCAACCCCGCGGCCACGGCGCGCCCGACCCAGCCCGCGCCTCAGCCGGTGGCGCCGGCGACCGCCAACCCGTTCACCCGGCCCGGCGGCGAGGTCACGGCGATCGCGCCCGACCGGCCGAGCGCCAGCCCGCCCGCCGGCGCCACCGCGGCGCCGACGATCGCGCCGGCGCCGAACGGCAGCGTCGCCGCCCTCGAGGGCGCCTATCGCATCCAGCTCGCCGCGGTCCGCGACGAGGCCGACGCCCGGCGCGCCTGGGATCTGTTCCTGGTCGACCTCGGCCCGGTGCTGTCTGGGGTGCAGCCGTTCATCGAGCGGGCCGAGACCGCCAACGGCGTGTTCTACCGGGTCCAGATCGGGCCGTTCGCCAATCTGCAGGACGCCGAGTCGTTGTGCGACGAGCTCAAGCGGCGCAATGCCAGCTGCTTCGTCATCCGTCGCTGAGCCGGCCGGCGGCGCCCCGGCAGCGGCGATCGTCGGCGTCGCGGGGGCGGAGCTCGGCGCTGCCGAGCGGACGCTGTTCGCGGCCCGGCCGCCGTTCGGCTTCATCCTGTTTGCCCGCAACTGCGTCGATCCGGCTCAGGTCCGGCGCCTGGTCGGCGACCTGCGCGCCGCGGTCGGCCGCGCCGACGCCCCGATCCTGATCGATCAGGAGGGCGGTCGGGTGGCGCGCCTCAGGCCGCCGCACTGGCCGGCGCGCGGCGCGCTCCGGCCGATCGGTCGCCTGGCCGAGCGCGACCTCGAGGCCGGGCGGCAGGCCGCCTGGCTGCACGCCCGCCTGATCGCGGCCGACCTCGAGCCGCTCGGCATCACGGTCGACTGCCTGCCGGTGCTCGATCTGGCGATCCCCGATCGGACCGCGGCGATCGGCGATCGGGCGCTCTCCGCCGATCCGGCGCTGGTCGGCGAGCTCGGCCTGGCGATGATCGACGGCCTGCTCGCCGGCGGCGTGCTGCCGGTGATCAAGCATCTGCCGGGCCACGGCCGCGCCCGGGTCGATAGTCACGCGGCCCTGCCCGTGGTCGATGCCGACCTCGCGCGGCTGCGCGCCAGCGACTTCCAGCCGTTCTGGACCTGTCGCAAAGCAGCCTTCGCGATGACCGCGCACGTCCTCTACCCGGCGCTCGATCCGGATCGCCCGGCGACCCTCTCGCCCCGGATCATCGAGGACGTGATCCGCGGCGAGCTCGGCATCACCGGCGCGCTCCTGAGCGACGATCTGAGCATGGGTGCGCTGAGTGGCAGCATCGGCGAACGGACCGCGGCGGCGCGGGCGGCCGGCTGCGATCTGGCGCTCCACTGCAACGGCTGCTACGCTGAGATGGCCGACGCTTTGGCCGCCGCCGGCCCGCTCGAGGGACCGGCCCGAGACCGCGCCCTGCAGGCGCTCCGCCGGCGCCGCGGCGCCCAACCGCTCGATCGCAGCGCTGCAGACGCCCGCCTTGCGGCCCTGCTCGCCGGCGTCGAGCCCGCACTCCAGCCGGGCGCCTGAGCCATGGACATCGCCTCGATCGGCCAAGCGCTCTCGGTCTGGCTGCTGCCGGTCGTGATCGCGATCACCCTGCACGAGGCGGCGCACGGCTGGATGGCCGAGCGCTGCGGCGACAACACCGCCCGCCTGCTCGGCCGCGTCACCTTCAATCCGATCAAGCACATCGACCCGTTCGGGACCCTGATCCTGCCGGGCCTGCTGCTGCTGCTCCACACGCCTTTCCTGTTCGGCTACGCCAAGCCGGTGCCGGTCAACTTCGGCCGCCTCAACCATCCCAAGCGCGATATGGTCTGGGTGGCGCTCGCCGGCCCCGGGATCAACGTGATCCTGGCCTTCACCGCCGCCCTGCTGCTCCATCCGGCCGCCTATCTGCCGGGCTCGCTGGCCGCCTGGGTCGGCCAGAACCTGGCGAATGCGATCATCATCAACGTGGTGCTGGCGGTGTTCAACATGCTACCGCTGCCGCCGCTCGACGGCGGCCGGGTGGTGACCGGTCTCCTGCCTAATCCCTATGCCTGGAAGTTCGCCCAGATCGAGCGCTACGGCCTCGTGATCCTGATCGGCCTGCTGTTCCTGCTGCCGATGGCGGTCCAGGCTATGGGCATGCCGTTCAATCCGCTGATGAGCGTGCTCGGGCCGCCGGTCGAGGCGCTCTACAATCTGATCCTGATGCTCGCCGGCCTGTCCTGAGCGCCGGCCCTGCGGATGAGCGCGCAGCCCGAGCCGACCGCGCCCCCGCCGGCCCCGCCGGGCGCCGACTTCGTGGTCGACCTCGAGGGCTTCGAGGGGCCGATCGATCTGCTGCTGGCGCTCGCCCGCGAGCAGAAGGTCGACCTCGCCAGGATCTCGATCCTGGCGCTCGCGGACCAGTACCTCGCCTATGTGCAAGAGGCGCGCGACCTGAAGCTCGAGATCGCCGCCGACTATCTGGTGACCGCGGCCTGGCTCACCTACCTCAAGTCGCGCCTGCTCCTGCCCCAGCCGCCGGCCGATGCCGAGCCGAGCGCTGCCGAGCTCGCCGAGGCGCTGGCCTGGCGGCTGCAGCGGCTGGACGCGATCCGGCGCGCCGCCGAGGAGCTGCTCGGCCGCCCGCGGCTCGGCGTCCTGCGCTTCGGCCCCGGCCATCCGAGCGGTCTGCGGGTGCGGCGCAAGAGCCGCTTTCGCCTGGCGCTGCACGAGCTGCTCCAGGCCTACGTCGACCAGCGCCTGCGCACCCGCGAGCAGCGGCTGACCCTGAAGGCGCCGGCGGTGTTCCGGGTCGAGGACGCGCTCAAGCGCCTGACCCGGGCGCTCGGCGGCCCCGACTGGCGTAACCTGCTCGCCTATCTGCCCCCGGACCTGATCGACGAGCACCTGCGCCGCTCGGCGCTCGCGGCCCATCTCGCCGCCAGCCTCGAACTCGCCCGCGACGGCGTGATCGAGCTCAGCCAGGCGAGCCCGTTCGGGCCGATCTTCCTGCGCCGCCGGCGCTGAGCGCCGACCATGAGCCGGGATCTGGGCAAACGGATCGTCGAGGCGCTGCTGTTCGCGGCCGAGGCGCCGCTCGATGCCGCGACCATCCAGGCGCATCTGCCGGGCGGCCTGCACGCCGGCGAGCTGCTCGACGAGCTGGTCCAGGACTACGCCCCCCGCGGCGTACGCGTGGAGAACCGCGGCGGCCGCTTCGCGCTCCGGACCGCGCCCGACCTCGCGCCCTATCTCGAGCGCGAGCAGGTGCAGAGCCGGCGCCTGTCGCGGGCCGCCCTCGAGACGCTGGCGATCATCGCCTACCATCAGCCGATCACCCGCGCCGAACTCGAGGAGCTGCGGAGCGTCAGCGTCAGCAAGGGCACCCTCGATCTTCTGCTCGAG
>CAVSRN010000020.1:0-21842 GCA_963730195.1 uncultured Alphaproteobacteria bacterium
TATAGCGGCAGCGCTCGGGCGGCGGCGACCTCGGCTTCGCCGTAGGGCTCCAGCCGGCTGCGCAGGTGGCGGCGGGCGTAGTCGTAGAGGCGCGGGCAGCTGGCGGGTGAGGTCGCGCTTCAGGGTGGCGCTCAGGCGCAGGTCGATCTCGCGGCGGCAGTCGAGAATCTCGTCGATCCAGCCGCGGCGCGGGGCTTCGGCCGGCGAGTGCTCGAGCAGGAGCAGGTGCTCGAGAATGCGCACGGTCCAGCTGCGCAGCGCATTGCGTTGCTCCTTGCCCAAGTCGGCGATCTCCTCGGCAAGGTGCGCGAGGTCGAGCGGCAGGTTCGGGCGCGTGCGGGCAAACCGCCGGATCTGCCTCGCCTGCGTCTGGGTCCAGGCGAAAAAGTCGTCCTCATACAGGTCGCGATCCAGAACCTTGCGCATGGGCTGAGCTTACGCCTCAGGCGGCGCGCGGACAACGTGAGCGTCAATCTGCCAGGACGAAGTGGCCGGGGTTCACCTCCTCGAGCGGCTTGGGCTCTGGCTCGTAGCCGAGCGGGTGGAGCGGGGTCGGGATCTCGTCGGTCGCGAGGCGGAGCTCCTGGCGGCGCCTGGTCGGGTCGGCGATCGCGACCGCCAGCCAGCCACGGCGCGCACCACAACCAGCTTACACCTTTGGCCCCATCGGGCTCATGTCACCGCCGATAAAGCATCATCCTCTCTGGAGGGCAGTTCCGGCAGGAACCGGTCTGCCGCCGGCACGAGCCCGTCACGCGCTCATGTCGAGGACGATGCGTCCTTCGATCTTGCCGGCATGCATGCGGGCGAAAACATCGTTGATGTCGTCGAGCTTCGCCGTCTCGGTGGTCGCATGCACCTTGCCGTCGCCAGCAAATTGCACCGCCTCCTGAAGATCGAGCCGGGTGCCGACGATCGAACCGCGCACGGTGATGCCGTTCAGCACCATGTCGAAGATCGGCAGCGGGAACGATCCGGGCGGCAGGCCGTTCAGCGACACCGTGCCGCCGCGGCGGACCATGCCGAGCGCCTGCTCGAAGGCCTTGGGCGAGACGGCGGTCACCAGCACGCCATGCGCGCCGCCGATCTCCTTCTTCAGGAAGGTGGCCGGATCGGTGGTCATGGCGTTGACCGTGACGCTGGCGCCGAGCCGTCGGGCAAGGGCCAGCTTGTCGTCGGCGACATCGACGGCGGCCACATTGAGGCCCATCGCCCGGGCATATTGCACAGCCATATGCCCCAGGCCGCCGATGCCGGAAATGACCACCCAGTCGCCGGGCTTGGTGTCGGTGACCTTCAGGCCCTTGTAGACGGTCACGCCGGCGCAGATGACGGGCGCCAGTTCAATGAAGCCGATATTGCCAGGCAGATGGCCGACGTAGTTCGGATCGGCCACGACATAATCGGCGAAGCCGCCGTTGACCGAATAGCCGGCGTTCTGCTGCGCCTCGCAGAGGGTCTCCCAGCCGCCGAGGCAGTGTTCACAATGACCACAAGCGCTGTAAAGCCAGGGAACGCCGACGCGGTCACCCTCCTTGACGTGGCGGACGTCGCGACCGACGCCAGAAACATGGCCGACGCCTTCGTGACCGGGAATGAAAGGCGGGCTGGGCTTGACCGGCCAGTCGCCCTCGGCGGCGTGCAGATCGGTGTGACAGACGCCGCACGCCTCGATCTTCACCTGGATCTGACCCGGTCCGGGCTCAGGCACCGGAGCATCGCCAACCACCAGCGGCTTGCCAAACTCGCGGACCACCGCTGCCTTCATCATCTTTGCCATGGGTGCGCCTCCGTGGGTATCGCCGGGATGCGAACACAGGATAGACGCCCAGATCGCGATCGTCACTGATCCATCTCAGGGGCGGACGGATCTCGGGCTGATGCAGGTTGTTGCCGTACAACCCCCTTCATTCCAATCTTCACCAGGCCAGAACGAAATGGCCCGGGCTCGCCTCCTCGAGCGGCTTGGGCTCTGGCTCGTAGCCGAGCGCGTGGAGCGGGGTCGGGATCTCGTCGGTCGCGAGGCGGAGCTCCGTGCGGCGTTTGGTCGGGTCGGCGATCGGGACCGCGGCCAAAAGCTTCTTGGTGTAGGGGTGACGGGGGTCCTCGAAGACCGCCTGGCGGGGGCCGAGTTCGACGATTTCGCCGAGGTACATGACGGCGACCCGATGCGCGATCCGCTCGACCACGGCGAGGTCGTGGGAGATGAAAAGGTAGGACAGACCGAACTCGACCTGGAGGTCCATCATCAGGTTGATGACCGAGGCCTGGATCGAGACGTCGAGCGCCGAGACCGCCTCGTCGGCGATGATCAGGTCCGGGTTGAGGGCGAGCGCGCGGGCGATGCAGACGCGCTGGCGCTGGCCGCCCGAGAACTCGTGCGGGTAGCGCGCGGCATGCTCGGGCTCGAGGCCGACGTGGCGGAAAAGCTCGGCCACCCGGTCCTTGGCTTCGCTGCCGGAGGCCAGCCGGTGGATCCGAAGGGGCTCGCCGATCAGCCAGCCTGCGGTCATGCGCGGGTTGAGCGAGGCAAACGGGTCCTGGAAGATCATCTGCATGTGGCGGCGCAACGCGCCCATGCTGTCGCGCGCGCGGTGGCTGATCTCTTCGCCTTTGAACCGGATGGAGCCCCGGGTCGGCTCGACCAGCTTGAGGATGCTGCGGCCGGTGGTCGACTTGCCGCAGCCGCTCTCGCCGACCAGGGCCAGGGTCTCGCCGGCCCTGAGCTCGAACGAGACGTTCTCGACCGCGTGGATTTTGGCGCGCGGGCGGCCGAACAGCCCGCCGCCGAGCTCGAAGCGGGTGGTGAGGCCCCGGACGGCGAGGATCGGCGGCTGGTCTGCCCGCACCGTGTCGGGCACTTCGACCGATGGCCCGCCAGCGCTGCTGGCCACCGCCTGGCCCTCGGTCCGGGCGACGTCGACGTTCGGGAACTTCACCGGCCGGCTTTGGCCCTTCATGCTGCCGAGGCGCGGGACGGCGTCGAGCAGCGCCCGGGTGTAGGGGTGCTGCGGGTTCGAGAAAATGTCCTCGACCGGGCCGTCCTCGACGGTGCGGCCGGCGAGCATGACCACGACCCGGTCGGCGACCTCGGCGACCACGCCCATGTCGTGGGTGATGAACAGGACCGACATCCCGATCTCCTGCTGGAGCAGCTTGATCAGGTCGAGGATCTGGGCCTGGATGGTGACGTCGAGGGCGGTCGTGGGCTCGTCCGCGATCAGCAGCGCCGGCCGGCAGGAGAGCGCCATCGCGATCATCGCCCGCTGGCGCATGCCGCCCGAGAGCTGGTGGGGGTACTGGTCGAGCTGGCGCTCGGGCTCGGGCAGGCGCACGAGCTTGAGCATCTCGAGCGCCTGGCGGCGGGCTGCCCGCTTGTTCATGTCCTGATGGAGAATGATCGCCTCGGCGATCTGGTCGCCGATCCGGGAGACCGGGTTGAGCGAGGTCATCGGCTCCTGGAAGATCATCGAGATGTCGTTGCCGCGCAGGTCGCGGAGCGCGCGCGGCGGCTGGCGGACGATGTCGATGCAGGCGCCGCTGCGGCGCCGGAACCAGATCTCGCCGGCGACGATCTCGCCGCCGGCCATGTCGGTGAGGCGCAAAAGTGCCATCGCCGAGACCGACTTGCCCGAGCCGCTCTCGCCGACCAGGGCCACGGTCTCGCCGCGGCCGATGTGCCAGGACACGCCATCGACCGCCCTGACCGCGCCGTCCTCGACCGGGAAGTGGACGCGCAGGCCCCGGACCTCGATCAGCCGGTCCGGCGCGAGCTCGACCGTTCCCGGAGCCGGTGCCGCCATCGGCCTCAGAGGCTCCCCGTGCTGCGCCGCAGCCGCGGATCGAGGGTATCGCGCAGGCCGTCGCCGAGCAGGTTCACCCCCAGCACGACCAGGGTCAGGAAGATCCCGGGAAACAGCAGAATCCAGATCGCGACCATGACGTAGGTGCGGCCCTCGGCCATGATGTTGCCCCAGCTCGGGATGTCGGGCGGGGTGCCGGCGCCGAGAAAGCCCAAGATCGCCTCGATGATGATCGCCGCGGCGCAGACGTAGGTCGCCTGCACGATCAGGGGCGCCACGGTGTTGGGCAGGATGTGGCAGACGAGGATCCGGGGCAGCCTGGCGCCGAGCGAGACCGCGGCATCGACGAACAGCTGCTCGCGCAGCGTGAGCACGACGCTGCGCACCAGGCGGACCATGCGCGGGACCTCGGGGATCGTGATCGCGATGATTACGTTCTCGACGCTCGAGCGGCTGAGCGAGATCAGCGCGATCGCGAGCAGGATCGCCGGGATCGCCATCAGGCCGTCCATGATCCGCATGACGACCGCATCGAGGCGGCGGACGAAGCCGGTGACCAGCCCGATCGCCAGGCCCAGGACGGTGCTGAGCGCGGCGACGCTGAAGCCGACCAGGAGCGAGATCCGGCTGCCGTAGATCACCCGGCTGTAGACGTCGCGCCCGAGCTGGTCGGTGCCGAACCAGTGCTCCCATGACGGCGGCTTGAGGCGCCCCGTGGGATCGAGCCGGATCGGGTCGTGGGTCGCGAACAGCGGGCTCGCGATCGCGATCAGCAGCATCAGACCCAGCAACAGGAGCCCGGCGAGGATGGTCGGATGTCGCCTGAGCCAGCGCAGGCGGGCGCGGGTCCGCTCGCCCAGGCCCGGCTTCAGCGCGATCGTGGCGGCGGCCCGTGCCATCAGTAGCGGATCCGCGGATCGAGAAACGTGTAGGTGAGGTCGATGATCAGGTTGATCAGCACGTAGACGCCCGAGAAGATCAGGATCACGCCCTGGATCACCGGATAGTCGCGGCGCAGGATGGCATCGACCGTGAGCCGGCCGAGCCCGGGGATCGCGAACACGCTCTCGGTGACCACGACGCCGCCGATCAGGAGTGCTATGCCGATGCCGATGGTGGTGACGATCGGCACCGAGGCGTTGCGGAGCGCGTGCCGGAACAGGATCGCGACGATCGAGGCGCCCTTGGCGTGCGCGGTCCGGATGTAGTCCTGGTTGATCGCCTCGAGCATGCTCGCCCGCGTGATGCGCGCGATCAGGGCGATGTAGGTGACCCCCAGCGCCAGGGTCGGCATCAGGATCGAGCGAAAGAAGCCGGCCGGGTCGTCGAAGATCGAGACGTAGCCCATGACCGGCAGCAGCTGCAGCTTGGCCGCGAACACCCAGATCAGGATGTAGGCGAACACGAACACCGGCATCGAGAAGCCGAGGACCGCGAAGCCCATGACCAGCCGGTCGAGCAGCGAGCCCGCCCGCCAGGCCGCGAGGATGCCGAGCGGCACCGCGACCACGATCGAGAAGATCATGGTCGTGGTCGTCAGCGCCAGGGTCGGCTCGATCCGCTGCGAGATCAAGCCGGCGACCGGCAGATCGGAGAAGATCGAGCGCCCGAGATCGCCGACCGCTATGCTCGAGATCCAGTGCCAGAACTGCTGGGGCAGCGGCTCGTTGAGGCCAAGCTTCTCGCGAATCCGCGCGATGTCCTCGTTGGTCGCGAGGTCGCCCGCGATGATCGCGGCCGGATCGCCCGGCGCCAGGTGCAGCATGCCGAAGACGAACACCGCGACCACCGCCATCACGACGAACGTCGCGAAGATCCGCTTCAGGATGAATGCCGTCATGCCTCGACCCGCAAGCGCCCCGGGCCTGCCTTCCGCGGCCCGATCGGGGGTTAGGGATCAGTACTATCGCAGCCGCCGGTGCCGTGTACACGGCCGAGGCAGCCGGGGGGCCGCCTCGCAGGTCAGCTGCGCGGCCTCAGACCTCGACGACCACGTAGTCGTCCTCGACCGCGACCTCGAAGGTCTGGGCGGTGTAGGGGCCCTGGACCAGCTCGGTCCCGGGCATGGTCGTGGCCGGGTAGTTCTTGACCCGCAGGCGCGCCGGATCGCACCAGGACCGGCCGGTGCGCAGGTCGTACTCCCAGCCGTGCCAGGGGCAGCGGATGATCTCGCCGCGGCGGCTGTAGCGGACCCGGCCGGGCTCGCTCGCCTCGACCAGCCCGGTGAGCTTGCCCCGGCTGAGGCTGCCGCCCTGATGCGGACAGCGGTCGAGGAGCGCGAAAAACTCGCCGCCGACGTTGAAGACCACCACGCCCTGGCCGCGGATCGTCACCAGGCGCCGGCTGCCGGGCGGAATCTCCGCGACCTTGGCGACCACGTGCCGCTCCATCAGTCGAGCCGGTAGAGCTTTCGGGCGTTGCCGCGGCGGATCATCTCGAGCCGTTCGGGATCGAGCCCGCGCGGCAGGGCCGAGGCCGGATCGTCGAAGTCCCAATGCGGGTAGTCGGTCGCGTACAGCAGCCGGTCGAAGCCGATCCAGCCCATGGCGTCCAGGACGTGCCGGCGATCGGCCGGCTCCTCCATCGGCTGGGTCGTGATCCAGACGTGGTCGCGGATGTAGTCGGACGGCCTGCGGGTCAGATGCGGGACCTCGTCAAGGGCGCGCATGACCTGCTTGTCGAGCCGCCAGGCGAGCGCCGGCAGCCAGCCGAAGCCGCCCTCGATCAGGACCACCCTGAGCTTCGGGAACTCCTCGAACACGCCCTCGAGGACCAGGCTCGCCACCAGCGTCTGACAGGTGGTCGAGTGGCCGGTCATCTCCTCGATGTAGAAGGACGGCCAGCCGGCGGCCGAGACCGGATAGCCGCTGTAGCCGAAGACATGGACGCCGACCGGCAGATCGTAGCGGCAGGCGGCCTCGAAGATCGGCCAGTAGCGGCGCTTGCCGAGCGGCTCGCTGGTCCGAACTCAGGACCAGGATCTGCTTGAAGTGCGGCTCGCCGGCGCAGCGGTCGATCTCGTCGCGCGCCATGGCGCCGTCGTCGTAGGGCACCACGATCGAGGCCTTGAAGCGATCGTCCTGGCGGGTCCAGGCGTCCAGCTGCCAGTCGTTGACGGCCCGCGCCATGGCGGCGCTGAGGCCGAGGTTCTGATCGCCCTGGCCGGTGATCGCGAGCGGGCTCAGGATCGCGGTCTCGATGCCGTAGGCGTCGAGGTAGTGCTCGCGCATGAAGGCGAGATCGCTGCCCGGCCGGGCGCCGCCCGGGACCCAGGCATCGCGGCGACAGGCCCGGGGCGCTGCCTTGGGATAGGGGTCCATCTGAGCAAAGCCGTGCCGTGGCCGCAGCCCATAGGTCTCGAGATGGCGCCACCAGCGGTCCGAGAGATAGGGCCGAAGGTCGGAGAGCGCCTTGACGGTCGGGTGGACGTCGCAGTCGACGATCCCCGTGCGGCTCGCCCGGACCGGGGCGGGCCTGATCGCAGGACGTTCGAGAACCGTGCTCATCGAAGACCTCCCAGACTCATCGAAGACCTCCCAGACGGGGATAGGTGGCGAGCGGGTTGCCGACCAGGATCTGGTCGAGCAGGGCGGCCGGCACTCCTTCTGGTATGGTCTCGTCGCCCTCGAAGTGCCAGTGCGGAAAATCGGACGCGTACAGCAGGATGTCGTCCGAGCCGATGTGCTCGAAGACGCGCTCCAGGTCGTGCGTGTCCGGCGGGCCGTCGAGCGGCTGGATCGTGAGGCGCACGTGGTCGCGCACGATCTCGGCGGGCGAGCGGTCGACCCAGGGGACCTCGACTGCGAAGGCCTCGCCAGAACTTCGAGAACCGCCAGAGGAACCCGGGCAGCCAGGTGACCCCGGATTCCAGCAGCACGACCTTGAGTTTTTGGTATTTTGCGAACACGCCTTGGGCGATCAGGCTCGCGAGCTGGGCCTGAAAGCCCTGGGTCTGCGCGACGTAGTCCTCGACGTGGTAGGACGGCCAGCCGACCGAGGTGACCGGGTGGCGATAGCTGCTGCCGGCATGGATGCCGACCGGCAGGTCGTGGCGCTCGCAGCCTCGTAGATCGGCCAGTAGGTGCTGCGCCCGAGCGGCATCTCGCCGGTCGCGGGCAGCAGCACCTGGACGAAGCGCGGGTCGGCCGCCCGGCGCTCGATCTCCGCGACGGCGCGGGCCGGGTTCTGGGGCGTGACCACGATCGAGGCCCGTAGCCGCGGCTCGGGGTCCAGCCATTCCCGCACCAGCCAGTCGTTGACCGCGCCGGCGAAGACGGCCGCCATGTGCTCGTCCATGATCAGCTGGACGCCGTAGAGGCAGTTCAGGATCGCGATCCGGGTCTGCCAGCGGTCCAGGACCTGGGCGCGCAGCGTCGCCAGGTCCTCGGCCGGGCGGCCCGCGGCGGTGCGCCAGTCCGGGCGGCAGCTGAGCGGCGCCAGCGGCGGATAGCTCCGGCTCTCGAACCCCTCGATGCCGCGCACCTCGACCATGTCCTGCCAGTAGTCGTCGAGATGGGGGACCAGCGCCCCGATCTCCGGCACGTTGGCATGGACGTCGCAGTCGATCGCGCCCCGGCCTCTGACGTTCACCTGCGCGCCTCCCCCAAGCTGCACCGCGTCCAAGCGCCCAGTCTTGCTCATCGATCCAGGCAATCACACCCCGACCCGATCGTCGAGCCACGAGCCGGATCATTTCCTCGAGGTCGACCACCTTCCGCCGGCCGGCCGCAGCGAGCCATATCTGCGGCGCCGTGCTCGACGTCGACGACGGCGCCGCCATGCCCGACACCAAACCGCCCCCCCAGGCAGATGAGTATTGTGTCCCCGTGATTCCCCCATGGGCGCTCGCTTGAAAAGGTTCCTGACACCTTTTCCCCACCGCCAACATAGCGCGCCACACTCACGCTTTCATCTTACACCGCAGCGTCGGCAAACTCGAGAAACACTCTCGCAGTCTTGAGGAAGCGATCCAGGTCTGCCTTCCCGACAAGCTCGAAGTGCCCGAGATGCGCTACCTTGTTCCGAAGATCCAATATCTTGTTGATGTCGGCCAGCTTACAGTTCTGCTTCCATTCATCCGTCCAAAATTGGCATTTTGTTATGTTCTTTATAACTGCGCGAACATTGATTTCGCTAATTGTTTCGATCAAACGCGGGTCAAGCAACTCGTTGTGTGGAATCTGCTTAAGCAGTACATGTCGTAACATATTTTCTAATGCAATGGCAAGGCTTAATATGCATCCACTTTGATCGCCCATATCGGCCTTATGGTAGGCATCAAAAAGAAATTCAAACCATATCGGGGGGCGACGGCTCTCATTTAGCCGTTCTTGAATGGTGTTCCACTGTTCCACTGACAACGGTTCTGGCCAGTATCCCTTTAGAGTATGTGCCGCGGCCCAGAAGCGCTGACGGCTGCTTTTTTCAATTAGATATGTGCTCCATCCGCTTTCGTAGCCAACAACAATGGGTCGCCCAACTATCAATGACCTAACTGTCCATCGAACGACGCGTATCCAATAATCGAACGCCTTACGAGCGACGGTATCGCATTCCGACGTAAGTTTGTCGAGTATGTCAGCCTGGCTTTTTGTTGGAATTCCAAGGTCCACGTGGCCGATCATTTCTTTCTGTATTGAAACGGCGTGATCGATGTCGACGACGACATCGACTGCAGAAATATCGAAACCAAAAGGCACCTCCTCACCAGCAATCTTTTTCCACATAAAGCAACGAACAACGGTGTCGTGTTCCGCTTCCGAAGTAGCATGTTGCTCCTGGGGAAGGCGCACCTCAACACGACGTTCTTCGAATTCGAAACGGTGCACAAAGCCGAGCAGGTCTCGAGCAACCATAAGCCCGTGCGGTTTAAACCTGCTCCACGATGCTGCGTTGACCTCCATAGTCCCCTACCGATTGCGGGTTGGCGCACAAGGAATGGTGTCAGAAAGGGTATGGTGTCAGGAACCTTTTCCAATCAGCTCGGCGATCCCGGGCGGCCCTGCCTAGCGTCGCTTGGGCAGGTAGAGGTCGGTGAGCGTGCCGGCGAAGGCTTCGGCCGAGAAGGCGATCGTCTCCGAGAGCGTCGGGTGCGGGTGGATCGTGAGGCCGATGTCCTCGGCGTCGGCGCCCATCTCGATCGCGAGGGCTGCTTCGGCGATCAGGTCGCCCGCGTTGGCGCCGACGATGCCGGCACCCGAGCAGCCGGCCGCTCGCCTCGTCGAACAGGAGCTTGGTCAGTGCCCTCGGGCCGCGCGATGCCGAGCGCGCGGCCGGACGCCGCCCAGGGGAAGCTGCCTTTTCCGTACTTGACGCCCGTTGGCCTTGGCCTCGGTCTCGGTCAGGCCGGCCCAGGCGACCTCGGGGTCGGTGTAGGCGACCGAGGGGATGCATTTGGCATCGAAGCTCACCTTGTGACCGGCGGCGACCTCGGCCGCGACCTTGGCCTCGTGGGTCGCCTTGTGGGCGAGCATCGGCTGGCCGACCACGTCGCCGATCGCGAAAATGTGGGCAACGTTGGTGCGCTGCTGGCGGTCGACCGGGATGAAGCCCCGCTCGTCGACCGTGACGCCCGCGGCTTCGGCCCCGATCGCCTTGCCGTTCGGCCGCCTGCCGACCGCGACCAGCACCTTGTCGAAGACATCTGATTTCGGCGCCTTCGGCCCCTCGAAGCTGACCTCGAGCCCCTGCTTGCCAGCCTTGACGTCGGTGACCTTGGTGCTGAGGAAGATGTTCTCGTAGAGGCCTTCGATGCGTTTCTGCAGCGGCCGGATGATGTCCGGATCGGCGCCCGGGATCAGCTGGTCCATGAGCTCGACCACGGTGATCTTCGAGCCGAGCTCGTGGTAGACGGTCGCCATCTCGAGGCCGATGATGCCGCCGCCCAGCACCAGCAGGCGCCCCGGGATGTCCTCGAGCTCGAGCGCGCCGGTCGAGTCCATCACCCGCGGGTCGTCCCGTGGAATGAAGGGGAGAAAAATCGGCTGTGAGCCGGCCGCGATGATCGCCTGGGTGAAGCCGATCGTCTTTTTGCCACTCTCGGTCACGACCTCGAGCTGGCTCTGCGAGGTGAATTTGCCGACGCCCTGCACGACCTGGACCTTGCGCTGCTTGGCAAGCCCCGCAAGGCCGCCGGTCAGGCGCCCGACCACGCCGTCCTTCCAGTCGGCAAGCTGGTCGAGGTCGATCTCGGGTTTTCCGAACTCGAGGCCGTGCGCCGCCATCTCGCGCGCTTCCGCGATCACCTTGGCCGCGTGCAGCAGCGCCTTCGAAGGAATACAGCCGACGTTCAGGCAGACCCCGCCAAGGGTCGGATAACGCTCGACCAGCACGACCTTGAGGCCGAGATCCGCCGCCCGGAACGCCGCGGTGTAGCCACCCGGCCCCGAGCCCAGCACCACGAGCTCGGCCTGGATGTCGCCTTGACCGGGTTCCGCCTTGGCCGGCGCTGCCGCCCGCTTCGGCTCCTCAGCCTTGGGCGCGGCGGGCTCCTCCTTGTCCTTAGGTGGCTCGGGCTTCGCCCCCTCCGCCGCCTTCGTCTCGAGCAGCAGGATCAGATCGCCCTCGGACACCCGGTCGCCCGCTTTGACCTTGACCTTCTTGACCTCGCCGGCGGCGGGCGCCGGCACCTCCATGCTCGCCTTGTCGGATTCGAGCGTGATCATCGGGTCCTCGGCCGCCAGGCGGTCGCCCGCCTTGACGTGGACCTCGATCACCTCGACGTCCTTGAAGTCGCCGATGTCCGGGACCTTGACCTCGGTGGTCGCCATCGTCTTCCTCCCCGCTCAGAGCACCAGCCGGCGCACGTCCTCGAGCACATGGCAGAGGTGGCGGGTGAAGCGGGCGGCGAGCGCGCCGTCGACCACCCGGTGATCATAGGAGAGGGCGACCGGCAGCATCAGCCGCGGCACGAACGTGCTGCCGTCCCAGACCGGCGCCATCTTGGCCCGGACCACGCCCAAAATCGCGACCTCGGGCGCGTTGACGAGCGGGGTGAAGCCGGTGCCGCCGATGCCGCCCAGGCTCGAGATCGTGAACGACGACCCCTGCAAGTCGGCCGAGGCGAGCTTGCCGTCGCGCGCCTTTTTTGAGAGTTCGCCGAGCTCGCGCGAGAGCTGGTCGACGCCCTTCTTATCGACGTCGCGGAGCACCGGCACCACGAGCCCGCCCGGCGTATCGACCGCGATCCCGATGTGCACATATCTCTTGAGGATCAGGTTCTCCTTGTCCGGTGCCAGCGAGGCGTTGACGTCCGGATATTTCCGCAGCGCGGAAACCGCGGCCTTGATCAGGAAGGCGAGCAGGGTCACCCGGTAGCCCTGCTCCCGGGCGGCCGCGTCGAGCTCCTTGCGGTAGGCCTCGAGCCCGGTGATGTCGGCCTCGTCGGCCTGGGTCACCTGGGGCACGTTCAGCCAGGCGCGGTGCAGATGCGGCCCCGAAATCTTCTTGATCCGTGACAGCGGCACGGTCTCGGTCTCGCCGAACTTCGAGAAATCGACCGGCGGGATCTCGGGGACGCCCGCGCCCGCCGCCGGCGCTGTCGCCGCACCACCCTTGAGATGCGCCTTGACGTCGTCCTTGGTGATCCGGCCCTTCTCGCCGCTGCCCTTGATCCCGGCGAGGTCGACCTCGAGCTCGCGCGCGAGCCGACGGACGCTCGGGCTGGCATGGACGCCGGTGAAGTCTCGAGCCTCACCATCGGCCTTGGGGGGCGCGGCGGGGGGCGGTGCCGCCCCCTCTTCGGGCGCCTCGAGCGGCTCGGCATCGGATTCCTGCACGCCCTCGGGCGAGGGCGGCTGGACCGGCGAGGCCACCTCGCCCGCCTCCATCAGCAGGATCAAATCGCCCTCGGACACCCGGTCGCCGGCCTTGACCTTGATCTCGGCGACCTTGCCGGCGAACGGTGCCGGCACCTCCATGCTCGCCTTGTCGGATTCGAGCGTGATCAACGGGTCCTCCTCCTGGACCTCGTCGCCCGCCTTGGCGATCACCTCGACGATCTCGACGTCCTTGAAGTCGCCGATGTCCGGAACCTTGACCTCCTGCACCCGAGCCATGGCGTTTTTTCCCCTGTTGTTGTCGCCGGACCTCAGCTCAATGCCTCGCGCAGGCGCGAGATGTGCTCGGGTCCGATCTCGCAGCAGCCGCCGATCAGGCGGGCGCCGGCGGCGATCCAGGCCCTTACGTGCTCCAGGTAGGCATCGGGACCCAGATCCTGGCGCACGCCCAGCGCCGCGATCCCATCGGCCGATCCCCAGCCTGCCGGCACCATGGCAAAGCCGTTGGCATAGCCGCCGCAGGGCCAGGGCCCGAGGGCTGCGAGCTCCGGCATCGCTGCCGTGATGCTCTCCGGCGCGCAGCAGTTGGCGAGCAGGCCGCTGACCGGCACGCCTTCGAGCGCGGCCGCGGCTTCGCTCACGCTCTCGCCGCTGCGCAGATGGCCCAGGCCCCGATCGTCGAGCGTCCAGGCGACCCAGACCGGCCGGCCGGTCGAGGCGGCACCGCAGGCAGCCGCGCGTGCTTCGGCCGCGCAGGACATGGTCTCGCACAAGAACAGGTCGACGTAGGGGGCGAGAAGCTCCGCCTGCTCGCGATAGAGCGGCTCCATCTCCGCGAACGGCCGCACCAGGTCCGGCCGGTAGCTGCCGTAGAGCGGGGCGAGCGAGCCCGCGATCAGCACCTCCCGGTCAAGCTCGTCGCGGGCCCGACAGGCGAGCTCGCCCGCCAGCCGGTTGAGCGCCTCGAACCGGTCGCCGATGCCGGCGTCATCGAGCCGCGGCCGTTTGGTCGAGTAGGTGTTGGTGGTGATGATCCGGGCGCCCGCATAGATGTAGTCGCGATGCACCTCGAGCACGATCTCCGGCGCCTCGAGGAGCGCATTGGCCGACCATAAGCCCTGCGGCCCCCCGGTCAGGCCGCGGCGCCGCAGCTCCTGCCCCATGCCGCCGTCCATCAGCACCACGCCCGCGGGCAGCGGCACGGCCGGGACTTGGTCCAGAGCCATCGCGGTCACCGATCAGAGATAGAGCGGATAGGGCTTGTCGGGGTCGATCCGATACTTCGTGATCGCGTCCGCGACCACGCCGGGCTTGATCGCGCCGTCGTCGGCCAGCGCCTTCAGCGCCGCGAGTGCCACGTGATGGCGGTCGACCTCGAAGTGCCGCCTGAGCCGCTCGCGGGTGTCGCTGCGGCCGAAACCGTCGGTGCCGAGCACGACGTAACGCTGCGGCACGAAGGCCCGGATCTGATCGGCGTACAGCCGGATGTAGTCGGTCGCCGCGATCGCCGGCCCGCCCTGACCTTCGAGGCATTCGCTGACATAGGCCTTGCGCGCCGGCTCGGTCGGATGGAGGAGGTTCCAGCGCGCCACCTCATGCCCGTCCCGGGCCAGCTGGGTGAAGCTCGTGGCGCTCCAGACATCGGCACTGACGCCAAAATCCTGCTCCAGCAGCTCCGCGGCCGCGAGCACCTCGAGCAGAATCGTGCCCGAGCCCAACAGCTGCACGCGCTTTTTCTTCTCGCGCGCTTTACCGGTCGACCGCAGCCGGTACAGCCCTTTGACGATGCCGTCCTCGGCGCCCTCGGGCATCGCCGGGTGATGGTAGTTCTCATTCATTGCGGTGATGTAGAAATAGACGTCGTCGCGCCGGACGAACATGCGCTCGAGCCCGTGGTGGATGATCACCGCCATCTCGTAGGCGAAGGTCGGATCGTAGCTGATACAGTTCGGCACGGTCGACGGCCAGCACGTGGCTGTGGCCGTCCTCGTGCTGCAGGCCCTCGCCGTTCAGCGTCGTGCGCCCGGCGGTGCCGCCGATCAGGAAGCCGCGCGCGCGGCTGTCGCCCGCCGCCCAGCAGAGGTCGCCGACCCGCTGGAAGCCGAACATCGAATAGAAGATGAAGAACGGGATCATCGGCACGCCGTGCGCGCTGTAGGCGCTCGCCGCCGCGATCCAGGACGACATGCCGCCCGCCTCGGTGATCCCCTCCTGGAGCACCTGGCCGCTTTTGTCCTCCTTGTAGAACATCAGCTGGTCGGCGTCCTCGGGCTTGTACAGCTGGCCCTTGGAGGAATAGATGCCGAGCTGGCGGAACATGCCCTCCATGCCGAAGGTGCGCGATTCGTCGGGCACGATCGGCACCACGAACTTGCCGATCGTCTTGTTGCGGCAGAGCACGTTCAGGATGCGCACGAACGCCATCGTGGTCGAGATCTCGCGATCGCCGGAATCCTTGAGCAGCGCATCGAACGCCTTGAGCTCCGGGATCTCGAGCGCCGGCGCGTCGTGCCGGCGCTGGGGCAGAGGGCCGCCGAGCGCTTTGCGCCGCTCCTTGAGGTAGCGCATCTCGGCGCTGTCCTCGGGCGGCCGGTAGTAGGGCGCCTTGGCCAGCTCCTTGTCGCCGATCGGGATCTGGAAGCGGTCGCGGAACGCGCGCACCGCCTCGTCGCCCATCTTCTTCTGCTGGTGGGTGATGTTCTGGCCCTCGCCAGCCTCGCCCATGCCGTAGCCCTTGACCGTC
This sequence comes from uncultured Alphaproteobacteria bacterium, assembly GCA_963730195.1. Taxonomy (GTDB): domain Bacteria; phylum Pseudomonadota; class Alphaproteobacteria; order Geminicoccales; family Geminicoccaceae; genus DATAOG01. Next base: position 15,324 of record CAVSRN010000020.1, read on the forward strand.
TTGGCCAGGATCACGGTCGGCTGGCCCTGGTGATGCACCGCGGCGTGATAGGCGGCGTAGATCTTGTGCTGGTCGTGGCCACCGCGGTTGAGCTTCCAGACCTCCTCGTCGCTCATGTCCGCGACCAGCGCCTTCAGCTCCTCGTATTTGCCGAAGAAGTTCTCGCGAGTATAGGCGCCGCCCTTGGCCTTGAACGCCTGATACTCGCCGTCGACCGCCTCCATCATCCGCCGGCGCAGCAGGCCGTTCTGGTCGCGCTCGAACAGGGGGTCCCAAAGCGAGCCCCAGATCACCTTGATCACGTTCCAGCCCGCACCCCGGAAATCCGACTCCAGCTCCTGGATGATCTTGCCGTTGCCGCGCACCGGCCCGTCGAGCCGCTGCAGGTTGCAGTTGATCACGAAGATCAGGTTGTCGAGCTGCTCGCGCGCCGCCAGCGAGATCGCACCCAGGCTCTCGGGCTCGTCCATCTCGCCGTCGCCGCAGAACACCCAGACCTTGCGCCCCTCGGTCTCGACGATGCCGCGGTTGTGCAGATACTTCATGAAGCGGGCCTGGTAGATGCCCATGATCGGCCCAAGGCCCATCGAGACGGTCGGGAACTGCCAGAAATCCGGCATCAGCCAGGGGTGGGGGTAGGAGGACAGGCCCTGGCCGCCGGTCTCCTGGCGGAAGTTGTCGAGCTCGGATTCGGTGATCCGGCCCTCGAGGTAGGCGCGGGCGTAGATGCCGGGCGCGCAGTGGCCCTGGATGTAGACCAGGTCGCCGCCGTGCTCCTCCGAGGGCGCGTGCCAGAAGTGGTTGAAGCCGACATCGTAGAGCGTGGCCGAGGAGGCGAAGCTCGCGATGTGGCCGCCGACGTTGGTATGTTTGTTGGCGCGCACGACGGTTGCGAGCGCGTTCCAGCGCGTGAAGCAGCGGTTGCGCCATTCCAGGTGGTAGTCGCCGGGCGCCTTGACCTGCTGCGCGAGCGGGATCGTGTTGACGTAGGCGGTTTTCGCCGTGAACGGCAGATCGGTCCCGGCCTCGTGCGCCCGCTCGACCACCTGCTCGAGCAAAAAGCGCAGGCGCTCGGTGCCCTCGAATTCGAGCACCGAATCGATCGATTCCAGCCATTCGCGGGTCTCGGCCGGGTCGATATCGCCGTTGAGCTTGGCTTCCGCTGCCATGGCGGTTTTCCCTCCCTCTTGACGCGGCGCGCCGCGTCGGCTCAATCCGCGGCTTCGGATATCGGCGTACGGCGCTCCGACGCCAGGGCTTCGAGCCCCTTCGGCACCGGCCCGCCGGTCGCCCAGTCGAGCAGGGCCGCGGTATGCACGATCGGGATCGCGGTGCCGGCCGCGATCTGGGTGATGCAGCCGATGTTGCCGGTCGCGATCAGGTCCGGCTCGAGCCGCTCGATGTTCTGGACCTTGCGCGCGCGCAGCCGGGTCGCGATCGCCGGCTGCAAGAGATTGTAGGTGCCGGCCGAGCCGCAGCAGAGATGGCCTTCGGGCACGTCCTTGACCACGAAGCCCGCGTCGCTCAGGAGCTGCTTCGGCTGGACGCGGATCTGCTGGCCATGCTGCATCGAGCAGGCCGAGTGATAGGCGACCACGAGATCCGGAACCTCGATCGGGGGCTTCAGCCCGATCTCGGCCATGAGCTCGGTGACGTCCTTGGTGATCGCGCTGATCCGGGCGGCCTTCTCGGCATAGGCGGCATCCTCCCGGAGCATGAACCCGTAGTCCTTGACCGTGGTTCCGCAGCCGGAGGCGTTGATCACCACGGCATCCAGGCCCTGGCCCTCGAGCTCCCGCCACCAGGCGTCGATGTTCGCCCTGGCAGCGCGCAGTGCCGGCCGCTCCTTGCCCATGTGGTGGGTGAGCGCGCCGCAGCAGCCGGACCCTTGTGCGACCACGACCTCGACGCCGTGCCGGGTCAGGAGCCGGATCGTCGTCTCGTTGATCTCGGGCGCCAGGACCTGCTGGGCGCAGCCGCTCAGCAGCGCGACCCGCGCGCGCCTCGGTCCCTTCGGCCGGAAACACCTGTGGCCGGTCGACCGGCGAGGGGGCCGGAGATCGCGCCGGCGCCAGCTCGAACAGGGTCCGCAGCCGCCCCGGCAGGAAGCGCGCGAGCGGCCGGGCCAAGCCGGGCGCCAAATAGGGAAAAACGGAACAGCGACGGCCGCGGCAGCACGGTCGCCAGCAGGCTGCGCAGGAGCCGTTCGGGCAGGGGCCGGCGGTAGGTCTGCTCGATGTGCTTCCGGGCGTGGTCGACCAGATGCATGTAGTGGACATCGGACGGGCAGGTGGTCATGCAGGCAAGGCAGGAGAGGCAGCGGTCGATGTGCTTGACGACCTGGGCGCTCGCCGGCTTGGAGTTCTCCAGCATGTCCTTGATCAGGTAGATGCGGCCGCGCGGGCTGTCGAGCTCGTCGCCGAGCAGGACGTAGGTCGGGCAGGTCGCGGTGCAAAAGCCGCAGTGCACGCAGCGGCGCAGGATGCCCGCCGACGAGCGGACCTCCGGATCGCTCAGCTGCTCGGCCGTGAAGGTGGTCTGCATGCCTCCGCCTCGATGCACGCGCAACGCGCGCAGCTGCTCTGCCGGCGTCTAACATCGAGATCCAAGGTGGTCTTGGCAAGCCGGCGCATCTATCATGCGCCCCGGCTGGCGAGGCCGGATGGAGGACGCATGGCGGTGGCAGCGAGCGGACCGGACCGGAGTGGGTCGTCACGCGATCGGCTGATCGGCCTGGTCACGAGATGCTCGCTGCTGCGCGGCGGCCAGATCAAGCTGGTCTCGGGCGCCTCCTCCTCGTTCTACTTCAACATGAAGCCCACCTGCTTCGACCCCGAGGGCGCGGCCCTGATCGCCGAGCTGGTGCTGGCCGAGGCCCTGCGCGACGGGGCCGAGCTGGTCGGCGGGCTCGAGATGGGTGCGGTCCCGATCGTCGCCTGCGTCGCCCAGCTGAGCTTCCTCCGCGGCCGGCCGATCGCCGGCTTCTTCGTCCGCAAGGCGGCCAAGGAGCACGGCACGCGGAAAATCGTCGAGGGCCTGGCCGAGAGCGTCCGATCGCCGGCCGGCGGGCGCTGCTGCTCGAGGACGTGACCACCACCGGCAACTCGGTGCTGCGGGCGGTCGAGGCCGCGCGCGAGGCGGGCGCAAAGGTCGAAACCGTGGTCACCATCGTCGATCGCCTCGAGGGCGCCGCGGCCAACCTCGCCAGCCACGACCTCCGGCTGGTCGCCCTCACCACCGCCCGGGACTACGAGATCGCGCCCTGACCGCGCGGCGCTGCCGGTCGGTCAATGCGCCGATAGCGCATCGCTCAGAAGGTCTTCGGCAGCCCGGCCTGCTTTAGAATGCCATTGGCCGTATGCCGGGATCTGATCTTGTGATCGACTGGAAATCTACGATCTGTCAGAGGGCTATGCCAGATTTCGTGATCGCCCTTGCCTTTGCGCTCAACCCAGCAGCCGGCGCTCTTGAGGAGCTTCCTGACTGTCGGCGCATAGTCGGCCACTAAGCTGGATAGCGGTGAGCGCGGTCGCGCGCTACCAGACTGAAAGGAAACTCGTCATCAGTGGCCACGCCGTTCGCCTCGAGAAGTTCAGGAATCAACGCCCGTAGTTTGTTCACCAGCGCCTCCAAGTTCTCGGCTTCGGTCACGAGTTCCGGGCACATTTTCGCTTTCGGCAACCCAGACCGCCGCCTCGGCGTCCCAGGTTGCCGTGACAGTAAACTCCTGGTTCATATTGACCAAGCTCCCATGGGCGCGGTCGCTGATTGGAGCCACTGGCGCCTTCGCTCTATGTAAGCTCGCCCGGTCGGCCTGTCCATGTTTCCGCCAAACGGCTGCCCGCTCTGTTGTCCTCGACGGCTTTTCTGCTACCGTAGCGGCAACCGTACGTTTGGCGTGCGGACGCCGGGGCCAGGCAAACCGAGAGGGCGGCGTTGAAAATCACCAGAGTGCGGGTGCGCAAAGTCCGCGGCACCATGCCGACCGAGGGGCCGTTCTGGGAGGAGCGGCTGGTCCGGCCGATCGACGTTTATCCGGACTTCCGCGCCGAGCAGTACCTCGGCGAGTACGGCCGCCAGATCGGCGAGCGCGGGCTCGAGATCGAGGCGTTTTTCCTGACCATCGAGACCGATGATGGCGTCAGCGGCCTCTCGGGGCCGTTCCGCGAGCCCTGCGCCCATATCGTCGCCACGCAACTGCGCCCGATTCTGGTCGGCAAAGACCCGCTCGCGAGCGAATATCTCTGGGACGTGATGCATCGCCTCCTGGTGCACGGCCGCCAGGGCGAGGCGATGTTCGCGATCAGCGTCGTCGACTGCGCGCTCTGGGACTTGAAGGGCAAGTGGCTCGGCCAGCCGGTCTGGCGGGTCCTGGGCGGACCGACCCGGACCGAGATCCCGGCCTATGCGAGCATGCTGGGCTATGCAGTGCTCGATCCGGGGCTGGTACGCGAGCGCGCGCTGAGGCCAAAGAGCAGGGCTTCCGGGCGCAGAAGTGGTTCTTCCGCCACGGGCCGATGAGCGGCGCCGAGGGGCTCAAGAAGAACGTCGAGCTGGTGCGGACGCTGCGCGAGACGCTGGGCGACGACGACCAGATCATGCTCGACTGCTGGCAGAGCTTCGATTACCGCTAGCTGCTGGAGCTGGCGGCGCGGATCGAGGAGTTCCGGCCCTACTGGCTCGAGGAGACGGCGATGCCCGACCGGATCGGCACCTACCGGAGGTTCAGGAAAAAATCGAAAATCCCGCTCGCCGGCGCCGAGCACGACTATACCCGCTGGGGCATGAAGCCCTTCGTCGAGCAGGACGCGCTCGACGTCTACCAGCCCGACCCCTACTGGTGCGGCGGCCTGTCGGAGACCCTCAAGATCGCGGCGCTGACCACGACCCACGACCTGATCTGCATCCCGCACGGCCATTCGACGCCGGTCAACGCCACCTTCTCGGCGCTGCAGTCGCCGATCCACACGCCCTATCAGGAATACCTGGTCAAGTGGAACGCCGTGCACCAGTTCTGGTTCGAGCAGCCGCTGGAGCCGCGGGACGGCGTGATCCGCCTGCCGGAGTTCCCGGGGTTGTGCCCGGCGCTCGACGAGGCCAAGATCGAGGCCAGCGAGGAGCTCTGAGCCCGACCGACGACGATCCGATCACCGGCTCGGTCAAATCACCGCCATCAGGGAGACAGCAAGATGTTTCGATTCAACCGACGACGCACGCTGCAGGGACTGGGTGCCGCGCTCGCCGGGACCACCATGCTCGGCCGCTGGCAGGCCGGCCGGGCCAAGCTCGCGGTCGACAACCCGGCCCCGCCCGAATATCCGATCGAGAAGGGTGCCAAGCTGCGCGTGCTGCGGCCGTCCAAGTTCGTCCAGGGCGACGAGGACCTGTTCCTCGCCAACACCAAGAAGTTCACCGATAAGACCGGCGTCGAGGTCAAGGTCGACAGCCAGAACTGGGAGGATCTGCGGCCGAAGACCGCGGTCTCGGCCAACGTCGGCTCCGGCCCGGACGTCGTGCTCGCCTGGCAGGAGGACCCGCATCTGTTCGCCGACAAGCTGATCGTCCTCGACGATCTGGCCGACTATCTCGGCAAGAAGTATGGCGGCTGGTTCCCGGTCGCCGAGATCTACGGCAAGAGGCCACGACCGACGACTGGATCGCGCTGCCGTTCGGCGGCGGCGGCGCGACCATGGTCTATCGCGAGTCCTGGCTGAAGGAGGCGGGCTTCGACGGCGTGCCGGGCGATTTCCCGGGCTTCCTCGAGCTTGCAAGGCGCTGCAGGCGGCCGGGCAGCCGGCCGGCTTCGCGCTCGGCCACGCGGTGGGCGACGGCGGCTGGACCGACTGGGTGCTGTGGGGCTCGGCGCGCGATGATCGACGAGGAGGAGCCGTCATGATCGACAACCCGGAGACCATCGAGGCGCTGAAGTATGCCAAGGAGCTCTACGAGACCTTCATCCCCGGCACGCTGTCCTGGCTCGATCCGTCCAACAACAAGGCGTTCCTCGCCGGCGAGGTCGGCCTGACCGGCAACGGCATCTCGATCTACTACGCCGGCAAGACCTCCAAGGACCCCGCGATCAAGGCGCTCGCCGAGGACATCCAGCACGCCTCCTTCCCGATCGGGCCGGTCGGCTTCCCGACCCAGGGCGCGCTGGTGATCAACGCGATGATCTTCAAGTACACGCCCTATCCCAACGCGGCGAGGGAGTATCTGCGCTTCATGATGGAGGAGGAGCAGTACGCCGCCTGGCAGGAGGCCAGCATCGGCTACTGGTGCCATCCGCTCAAGGCCTACGACGAGAAGCCGATCTGGACCGAGGACCCGAAGGCGCGCCCTATCGCGACGTCATGCGCAACGCGCTGCCGCAGAGCTACAAGGGGCCGCCCACCGAGGCCGCGGCCGCGGTCAAGGCCGACTTCGTCGCGCTCGAAATGTTCCGGCGTCTGCGCCGGCCAGGCGACCCCGGGAAGCGGCCGCCGAGGCGCAGCGCCGCGCCAAGCGCTACTTCCGCGGCTG
>CAVSRN010000021.1:0-41300 GCA_963730195.1 uncultured Alphaproteobacteria bacterium
AGTGAGAGTTTCTGCGTCGCGTAGCCGACGCGGAGGCTCGGTTGGACTGGACGCGACTTGGCGGTGAAGCGGGTTCAGCTGCTATGGAATTTTTAGGCCGGCGGGCCGGGGTGGAAGCTCGGTCGGCGCCTGGCACGCCGGTCGGCAGGGTGCGGGGTGAGGCGGTGCGACATCGGTTCGGGCCACTTCGAGCGTGTTCGTGACGGGTCACGCGGCTGAGGCGGCTGCGTTGGCGGCCTCGTGCGGACGTCCCGGCAACAGAGGCGTGGGCGCAGGCGCATGGCGGCTGCGCAGGATGGTGCCGGAGAGGTGCTTCGTGGTCGTGGTCGGGTCATGGTCCAAGCGGGTTGCAGGGGCCGAGACGGCGGAGGTGGATGAGACGACCCTGCCGGCAGCAGGGGCAGAGGGGACGTCCGGGCTCGACCCCGGCGGCCGGGGGCCCGGCCTGCGGGTCAGGCGACCGCTCCGGGGTCGGGTCGGCGCGCCGCTCGCGCGCGAGGAGCAGGCGCGCTTGCTGGACGAGCGCGCGTCTGGACGGGTGCCAGAGGCCGAAATAGCGGACCTTGTGCAAGCCCTTGGGCAGCACGTGGCTGAGGAACCGGCGCAAGAACTCGCCGCCCTCGATGCGGCAGGTGCGCAGCCGGTTGGTCTTGCGCTTCTTGTAACGGATGGTGACCGCCGCCTCGTCGAGGGCGACGATCCGGTTGTTGGTGATGGCGACCCGGAACAGGTAGCGCGCCAGGTAGTCGAGCACGGCCTGCTGGCCCGTGCCCCAGGCGGTGGCGTGCACGACCCAGGGCTTGTGCCAGGCGAGCGCGGGCAGCTTCAGGTCCGGCCGCTTGCGTGCGAGCGCATCGCGGAGCTTGCCGCGGACCAGCTTGGCGAGCGCCTTGACCGGCACCAAGAAGCCCTTGCGGGCTGGGTGCCAGAAGCGGCCGTCGTCCGATATGCCGCCGCCGGTGACCAGGCAGTGGACGTGGGGGTGGTAGTGCAGCTGCTGGGTCCAGGTGTGGAGCACGGCGAGCACCCCCACCTGAGCGCCGACATGGCGGGGGTCGCGGGCGAGCTCGATGATCGCCTCGGCGGCCGCCTTCATCAAGAACGCATAGCCGTCACGCTGGTTGGCGCGCAGGACCGCGCGCAGCTCGGCGGGCACGGTGATGGTGATGTGGAAGTAGGGCGCATCCAGCAGCTCGGCCGTGCGGGCGGCGAGCCAGCGTTCGGTCTGCTTGCGGTGGCATCGGGGACAGCTCCGGTTGCCGCAGGAATGGTAGGCGTAGACCTCGGCGCGGCACGCCTCGCAGCGCCAGAGATGGCCGCCCAGGGCCTCGCTGCGGCAGGCGATGATGTCGGCGATGGCGCGCCGGTGCGAGGGCAGCATGCGGTCGCCGTGCCGCGCGACATGGTCGTGCGCGAAGCGCCGGCAGACGTCGGCGAGATCGACCATGGCGACCTCGGCATCAGAGGTCGCGCATGATCCGATCGAGGATCTGCCTGAGGCTGGCCCGGATGGGCTCGCTCAGGTGGGCGTAGTGGGCGGTCGAAGCGATGTTGCGATGGCCGAGCAGGATCTGCACCACGCGGATGTCGACTCCCTGCTCGAGCAGTCGGGTGGCGTAGCTGTGGCGGAGCGCGTGCGAGGTGACACCGTCGCGGATCCCAGCGTCGGCGGCCGCGGCGCGGAAGGTGGCGGCGATGACGTCGGCGGTGACCGGTCCGGTGCCTTGCCGGTTGGGGAACAGCCAGCGCGGATGCCTGTGGGTGCGCCAGAGCGCCCGAAGCGCCTCGAGGATCGGCAGCGGCAGCGAGACGCGGCGATCCCTGCCGCCCTTGCCGGCGACGATGCGCAGCACCCCATGCTCACTGTCGACGGCACCGACCTCGAGCCTTACAGCCTCGCCGATGCGCAGGCCGCAGCCATACATGACCAGAAGGCAGGTGCGGTGCGTCGGGCTCCTTACACAGGCGAGCAGCCGGCGAACCTGGTGGTCGGTGAGGGCCTCGGGGAGACGCTTCTGCTTCGGCAGGCGGATGCGGTTTTTTTTGAGAACAAGGGCCAGTCGCGGCCGAGCGTGGTCGTGTAGAAGAACTTGATGCCGAAATGGACGCGCTTGAACGTGCCGCGCGCGATGCCGTCATCGATCACGCCGACCAGGAACGCGCGCACTTCCTCCTCGCCCAGGCGATCCGGACGCCGGTGATAGTGCATCGCCAGCCTCTTCACCGCCTGCGTGTAAGCCTGCTGCGTCCTGGGCGAGAGTCCGGCCAGCTTCATGTCGCCGATCATCCGCTCGCGCAATGGGGTCATGACGCTCCTCCCTCGGTGGCCATCGCCGGGCGCTTGCCGCCCGGCCCCCGAAGGGATACCGACCCATGACCACAGGCGCGAGCCCGAGCGCGCGCCGCCGCCTCGGCGAAGCCGTTCAGTCCAACCTCGTAAGGACGAACTTCTTCAGGGCGAACCTCAAAGGCGTCCAAAAGCTCGACAAAGGGATCGGGCTGAGTCGCGTCCGGAGCTGGCGCGGCGCCAACATCGGACGCAAGTGGGTCGCGTGTTTCGGGCTCGATGCCAAACAGCTCGGGCTCGAGGTCGTCGACGATCTGGACGACGCGACATGACCCGTTCTGGAGGTTGGGCATCAAGCTGCATCAAGCGCGCGCTTCAGGCCGCCTCATGCCGCGGAGAGTGAGGCACGCACGGTGCCGTTTGTGGCGCATGGGTGCGAGCACGTTATCCTTTCGCGATGCCATATTTGACTTGCGATTGACTTTCTCCAGGAGCATCAACTTGCCTGAAAACGACATCGAAAGTTGCCGCTCGTCGGCTTGCTGAAGTCGGCAGAAATGCACGATTTCCTTTATTTCCGCACGCCAGAAAAAGGCCTCCATCGCCCGATCATGAGGTTATGCGCGCCCGATCCGAGGAAATTATATTTTTGATGACTATACTTGAATATTTAGTCATTACTAATGAATGTAAATGTAATCAAAAATAACTGTCACCAGATATTGAAATATTCGGATCCCGGCTCCGATCGCCCGTCGCGGCAGGCTTGAAGTTTGACGGCCGGGGCTTTAGCTCTGGGTGGAAGGCACCCGATCGGAAGCCGCCGAGAATGCCCGGACTGTATGACGACGAGACCGTCGACCTGCTGCAGGCGCTGGCCGCGAACCCGCTGCTGGAAGTGGTCGGCAACGAGCGGCCGGAGGCCGGCATCCGGTTCGAGCTCGTGTCCGACTACCGGCCCTCGGGCGACCAGCCGCAGGCGATCGTCGAGCTGATCGAGGGCGTCGAGAGCGGCGCCAAGGATCAGGTGCTGCTCGGGGTCACCGGCTCCGGCAAGACCTTCACCATGGCCCATGTCATCGCATCGGTCCAGAAGCCGACCCTCATTCTCGCGCCCAACAAGATCCTGGCGGCCCAGCTCTATGGCGAGATGAAGTCGTTTTTCCCACATAACGCTGTCGAGTATTTTGTTTCCTATTATGATTATTATCAGCCGGAAGCCTATGTGCCGCGCAGCGATACTTACATCGAAAAAACCTCGGCGATCAACGAGCAGATCGACCGGATGCGGCATTCGGCGACCCGGGCGCTGCTCGAGCGCGATGATGTGATCATCGTCGCCTCGGTCTCCTGCATCTACGGCATCGGCTCGCCCGAGGTCTATTCGCAGATGGTCCTGAACCTGAGGAAGGGCCAGCGGGTCGAGCGGGCGCGCCTGTTGCGGGCGCTGGTCGAGCTGCAGTACAAAAGGAACGACCTCGATTTTCATCGCGGGACTTTCCGGGCGCGCGGCGATTCGATCGAGATCTTTCCGGCCCATCTCGAGGACCGGGCCTGGCGGCTTTCCCTGTTTGGTGACGAGATCGAGAGCATCGTCGAGTTCGACCCGCTGACCGCCGAGCGCACCGATACCCTCGAGCGGGTGAAGCTCTACCCGAACAGCCACTATGTGACCCCCAAGCCCACGCTCGCCGAGGCGGCCGCCGCGATCAAGGTCGAGCTCAAGGAGCGGCTCGAGGAGTATCGCGCCAAGGGCCGGCTGCTCGAGGCCGAGCGGCTGGAGCAGCGGACGGTTGCCGACCTCGAGATGATCACCGCGACCGGCAGCTGTCCCGGGATCGAGAACTATTCCCGCTATCTGACCGGCCGGCGGCCGGGCGAGCCGCCGCCGACGCTGTTCGAGTACATCCCGGACGGGGCGCTGTTGATCGTCGACGAGAGCCACATCTCGGTGCCGCAGCTGGGCGGGATGTACCGGGGCGACTTCCAGCGCAAGTCGACGCTCGCCGAGTTCGGCTTCCGCCTGCCCTCCTGCGTCGACAACCGGCCCTTGAAGTTCGAGGAATGGGACCTGATGCGGCCGCAGACGGTGTTCGTCTCGGCGACCCCGGGCCCTTGGGAGATGCGCCAGACCGGCGGCGTGTTCACGGAGCAGGTGATCCGGCCGACCGGGCTGATCGATCCCGAATGCATCGTCCGCCCGGTCGAGAGCCAGGTCGACGACCTGATGGCCGAGTGCCGGCAGGCGGCCGCGCGCGGCCTGCGCGTCCTGGTCACGACGCTGACCAAGCGCATGGCCGAGGACCTGACCGAGTACCTGCACGAGAACGGCATCCGCGTCCGTTATCTCCATTCTGACATCGACACCCTGGAGCGCATTGAAATCGTTCGCGATCTCCGGCTTGGCGTGTTCGACATCCTGGTCGGGATCAACCTGTTGCGCGAAGGCCTGGACATCCCGGAATGCGGCCTGGTCGCGATCCTCGACGCCGACAAGGAGGGCTATCTGCGCTCCCAGACCTCGCTGATCCAGACCATCGGCCGGGCCGCCCGCAACCTCGAGGGCCGGGTGATCCTGTACGCCGACCGCATGACCGGCTCGCTCGAGACCGCGATCGGCGAGACCGAACGCCGGCGCGCCAAGCAGCGGGCCTTCAACGAGGCCAACGGCATCACGCCGGAGAGCATCAGAAAACAGATCGGCGACATCATGAAGCACGTCGCCGAGCGCGACCACGTCACCATCGAGGTCGGCCCCGACGGGCCGGCGGCGCTGACCGGCATGAGCCTGCAGAGCTACATCGCCGAGCTCGAGACCCGGATGAAGGATGCCGCCGCCAACCTCGAGTTCGAGGAGGCCGCGCGCCTGCGCGACGAGATCCGCCGGCTCGAGGCCTCCGAGCTCGGGGTCCAGCTCAACCCGACCGCCCGCAACCCGGCCCGCGCCAAATCCCAGCGCGCCCGCTCGGAGCACGCCCGCACCCGCGCCCAGCGCATCGCCAAAGCCAAACGCCACCGCGCCGCCAGTCGCCGCTAAGGATTGATCCGGTCCGTGACTTCGGTCCAAAGATGAAGGGGCCGCCGACGCTCAATGCTCCGTCGCCACCTCGGCCATCGTGCGCAATTGACGCTCGTCGAATGCAGCAAGCCAGCCCCACAATCATTAAGGCGGTTCGCGATCAATCGGATTGATCCAGAGCCCCCAGCGGCGCATGGGCATGCATGTTGCCATTCTGTTCATGGCCAGATGCTACACTTCTGGCGCATTCAGCGCACACTCATGCGCCACTTTTGCGTCACTGATGCGCCACCGATGCGTCACTTCTCAACCCATTGATCCAGAATCAAGCCTTTCGTGATCGCGCCATCAATTAACAATCAATCTTGCGTAAATTGTGAGATACGCATGGCAATACAGCGCATTTTAGTAAAAATCCACGGATGCCTATCCACATAGCCCTGTCGTTACAGCGGGGCTGCGGGCACGGCTGCCAGGTCTCCCTTGGATAGCAAGCCGTTTGGAGCTAGGCTGTAATCCTGGTTGCGTTGGCTCCGCCGGAGTTGGAGGCGATTACGATGCGAGCTGGCAGGCGCCGATTTATCGGGGGGCTCCTTTTCGGTCTGGCGGCCGGGCGGGGTTTGCCCGACGCTGCCTTCGCCGCAGCTCCGGAGGACACGCCACGAGAGATTCGCTGGCGGGTGCCCGTAGCGTACGTCGACACGGTCAGGCAGAACCTCCGCTTCCAGGGCTCGGTCGAGAAAGAGGCGAACGAAAAGGGTGTGGGCCTGGTCTTCATCTTCGTCGGTGCGGTGCTACTTCCCTATCTCGCTGACGCCGTGCTCGCGCTGCGACGCGACATCGTCTATGGCGGCATCGTCATCGACACGCGCGGTCCGGAGATCGAGATCAAGAACGACAAACGGCTCAATTCAGGCATGATTGTGGTGATCAGTCCGAGCGGAACCGAGTTATATGAGAGACATGACATTAAAGATCCGACCGAGCTGGTTGCTGCGCTATTGAAGGCCAAGTGATCTGGAGCAGCGTGAGAGAATGGTCGCGCACAGACCAATGCGCATTATTATCCTCGCATGTACTGTGCTGATGTTGTCGCTCCAGGGCGGGTTCGCGCAAACGCGGATCGCTCTCGTCATTGGCAATGGCGCCTATAAAGGAGAGGCGTATCTCGACAGTCCACCGCGCGACGCCGAGTTGATGACGAAGACGCTGCGCGACCTCGGTTTCGCCGTGACGGTCAAGACAAATGTGGATCGCAGGACGATGGAAACCTCGATCCGCGAATTTGGCCAGCGTCTGAAGAAGGCTACGGGTGCAGTCGGTTTTTTCTACTATTCAGGTCACGGTATGCAGGTCAACGGCCGAAACTACATAATTCCGGTGGGCGCTACGATTGAAATCGAGCCCGACGCCGAATACCAAGCCGTGCCGGCCTCTTACGTCACGAGTGTCATGGAATACGCGGGGACGATAGTTAACATCGTCGTCCTGGATGCCTGCCGCAACAATCCCTTCGAGAAGCGGTTCAAATCTCTTCAAGCGAGCAAAGGGCTCGCGGTCATGCCGGCGCCGGCCGGCACCCTGATCGCATACGCGACCGCGCCCGGAGGCGTAGCGAGCCCCGGCCGTACAGGAGGATACAGTCCCTTCACCGAAGCTTTGGCCAGCGAACTCCGTGGCTCGGGGGCTTCGATATTGCAGATATTCAACGACGTTTCCGTGAAGGTCTACAATCTATCCGATCACGAACAGCGGCCGTATGTCGAGTCTTCAACCGTTCCGTTTCTTTCGCTCAAGGCTAGTGAGCAGCTGACGCGAGTAGCCGAGCCTCCCAACGCCGCCACGACAAAGCCCAGCCCGACAAGTTCGTCGCCACCGGGCAAGTCGATCCGGCGAAGGTGGAAGCAGGGCTGAACCTTGGTCCGGAGGACAAGCGCGTCGTTCAGGAGGCGCTGACCGCCCTCGGTTTCGACACGCGAGGAACCGACGGCGTCTTTGGCGCGAACACCCGCAGAGCCATCATCGGCTGGCAGCGGGAAAAGGGGGAGGAGCCGACGGGCTATCTGACATCGTCGCAATACGGAAAGCTTCTGGACGAAGCGGAGCCGAAGCTGGCCGCGCTGGAGAGCGCACGGCAAAAGCCCAATCAGGCTTCTCCCGTGCAGCCTGCGACCGCCGCCCATCAGTACCAGCCTCTCGAGGTGTTCCGCGACTGTGACGACTGTCCGGAGATGGTGGTCGTGCCGGCGGGCTCGTTCATGATGGGCTCGACCGAGGCCGAGCGGGAGTGGGCCGTCAAGCAGGGAGCCAAGCAAGGGGGGGTTGATGACGAGAAGCCGCAGCATCCCGTGGAGATCAGGCAGTCGTTCGCGTGGGAAAGTTCGAGGTCACCCGGGGTCAGTTCGCGGCATTCGTCGAAGCAACGGGCGACAACACGAGCAAAGGCTGTTGGGAATGGACCGGCAGCGAATGGAAGCAGAATGCGTCGAATAGCTGGCGCTCGCCGGGGTTCGGGCAAACCGATCGCGATCCTGTCGTGTGCGTGAGCTGGGAGGACGCCAAAACGTACGTCGCCTGGCTGAGCGAGAAAACCGGGCATCAGTACCGTCTGCCATCCGAGGCGGAGTGGGAGTTTGCGGCTCGGGCAAAGACAACCACCATGCGTCCCTGGGGCGACGATCGCGACAACAAGGCGGGCTGCGCCTATGCCAATGGCGCCGATCTGACGGCAAAGGAGAAATTCAGCGACTGGCGGACGATGGATTGTCGCGACGGTCAGGTCTACACCGCGCCGGTCGGTTCCTATTCAGCGAACGGCTTCGGGTTGCATGACATGATCGGCAATGCGTTGGAGTGGGTCGAGGACTGCTATCATGATAGCTATGAGGGCGCCCCGAAGGTCGGCAGCCCATGGACGAATGGCGATTGCAGCCGCCGGGTTTTGCGCGGGGGCTCCTGGGACAACGAGCCGGAGGGCCTCCGTTCGGCCAACCGCGACTGGAGCGAGCCCGACTACCGGGACTACTACTGCGGCTTTCGGGTTGCCAGGACGCTTACCCCTTAGAATCTTTACTCTTTACATCTTTACAGCTTGGGGTTTCCAAAGGGGCGAAGCCCCTTTGGTGGTTTTCGGGAGGCTCTGGTAATTGAGTCAGTCCACTGAACGTCGCACTGGTCCTGCGCTCGAGGCGATGTACCGCTTCATCCTTTGGCTCGTTCCCACGGTCGAGAAGTTCCCGCGCAGCCAGAAATTCCTGCTCGGCGATCGCATTCAGTCGACCGCGCTCGATGTTCTCGAGCGACTGATCGAGGCGACGTATACGAGGGCGCGGGGCCCGATGCTCGCCGCCGCCAACCTCGGGATCGAGAAGCTCCGGCTATTGTTCCGGCTTTCGCTCGATTTGAAGTTCCTGGACATGAGGCGTTACGAGCATGCGGCGCGCAGCCTCGACGAGATCGGTCGTATGATTGGCGGGTGGCGGAAGGCGAGCGATGTCGCATCGGCATGACGACCTGTTCGGCCGGATCGCGAGCTTCCGGGGAGTTCGGGGGACACAATACGCAATTCGGAGGGTGGCGGAGCCGTCCTGCATCAGGCTCACACGCGGATGCCTGCCCATCCACCTACCCCTTGACCGCACCGAGGGAAATGCCTCGCACCAGGTAGCGTTGCAGCGTCGCGACCGCGACGAAGATCGGGACTGTGCCGAGGACTGACATGGCGGCGATCTTGGCCCAGAAGTCGGATTGGCCGCCGAAGTAGTGGGTGACCTGGACTGGGAAGGTCGTGACCTCGCGGCGGGTCAGGACGAGCGCGAAGATGAAGTCGTTCCAGGCGAACACGAAGGTGAAGACGGCGGTCGCGAACAGGCCGGCGCGCGCCATCGGGAAGACGACCTCGTGGGAATAGAGGGACACGTACCGAATTCGGGTGGGGAGTTCGGGCGCTGGCCAAAGGGGTGGCCTTCGCGCTTTAGTGCTGCGCGGCGCCTGCGAGAAGGCCTTCGACCACGTGGATGACGCCGTTGTCGGCCATGAGGTCGGACTTTGCGACCCTGATGTTGTTGACCATCACGCCGCCCTCGGTCGGCTTGACCTCGAGCGTGGTGCCGCCGAGCGTCTCCAGCGTCTGGCGGCCGACCAGCTCGTTGTAGGGTATGGCGCCTTCGACGATGTAGCTCTTCAGCACCTCCGCCAGGCGGTCCTGGTCGGCGGCGCGGAGCTTTGCCTCCGGCGACATCGCAGGCCCACCGGGATCCTGTTTGCCGACGTCGAGCCGCCGTAGGGCCTGGTTGGTCGGCGCGAAGACGGTGTACGAGCCTGCGCTCAGGCGCGGGGCCAGGCCCGCCGCCTCGAGCGCGATGGCGAAGTGGTCGATCCGGAATTGTCCCGACTCCTTGGTGCTGCGCGCCGTCTCGACCAGGTCCGCGGCGCCGGCCGGCAGCGCGGCCAGGCAGAGCAGGAGCGCGCAGCCGACGACCACGCTATGACGCCAATCCTTGATCATGCTCGTCTCGGGAGTTTGTGGGACACAATGTGTGGTTCGGGGGGGGCGGAGCCGTCCTGCATCGGGCTCACACGCGGATGCCTGCCCATCCACCTACCCCTTGACCGCGCCGAGGGAGATGCCGCGGACCAGGTAGCGTTGGAGCATCGCGACCGCGACGAAGATCGGGACCGTGCCGAGGACGCGACATGGCGGCGATCTTGGCCCAGAAGTTGGATTGGCCGCCGAAGTAGTGGGTGACCTGGACCGGGAAGGTCGTGACCTCGCGGCGGGTCAGGACCAGCGCGAAGATGAAGTCGTTCCAGGCGAACACGAAGGTGAAGACCGCGGTCGCGAACAGGCCGGCGCGCGCCATCGGGAACACGACCTTGCGCAGGACCTCGAAGCGGGTGCAGCCGTCGACCAGGGCGCTCTCCTCGAGCTCGAGCGGGATGTCCTCGATGTAGCCGCGCATCATCCAGATCACGTAGGGCAGGTTGAAGGCGGTGTAGAGGAGGATGAGGCCCAGGAAGGTGTCGACCCAGCCGAGCCAGACGTAGAGGAGAAAAACCGGAAAAACGATCGCGATCGGGGGGATCATGCGCTGGCTGATGATCCAGATCGCGAGGTTGTCGCCGCCGGTCTTGAAGCGGGCGAGGCTGTAGGCGGCGCTGGTGCCGAGCAGCATGGCGAGGACGGTGCTGAGGGTCGCGACCACGAGCGAGTTCCAGACCGTGATCGCGTCGCCGTCCTTGAACAGGACCTTGAAGTTCTCGAGCTGCAGGCTCGCCGGGTACCAGACCGGCGGCGACGCGAAGATTTCTGCGGGTGTCTTGAAGGCGATCATGAACAGCCAGTAGATCGGGAACAGGAAGACTGCCGTGATCAGGACCGCGGCGAGGTAGCGAAGCGCCAGGTTGCGCGCCTCACGCCGCCGCCAGCGGATTTTTGTCACTTCGCTCATGGGTGGCAGCGCCCGCCGGCGCCTGCTCTCGCAGGGGCGCTGTCGGCTTCGCCTGCTTGAGCGCGTCATGTCCTCGCGATCTCCATGCGCCGCAGCGCGAACACCACCAGGACCGAGAGAATCACGATCACCAGCAGCGCGATCGCGGCGGTGTAGCTGGTCTCGAACTGCTGGAAGCCCTGGACGTAGGCATAGACGGAAATGGTCTCGGTCATGGTGCCGGGGCCGCCGCGGGTCAGGGCCCAGACGATGTCGAACAGGCGGACGAGGTCGAGCGCCCGGATCAGCAGCACGATCGCGAGCACCGGGCGGATCGCCGGCAGCACGATCCGCCAGAAGATCCGCCACCAGCCGGCGCCGTCGATCTCGGCCGCCTCGATCAGCGACTGGTCGACGTTGGACAGCGCCGCCAGCAGGATCAGGAACATGAACGGCGTCCACTGCCAGACCTCGCAGATCACGATCGCCGGATAGACCAGGTCCGGGCTGATGATCCAGAGCAGCGGCAAAGGCTTGCCCGCGAGCCAGCCCAGGATCTGGTTGATCGGCCCGAAGTGGTTGTCGAACATGAGCCGCCACATCGCGCCGGCGATGATCGGCGAGATCACGGTCGGCAGGACCAGCAGCGCCACGAACACCTGCCGGCCGGGCATGCGCTCGAGGAACAGGAGCGCCATCGCCATGCCGAAGACCAGCTCGAGCGGCAGAGCGATCGCGGTCAGGACGAAGGTGTGCAGCAGCGCCTGCCACAACCTGAGGTCGTGGAACAGCCGGGCGAAGTTGATCAGGCCGCTGAACGAGCGGTCCTCGTCCATCATCGTGATGTTCTGGAAGCTCACCATCAGCGTGTAGATGATCGGGAACAGGCCGATCAGCAGCAGCACCAGGACCGCCGGGCCGATCATCAGATATTTGAACTGGCGATCGGCGAGCGCGCCGAGACGGGCGCCGACCGGGACCGGGCGTCGCGAGCGTGGCCATCGGTCAGGCGGTCTGCTCGCCGATGCCGAGCAGAATGACCAAGGTCCGCTCGAGCGCACGCACCGTCGCACCATCCAGACGGCCGATGGTACGCCGGATTCTTTGCCTGGACAGGCCGACGATCTTCTCGGCCATGACCTCGGACCGGGTACTGAGCCCGTTGCCATGCGTCGGGAGAACTTCCAGTCTCATGTTCTCACCGCCACTGACGAAGGTCGTCATCGGACACACCACTACGCTGTCGTAATCGGCGGCGCTGACCTCGTCGCTCTGTACGACGACCGCGGGTCGCGGTTTACCGTAGTCGCCTGGCATGACGACCAGCACAATATCGCCGCGCCTCAATCCCGACCGCCCTCCAGCCTTTGGAGCTCAGCCTCCAGGTCGGCCAGGGCTGCCTCGACGAATTCCTCGCCCTCCTTGGTGCTGGGATGGTCACGCAGCAGCGCGGCTTCACGCCGTAAGCGCTCTCGGAACTCTGGGCTCCGCGTATCGGGAACCCACAGAGTGATCTGGCGCAACCCTAGGGCACGCTTGCGCTTGCGGTAGTCGGCCATCTTCTGCGCTGCGCTCTTGGCCACAGCCCTTCTCCCGTGAGATCGAATCTTCGTTCTGGTCACATGTTACGATCGCGACTACCGCCTTTCAAGCCATGGTCCGGCGGCGAGCGATTGCCCGCCGCCGGATCACGTCATCCTCAGTTGGGATAGGCGTTGGGCTTGCTCGCCCAGTCGAGATAGGCCTCCTTCTGCTTGTCGACCCCGACCCTTTGGGTGATGTCGTCCCACTGCGCGGCGACGTCGTCGAGGATCGCCTTCGGGTCCTCGCCGGCCCACAGCCGGGAGAGGCCCTGACGGAGCGCCTCCTCGTAGCGGTCGGTCTGCAGCAGCGACAGGTCGAGCAGGCCGCTCAGCGAGGCTTCCTTCAAGGCCGCCAGATATTGCGGCGCCTCCGGCCAGCGCGACTTGTACTCGGCGCTCTCGTAGTGGCTGTTGCGGAACGGATCGCGCAGCGCGTAGGGCAACTGCACCCGCTGGAGCGAGATGTCCTCGCTGTTCAGCCACTGGATGAACAGATACGCCGGCTCCTTGTGCTTGACTGTCGGAGGCGACCGCGAGCGAGAAGCCGAGCCGCGAGCTGCGGATGGCCGCCCGGCGGCAGGGCGTAGCCGACCTTGCCCGCGATCGTCGACTTCGGAACCCAGGACAGCGCCGCCTCGTCGGTGCCGTAGCCCGCGGCCCAGCGGCCATAGGGCGGCCAGGAGATGGTCATCGCGGTCTGGCCGGCCAGGAACGCCGCCAGGTTCTCGACGAAGCCCCAGGTCTCGACGCCTGGCGGCATGAACTTGTTCTCGGCGCGCATCTCGGTGAACACCTTGACGCCGACGTCGCTGTTGATCGTCGCCTTCATGGTGTCGGGGTCGAAGAACTTGCCGCCCTCGACCCGGAAGCGCTCCTGGAACATCAGCTGGGCGTAGGGCGGATCGCGGAAGAAGGCCGCGCCGTACATCTTCGGTCCGTACTTGTCGGTCAGCATCTGCCCGATCTTGTCGAACTCGGCCCAGGTCTTGGGCGGCTGCAGATTGTTCTCCTTGAAGATGTCGGTGCGGTAATACATCAGGAAGACGTCGCCGTCGTCGGGAAAGCCGTAGATCTTGTCGCCGACCTTCATCTGATTGTCGCGATAGACCGGCGCGATCTGCTGGAGCTCGTCGCGATAGCCGTATTTGTCGACATAGGCGTCGAGCGGCTCGAGCGCCCCGGCCCTGGCCAGGTCCGGCATCCAGGACGGGATCACGTTGAGGGCGTCGTAGGCGCCGGTGCCGGCCCGGTGCTCCTGCAGGATCTTGGTGAACATCTCGGCGGTCGGGACCTCGATCACCTTGACGTCGATCCCGGTCAGCTCCTTCCACTTCGGGCCCGAGAAATTGAGCGGATCGAGCGACTGCAGGCCCGCCTCCCAGACGATCGTGATCTCGGTGCCGGCATATTGCTTGGCCGCCGCGACCGCGCGGTCGGCGGCGCTCTCGGCCATGCGCCGCCCCGCTCGCGCCGAGCGTCAGCAGGGCCGCCAGCCCCGATCCCGCAAGCCACCGTCCCCCAAGCCCCCGTCTTGCAAGCCCCCGTCTTGCAAGACCGAGGGCGAATCCCGTTCTCGCTGCCATCTTTGCCTCCCCGTCTGGCCAGGGGCGCGCCCGCAGCTCAGGGCGAGCCCTCATCGTTGATCGGCATCGTGCCGATGCCAGGCACCTGCGGACCCCGAGCCGCGTCCGCCGCCTGCGGCAGTCTTAGCCCACTGTCGCCCACGATGTCAGCATCCTCGGTGGAATTGACGCCGCCGCCGAGGCGCGCCCGACCGCCAGGGGCGGCGCGTACCGTGGCTTGCCAGCCGCGCCGGAATAGCGTTAGCTAAGCTGCAATCAATCGCCTTCGGCGAAGGTCCGGTCATGGCCGGGCGCCACAGGATCAGGGGGCAAAGCGATGAGCAGGGAGCGCAAGCAGCGTGACTTCCAGGCGGGTCTGGCGGCAGAGGTCGAGGCCTGGCTGCGGGGGGACACCTCCAAGCGGACGTTTCTGAAGCGGCTGGTCGAGGCCGGCGGCGCGGCGGCGCTGGCGCGCCCGGGCCTCGCCCTGCTCGGCAGCAGCTTCGCGGCGACCTCGGCACGGGCGGCGGTCGAGCTCGCCGATCCCAGCACGCCCTTCGGGCAGGCGCAGGCGGCCGCGGTCAAGGCCTCGACCGAGGGGCCGCCGGAGAACTCGGCCTATCGCGCCGTCCAGGCCGCCAAGCAGTACCAGGGGGCGACCCTCAACATGACCTACGAATCGGGTCTGCAGGCGCTCGAGCCCCGCAACTTCTCGGGCCCGCTCTGGCAGGACCTGACCGGGATCGGCTTCAACGTCGAGGAGCTGCCGCACCCCGACCAGTATTCCAAGCCGATCGCCGAGCACATCGCGGGCTCGGGCGCCTATGACGTCCTCGACATCGAGCCGGCCTGGATCCCCTCGCTCGCCGACGGCGGCGTGATCCTGCCGATCGACGACTACATCGCCAAGCACATGGACAAGGCCGACCTCGAGGACTACCACCCGCTCTACCAGTTCCTGCCGACCTACAAGGGCAAGCGCTGGGGCTTCTTCGACGACGGCGACGTCCTGGCGCTCTACTACCGCACCGACATCTTCGGCGATCCGAAGCTGCAGCAGGCGTACAAGGCCAAGTTCAAGAAGGACCTGGCGGTCCCCAAGACCTGGGACGACTACGCGGAAACTGCCCAGTTCATCACCGACCAGCTGGCCCCCGACGTCTATGGCGCCGCCCATTTCCGCAAGGCGGGCAGCCCCGGCAACCAGTTCTCCTTCCTGCAGGAGTACCGCGCCAACGGCGGCAAGTTCTTCGACGAGCAGAGCATGAAGGCGTTGCTCGATTCGGATGCCGGGCTCGTCACCTTCAAGCAGATGATCGCGGCCAACAAGGCCTCGATCCCGGGCAACAACGACATGGACGCGGTCGCGGCCTGGGTCGCCTGGCTGCAAGGGAAAGCGGCGATGCTGTATTCCTGGCCGCCGACCGGGCGCATGACCGAGAACTACGCGCAGCGGGACAAGGCGATCAACTTCGTGCCGGAATCGAAGATCGTCGGCAAGGCCGGCTACGCTGTCATGCCCGGCGGCAACCCCGAGATGGCATCTGGCTACGTCAAGTCGCTGGCCGCCGACTCGAGCAACGAGGAGGCCGCCTATCTGTTCATGCAATGGGCGGTCAGCCCGGCGGTCTCGCTGGCGCGGGTGATGGCGCCGTTCGCGCTTCGCGATCCCTATCGCATGTCGCACTTCACCTCGCCGCTGTACCGGTCGCTGTGGCCGAACGCCAAGGACTATCTGATCAACCTCAGCAACTCGGCGAATGGCGCCGTCCTCGACATGATCATGCCCGGCTGGCAGGACTATGCGCTCTCGATCGACCGCATGTGCACCGCGGTCTGGGCGGGCGAGGACCCGAAGACCTCGCTCCAGCGGGCGGCCGCGGAGTGGGACGCGACCACCCAGAAGCTCGGCGTCGACAGCCAGCGCACCGCCTATCAGCAGTTCCTGAAGCTGCCGGGCTCGTATGCCGACCACACGATCGAGACCATGGGTCTCGCGGTTCACATCACCTGATCCGGCACCTACCGAACGGTTGACCGGGGCGCCGGGCTGCGATCGCGGTCCGGCGCCGCGTGTCATGAGACTTTGTGACTTGCGCAGACGGCAGCGGGACGTGGCATGGCGGATGGCGTCGGCGTGAACCGGGTCGCGATCCGGCGGGCCGCCGGCGCGGCGGCGGCGCAGAGCTCCCGGACCGACCGGCAGATCGCCTGGCTGCTGGTCCTGCCGGCGGCGCTGCTGATCCTGGCGCTCTCGATCTATCCGCTGGTCTACTCGGTCTGGGTCGCGTTCGTGAACTACGACTTCCAGATCCCGGGCCACGCCTTCGTCGGCTGGCAGAACTTCCGGGAGATCGTGGCCGACCCGATCGCCCGCTCCTCGCTGGTCAACACCCTGATCCTCTCGGTCGCGAGCGTCGCGATCGAGTTCAGCCTCGGCCTCGCGCTGGCGCTCGCCATGCTCGAGCGCTTTCGTCTCCGCGGCCTGATCATGCCGATCCTGATCGTGCCCCTGTTCATCAGCCCGGTGATCGTCGGCCAGTTCTGGTCGCTGCTCCTGCAGCAGCCGTTCGGGCCGACCAACTATCTGCTCGGCCTCCTGCTCGGCCGCCCGGTCGAGATCAGCTGGCTGACCCAGACGCCCTGGAACTTCATCGCGATCGTGACCGCCGATGCCTGGCAGTGGACGCCCTTCATGTTCGTGATCCTGCTGGCAGGCCTGTCCGCGATCGCGCCCGAGCTGTTCGAGGCGGCCGAGCTCGACGGCGCCGGCCGCCTGCAGACCTTCTGGCACATCACCCTGCCGCAGCTGAAGCCCCTGATCCTGCTGGCGCTGACCTTCCGCATCCTGGACGCGGTCAAGCTGTTCGACGTCATCTACGTCATGACCGGCGGCGGCCCGGGCTCCAGCACCTACACCGCGTCGTTCTACCTCTACCAGATCGGCTTCCAGCAGTTCCACCTGTCCAAGGCGACCGCCGGCAGCTGGATCTTTCTCCTGCTGTCGGCGATCCTGATCATGGCCCTGGTCCGCCGCCTGCTGCGGCCGGAGACCCGCTGATGGCGGCGTCGGCCCAGGCTCCGGGGCGCGGCCCGCGGCGACCCCTCGGCTTCGATGTCGTCCGCTTCGGCTTCATCGGCCTGTTCGTGCTGTTCGTGCTGGCGCCGCTCTACTGGGTCGCGGTCACCTCGATCAAGCCGGTCAGCGACTATCTGACGACCCCGCCGGTCTGGTTCCCGGCGCAGCCGACCTTCGTCCACTATACGGCGGCGCTGTTCGCCTACCGCGGCCTCGAGGGCCTGATCAACAGCTTCGTGGTCGCGAGTGCCACCACGGTGCTCTCGGCGCTGCTCGGCACGCTGATGGGCTACAGCTTCGCCCGCTTCAACACCGGCGGCCCGCATCTCTCGTTCTGGGTGCTCTCGCAGCGCTTCCTGCCGCCGATCGCGATCGTGCTGCCGGTTTTTCTGCTGTATCGCGGCCTCGGCCTCTACGACTCCCGGATCGGCCTGGTCCTGATCTACACGGTGATCACGCTGCCGCTCTCGGTCTGGATGATGTACGCCTATTTCCGCCAGCTGCCCAAGGAGATGGAGGAAGCCGCGCTGGTCGACGGCTGCACCCGCTGGGGCGCCTTCTGGCGGGTCGCATTGCCGCTGGCGGTGCCCGGGATCATCGTGGCGGCGGTGTTCGCCTTCATCTTCGTCTGGACCGAGTTTTTTTTCGCACTGAACCTCACCAGCCGCCACGCCTTCACCCTACCGACGATCTTTCGCGCTTTTCTCGGGTTTCAGGGCGCCCAGTACGGCGAGGCGAGCGCGCTCGCGGTCACCTCGCTCGTCCCCTCGATCATCCTCGGCATGCTGGTCCAACGCCACCTGGTCCGCGGCCTGACGCTGGGCGCCGTCCAGGGGTAAGGGCGAGCCTTACTGCGCGGCGGCGCAGTGAGCGAGTGAGCGCTTGATCCCTGGCTCCAGGGAATGGAACGGGACCAGGTCGGCCACCTGCTGCAGCAGGGAGGCATCATCAGGCGACAGCGCCCTGTCATAAACCGCGAAGCGCTCGATCCCGTTGCCGCGGTCGAATCGAGTATCGGCAAACGCAACGTATTTCGCCGCTACCGAGACGTGGTGTGGCACCACGGTATCAATCAGCAGCAAATGCTCGTGCGACGGTCGGATGGCAAAGTCGAAACGATGTTCCTTGCCGCTGCGCCCGGTGAAGGGAAACTCTCGGACGACGACCGCGGCATCGAAGGCTTTCGACAGAACGTGATCGACCTTGTCGCGGAGAGCGCTCTCTCCAGCCGCCCTCGATCGCTCGACGATCGCGTTCGCGGCGCTCGCCGAGGCATTGGCCACGGCCAGGATCGCTGGCAGCAGCCAGTCGGGGCCTCGAGCCTCGGCGACCAGCGCGCCTTCGACGACGCTGATCTGGTATCTCGCCGCATGGCGCGCGAGCATTTTGCCGATCAGATGCTCCTCCCGCCCATGCGTCCAAGCCGTCCGTTCGGCACCACCGCCATCGTGCACCCGATAGGCATCGCCGACCCGAGCAACGAACACGACGACCGGGTCAAAGGAGGGGTAGAGGCAGTGAGTCGTGACCCGCGCGCCATCCGCCGTCACCACGCAGCGATGCAATGGACCGAGGGCCGCTTGCACCTCCTTACAGACCATCGCTCATCGCTCCTCGAAAAGATCCGTCTGCGGCGGCACGTCGAACTGTCGCTGCTCGGGCTCCAACAACAGCTTAATCTCGGCCGCCAGGGAAGCAACGGCCTGCGGCAGCCTTCGGATCGTGGCCGGCAGCGGCCTCCGGTAGGGTAGGCTCCAAAGGTCCTGCGACAAGAGATGCGCCCGGTTGTCATGCCAGGTGTGACTGTGCGACCCACGGACCTCGGGCGGCAGCCCCAGCGATGCCGCCCCCGGCGGGTTGGGCTTCCACGCGTCGGCCGCGACCAGATCGATCCGCCAGATCGGCTGGCCGCGAAAGATCAGGGAAACGCTCGGCCAGGCGCGAGCAGCTCGGGGACAGCGGAAGCGCAAGGTGGCCCGTCCGATTCCCAGGCTGTCCCTGACGTTCCAGACCGCGCTCAACTCGCCCGGCCAGGATGACCCGCGCCAGATGGGGATTGCCTCGAGGGTCTTGTCCTCGGCAAGAAACCTCTCGATTTCCGCGGCCTCGGCCTCGCGGATCGCCGTCGACATCCAAATCCCCGGGCGTCCTGAGGACGCAATAGCCCTCGATAGCTCATGCTGCCCTCGACTGTCTACCGTGCGTTGAAATATGGCATCATCCGAAGCGCAGGCGGAGGGCGAGGGCGGCGGCAAGCGTGGTGAGGGCGATCAGGATCGAGAGGATGAGGGCGCTGGCGTCGCCGAGGTGCTCGATCACCAGGGCGTAGGCGAGCGGCGAGACTGCGGACAACAGAAAACTCGGGACCAGCAGACGGCCGACCAGGGTGCCGTAGGTGCGGTGGTCGAACAGCACCAGCGGCAGGGTGCCACGGGTGATGGTCAGGAGGCCGTTGCTGGCGCCGTAGACGAGCGCGAAGGTGATCGCGGCGGCGAGCGCCTGGCCGCTGAGCAGGCCGGCCGCGAAGCAGACCGGCAGCGCCAGCGCCGCCAGGAGGTTCAGGGTCAGGGGGTGCAGGCGACCGCCGAACACGACCTCGCAGAGCCGGGCCGCGGACTGGCCGATGCCGCGCAGGCTCGCGACCCAGACCGCGACCGCGGCGGTGAGCCCGAGCCCGCCGAGCAGGCCGATCATGTGCGCCGACATGCCGGAGTTGAGGACGTTGATCAGGGTCACCATCAGGGCATAGAGGCCGCCGGCCATCAGACGGTCGGGGCGGCTCTGGGCGAGATGCGGCCGCTCGGGCGCCAGGCCGGCCGGCCGATCGCCGTAGCGCGCGTTCGGGATCGCGAGATGGAGCGGCACCGTCATGAGGGCAAAGCCGGCATAGGCGAGGACCGCGCCCCGCCAGCCGAAGTGTTCGGCAAGGGCGTGGCCGATCGGCCAGAACACGGTCGAGGCGAGACCGCCCAGAAGGGTGATCTGAGAGATCGGCCGCCGGGCGCCGGGTCCGCCGATCCGCGCCAGCGCCGCGAAGGCGGCGTCGTAGAGCGTGCAGCGCATGGCGAGGCCGAGCAGGGTCCAGGCCGCGTAGTAGGTCCAGAGATCGTGGACCAGGGCGAGGGCAGCGCAGCCGAGCGCGATCAGGCCCGAGCCCACGACCATCACCTGCCGGCCGCCGTAGCGGTCGATCAGCCGGCCGACCAGCGGCGATGACAGGCCCATCATCAGGAGCGAGGCGGAGAAGCCGCCATAGACCAGGGAGCGACTCCAGCCGAGGTCCGCGACCATCAGCTCACCGAGCGCGCCGATCAGGTAGTAGGTGATGCCCCAGCAGATCAGCTGCGAGAGGCCGAGGCAGACGACCGTCCGGCGCCAGCTCAAGGTGCGGGTGGCCGAGCTCGAGGCCGCCTGCCCGCGTTCCCGTGCCTCTGCCAAGCCGCCTGCGCGCGGCCTCGCGGCGACGATCTGGGAGCTCGAGCCCTCAGCCGGGGCGTCCCGCTCAGCCGCCGAACTGGCTGCGGCAGCGCTCGAGCTTGGCCTGCCAGGCCGGCTGGTCGACGATCGCGCGGTTGACGATCCCGGTCGGCACCCGGCCGTGCATGACGTCGAGCACCGCCTTGACGTCGGCTGCCCCGATCCCGGCGAAGCACTGGTCGGTCCAGCACAGCGCGTGCGGTGTCAGCAGCACGTTGTCGAGCTCATAGAGCGGGTTGCCCTTCGGGCTCGGCTCCTGCTCGAACACGTCCAGACCGGCGCCGGCGATGCCGCCCTCCTGGAGCACCCTGGTCAGCGCCGGCTCGTCGACCACCGGCCCGCGCGAGGTGTTGATCAGATACGCGGTCGGCTTCATCAGGGCGAGGCGCTCGGCGTTGACGATGTGATGGGTCTGGTCGTTGAGCGGGCAGCTGACCGAGAGCACGTCCGCCCTGCGGAACAGCTCCTCGAGACCGACCAGACGGACGCCCAGCTCCTGCGCGACCTTGGGATCGGCGTAAGGGTCGTGGGCGATGAAGGTCATGCCGAACGGCCTGGCGAGCCGGAAGACCTCGGCGCCGATGTTGCCGATGCCGAGCTGGCCGAGGGTCCGCCCGATCAGGCCCATGCCCATGTACTGGACGCGCTTGGCCCAGCCCTCGGGGCCCTGGCGGGTGATCCGGTCCTTGTCGGGGAGCCTGCCCATCAGCGCCAGCATGAAGGTCAGGATCGCGACCGCGACCGGCCGGCGCACGCCATCGGGGGTGGTCACCAGCGCGCAGCCGTGATCGGTGCAGGCCTGGACGTCGACGGTGTCGAAGCCGACCCCGAAGCGGGCGATGATCGCGAGCCGGCCGTCGGCCGGGAAGCTCGCGGGCTCGATCCGCGGGATCAGCAGGATCAACGCGTCGAAGCCCGCCAGATCCTTCGCCGTGATCACCCCGTTGGTCTGGATGTATTCGAACTCGATCGCCGGGTTCTCCTCCAGCGGCGACAGGTCGAAGTCGGGAAAGGCCGGGCTGCCGTCCGGCTTCTTGAAGTCGCCGCTGAGCGCGACCCGAAACTTGCTCATCACTGCCTCCGCAGCCGTTATTTCTTCTTTTTCTTGCCCTTGGACTTGCTCTTGCCGGTGCCGGTGGCGGTGCGCGCCCGGATCTCGTCGATCCCGGCCTGGACCGCGCCCTGGAGCGCCCAGACGTCGCCCGAGTAGCAGAGGAAATCGAAGCCCAGCTGGCGCAGCCGGACCGCCTCCTCGACCGTCGGCACCAGGCGGCCGAGCGCCTTGTCGTGCTTCTTGCAGGCCTTGGCGACCGCCGCGACCGCGTCGGTGAAGTCCTGGTGCTCGAACTGGCCCGGGATGCCGAGCGCGCAGCTGAGATCGAAATGCCCGATCCAGAGGCAGTCGACCCCGTCCATTGCCGCCAGCGCATCGGCGTTCTCGACCCCTTGCCGGGTCTCGATCTGGGCGAACAGCGTGGTTCTGCGATTGGCCGCGGCGAGCTTCTCCATGGTCGGGCCGGGCAGGTAGCGGTCGTGGGCGATACCGAGCGCCACGCCGCGCTTGCCGTCCGGCACGTACTTCAGGCCATCGAGGATCGCGCGCGCCTCCTCCGGCGAGCCGACCATCGGCAGCATGAGGCCTTCGGCGCCCATGTCGGCGGCGCGCGCGATGTGGTGGTACTCCCTGGACGGCACCCGCACGATCGTCGGCAGGTCGGCCGCCTGCATGTAGCGCAGCACGGCTTTGATGGTCTCGAAGCCGAAGCCCGAGTGCTCGGTGTCGAACAGCGCGAAGTCGCAGCCGGCGGCCTTCAGGATCTGGCCGATCCCAGGGGTCGCGAACTCGACGATGAAATGGCCGAGCTTGAGCTCCCGGCTCCCTGCCATCTCCTTCAGGCCTGGCGATGCCATGGGTTGTCTCGTGCCTCCCCTTCTTGCTTCCCGGCATGCTGACCGCGCGCCGTGGTTCTCCAACTCTGACCAGCGGACCGGCCTTCGTCAATCGATCATCGCGCGCGTGGTTGCAGCCATCAGGACGGCAGGGCCGGGCCACAGCGGCGCGAAAGCGCTGACAGGCCCAGTTCGGTCGTCATGGCGGCAGGTCTTCCGAGGCATCACGTGTCTACACATTCCGGCTAACCCCAAGCCGGAGCGGTTCACGTAAAGATTGCAAACCCGCAAAACTTTAGCTAAACTGACTCCGACGATCTCAGACGGATTTTGGGAGGATTGTAATGGGCACTCATGGACACCGCCGATGCAAGCATGATCAGGACCGGGCCTTCGCGGCGGTTTGGTCGGATTTCTGTGCGGTGGCGCCGAGTCCTGAATTACGAGAGCGCATGAAAGCGGACTTGGCGGACGCGAGAAAAAAATCGAAATCGCCGCTCGCGGCGGCGTTCGCAATGGCCAAGCGTCCGCGACACCTGGGCTTCGACGACGGTGTCATCGTTCCGCCGGACCAGTTCCCGGTCGGTACGCCGCACTCGGCGATCCGCGCCGCCGCCGCGGAGCGGGCGCCGTTGCGCGGGACCACGCGCGTCGTCGTCGTGCTGGTGCAGTTCTCGGACCACGCGCTGGCGCAACCGGCGGCGCACTTCACAGATCTTTTCTTCTCTACCGGCGTCCTGCCGCACGGCAGCGTGAAAGAGTACTATAGCGAGGTCACCGGGGGGCTGATCGACATCGTCGGCGAGGTGGTCGGACCCTATCAGCTGCCGCAGACGTTGGCCTGGTACGCCAACAACAACTTCGGCATCGGCCGGCCGTCGGGCACGCCACGCGCCAACATCATGGCGCGGGACGCCGCGGTGGCGGCCAATCCCGACGTGAATTTCGCGCTCTACGACAACGATAGCAACGGCTTCGTCGACGCCTTCATCGTCGTGCACGCCGGACAGGGGGGCGAGCAAACCGGCAACCCGAACGACATCTGGTCGCACAAATGGACGCTGCCGTCGGCTCTTTCGGCTGACGGCAAGCAGATCTTCGCCTATCTGACGATCCCGGAGGATGCACGAATCGGCGTATGCGCGCATGAGCTCGGGCATCTCTTGTTCGGCTTCCCCGATCTCTACGACGTCGACGACACGTCCGAGGGCATCGGCAACTGGTGTCTGATGGCCGGCGGTTCGTGGAACGGCGGTGGCGATGTGCCGGCCCACCCGTCGGCGTGGTGCAAGGTCCAGCAGGGCTGGACGACCGTTACCAACGTGACGACCAACGGCACGCTTTCGATCTCCGACGTCAAAACGAGCCGCAACGTTCACCGCCTGTGGAAAGACGGCGCCGGGGGTTCCGAGTATTTCTTGCTGGAGAACCGGCAACGGAGCGGGTTTGACCAGAAGCTGCCGGCCGATGGGCTGCTGATCTGGCATATCGACGAGGCGCAAGCCGACAACACTGACGAGAACCACTACAAGGTCGCGCTGATGCAGGCTGACGCCAAACGCGACATGGAGCTTGCCCACAACCGCGGCGATGCCGGCGACCCCTACCCAGGATCCTCGGGCAATACGTCGTTCAGCGCCACCTCGACGCCGAGCTCGAAGTCGTATGCGGGGCAGGACACCTGCGTGTCGGTCATCACGACCTCGCCGTCGGGCGCGGTGATGACTGCGACCGTCAGCGTTCGATGCGGAAAGGCGATCGTCAAGGACAGCAAGGACCTGAAGGATCGCATCAAAGATGGCAAAGAAATCAAGGAACTCGCCAAGGATCGCAAGGATCTGAAGGACCGCTTCAAGGACCGCATCAAAGACACTAAGGAACTCGCCAAGGATCGCAAGGACCACAAGGACCGCTTCGAAGGCAAGTTCTTCATTCGCGATACAGGTGGAGTTGAAGGCGGCGGCGGTAGCTTCGCCGACGTTGGCGGGGGCGCAATACCTGAGCTGAATCAGGCGATCGCCGAACTCGAGTCACGGGTCGCCGCTCTGGAAGCCTTGGCGGGCGTGGACGCGAACGTCGAGCCATTCATCGGCAGCGAGTTGCGGCCGGATCTCGTCGGTGGCCCCGACTACTCCGGCCGGGGTGACTTGCACGAACGGATGGCCGCTGGCGATCGCGACGCCAAGATAGCGTTCGACTCTTTGCCGCAGTCGTGACCGACGCAGTCCTGATCCTCGCGCACACCGGAGATGCGGGTGCTGCGTCAGTGGCAGGATGGCTCAAGCGCGAGCTGAGTTCACGGTCGGTGCGCGTCGTACGACCGGAGGCGCTGAGCTTGGCGCGATGGTCGCACCGGGTTGACGCGAGCGGTCACGCGTCAACCCGGGTTTCATTGCCGCGGGCCGAGCCTCTGGCGAGTCCCGACGTGGGTGCGGTGCTCAACCGGATCCGGTGCCTGACGATCCCCCGCTTCCAGCGCGCGTCCGCCAAGGACCAGGAATACGCGGGTGCTGAGTTGCAGGCGGTCGTCGTGAGCTGGCTCGCCGAGCTGGGCGACCGTGTCGTGCATCCCGTGCGACGCCACCATCTGGTGACGTCCGCGCTGCCGTTGCAGCACTGGGCCGCCACCGCCGCCGCATGCGGGCTTCCAGTGGCCACGCGGGTGATCGCGAGCTCCCCGCGGATGCGAGCGACGCGGGCGACAGCGCCGCACTGCTACGCCACCAATGGCGGGCAGCACCACACGCCGGAAGCTCGCCACGGTGGCGCCGACCCGCGCGACGGGGGCTTCGGCGGCACTGTGCTCGTCGCCGGCAACGAAGCCGTCGGCGCGCTGGCTAATCGCTACGGCCAGTGTGGTATCGATGCCGCGCGTGCCCTCGGATTCCCGCTGCTCGAGTTCCGGTTCGCCGTGGAGGAGAGCGAGACGGTTCTGGTCGATGTCAACCCGTTCCCCGACCTCTTGGAGTCCTGGGCCGCGGGGCTTGCCGGTCGACTGCTCAAATCACTCGCCCGGCAGGCTTGGTCATGATCCTCTTCTATGGGCGGCTCGATGATCCCCCTCTGGCGCGCACCTTAGCGGCGCTGCAGGAGGCGGGTGCGGCTTACGTGTTGATCGAGCAGAGCGCCCTCGACCGCGAGGGCCTGCGGATCGACGTGGGGCGACACGGCGTCGACGGAACGCTCGTCGTTGCCGGACAGACGGTCGGCCTCATGAGCATCCGTAGCGTGTACGCCCGGCCGCTGGAGCTTCCCCAGCGCGCCTTCGGTCCGGAGGGCGCATGGCGCGCCCGGCTGCTGCACGAGCAGCTATTCGAATGGTTGGACATCGCCGACGCGCTGGTGATCAATCGGCCGCGCGCGATGCATGCCAACGCCTCCAAGCCGCTGCAGGCGCAACTCATCGGCGCCGCCGGGTTCGAGGTCCCCGAGACGTTGGTGACGAGCGACGCTGCGGAGGCGCTCGCTTTCTGGCGCGAGCACGGCCGGGTCGTGTTCAAGTCCGCCTCTGGCGTACGCTCGATCGTTCGGGAGTTCGACCAGCGCGCCGTCCCGCGGCTGGCGCTGCTCTCCGCCCTGCCAGTGCAGTTCCAGGCTTACGTCGCTGGCGTGGACGTGCGGGTCCATGTCGTGGGTCAGCGCGCCTTTGCCGTGGCCATCGACAGCCCGGCGATCGACTATCGCTACGCCACCAGGGACGGTGTGGAAACGAGGCTCACACCGACCGACCTCCCGGAGTCCGTGACTGCGCGCTGTATCACCTTGGCGCACGAAATGGGCTTGCCACTGGCGGGGATCGACCTGCGACGGCGTCCCGACGGAGGTTACGTCTGCTTTGAAGTGAACCCGATGCCGGCGTACACTTACTTCGACGTCCAGCCAGACCGACCGATCAGTGGTGCGCTCGCCGAACTCCTGATCGCCGGGGAGCACGAGCAGATGGAGCCATACCATGGTGCAGGCCGTGGAAGAATCTTACGCAGATTGGGGGCAGGATCGTCGCGCGCTCCCAGCACCCAAGCCTCAAGGACTATGACATCGTCACGCTCCAGCTCGAACGGGCGGAACCCGTGGCGGGCAAAGCCAATCTTCTCAAGTCGTTGCTTGGTAGCGCCGTACAGGTGACGGTCCGTCGCGCTCTGCTGGGCAATGCGGGTCGGGGCGCGGCGCTTCGTTGCCGCGCCAAGCGCACGCCTGATGGCGCAATGTGTGAACCTCACCCCGATCCGGGCAACTTTGAAATCCGGCCCTAGCGCCGCAGTGATTGAGCGGGGTGCGCGCGCAGGGACAGGCGGCCCGACCGCGCCGATCCGGTTCGCGTTCACGCTGTCGAACTTAATGGATCTCCTCGGCCTCGCCCATCGCGCGCTCGAGCGCCTCGATCGAGAACCCGGGGCCGCGCGCGATCTTGAGGATCGGGGCCTCGCGCCGGCCGCAGAGCTCGGCCGCCCGCGGCACCTCGTGGGCGACCTCGTGCGGGATCACCACCGCACCGTGGCGGTCGGCATGGACCAGGTCGCCCGAGCGCACGATCATGCCGAACACGTCGACCTCGCAGCCGAAGGCCGCGGTGTGGCCGTGGGCATGCGAGGGCGTGACCTTGCCGCACAGCACCTGGAAGTCGGGCGCGATCGCGTCGAGGTCGCGGACGCCGCCGTTGGTGACCAGGCCGAGACAGCCGAGGCCTTTGTGGATCGCGGTGTTGACCTCGCCCCAGAAGCAGCCGAAGCCGAGCCGGGAATCGACGTCCTGGACGATCGCGATGGTCGGCCCCGGGGCGCTGCCGACGTAGCGGTAGTACTCGAGCCGGAGCTGGCGCGCCTGCTCCTTGTGCTGTCGGGACGGCTGCATCGCGCGATAGAGCGAGGTGCGCGCGTAGCCGACCATCGGCTTCATCTTCGGGAACGGGCAGATCAGGGTCTCGGTGGTGAAGCCCAGCGCCCGGCGCTCGGGCGTGACCAGCTCGAGGGCGTTGCAGATGGTCGGCGTGTCGAAGGCGCGCAGCGCCTCGATCTCGGCTTCGGACAGCGGCTCGGTGGTCATCGCTCGGCTCCTTGACGCGACGCTGGCTGTTCTCAAACGCAAGGCATGACCTGATCACCGCTCGCGGCCGACGCGTAGGCCGCCTCACAGAGCGCGAAGGTCTTGAGATTGTCGGCGCCCGAGGTCTGGGGCTCGCGGCCCCGACGCAGACAATCGACCCAATGACGCTGGGTGGTCAAGACGCTCTCCTGGACGCCGTGCCAGGGCCGGCTCGCCCAGGGCAGGAGGGCGGGCGCCACCGCGCGGCGCTCGCTGCCGGCCCGGGTCGTGACGGTGAGCGCGTAGCCCGGCCGCAGCCGGAGCGTGCCGTCGCTGCCGTCGATCTCGATCGTGGTCTCGGGGAACGGGTCCGGGTCCTGGGGCGCCTGGTAGGTGGCGTCGACCACGGCGGTGAGGCCGCTCGCGTGCTCCACGAGCAAGGTCGCGCAGTCCTCGCCCCGGAGGCCCGGCCGGATGCTCGCGGTCCGGCAGGTGAGGCGCAGAGCCTCGCCGAACAGGCAACGCGCGACGTCCAGGAGATGGATCACCAGATCCAGGATGATGAAGCGTTCCTCATCCGCCAGATAGGGCTGGCCCGCATAGACGTCGTAGCCGGTCCGCCAGGAGATCCGGGCGAAGAACGGCCGGCCGATCGTCCCCCGCTCCAAGACCTCGCGGACCGCGAGGATCGGGGTCTGGAAGCGGAAGTTCTCGTGCACCATCAGTGGCACGCCGGCGGCGCGGCAGGCCGAGACCATGGCCCGGCAGTCGGCGATCGTTGGCGCGAACGGCTTTTGCACGATCACCGCCACGCGATGGGCGGCGGCGAGCTCGACCAGCTGACGATGGCTCGCCATGGTGGTCACGACGTCGACGAAGTCGAGCGCCTCGGCCTCGAGCATCGCCCGGACGTCGGTGTAGGGGCGCGGCCCGCCGAACGCGCGCGCGGCCGCGGCGGCTTTGGCCGGGTCGAGATCGCAGACCGCCGCCAGCTCGACGCCGGCCGCCCCGAGGTCCCGCCAGGCGTGCAGATGGTTCTGCGCGAAGAAGCCGCAGCCGATCACCGCCGCCCTGAGCCTGCCCTCGCCCATCCAACCTCTCCCGGCGCCGCCCCCTTGGCATCGAGCGCCGGCCAAGAGTAGCTTCGCCCGGCGCGGACGCAAGCGGCCAGGAGAGCATCGCCGTACGCCCGCGGAGGCAGCAGCCATGATCAGACGAAGCTTCATCCTCGCGACCGCGGCGCTGGCGGCGACCCGCGCCCGGGCGGCGCCCCGGGCCGAGGTCCGCCTCGACCCCGGCCTCGACTACAACGACCTGGTCGCCAGGGCGCCCGCGCGCGCCCGCATCCTCCTGGCACCCGGCAGCTATCGCGGCTGGAGCGTGTGGGCCAAGCACGGCCAGAGCTTCGAGGCCGAGGGCGAGGGCGTCGTGCTCGACGGCGGCGGCCAGCCGCTGCAGGCGTTCCGCCGCGGCGAGGCCCAGGACGTGCAGCTGATCCGGCTCACGGTTCAGGACTACGTGACCATGGACCCGCCGGGCGGCGCCGAGCGGAAGGCGCGCCAGATCGCGGCGATCGAGGCCTCGAACGGCCGCAACTGGCAGGTGATCGACTGCACGGTGCAGCGGATCGGCGGCCGCGGCATCTCGATGAACCCCGGCATGCACATCCTGCGCGGCCGCTACGTCGACAACGGCCATATCGGGATCGGCGGCCGCGCCACCGGGTCGATCGTCGAGGGCGCCGAGATCGCCCGCAACAACACCCGCAACTACGGCTCCCACTGGGAGAGCGGCGGCTACAAGAACGTCGGCGGCCATCTGCCGGGCCCGATGCCGGTGATGCAGGGCGCGAAGCTGATCGGCTGCCACATCCACCACAACAACGGCCGCGCGGTCTGGTTCGACTGGGACTGCCTGGAATGCGGCCTCGAGGACTGCGTGGTCCATCACAACACCAACGAGGGCATCGCCTACGAGGCCAGCGCCAAGGGCCGCTTCCGCAACTGCCTGATCGGCTTCAACAACACCAGCGGCCACCGCGAGCCCGGCGTCTGGTCGGCCGACCTGATGCTCCAGAACTCGCACGACTGCGTGGTCGAGGGCTGTACGATCGTCACCGACCGCGGCTGCGCGCTCGGGGTCGCGCATCACACCCGCGACTACAACAGCAAGCCACCGCAGCAGCAGGGTTTCTACACCGGCCCCTTCAACGGCGTGAACAACCGGATCGCCGGCAACACTTTCGTGCTCCTGGGCAACACCATCGGCCTGGTGCTCGACGTCACGGCGCCGCCGGGCCTGGCGGCGGTCAAGGCGAGCAACGTCTGGGGCCCGAACCGCTGGCTCGCGCACCCCGGCTCCCGCCAGCGGGCGCTCTGGCTGGGCGACCCCTGGCACGACGACCTCGGCACCCTCGAGGAACGCACCGACCTGGACGCCTTCGTGCCGGCGCCGTTGCGGGCCTGAGCGCCATCGCCGCTCACCACAACGAGCGCGCCGCCTCAATCCCGGACAGCGCCGCATCGCGCAGCGCCTCAGGCAGCGAATTCGAACCCGATCAGGTTGAACGCGAAGGCGAGGCCCCAAAGAAGCGCCAGCGGGACGGCGAAGGTCGGGATCAGCCAGCCGAAGGTCAGATAGAGCTGCGGCAAGAGCCAGTCGGCCTGGTTGCCGAGGATCGAGCCGGGCCGCCGCCCAGCGGCGGAGCGGATTGGACGGCCAGGCGACCAGCACCGCACCGCAGGCGAGCACCAGATGGACCGCGGTCGGGATCAGCGTGCTCAGCACCATGAACGTCGCCCAGAAGCCGGTCGTCCAAGGCGCCGCCGCGGCATCCTTGACGTACTGGTCGAGACCGAGCGAAAGCTGGAATAAACGAGCCGAGGCCTCGACTCCGAAGGCAAGCAGCCAGGCGACAATGAAGGCAAAGACGACGGCCAGGACCAGGTCCAGGACCGCGAAGAACAGCGCGGCGGCGAGCCGTAGCGGCGAATCCCATTCGGCGACGATGCCGCGCCCGAGCCACCGGCTGACGCTCAGCGAGATCCAGTCCAGCAGACCGTTCAGCCAGGGCAGCGCAACCAGGAACATGATCGAAACCAAGCCTGGCTTCGGGTCGAATCCAGAAGAAGGCTACGGCTACGGCTACGGCTACGGCTACGGCTACGGCTACGGCTCCGGCTACGGCTACGGCTGGCTAGGCTACGGCTAGGCTCCGGCTACGGCTACGGCTACGGCTACGGCTCCGGCTCGGCTACGGCTACGGCTACGGCTAGGCTCCGGCTACGGCTAAGGCTACGGCTCCGGCTAAGGCTCCGGCTACGGCTCCGGAAAACCCCAAAAAATCGAGAACCGCGTCGCCTGCGCCTCCAAAAACGCGTCGCCCGAGCGAGCCGAATCGGTTCCGAAGCCACGACCCCGAACGCTCCGACCATCCCAGAACTTTTGGAAACCACCACCACCAGAAGATCGCGATGGCTAAAAACACCAAGGCGACCACCGTGCGGGGCAGCCAGGACGGCCAGCTGGCTGGTGCCCAATAAGGGTCCTCAAGCAAGGTCACTTGGCCAAACACGCCCTGGCTGCCCGCAACCCAGCCGGTCAGGAACGCGGCGAAGCTGTAGGCGAGCGACAGAAAGACACAAAGGTTGAGCGATCTGATCCCAAACGCCCGCCGGTCGCGCGGGTTACCGCGCCCAAAGGGCGGCGGGTCGATGGTCCTGTCGAGCCAGTCAAGCGCGCCGCGCAGATAGTCGTGATAGAGATCGCGGGCGCGCTTGGCGGTCAGCTTCTCGACCAGACGCTTTCGCGCGGCGTCGTCCCGGACGACGCTGTGGAAATGCGCGGCGAGCAGGCCGAGCACGACTCCCAAGACCGCGACGAAGAGGCCGGCGAGGGCGAGCCGGTCGGCGAGCGACCAGCCGTCCGCAACCGCCAATCCATCCCCTGCCGACAATCCGCGGTTCCCAACCTTCGATGGGCGGCCGCCATAGGGCCGGGCCACCGCGGATCAGCATGATCCACAGCGGCGCCGGGGGCAACCACTCCTACGCCACTTCTACACGTCCCGGGGCACGCCGGGTTCGAAGTCATCGGAGCCGCGGGTCGTCGGCGGGTGGTCAGTCGCAGCCGTCGAAGTGCGGCGCCTCGGTCGAGGTGCGCGTGAGCACGTATTTGCAGCTCTCGACCACGAGCTGGCCCTCGAGGCCGGGCGCGGCGGTCGACTGGAAGATGCTGTCGGCCGAGAAGGCGAAGCCGTCGTGTTGGATCGAGGTGGGGAAGATGCGGGCGAGCTCGCGGGTTGCGTAGGTGCCGCCGCAGCTCTCGAAGAAGCCGCTGAGGGTGTCGTGCCGGCGGTTGGTCTGGACCGCGCCCCGATAGAGCAGGCTCTCCGGCCCGTTGGTGT
This sequence comes from uncultured Alphaproteobacteria bacterium, assembly GCA_963730195.1. GTDB lineage: Bacteria > Pseudomonadota > Alphaproteobacteria > Geminicoccales > Geminicoccaceae > DATAOG01. Next base: position 31,754 of record CAVSRN010000021.1, read on the forward strand.
CGTTGTAGGTGGTCTTCAGGTCGATCCGCTCGTCGGTCTGGATGATCTCGACCGTCGCCGGCGCGGCGTAGCCGGACGAGACGCCGTCGGTGATGTCGTCGCAGGCGAACACGCCCTCGTAGCTGCCGGTCATCGAGAACCGGCTGTCGCGCGGGTGGCGCTCGCCCGCGGCCGCACCGAACGCGATCATCGAAACGGCTCCGAAGGCGACCGTGGCGGCCACGATCGAGATTGTGCCCCGCATTGCTGACCCTCCCTGGATTTCTGAGGCTGCGATTGTACAACCCGCATAGAACATCAAATTGGAGGTGACAACCATCTATGGGTTCGGGCACACCGGTGTTTGTATTGACATTGCATATACGGCCGGTGATATTGAGGGTCTCACCATGGATGCCGACGAGAACCAGAGGATGGCCGCGGTGGCTCGAGCCTTTCGGGAAGAATCGGGGTCGCCGACCATCAGCCTGCGCGTCCCGAGGCAGAGGCGGGACCTGATCGATCGCGCCGCCAGGGCGACCGGCAAGACCCGCACCGAGTTCATCCTCGAGAGCGCCACCCGGGCGGCCGAGGAAGCGCTGCTCGACCGCCGGGTTTTCCAACTCGACGCCGAGCAGTACCGAGCCTTCGAGCAGGCGCTCGATGCGCCACCGACGCCGACCGCGGAACTGCGCGCGCTGCTCGCGAAGAAAGCCCCCTGGGAGCGGTGAGCTCGAGCGGGGACGAGCTGCGCCCGCCGGAGCGGCTCGACCCGGCCCATGAGATCGCCGACTTCGACAGCGGCAGCCCTGCGCTCGACAACTGGCTTCGACGTCGCGCCCAGTACAACGAGACCGCGGGCGCCTCCCGGACCTACGTGGTCTGCCAGGGCACGCGGGTCGTCGCGTTCTACAGCCTTGCGAACGGCGCCGTCGTACACCCGGGCGTGCCGGGCAGGATCCGCCGCAACATGCCCGACCCGATCCCAATCATGGTCCTGGGCCGGCTGGCGGTGGACCGTCGGTTGCAGAGACGCGGCCTCGGCCGGGCCCTGCTCCGCGACGCCATCCTGCGCACGCTCCAGGCCGCCGAGATCGCCGGCATCCGTGCGATTCTCGTCCATGCCCGGGACGAGTCGGCGAGGAAATTTTACCGGCGCGCCGGCTTTCCACCCTCGCCCGTTGACCCGCTGACGCTCATGCTGGCGCTGAAGGATGCGCGCGCCGTGCTCGACCACGTCTGATGGGGAGCCTGCGTCGATGACTGACCGGACGGTGTGGCTGGAAGTGGCGCTCAACGGGCCGTGGGGGCGGGCGCTGCAGCCGAAGATGCCGGTCACGGTCAAGGAGATCGTGGCGGAGGGCATCGCCTGCGCCAGGGAGGGGGCGGCGATCGTGCATGTGCACGCCTACGACCCCGCCAGCGGCCGCCAGCGCGACGATGCCGAGACCTACCGGCGAATCATCGAGGGCATCCGCGAGCATGAGGACGTGATCGTCTACCCGACCCTGCCGCTCGCCGGCGGCCCGGACGCGCCCCAGCCGATGGCCGCCGCGGCACGCTTTGCGGCGGTCGAGGAGCTGGCAAGGCGCGGTCTCCTGGAGTGGGCCGTGGTCGATCCCGGCTCGGTCAACTTCGCGCATTACGGCCAGCTCGCGGCCGGCCAACCGGGCTTCGTCTATCTCAACCCCGAGAGCCACATCCGCCACGGCCTCGGGCTCGCGGCGAAACATCGCTTCCACCCCAGCTATGCGATCTACGAGCCCGGTTTTCTGCGCCTCGGAGCGGCGCTGCACCGGGCCATCCCGGGCGTGCCGACACCGATCTACCGCTTCATGTTCTCGGACGGCTTCGCCTGGGGCTGGCCGCCCAGAGCTTACGCGCTCGATGCCTATCTGCGACTGCTCGGGGACGAGGCGCCGGGAGCACCCTGGATGATCGCCGGCCTTGCGGTCGACGTCCGGCCGCTGATCGAGCGCGCGATCGCGAGCGGCGGCCATGTCAGGGTCGGCCTCGAGGATGCGCCGTTCCAGAGCGTCTGGCGCAATCAGGATTGGGTGCGGCGCGCCGGCAGCGCGATCGAGAACCGCGGCGGCCGGGTCGCGAGCGCGACCGAGGTGCGCCGCGGCCTCGCCTCGTTGGCGGCGCTACCGCCCGCGGGGCCGGTCTGAGCTAGCCCTTGCGCCCGGCCCGGGCTTCCGCGTAGGCCGGCATGAGCTGGTCCTCGGTCTCCGCCGACCTCCGGCAGCTCTTGCCCTGGCCGAGCTTCGGCTGGCCCAGCGGGATCGCCCCGTGCTTGTCGCCGATCCCGAGAAAGCCGGCGACCGAGACCACGGCGTACTGAATCTGCACGCGCCGCCGGATGGTTCCGGGCTCGCCGCGGGTCGCCGGTCTTGTCGAACCAGCGAGCGCCGGGCAGATTGGCGCGCAGGTGGAGGCAGGTGACCGGAGGTGGCGACGGTGAGCAGCTGGCCCGAGGCGATCTACCGTGCGCTCGGTGAGCTCGGCGTGCGCCAGGTCGCGTATGTGCCCGACGCCGGGCATGCGCGCCTGATCGAGCTGTGCGCGGCCGACGGCGCGATGCGCTCGGTCGTGCTGACCACCGAGGAGGAAGGCGTCGCCCTGCTCGCCGGCGCCTGGCTCGGCGGCGCCCGCGGCGTGCTCCTGATGCAGAGCAGCGGCATCGGCAACTGCGTCAACATGCTGACGCTCAACCGCAGCTGCCGCCTGCCGCTCCTGATGCTGGTGACGATGCGCGGCGAGTGGGGCGAGTTCAATCCCTGGCAGCTGCCGATGGGCCAGGCCGCGGCCGAGGTCCTGAAGCTCGCGGGGGCGATCGTGCAGCGGCTGGACGAGGCCGGGGCCGCCGCCGAGACCGTGCAGGCCGCCGGCCGGATCGCGTTCGAGGGCCAGCTGCCGGTCGCGCTGCTGATCGGGCAAAAGCTGATCGGCGCCAAGAGCTTCGATCGCTGACCGGAGAATGAGGATGAACCAGACGCGCAGCGAGGAGTTCCCGCTGCGGCGGCGTGAGGTCGCCGAGCTGCTGCTCGCCGGGCGCGAGGGTCTGTTGGTGATCGCGGGCCTCGGCAGTACCGCCTGGGATGCGACCGCGGCCGGCGACCAGCCGCTCAACTTCCCGCTCTGGGGGGCGATGGGCGGGGCGGCGCTGATCGGCCTCGGCCTGGCGCTCGCCCGGCCCGAGCGGCGGGTCCTGGTGCTGACCGGCGACGGCGAGCTGCTGATGGGCCTCGGCGGCCTCGCCACGATCGGCGTCCAGCAGCCGGCCAACCTGGCGCTGGTGGTGCTCGACAACGAGCGCTACGGCGAGACCGGCATGCAGGCGACCCACACCGCCCACGGCGTCGACCTCGCCGGGATCGCCAGGGCGGCCGGGTTCCGGGTCGCCGGCACGGTCCGCGCGGCCGACGAGCTCGAGGCCGCCCGCCAGGTGATCCGGACCGAAGCCGGCCCGGTCTTCTATGCGATCAAGGTGCGGGCCGAGCCCCTGCCCTTCGTGCTGCCGCCCAAGGACGGCGCCCACCTCAAGGACCGCTTCCGGCAGGCCCTTTTGGGGCCGGACGCGGTGGCGGCGGCCCCGGCGACGGCCGAGCGCTTCCCACGGCTCCGGCGCACGCTGCGCGACGCGAGGGATCAGCCATGACCGAGCAACCGATCTACCTCGCGACAAGGGGGCCGGTCGCGGAGCTGGTCCTCAACCGGCCGGCCAAGCGCAACGCGCTGAGCGTCGAGATGTGGCGCGCGATCCCGACGCTCGTGGCCGAGGCGGCCGACGACCCGGAGGTCAAGGTCCTGATCGTGCGCGGGGCGACCCCCGAGGCGTTTTGCGCCGGCGCCGACATCGGTCAGTTCGACCAGGTGCATGCCTCGGCCGAGACCAGGCGCGCTTACCGGAGCGTGGTCGGCGCCGCCTACGCCGCGCTCGCCCAGTTCGCCAAGCCGACCATCGCCATGGTCCGAGGCGTCTGCTTCGGCGGCGGCTGCGCGCTGGCGCTGTGCTGCGACCTCCGCTACGCCGACCCCAGCGCCCGGTTCTGCATCCCGCCGGCGCGCCTCGGGCTCGCCTATTCGCTCAAGGAGACCAAGCGCCTGGTCGACCTGGTCGGCCCGGCCAAGGCCAAGGAGATGCTGATGGGGGCGCGGGTGATCGAGGCCGAGGAGGCGCTCCGGATCGGGCTCGCGACCCGCCGGTTCGAGGCCGCCGATCTCGAGCGCGAGACGTTCGCCTTCGCCGAGCAGCTCTGCGGCCTCTCCCAGTTCACGATCCGCGCGGTCAAGCAGATCATCGGCGAAATCCTGAACGGCGCGGTCGAGGACACCGAGCTGTCGAGGCGGCTGTTCGAGAGCCAGTTCGAGGGCCCGGACTACCTCGAGGGCCGCCGCGCCTTCCTCGAGAAGCGCAAGCCCGTGTTCAGCTACCGCTGAGGTCGAGGGTGAACAGTTCCTGCGGCCGGCCGACGCCGCGGAGCGCGTAGCGGCCGAGCGAGACCAGGCGGGCGCGCTGCTCGCCGCAGGCGGCGGCGAAGGTCGCCGAGACCAGGATCGGCTGGTCGAGCGAGCGGCTCATCGCCTGAATCCGGGCAAGCTCGTTGACCGCCGGCCCGACCACGGTGAAGTCGAGCCGATCCTGGCTGCCGACGTTGCCCGAGAGCACCTCGCCCTCGTGCAGGGCAAGCGTGAAGTTGGTGACCGGCAGGTCGGCCGCCGCTCGCTCCCGGTTGAGGCGGGCGATCGCGGCGCGCGCGGCCAGGGCGGCATCCAGGGCGCGCGCGCAGGCGTGGTCCTCGGAACCGTCGAACACCGCGAGGATGCCGTCGCCCATGAACTTCAGCACCTCGCCGCCGTGGTCGTGGACCACGCCGACCAGGCTGTCGGCATAGGCGTTGAGCAGGTCGAGCAGCTGCGCCCGCGGCAGGCTGTCGGCGATCCTGGTGAAGCCGGTGAGATCGCTGAACCAGAGGACCTTGCGCACGGTCTTGACCTGGCCCCGCTCGATCTCGCCGCGCAGGATGCGCTCGGCGGCGTCGCGCCCGAGATAGGTGGTCACCAGCGTGCGCGCGGTGTCGAGCGCCATGGTCGCCTTGAACGCAAGCGCGAAGGCCGGCAGGGTCGCGTCGATCAGGGCCAGATCGAGATTCGGCGAAGCCGGCAGGATCGCGGGTCGCGAAGGACGTGGCGACGCCGCGGGTGTCGCCGATGCTGCCCCGGTCGGGGAAGCGGACGATCCGCGCCCAATAATCGGTGCCGCCCTGGGCCGCGAGACGCGCGAGCATCGGGAACTCGTTGGTGCCTTCAGCGATGGCGAGCCGCTGACGCATCTGCACTTCACGGGTCTCGAGCAGCCGGAACCACGGGCTCTGGCGCCACTCCTCATCCTGTTCCGGCGTGCTCGCGCGGACGTAGACCTCCTCGCGGAGGTCCTCGCCGGCCAGCCAGCGGTGGCTCTGGGCCTCGATCAGGGGATGCAGCCGGTCGGCGCCGACCGAGGCGCGCCAGAGGGGCACGCCGGCGCGCGCCAGGCGGTCGCAGTAGCCGGCCATCAGGTCGGCCTGGCTCAGCCCCTCCAGGCCGGCGTCCACGGCCCACGCCACGATGTCCCCAGCCGCATCCGCCATGCGCCGCACGTCCTCGCTGCTTGCGTCCCTTCAGATGGCGGCCCGGGCCATCGGTGCCAAGACGGCGGCGATCGACGGACGCGGATCTTGGCCTCGCGCGCCGTCGGCGCTATGGATGCGCCAGCTTTCCGTCACATGGGGCGTCGTGCCCGGCGTGCGGCCCATGTCGGCCGACGGGCTCGGCGCGACGGGTTCGTCCACCAGCGCTGATCGGGTTTGCCGTTGTCCACCACCCATCCGGTTCCTCCCTGGCCCGAGCCGCAGGCCGTGCGCGTCGGTCTGTCCGACTTCAAGATCCTGCGGCGGGTCTTGGGCATGACGCTCCGCTACCGTGCCGGCATGGGGATCGCGCTCGGCACCGCGGTCACGGCCGCGGTCTTCCAGCTCATGATCCCGAAGTATCTCGGCCGCGCCGTCGACGGCGCGCAGGGCCTGCTCGGCGAGGGCGGCGACCCGGCCGCGGCGCGCGCCGCCCTCTGGCAGGCGGCGGCGATGCTGCTCGGCGCGAGCATCCTGCGCGGCCTGTTCACGATGTGGCAGAACTTCCAGGGCGAGGCGGTCGGCCAGCGGCTGGCCTACGATCTGCGCATGGCCTACTACGCCCAGCTGCAGCGCCTCAGCTTCGGCTTCCATGACCGGGTGCACACGGGCGAGCTGATCACTCGCGGCATGCTCGACATCGAGGGCATCCGGACGGTGATCAATGCCGGTGTGATCCGCCTCGTGCTGTCGATCATCCTGGTCGGCTTCGGGGCGGCGCTGCTGCTCAGCCACGAGCCGGCGCTCGGCCTGATCGCGCTGAGCTTCGTCCCGTTCGCGGCCTGGCGCTCGGTGGTCGCGCGGCTGCGCCTGCGCGCCAGCTGGCTCGCGCTGCAGGAGAAGCTCGGCGTCCTGACCCGGGTCATGGAGGAGAACCTCGGCGGCATCCGGGTGGTCCGCGCCTTCGCCGCCCAGCCCTACGAGCTCGCGAAGTTCGATGCGGTATCGGATGAGGCGCTGGCGCTCGCTTGCCGCCGGATCGATCTCCGGGTGCGCAACACCGCGGCCATGACCTACGCCTTCTTTCTCGCCATGGGCCTCCTGCTCTGGGTCGGCGGCCACAAGGTGCTCGCGGGCCAGATCACGGTCGGCACGCTCGCCGAGTATCTCGCCTTCATGGCGATCCTGCAGATGCCGGTGCGCCAGCTCGGCATGATGGTCAACGCGTTTGCCCGCGCCTCGATGTGCGGCGAGCGGCTGTTCGAGATCCTGGATCGCGAGCCGGACATCGCCGACCGGCCGGATGCCGGCGATCTCGTGGTCAGCGATGCGGTGCTGCGCTTCGAGCACGTCGATTTCGCCTATCCCGGCGAGGGCCGCGAGCTGCCGACCCTGCACGACATCAGCTTCGAGGTGCGCGCCGGCCGGACCCTCGGGATCGTCGGCCCCCCGGGCAGCGGCAAGTCGACCATCGCCCATCTGATCCCGCGCTACTACGACGCCCTCGCCGGCCGGATCACGATCGACGGCCAGGACGTGCGCGAAGTCACGCTCGCGTCCTTGCGCCGGACCGTCAGCCTGGTCCAGCAGGACACCTTCCTGTTCACCGCCTCGATCGAGAACAACATCGCCTACGGCAACCCCTGGGCCGACCGCGAGCGGATCGCGCACTCGAGCGAGGTCGCGCGGCTGCACGACTACATCGCGGGCCTGCCCAAGGGCTACGAGACCCTGGTCGGCGAGCGCGGCGTCTCGCTCTCGGGCGGCCAGCGCCAGCGCCTGTCGATCGCCCGCAGCATCCTGCTGAGCCCGCCGATCCTGGTGTTCGACGATTCGACCGCTTCCGTCGACGCCGCGACCGAGCAGAGCATCCGCGAGGCGCTCCGGAGCCAGAGAGCGAGCCGGGCGACGATCATCATCGCCCACCGGCTGGGCTCGCTGATGGACGCCGACGAGATCCTTTTTCTCGAACAAGGCCGGATCGTGGAACGCGGCAGCCACGCCGAGCTCCTGCAGCAGGGCGGCCGCTACGCCAGCCTCTATGCGCTCCAGAGCGTCGGCGGCGAGCCGGCCGAACAGCCGGGTGACGGTCCGGAGCCGCGCCGATGAGCACCCAGACCGGGGTCCGCCTCGGGCTCGGGCGCGAGGCGCCGCGGCCGCCGCACGCCGTGGTCGGCTCGCAGATCGACACCGAGGAGCAGATCTTCGCCGCCTTCGACGGCCGGATCATCCGGCGGTTCTGGGGCTTCATCAGCCCCTACCGGCGGCAGCTGGTGCTGGCCGTGCTCGCGGTCCTGGTGTTCGCCGGGACCCAGGTCTCGATCCCGCTGATCCTGCGCACGGTGATCGACCAGGCTTTGGTCGGCGATGCCCGCGACGAGCGGCTGCTGACGCTGGGCGCGCTCGCCTTCCTCGGCGTCGTCAGCGTCAATTTCCTCGCCAACCTGGTCCAGGAGACCCTGGTCGCGCGCATCGCCGAGCGCCTGCTGATCAACCTCCGGCGCGCGATGTACGCCCATCTGCAGCGGGTCTCGCTGTCGTTCATGGACAAGACCGAGGTCGGGCGCCTGATGTCGCGGCTGCAGGGTGACGTCCACGCGCTCCAGGAGTTCCTCGAGACCTCGGTGTTCGCGATCGGCGACTTGGTCCTCCTGGTCGGGCATCACGGTCGCACTGCTGGTGCTCGACTGGCGGCTCGGCCTGCTGACGCTCTCGGTCGTGCCGATCCTGGTGGTCGTGCGGATCATCTGGATCCCGCGGGCGCGAGCGGCCTTCCTGCGCGCCCGGATCACCAGCTCGACCCTCAACGGCGCGCTCGCCGAAGGCATCCACGGCGTGCGCACCGTGCAGGGCATGGGCCGCGAGGCGGTCAACCTCCAGCTGTTCGAGGACAAGGTCGCCGACAACCTGGATGCCCAGCTGCGCGGCACCTGGCTCGCCCAGATCATGGTGCCGATCGTCGACACCCTGACCGGGGCCGCCATGGGCATCGTGGTGGTGGTCGGCGGCATGGCGGTGCAGGGCGGCGCGCTCGACCTCGGGGTGATGGTCGCCTTCCTGTTCTACGTCCAGCGCTTCTTCGACCCGATCAGGTCGCTGACCATGCAGTACAGCGTGATGCAGCGCGCCATGGCGTCGGGCCAGCGGATCTTCGAGGTCCTGGACGTGCCGGTCGACGTCCTGGACCGGCCGGGCGCGCAGGCGCCCGAGAGCATCGACGGCTCGGTCGAGTTCAGGAACGTGACCTTCGGCTATGTCCCCGGGATCCCGGTCCTGCGCGACGTCAGCTTCCGGGTCGCGCCCGGCGAGACGGTGGCGCTGGTCGGGCCGACCGGCTCCGGCAAGACCAGCACCATGGCGCTGGTCCACCGCTTTTACGACGTCTGGAGCGGCCAGGTGCTGGTCGGCGGCCACGACGTGCGCGATCTCGCCCAGGCCGCGCTCGGGCGCCACATCGCCATGGTCCTGCAGGAGCCGTTCCTGTTCACCGGCACGGTGCTCGAGAACATCCGCTACGCCACCGCCGGGGTCGGCCGCGCGCAGGTGATCGAGGCGGCGCGCGCGGTCGGCGCCCACGACTTCATCATGCGCCTGCCGCAGGGCTACGAGACGCCGCTCGAGCAGCGCGGCGGCAACCTCTCGCAGGGCCAGCGCCAGCTGCTCAGCTTCGCCCGCGCCCTGGTCGCGAATTCCAAGATCCTGGTCCTCGACGAGGCCACGGCCTCCGTCGACAGCTACACCGAGCGCCTGATCCAGGCGGCGCTCGCCCGGCTGCTCGAGGCGCACACCGGCCTCGTGATCGCGCACCGCCTGGCGACGGTCCGGGGCGCCGACCGGATCATGGTGCTCCAGGACGGCCGGGTGATCGAGACCGGCTCGCATGCCGAACTGATGCGCGCCCACGGCCTCTACGCCCGGCTCTACCGCCTCAACTACGCCTCGTTCGACGACCTTCC
>CAVSRN010000022.1:0-59413 GCA_963730195.1 uncultured Alphaproteobacteria bacterium
GACATCTCATCCCAGATCTGGGATAAGACATGGCATGGCTCGGAAGCTGGCGCAGGGGGAGCGGCCCCTTATTGGATCGGCTCGTCGAAGAAGGACTTCATGGCCTTTCCCGAGCCGGTGAAGGATGAGATGGGCAACGCGCTCGGGCTGGCACAGTTTGGCGGCAAGCACCCGAAGGCGAAACCCTGGAGGGGACGAGGCCCCGGCGTGTTCGAGGTCGTGGAGGATCATCGCGGCGACGCCTTCCGGGCGATCTACACGGTCCGGTTCCGCGATGTCGTCTATGTTCTCCACGCTTTTCAGAAGAAGTCGACGAAGGGGATCAGAACGGCGCGAGCGGACGTCGAGCTGGTGCGGCAGCGGCTGGGGATCGCATTACGAGACTACGAGGCACGCCATGACAAAGCCTGAGACCGACGAGACCGACGCGATCACCCGGGGCAGCGGCAACGTGTTCGCCGATCTCGGCTATCCGGATGCCGAGGAGCGGCAGACCAAGCTGCGCCTCGCGCATGCCCTGAACCAGATCATCGCGCACCGGCGCCTCACCCAGGCCGCCGCGGCGGAACGCCTCGGCATCAACCAGCCCAAGGTCTCGGCACTCGCCAACTACAAGCTCGACGGCTTCTCAGTCGAACGCCTGCTGACCTTCCTGACCGCCCTCGACCGCGACATCGAGATCGTGATCCGCAAGAAGCCGCGCTCACGCCCGACCGCCCGCATCCGTGTCGTGGCGGCGTGATGGCAGCGGCAAACGTCGTTGCCGAGGCCGGTCGCAAAAGTCCGAACCCCGTTTCTATCCCGAATGGGCGGCCTCAAAGCGGGTACGCCCCACAAACAGTGACGTCCTCGCATAAAGAGCCCTGACCCCTTTTCCTTCCTCAAACCGCGTCAGATTACGCAAGCAACGAGAACCCGGTGCCGAAGTCGTCGATCGATCTCCAAGACATTACTCTGAAAAGCCCTCCAGATAACTCAGCAGTCGCATCCATTCCCCGCCCAACCACGATATGATTCTAATTAAAGACGCAGCTATACATTCACGGTCCGATAGCGAGCGTATATCGCCCATTTTGACCATCATCCTTTCGACCTCCATGCCGATGTGCTCTCTGGCTTTCTGATATTTAAAGTCATCTGGATCATATCTTACGCGACAGTATCTCTTCGACAAATCATGCAGATTTTCAATCTCTTCGCTCGATAAGAAGGAAGCCTTCGCTAGGCGATCTAGTGCGTCGCCAATCCTTACGCTTTCAGGGTCAGACAGATCAAAGCTCCGTCCGGATATGTTCACACGGTTCATGTCTCCGGTCACCACCACGCCGGAGCCAGATCCCGATCGCGCTATCGTAACGTCGCCCCTGTACTCAGGCCATTTCTTGTCCGACATACTAACTTTACCCCTGCATGAGCTGAGCAAGCCCTTTGCGGCCCGTTTCGATCCGGCTCGTCATCTGCCGGCGAATTTTATTTCTTAGTCGTTCATTGTTGCGGAAGTTGCCAGCGATATCCTCAAGTGTCTTTTCATCAGTTTTCCCCTTTTCGAATTCCTTAGATATAGCTGCATCTGAAAGTTCGCCAAACTGATAGGAGATAATATTGTACGATGTATACCGTGCGTTCCATCCGGAATAGAGTGATGAAGCTTCTTTGATACGCCGTTGCCAATCTAACACCGGAAGAGACACCGCAAGCAGGGCTGATATACCTGATAGAAACTTCCAAATAGAATTAAGATCAACTCCCGAAGTGATCGATTGCATCTGAGCAACCCACGCAGCAACCGTGCCAGATGATGTAATGGCCAAAAAACACTTTCGAAATAGTATCCCGACGGGAATATCTCTCCGCGATAGCCTTCCAATACTTTTTATTCAAATCTGCATCAAGCATTGACTGCCATAGTGCCTCCCGTAGATCGGGAACTTGGCCCTTCGGGGCCGGTGTTTGGGCTGGAGTGGCATTCAAAGCTGTCTGCATCGCAGAATACGTCCTTTGGGACGGCCAATCCTCGACCCGCTATCTCGGAAGGCCGTGCATCCTTCGCGTTCGACAACTGCTCCTCGAAAACTGAGCCCCCCGGGGATGCCCACCTCTAAAATCTATCGTGCACCATTCCAGCGCGGCAGGCAAGGCCCGGAGGTAACGCACACGGGCGGCCCGCCGCCTGAGCGGGCGGCGGGCAGTCCATGCCGCGGTTTTGGCGAAGGCTTCGAGCAGGCCGATCCAGGCGTTCGGGCCGTCGAGCACCTTGAACATGTCCTCGGCCGCCCGGCCGCAGCCGTCCAGGCGGTGCTCGAGCTCGACCCGCGTGCCCCCTGGCCGTTGGGGATGAAGCGCAGCTCGAGTTCGGTCACGCGGGTGAAGAGGAAACGGGGTCAAAGAGGAAACGGGGTCAGGAACTTCTTTACTGCCCTGGTACGGGTCCGGAAGCTTCCGCCCGACGTGCGACCGCACGGAAGCGTAGCCTCTGATGCATGGAGCGGAACCGAGGAGAAACGGGGTCAGGACTCTTTACTGCCCTGGCATGGGTCCGGAACCTTCCGCCCGGCGTGGGAAGGAAACGGGGTCAGGACTCTTTACTGCCCTGGCACGGGTCCGGAACCTTCCGCCCGACGTGCGACCGCACGGAAGTGTAGCCTGTGATGCATGGAGCGATCCAGTCAACTCCAGAATTGCATCAATCGGCGGTGGCCGGGGGCGGCCGGTCGAGGCCAATCATCTCAGGTGGTTAGCGATTGGGGGGCATTCGTCGCGCATGCGATGGACTGACTTGAGGCTGATCGCCTTGAGCGGCCGGGACGGCAAGTGGAAAGGGACGCAGAAGTGACGCATGAGCGCACGGAAGTGTCCGATGGCCGTCGCAATTCTCGGTCAAGAGATCTCAATCCTGATGTCGTCTCCGCTCAATCATAAGACGCGTATGGTAATGATGTCGTGGATGGGTGGCCCAGATCGATCTTTGGCAAAATCGTGCAGCGAGCTAGAGTCGCTCTAGTTGGGAGGTCTTTGTTTCGGGGACTTCAGCTGGCAGCCTGGAAAGCTTCGAGCTTGGTGCGGACGTGGGGGGAGACGAAGCTCGTGGGTGCCGGACGCGCATCAATCCGGGCGAGCCGGGGTGAGGGTGGTGGCGACCAGCAGGCAAAGCGCCGTGGTGCCGGCGAGGATCAGGGTCACGAGCGCGTTGATGTCGGGGGTGAAGCCCAGGCGCATCATCGCCCAGAGCCGGATCGGCAGCGTGTTCTGGGTGCCGGTCACCAGGAGCGTGATCAGGGTCTCGTCGAAGGAGAGGGCGAAGGCGAGCAGGGCGGCCGAAATCACCGCGGTCGCGAGGTGGGGGAGGAGGACGTAGCGGAAGGTCTGGAGGCGGCTGGCGCCGAGGTCGAGCGAGGCCTCGATCAGCGACGGGCTCAGCGCCTGCAGGCGGGCGAGCAGGATGCGGTAGACCAGCGCCAGCACGAAGAGGGTGTGGCCGATCACCACGGTGATCAGCGAGCGCTCGATGTGCGCCTGGCGGAAGAAGATCAGGAGCGAGAGGCCGGTCAGGATCGGCGGCATCAGGAAGGGGAGAAAAATCATCAGCTGCATCAGCTCGCGCCCCCGGCCGCGCGAGTTCTGGTAGTGGAAGGCGAACAGCGTGCCGAGCACCAGGGCGGCCGCGACCGCGGACAGGCCGACGATCAGGGTGTTGCCGAGCGCCTCGATGATGCCCTGGTTCTTGAGCAGCAGGCCGTAGGCCTCGAACGAGAAGCTGTCCCAGAGGATCTCGCCGCGGCGCATCTTGATGAACGAGAACAGGATCGCGACCAACAGCGGGCCGTAGAGCGCCAGCAGCACGATCAGGGCGACCCCGATCAGGACAACCCGGGCGGGCCAGCGGAGCGTCATCGGGTCGGGGCGGGCAGGCGGCCGATCCGGGCGGCGAGCGCCATCGCCGTCAGGACCGCGAGCAAAAGGAAGACGGACAGGGCCGCCCCGAACGGCCAGTTGAAGGCCATGCCGAACTGGCTGTAGATGATCCGGCCGAAGGTGAAACCCTGGGTGCCGCCGACCATCTGCGGGGTCACGAAGTCGCCGATCGCGAGCACGAAGGTGAAGGACGCGCCGACCAAAGTACCTTGCAAGCTGAGCGGGAGGACCACCCGGCGGAAGGTCTGGGCCGAGGTGGCGCCGAGGTCGGCCGAGGCGTCGAGCAGATTGCGCGGGATGCGCTCGAGCGCGATGAAGATCGGCAGGATCGCGAACGGCAGCAGGATCACGGCAAGGGTGATCAGGACGGCATTCAGGTTGAAGACCAGGACGGTCAGCGGCTGATCGATCAGGCCCAGACTGAGGAGAATCCGGTTGAGGAAGCCGCGGCTGCCGAGGATGCTCCGGATCGCGTAGATCTTGATGATGTAGCTCATCAACAGCGGCACCACGAACAGCAGCGTCGCGATGTATTTGAGGCGGCCGTGCAGGCTGGCGAGCAGATAAGCGACCGGGTAGCCGAAGGCGATGCTGAGCAGCGCCACCTCGAAAGCGAGGACCGCGGTGCGCAGGAACATCGGCAGATAGATCGCGTCGGCGAAGAAGCGGACGTAGTTGGTGAGCGTCGGTTGATAGCTGATGGTGACGCCGTCGACCCGGAAGAAGCTGTAGGTCAGGAACGAGACTACCGGCAGGACGATGAAGATCAGCGGCAGGCCGTAGGCGAGCGCCGAGAGGCCCGCGCGCAGCAGGCGCTCGCCCCGCAGCCCGGGGCGGCGAGGGCCGGACGTCATCGGGCGCCGGTCCCGACAGCGTCCGGCCGCAGGTCCGGCACCCGGCTCAGGGTGTGGCCTTGACCTCGTTCCAGAGGTCGGCGCGCCGGGTCGGGTCCTCGACCGACTCGAGCCAGACCAGCTTGTCGTCGGCGCCGGCGCTGGCGAAGGGCGTCACGGTGTTGCCGAAGCCGGTGCGCTCAGACAAGGCACCGCTGATCTCGGGCTGGAGGACGAAGTTGACCCAGGCCTCGGCCAGCGCCTGGTCGCGGACGCCCTTGGTCAGCGCCCAGGTGTCGAGCCAGGCGAGCGCGCCCTCCTTGGGATTGACGTATTTGATGTGGGCGCCGGCATCCTGCATCGCCTTGACCTGCTGCTGGCCATAATTGGCCCAGATCAGGGCGACGTCGTTGTTGTTGTAGAGCTGGAGCGCCTCGTCCGGCGTCGTGTAGAAGGTGAGCACATTGTGCTTGAGATCGATCAGCTTCGCCTTGATCTTGGCCAGCTGGTCGTCGGTCAGGTGAAACGGATCCTGGATGCCAAGGGTGAGGGCGGTGAACGAGAAGTTGTGCTCACCATTGTCATAGGCGAGCACGCGCCCCTGATACTTCGGGTCCCAGAGCACGTCCATCGAGGTCGGCGCCGGCTTGACCTTGTCGACATCATAGATCAGGCCGATCGAATCGAAGGCGTAGGGGATCGCGTAGACCTTGCCGTCGCGCATCACGCCGGTGACCTTGGTCAGATCCCGAAAACGCGGCAGGGTTTTTTTCTGATTGGGGATCTGGCTGAGATCGTGCGGCGTGGTCAGCCCGGCGTCGATGTAACGTTGCAGTTGTGCGGTGTTGACCGCGAAGAGGTCGAAGTCCTCGCCCTCGCTACCCTTGATCTTGGCCCAGATCTCGTCATCGGTGCCGACGTAGACGACGCTGACGTCGGCATCGAACTTCTTGTCGAACGCCTGCACCCAGTCGGGGTCGGCATAGCCTTCCCAGGCCAGCACCCGGAGCTGCTTGGCGGCCACGGCCGGCTGGCCGAAGGCGATGGCGGCTGCGAGCCCGACCACCGCCGGCAGGAGCCGTTTGGTCTCGATCATGATCGTTGCCTCCCTCGTTGCATGGCCGCGCGCGACCATCGGACGGGCATGATGCCAGGCTCGCGCGCCGGGGTCACCCCCGCCGGGCGCGCCGGCCCGCCCAGGATGGCCGCTAAACCCAGCCGGCGTCCACGATGAAGTTCTGGGACGTGCACATCCGGCTGTCGTCGGCGGCCAGGAACAGCACCATGCGGGCGAGATCCGGCGGGGTCAGGCGGCCCTGCAGGCATTGGCTGGCGTCGATCAGCCGCTCGCCTTCCGGCGTCACCCAGAGCTCGAGCTGGCGCCGGGTCATGACCCAGCCGGGGACGACGCAGTTGACCCGGATGTTCTCCGGCCCGAGCTCGCGCGCGAGGCCGCGGGTCAGGCCGTTGATCGCCGACTTGGCGGTGACGTAGGCGCAGCAGTCGCCCTCGCCGATCATCCAGCTGACCGAGCCGAAGTTGATGATCGAGCCGCCGCCCGCGTCCCGCATCTGCGGGCGCACGGCCTGGGCGGCGAAGACCTGATGGCGGAGATTGACCGCCATCCGGTCGTCCCAGTAATCGACGCTGACGTCCTCGAGCCGGTGGCGATCGTCGTTGGCGGCGTTGTTGACCAGGACCCGGATCGGCCCGTCGCGGGCGCCGGTCTCGGCGATCGCGGCGCGCAACGCCTCGATCTCGCGCAGATCGCAGGCGATGAAGCGCGGTCGCGGATGCCCCCGGGCCGCGATCGTCTCGAGGAGCGCCAGGGACGGTTGCTCGGCGAGGTCGACGAAGGTCACCCTGGCGCCCTGGGCGCAGAAATGCTCGACCACGCTCGCGCCGATCCCGGAGCCGCCGCCGGTCACGAACACGACCCGCTCGCGCAGGCTCGGGTAGCTGGCATCTTCGGGGTTCATCGGCCCAGGCTCCGCCTCCGACCGGGACGGTGCCAGCCGGCTCGCGACCTGTCAATTCATCCGGGGCGGCAGCGGACGAGAGGGGTCACGGGTGGTCTCCAAGCGTCCCGGTGCCGTCGACGAACCTTCGGATCACGCCGAGGAACTCCTCGCCCCAGCGCTCCCGCTTGGCCTGGCCGATGCCGTGGATGGTGTCCAAAGCCGTGAGGTGGGCGGGCTTCTTCAGCGCCAGCTCGATCAGGGTGCGGTCCGGGAACACCATGAAAGGCGCCAGGCCGTTCGCCTTGGCGAGCTCCCGCCGCTTGGCCCGGAGCGCTTCGAACAGTTCGCGATCGGCATCGCTCGCCAGGCCCGCGGGCGGCGCTGGTGCTGCTCCCCTGGCGGGGCGCCGGCCACGCACCGGCGTGGGATCGTGGCGCAGCTCCATGCTGCGCTGGCCGCGCAGCACCTTGGCCGCGTCGCCGGCGAGGCGCAGCCCGCCGTAGCCGTCGAGGTCGACCTCGAGAAAGCCGCCGGCCACCAGCTGCCGGAACACCGACTGCCAGGCCCGCCGGTCGAGGTCCGCCCCGACCCCGAAGGTCGGCAGAAGGTCGTGACCGAACCGCGTCATGCGCTCGTCCGCCTGGCCGAGCAGCAGGTCGATCAGATAGCCCTGGCCGAAGCGCTCGCCGGTCCGGCGGACCGCCGACAGCGCCTTCTGGCTGGCAATCGTGCCGTCCCAGGTCGCGACCGGCTCGAGGCAGGTGTCGCAGTTGCCGCAAGGTGCGGCCAGCGTCTCCCCGAAATATTGCAGCAGGACCTGGCGCCGGCAGCCGGCGGTCTCGCAAAAGCCGAGCAGCGCGCTGAGCTTGTGGTGCTCGATCCGCTGGCGCTCCTCGTTGTTGCCGGATGCGATGAACTGGCGGAGCTGGGCGACGTCGCCGACCCCCCAGGTCATCATCGCGGTCGCCGGCAGGCCATCGCGGCCGGCGCGGCCGGTCTCCTGGTAGTAGGCCTCGAGGCTCTTGGGCGGATCGAGGTGGTAGACGAAGCGTACGTCCGGCTTGTCGATGCCCATCCCGAACGCGACCGTGGCGACGATGATGCGCGCCTCGTCGTTGACGAATTTGCGCTGATTCGCGCGCCGGACGTCGGCGGACAGCCCGGCGTGATAGGCGAGCGCGCTCCAGCCCTCGCGCACGAGCTGGGCCGTGGTCTCCTCGGTGCGCCGGCGCGAGAGGCAGTAGACGATGCCGGCGTGGCTCGAGGGCTCCGCGCGCAGGAAGCGGATCAGCTGGGCGGGCGCGCTGGTCTTGGGCGTGACCCGGTAGCAGATGTTCGGGCGATCGAAGCCGCCGAAGAACATGCGCGCCTCGGTCCAGGCCGAGCTTGGCCGCGATCTCGCGTCGGGTCGGCAGATCGGCGGTCGCGGTCAGCGCGATTCTCGGGACCCTTGGCCAGCGCTCGTGCAACACCGCGAGCTCGAGATATTCCGGGCGGAAGTCGTGGCCCCACTGGGAGACGCAGTGCGCCTCGTCGATCGCGAACAGCGCGATCGGGACCTGGTCGAGCCAGGCAAGGAAACCGTCGCTCAAGAGCCGCTCGGGCGCCAGGTAGAGGAGGTCGAGCTCGCCCGCGGCGGCCTGCCGGCGAACCCGGCTCTGCTCCTCGGGCGGGAGGCTCGAGTTCAGGAACGCCGCGCGCAGGCCGAGCTGGCGGAGCGCCATCACCTGATCTTCCATCAGGGCGATCAGGGGACTGACGACGATCGCCGTGCCGGGGCGCAGCAGAGCCGGGATCTGGTAGCAGAGCGACTTGCCGCTGCCGGTGGGCATCACGACCAGCGCGTCGCCGCCAGCCATCACACAGCTCACGATCGCCTCCTGCTGACCCCGGAAGGCGCTGAAGCCGAAGACGTCGTGCAGGACCGATCGCGGATCGGCCGGCCGGCCCGGCGAACCGAGCGGACTTGTCATGGGCGCAGGCACGCTGTCCTCGCAGGAATCGAAGGCGGTTGGGCCGGATACCGATGGTTGAGCAGTGCTTATCACAGCACGCCGCGGTTGGGAACGCGGCACGGAGCGGTCTTGAGAACGCGGCAGCGGAATTGACGGAGTGACTACCAGTAACTACCATTCTTGCATGAAGGTCGTCGGAATCAAGCAGCTCAAGGCCCGGCTGTCGGAGTACGTCCGTCTGGCGAAGGCGGGGGAGACGGTGCTCGTCACCGAGCGCGACGAGGTCGTGGCGGAACTTCGGCCATCGCGGCGTCAGACACCGGTCGCTGACCGCTTGGAGGAGGTGCTCGAGGGGCTCGCAGCGGCGGGCGAGATCACCCGGGCAGCGCAGGCCAAAGGCGACTGGACCTGGCGCAGCCGCGGTCTCGGACTGCCCGCCGGCGCGGCGCAGGCCCTGCTCGACGAGCTGCGGCAGGAGCGATCCTGACGGCCATCATGGCAGCCGCCCTGTACCTCGACACGTCGGTAGCGTTGCGGGCGACGCTCGAGCAGGGCACGACGCCGGAGCTCGAGCAGCGGATCGCCGCCGCTCCGGCGCTCGCGACCTCCCGCCTGTCGCTCGTCGAATCGGCGCGGGCCCTGCTCCGGGTCCGGAGCCAGGGCGGCGTGCCCGAGAGCCGGCTCGCCGACGCGCGGCGCGAGCTCGACGCCCTGTGGACCCGCTGCGAGATCTGGGAGCTGAGCCCCGCGGTCTGCGACCTGGCATCGCTGCTGGCGCCGGACAAGCCGCTGCGCACGTTGGATGCGCTGCACCTGGCGACGTTTCTGCTGGCGCGGCGGCGGATCGATGGCCTCGAGCTGCTGACCGCGGACCGACGCCTCGAAGACGCAGCGAGTTCGGCATGATGCCGGAGCACGAGCGGGTGGCGCGGGATGCACCGTCCCGGGCGGGCGGTTGCGCGGGCCTTGCCGTCAAGCGGCGGGGCGGTGGCTCGAGCCGACCTCGAAGACGGCGCCCTCGCAGCCGCCGGAGACGCGAAAGGCGGGCTTGAAGCGGTCGACCGCGTCCGCGAGCAGCCGGTCGAGGGTCTCGTCGTCGTGGGAGGGGTCGTGGTGGAACAGGACGATCTCCTTGGCGCCGACCCGAGTGGCGAACTCGAAGGCGTGGCGATAGGTGCTGTGGCCCCAGCCGACGCAGTGGGCGTACTGCGTGTCGGTGTATTGCGCGTCGTGGATCAGGAGGTCGGCGCCGGCCGCGAGGTCGTAGCCCGAGGTCCATTCCGGCTCGAGCCACTTGCCCTGGAGGCCGAGCACGGGTTCATGGTCGGGCAGGTAGGCCACGACCCGGCCCTGCTCCTCGATCCGGTAGCCGACGGTCGGGTTCGGATGGCAGACCAGCGCCGTCTGGATGCGAAAGGGCCCGATCTCGAAGGGGGGCTGCGGCACCTCGTGACAGATGATGCCGGGCAGGTCGCGGAGATGGACCGGGAACAAGGGCGGCGAGAGATAGCGCGACAGGCGGGCCTCGAGCGAGAGCGTGCTGCTGCCCGGGCCCCAGATGTGGACCTCGATGCCTGGGTTGTAGAGCGGGCCGAAGAAGCCCAGCCCCTGGATGTGGTCCATGTGCAGATGGGTCAGCAGGATGTCGACCCGCTGGGTCTCCTTCGGGATCTGCGCCCCGAGCCGGCGGACGCCGGTGCCGGCGTCGAGCACCAGCAGCGTGCCGTCGTCGCCCCGGACCTCGACGGTCGAGGTGTTGCCGCCGTAACGCGCGGTCTCCGGTCCCGGGGCGGCGACCGAGCCGCGGGTACCGAACAGGGTCACGCGCATGGTCACTCGATCTCCCAGAACAGAGCCGTCGCGCCCAGGAACTCGCCCTGGAGGCCGACGATCGGGATCGCTGCGACCTCGATGTGCCGGCGCGTGCCGTTCATGCCCTGAATGTAGAAGCGTTTGTACGCTGGCCGCTGCCGCGCCAGCGCGATCATCAGCGGCAGATCGGCGGGCGGGATCAACTGGCCCCGATCGTCGACCGGCGTGAAGATCGACGACCAGACCGCCGCCGGCATGGCGCCGGTCTCCTCGAACCGCCGGCCCAGGATCGCCTCGGCGGCCTCGTTGTAGAACAAGAGATCACCGTTCGGACCGACCAGGAACACCGGCACGCTCAGATACCCGGCCAGCTGCCGGGTCAGGATGATCTGGATCGGCAGGCCCATCTGCCCCTCCTTCGGCGGAGGGCAATTGTTCGCCCGATCGCCCCGGTTCGCAAGCCCCATTGGACACGAGCCCCATTGAACACGAGGGAATCCAACGAGTTACGATAGTCACATCGACGTTGCGCAACGGAGGTGCAACAGGCGATGCGACAGATTGAGCCGGGTCCTGAGCTCGGCGGGATGCTCCAGGGCGATGATTCGGACGTCGATGACGAGGGCCGTATGTCGGACGCCAGGCACCAGCGCATCTCGGCGGGAATGCGCGCGCACCTGGAGCGATGGAACCGGCATTTCGCGGCTGAGGTCTTCGCCGATATCGAGGCCGTCGCACGCGAGCGAGACGACGCGGATGCCCGGCAAATCCTCGCCGACATCCGGCTGGTGCGGGGCGCCGTCGCTCTGGACGATGCGCGCTTGGTCGCTGAGCTTGCCTTCCGGGTGGTCGATCTCGGTGACCGGCGCCTGGCGACTGACCTTCCGCTGGGAGAGCGGCGATGTCCTCGAGCTCGACCTCGAGCAGTACCATTGAGGCGGCGCCGGTGCCGGGGATGCCGCCGGTGCACCCGGGCACGGTGCTGGAGGAGATTCTGGTCGACCACGACCTGAGTGTGGTCAGCGCCGCCGCGCGGCTTGGCGTTTCGCGGCACACGCTGCATCGGCTGCTGGGGGGGGCAGCAGAGAGTGAGCGCAGAGATGGCGCTTCGGCTCGGGCGGTTGTGCGGCAATGGCCCCGAGGTCTGGTTGAACCTTCAGGCGCACTACGATCTGGCGCAGGCCCGGGCGCGTTCCGGTGACGAGATCGAAGCTGTCGAGCCTCTGGCCTAACGCGTCTCGATCGTCAGCTCTGCGATCATCGGGGCGTTGCCGGCGGTGAGGCCGCCGTCGACCACGAGGTTGGCGCCGTTGACGAAGGCGGCCTCGTCGGCGGCCAGGAAGGCGATCGCGGCGGCGATGTCCTCGGGCCGGCCGACCCGCCCGACCGGGTACCAGCGGGCGAGCTTCTCGAACACCTGCGGGTCGAGCGCCAGGCGCTTCTGCCAGCTCGGGCTCTCGGTCCGGATCGTGCCCGGGCTCACCATGTTGGCGCGGATGCCTTGTTTCCCATATTCGGTCGCGAGCGATTTGGTGAAGTTGAGCAGGCCCGCCTTGGCGGCGCTGTAGCCGGGGTTGCCGAGCGCCAGGAGGCCGTTGACCGAGCCGACGTTGACGATCGCGCCCCGGCCGCGCTCCACCATGCCCGGCAGGACGAGCCGGGTCACCAGGAACGCGCCGGTCAGCGTGCCGGTAAGCTCGGAAACCCAGTCCTCGGGCGTGGTCTGGTCGAGGTTGCCCTTGAGCGCCCGGGCGGCGTTGTTGACCAGCACGTCGATCCGCTCGAAGTGGCCCAGCGCCTGCTCGATCGCCGCCTCGAGCGCCGGCCGGTCGGTGATGTCGGCAGCCAGCGCCAGGGCGCTCGCGCCGGCCCCGCTGAGCGCCGCCGCGGCCGCATCGGCCGCCGCCTCGTCCCGATCGAGGATCACGACCGCCGCCCCCTCGCCGGCCAGGCGCTCGGCCGTCGCCCGCCCGATGCCGCGCCCGGCCCCGGTAATCAGCACGATCTTGCCCTCGAACCGCACCTCGATCCTCTCCTCGGTCAGCCCGGACCGTCAGAAAGCTCGGTCAAGCCCAGGACCGATTGGGCCATGGGACCCGAGGCGACAGCATTCTGCAAGCGCCGGTCCGCCGTCACCACGCGGCAGTCCTCCTGATCGGCCAAGCGCCAGATAGATGCAGTCGTAGATGCTGTGCCCGATCGTGACGGCAATCTCCAGGGCCAGCGGCAACAGCGGGAACAAGGCGTGGGTGCGCACCGGAACTGCCCGCAGCGTGAACAGCATGTCACGGGCGTCCGTCGGGCTGAGCTCGCCCAAGCGCTGGCGGCGCCACAAGACGTTGCCGAGCTCCGCCCACAAGAGGTCCGGCGCCAGCAGTTCGGCTCGGTCGGCGATGCGCCGGGCGGCATCGGAATCGGGCTCCTTCAGCACCCATTTGGCCGCCACGCTTGCATCGACCACGAGCCGCATCAGCGCTGATCCCGATCCTCGCGGATCATCTGGGTGCTGTCGGAGAAGACGCGGTCACCCCACTTGCGCTGCCATTTGTCGATCATGGCCAAGGCCTCTTCCCGGGTGGCCCGCTGGGCCGCCTCCTCGAGAATCGCTTTGACCTCACCTTGCAACGAACGGTGGTTCTGGCGCGCCTTGTCCTTGAGGCGTGCCACGACCGCGGGGTCCAGGTCGCGGACCAGGAGCTGAGCCATCACCGGTCTCCCAAACAAGCCTGCTTGAAAAATGATAGCATGACTGGGAAGCCGCTGCCAGCGGGTTGCTGCCACCGCTATTCCAGGGCGGCCAGCGCCGCCTTGATGCGCTCGAGGCTGGCGAGGCGGAGGTGGCCGTAGTTGTAGAAGGCGAGCCCGGCCATGCCGACCTCCTTCAGCCGCCGCGCGGCGGCGACAGTCTCGGCGCCGTTGGCGAGATCCGGGAAGCTGGGTCGCAGGATGAAGTTCAGGGTCGCGTCCGGGCCGGCCCGCTCGCGGACGTGCCAGGCGCTGAGGAAAGCGGCCTCGGCGCTCGGCTGGTAGGCCGGGACTTCGAGCGCGTCGGCGGCGCCCGCCAGCAGGGAAAAGTCGCTGCCCTCGAGCCAGCAGGCGGCGGGTGGGCGCTGCACGGTCGGGATCACCGCGAGGCGCGTGGTCGCCGGCAGGGCGGCCTTGACCGCGGCGACGAGGTCGGAAACCACCCGGCAGCGCCAGTGCAGGAAGGCCGCGAACTCGGGATCGCTCACGACCTCGGCGAGCCACCACTCGGTCGCGAGCTGATCGGGGACCGCGAGATCGGCCTCGAGGTAGCGCTCGAGCAGCGCGCGCGTCTTGGCCTGCAGGCGCTCGGCGTCGATGCCGGCGGCGTGGGCGGCGTGCCGGGTGGTCTCGGCGAAGCACAGCGCCAGCAGGCTTTTCGCGTAGCGATCGAGCGGCAGCAGCGCGAACTCGTGGTGGAAGCCGTGGTCGTAGGGCAGCCAGCCCGGGGTCTCGAGCGCGATGCCGGCGAGGTCGTGGCGGTCGGCGAGGTCGGCGCAGAGGTTGACCACGTAGTCGCGGACCGCCGGGTGGGCCGGGCAGAGGCTGTAGGGGTAGGGGTCGCCGAAGGCGTTGCGTGAGGTCAGCTCGGGATGCAGCTGGCCAAGCGGCGTATTGTGGCAGCAGACCACCCAGGCGACCCGGCCCAGGTCCGGCGCCTTCTTCTCCAGTTCGGCGAAGGCATCGAACTCGGCGACCAGTGGGTTGACCAGCGGCTTGATCTGGCCGTAGCGCTCGGGCCGGGCCTGGAAATAGACCGTGCCGTCCTTGGGGAAATAGACCTTGCCGCTGGCCCCGTGCGGGCGGACGAACTTGCCGGCGTGGTAGCTGGCGGCGAGCGTGATGGTGTCGATGCCGGTCGGCCGGATGCGGCCGAGCGCTGTCTCCAGGCCCTCGTCGGCGAGGTCCCAGGCGTAGGTGTAGAGGCCGCGATAGCTCAGGCTCATCCCGGCAGCTCGTCTCCGGACCAGAGGCGGCCGCCGAGCACGATCGCCTCGACCTCGAGCCGACGGTCGCCGGTGATCCGCTCGCCCATGACGTCGACGTAGTCGAAGGCGCCGGAGGCCTGGTTCAGGACCACCGCATCGCCGGCCGCGCCCGGGGCGAGCGTGCCGAGATCGGTCCGGCGAAGTGCCTCGGCCGGGCGCGCGGTCGCCGCCCGGATCACCTCGACGAGCGGCACCCCCAGGCACATCAGCTTGGACATGCAGTGCAGCAGATCGAAGGCGGGGCCGTGCTCGGACAGGATGTGGACGTCGCTGCTGATCACGTCCGGGAGGAAACCCGCCTCGAGCATCGGCCGGGTCGAGGCGAAGCCGAAGCCGCCCATGCCGTGGCCGATGTCGAAGATGATGCCGCGC
Organism: uncultured Alphaproteobacteria bacterium; assembly: GCA_963730195.1. Classification (GTDB taxonomy): domain Bacteria; phylum Pseudomonadota; class Alphaproteobacteria; order Geminicoccales; family Geminicoccaceae; genus DATAOG01. Next base: position 14,859 of record CAVSRN010000022.1, read on the forward strand.
TCGCGTGCCTCCCACATCTCGGGCCGGATCTCGCCGCGGACCACGGGCGCGTTCGGGAACGGCCGGTAGCAGTGGGTCAGGACGTCGCCCTGGCGCAGGCGCGCCAGCATGTCCTTGCGCGACGGCGGCGGGAAGTCGATGTGGGCCATCACCGGCAGGTCGAGCTCCTGGGCGACCTCGATCGCGAGCTCGAGCGGGAACACGCCGTAGCCCTCGCTGGTGTTGCGGCCGATCCGGACCTTGATGCCGACGATCAGGTCGCGGTTCTGCTTGGCGACCTCGAGGCATTCGCGCGCATCGAGCAGGCGGACGTCGCTGCATTCGCCGACCATCACCGACTTCGAGAAGGCGAAGATGCCGGCGAAGGAGATGTTGAGATACGGCAGGATGCGGACCGGCGAGGGCTCGATGATGTGGGCGCGAAAGCCGTGGAAGTTGCCGGGCCCGGCGCTGCCGGCATCGACCAGGGTGGTGGCGCCCGAGCGCAGGGCCACTGGCTCCGGCTTGACGCTGAGGCTGGTGCCGCCCCAGTAGACGTGGGTGTGCAGGTCGATCAGCCCCGGCACCACGAGGCGGCCGTCGGCGGCCACGACCTCACGCGCCTGGCCGGGATCGATCGCCGGCTCGACGGCGGCGACCTTGCCGTCCTGGAACGCCACGTCCCGCCGCTGGTCGCGGCCCTGGGCGGGATCGATCACCCGCCCGCCTCGGATCACCAGATCGTACATCAGCCTTCCCACCCTTGGAGATGCCTCGGTTTGACCAATCGGCGGCGACGCCGTCAAGCCGCCGATCCGCGCGCCGCCGCCGGCCGCCGCGCGCCCGGCGCCGCCGGTGTGGTAATCCGGCCACGGTCGGCCGCTACCAGCTTCAGCGATCTTGAGGAATTAGGTTAACAGTCGAGATCAACCATTTCACAAGTTAATCGATCCCGGCGCCAACAATAGCGAGCTGGCGGGAGCCTGCCAAGGCTTGCTTTTTTCAACCAAAAGATGAATACTGACGTTCCTAAGCGCGCAGGGCGCACTCCGAGCAAACCGGCAAAAAGCCTTGGGGAAGAAGGCAATGAGCGCAGCTGTCGAGTTCGAGAAGCAGGAAGTCCAGCGTCTGATCACGTTGATGAAGAGCCCGGGCTACTGGCGCGACCGCGATCCCGAGGTCGTGCGCGCGGTGCGCACCGGCTTCCAGCGGCTGTACGGCAAGCCAACCAAGCCGGCAGCGCCGGCGCAGAGATCAGCCGAGGTCCAGACCGCCGCCTGAGGCCAGTCCGGCGAGACGCGATGCTGCAGTGGCCGCAACGCTCCAGGAAGCGGCCGGGCGAGGCCTGCCCCGCCAGTTGCTGAACGCGCTGCGCGCCGACGAGAGCCGAGCGCCGCCATCAGTGCGAGCTCGTCCTCGATCAGCGCTGCCTCAGCATGGCCATCCGGTTGACCTTTCCCCGACAGCGGTTCTTGATGTGACGAGCTGGACAACCGAGGACCGTAGATGACGGGCCAGCCTGCCCTCGAGCGGATGACCGTCGCGTCGTTTTTGGAATGGGCGAGCCGGCGGCCCGAGGGCGAGCGTTGGGAGTTGGTCGAGGGCGCGCCCATGCCGGCGCGCGGGCCGACCCCTGCCCACGCCATGGCGGCGGAGACGGTCACGCACGCTCGGATCAAGCGCCGTATCGACCATGCGCTGACCCAGGCTCTGGCTGAGGCCGGCCACGACTGCGAGGTGTTCGTCTCGGGGCCAAAGGTTCAGATCGACGCCGACACGGCCTTCGAGCCCGACGTCGTCGTGACCTGCGCCAAGGTGCCCGCGGGCATGCTCGTGCCCGAGCCCCTGATTGTCGTCGAGGTCCTCTCGGTCAGTACGCGCGAGCGGGACTTCACCATCAAGCTCGCCGGCTACGCCGCATTGCCGAGCCTGGCGCACTATCTGCTGGTCGACACCCAGCGCCGCCTGGTCGTCCATCATCGTCGCACGGCTGGCGAGCAGGAGTTCCGGACCTCGATCCTGCGGCGCGGCGCCCTCCACCTCGATCCGCCAGGGCTGGATCTCGACGTCGATGCCATCTACGCCGCGAGCGGTCTGTAATTTGCCGGCGATCGGTGCCGATCGCGCGTCATTCGACGCGCTGGCATTGCCGTCAACACTCACCGGCCTCGCCGAATGACGGTGCTGCCTCGGGATCGAGGGCGCGGGTGACGTAGGCGTCCAGCTGCGGCGCGTATTCGCTCCAGAGCGCGCGCAGCGCCGTGATCGGCTGGTCCGCCCAGTCGACCCGGAGATCGACCACCGGCCAGGGCTGGCGGTCGGCGACCAGGAGGCCCGCGGAGCGGACCGGGCTGGTCTCGCCGCCGGCCGCGAGCCCCGCCTCGAGGGCGGTCACCAGGCGCGCGGCGAGCTCGCCGGATGAGCTCCCGAACGCCTCGATCATCGCCGCGGGCACGGCGGGGTTCAGGAGCAGATTGCCGATCGCGACGCAGCCTCGGCTCTCGGCCGCGGCATGGATGCCGAGCGCCCTGGCGCCACTGAAATGCGCCGTCCGGCCTTGGTGGTCGACCGCCGCGAGCTGGCGCCAGGCGATCTGCCGGGTCTCAGCCTCGATGCGTGCGAGCGCATCGGTCGCGGGCAGTCCGTCCGCGATCAGGTCGAGCGCGCGCGGCCCGAGGCGCGGGTCGGTGACGTTCTGGCTCAGCGCCGCGCCGACGCCCGCGCGCACGAAGGCGCAGCGGCTGGCGACGCAGATCGAGGACGAGGTGATCGCGACCCCGAGCGCGCCGGTCTCGGGGTCGAGGGCTGCGATCGAGAAGGTCATGGCCGGGACTCCGCTTCACGCGCCGGCGGGATCACCGCGATCACGTCGATCTCGACCAGCCATTCGGGCCGCGCGAGACCCGACACCACGAGCCCGGTCGAGACCGGGAACACGCCCTTCAGCCACTTGCCGACGGTCCGGTAGACCGGCTCGCGGTAGCGCGGGTCGGTCAGATAGATGGTGAGCTTGCAGATGTCCTCGAGGCGGGCGTCGGCCTCGGCGAGCAGCGCTTCGACGTTGGCCATGGCCTGCTCGGCCTGGCCCGCGGCATCGCCGATCGCGACCGAGGCGTTGGAGCTCAGGTCCTGGCCGACCTGGCCGCGCAGGAACACCATGGTGCCGCGCGCCTTGACCAGCTGGCAGAGGTCGTTGTCGAGCCGCTGCTCGGGGTAGCTGTCGCGGGTGTTGAATTTTCGGATTCGGTCGTGTGCCATGTCCGCATTCGGGCTCGTTGCGAGGGGCCGGCTGGCCTTAACCCTTCGTTAACCGGGGCGCGTTAACCCTCTCTTCGGGTGGTCCATGGGACCGTGGGAATCCGCGCCCGGCCAGGAGCGGCAGCGGATCGGGGCGGCGGGGTCAGCGCACCCGGTCGGAGAGGCCTGCGGCCTTCTGGACCAGGTCGAGCGGGTGCTGCCAGTCGAAATTGGTGTAGACGGCGTTGAGGTGGGCGAACGGCGGCGACTGGGCGAACAGCTCGAAGGTCACCCGGTGGCCGGCGTAGTCGGAGTTGAGGAGGTCGCGCGCGAAGGCGAGCAGCTTGAAGCGGTCCAGGGCGACCCAGGCATCGTTGACGCTGTAGAATTTTTCCAGCCAGGGGCCCGTGTCCGGGTTCTGAAAGCTCGCCCAGTCCGGGGTCAGGCAGATCTGGCCGCCGCAGAGCTCGCGCGCGAGGTGCATCATCGCCGGCAGCTCCGAGCAGGCGCGCACCCGGCCGGTGTAGAGCAGCGCCTGGTTCGGCATCAGGAGGCCCGCGGGGCTCGGCTCGGCGCTCGCGATCGCGGCGGTCAGATGGGCGTTGATGGTCTCGCGATAGCAGGCGAGCTGGGCGAGCTTCTCCCGGACCGCCGGCTGCTTCTCGAGCCCGGTCTGGCGGAGGTTGAACAGGGCCGTGCCGATCATCAGCTCGGCCAGCCGCTGGATCCGCTGGACGAACGGGAAGGCGCTGTAGCGGTGCAGACAGGCGCGGATGAAGCTCGCCGCCCGCGTGTGCCGGTAGAACAGCACGTCCTCCCAGGGGATCAGCACGTCGTCGAACACCAAAAGCGTGTCGACCTCGTCGAACCGGTTGGCGATCGGATAATCCGCGGCCGGGCGCTTGCCCGCGAAGCCCGCGCGGCAGATGTGCTTGAGGCCTTGCGCGTTCATCGGCACCACGAAGCCGACCGCATAGTCGGACAGCTCGGCATCGCCCCAATTCGCGATCGTCGGCTTCACGAACGCCTGATGGGCGTAGGCCGCGGCGGTCTCGTATTTGGCGCCGCGGACCACGATCCCGGCATCGGTCTCGCGGACCGCATGCAGGAGCATGTCCGGGTCCTGGTCCTGCGGCCGCTTGGAGCGATCGCCCTTGGGATCGGTGTTGGCCGAGACGTGGAACACGTCGCCCTGCTCGACCCGCTCCACGTGGCGGCGGATGTTGTCGGCGAACCGCGGGTCGACCTCGTTGAGCACCTCCTGGCCGTCGTACAGCGACCAGAGCTCACCCACCGTCTCGTCGCCGACCCGGATGACCACGCCGCCGAGATCATCCAGGGTCGCCTCGACCGCGGCGCGCTTGGCCTGCCAGTCTTCCCGGGTTCGCGGCAGCCGGTGGGCGACCAGCCGGCGCTCCCCGGACGCCGGGCCGGTGCAGGTCAGGACATCCCGCAGCGCCGGCTCATGCGCGAGATCGTAAATCCTGGCCCGCGCATCGACGATCGGCTTGAAGGCCGGGTGGCTCGGGACGTCGACGACCCGCTCGCCCTCGATCCAGACCGCGCGGCCATCCCGCAGGCTCGCCCGATAGTCGTCGCCGGTCCGAAGGCTCACGAGGGCGGTGCCTCCGGTACGGCGGTGCCGATCATGCAGTCGCGGGTGACCAGCGCCGCGAGCCCGGCCGCCCCGAGACCCTCGCTGCCCGCGGGCGGCATCGGCAGCACCAGGTAGCGGAGATCGGCGGTGCTGTCGTGCACCCGGATCTCGACCTCGTCCGGAATCCGGGTGCCGAACTCGGCCAGCACCGCGCGCGGCTCGCGGATCGCGCGCGAGCGGTAGGCGCGGGCCTTGTACCAGTCGGGCGGCAGGCCGAGCAGGCCGCGCGGATAGCAGGAGCAGAGCGTGCAGACGACGAGGTTGTGCAGGGCGGGCGTGTTCTCGAGCGCCCGGATCGGGATCGCGCCGGCGTCGATGCCGAGCTCCTGGGCGGCGGCGTTGACGTCTTCGAGCAGGCGCGCCTTGAAGGCCGGATCCTGCCAGGCGCGCGCCACCAGCCGCGCGCCATCGGCCGGCGAGCGGGCATCGATCGCCTCGAGGGTCCGACGCAGGTCCGCGGCCCCGAACACGCCCTTCTCGATCAGAAGCTCGCCGACCGCCTCGGCCATCAGCTGATAATGGTCGAAGGGCTGGTCCTCGAGGTCCGGCTGCTTCGGATGCGGCGCGTGGCGATGATCGTGCCGATGCTCATGCTGATGCGGGGGATGAGCCGTCATGATCCGGCCTCCTCCGCCGGCTCGAGCCAGGGCTCCAGGAGGTCGACGACCGCGCTGTCCGCCGCGGCACCGCGGTAGTCCGGCCAGAGCTCGTTCTGGCAGAAGCGGACCCGGTAGAGCGCCTGCAGCGGCCGGCCGTCGCGGCCGTAGGCCAGCTCCTCGGGATTCGCGAAATGACCCGCAACCGCGTCGATCACGCCCGCCCGGCCGCGAACGTAGTGGGGCGTCCGCACGTGGCCCGGCGGCCAGGCGCGCCGCACCCGGACCGACTGGCCGATGCTGAACGCGTCACTCACGATGCCCGCCCTGGCCGACCCTCGGCGCGCCAGCGGGCCTCGACCTCGGCGAGCTTGCGGCCGAGCTCGTCGACCGTGACCACGCCCTTCTCGAGCAGGTTGTTGCCGATCGAGGCGATCCAGCGCTGGTAGTAGCCGAGCTCGTCGTAGGCGCCGGGGCCGAGCTCCTCGATCCCGCGCCGGAGCTCGTCGACGGTCATGACCCGGCATTGGGGGCTGACGAGCAGGCGCAGGATGGCATCGACCCGCTTCTCCCAGAGCGCGTAGTCGTGCTCGGTCCGCTCCACCGGCCCCGCCGGCTCGCCGCCCATGTCGTGGTGCCGCCGCATGCTGCCCGTCCCCTCGCCCTGAGCACTATCGCGCGCCGGAGGGGCTACGACAAGAGTCGGGAGCAGAGCCACCCGCGGGCGTGGCCGGCGGGCGGCGCTCAGTGCGACATCAGCACCGGCACGGTCATGTCGGACAGGATGGTCCGGGTGACACCGCCAAGCATCAGCTCGCGCAGGCGCGAGTGGCCGTAGGCGCCCATGACCAGGAGGTCGGCGCCCTGATTGGCGACCTCCGAGAGGAGCGCGTTGGCGATGTCGATGTCGCGAACCTCGGTCCTTCGGACCTCGACGTTGAGGTCGTGACGGGCGAGGTGCAGGCCGATGTCGGTGCCCGGCTCCTCGCCATGGCCGAACGGCCGGTTGGAGGGGTTGAGCGTGACCACCGTCACGGTCTTGGCGCGCTCGAGCAGCGGCAGGGCGTCGTTGACCGCGCGCGCCGCCTCGCGCGAGGCGTCCCAGGCGACCATCACCCGCTCGCCGAGGCTGGGCGGCACGCCGATGTAGGGAATCACCAGGGCCGGCCGGCCGCAGCCGAGGATCACCTCCTCCGGCAGATAGCGCGGGCCGGTCACCGGGTCGTCCGGATCGATCTGGCCGAGGATCGCCAGATCGGCGTAGCGGGCGTTGGTTGCGAGCGCGTCCGCGACCTCGGTGTAGAGCACCCGGTCGACCCGGGTCTCGAACGTGACCTGGTTGCGCTCCGCGACCGCCGCAAATCCGGCCAGCGCGGTGTCGGCCCGCGCGCGCAGCTCCTGGTCCAGGGTGCGCACCAGATCGGCCGGCAGATAGCCCTGGGCGAAGCTCGCCGGCGAGGGCTCGGAGATGATGTAGACCCCGGTCAGATGGGCGCCATGGATTGCCGCCAGAGCGACCGCGGCCTCGATCCGCTTGACGCAGCTCTTGGTGTCGTCGACTTGGACCAAAAGGTTCCGATAGGCCATCGCGCTCCACTCCTTCGGTGGCGGTCCGCCCGGCCTGGGCCGGCTGAAGACCGTACGGGATCGGCGCCGGTCCCGGCCTTGATCTGAATCAAGGCGCTCCCGAGCGAGGACTCGGGGCCCGGGCGCGGGCGCTCGATCCGAGATGAGATATCCCGGCCGTCAGACTAGGAAAGATCGCCATGCGCCCGATACCATTCGGCGGTCTGCGCGGCGCCCTGCGCAAAGCTGGTTCGAGGATCGAAGCCGAAGGCGCTCTCGGCGTTGCGGATCGAGAAGCGAAAGCTCTTGCGGAAGAAATCCATGCGCCGGCGATGCAGCGGCGGTTGAACACCCAGGGGGCGGAGCGTGGTCTCGCAAACCACGGCGGCGGCCAGGAACGGCCACATCGGTGCGTGCAGGAGCCGGTCGCCGGCGGCGACCGCCTTGCCGATCGCGAGCACCATCTGCCTGGTGGTCAGCGCCTCCTTGCCGGCGAGCAGCAGGACCCGGTCCCGGGCCGCCTCCGCACCAGCGGCCTGCCACAGCCCTTCGGCGAGGTCGTCGACATAGATCGGCTGGTGGTAGTTGGCCCCCCTGCCGATCATGAACATTTTCTTCTGGAGCGCCTTGAACAGCTTGAGCAGCCGGCGGTCCCCAGGTCCATAAGTCTCCGAGATCCGGATCACGGTCACCGGCAACCTGGCCGCCCAGCTCAGGACCAGCTTCTCGCCCTCGTATTTGGTGGTGCCGTAGATGTTGTCGGGTGCGGCCGGCGTGCTCTCGTCGATCTCGGCGTCCGCCGGCGATCCGTAGACGCCGATCGTGCTGCCGTGAACGAACCGGGTCACGCCGGCGCTGGCCGCGGCCTCGAGGAGTTGCCGGGTGCCTTCGACATTGACGTTCCAGACATGCGCATCCGGCACGCCCATCTCATGCTGCACGGCCGCGAGGTGGAAGACGACCTCGACGCCGCGGGTCGCCGCGGTCGCCAGCCCGGCGTCGGTGGCCGGGCCGAGCATCACCTCGGCGCCATGGCGCTCGAGGGCAGCCCGGTTCTCGTCTTCGGCCGGAGTGTTGGTGAGCCCGGTGATCCTGACCTTGTGGCCGTCGCTTAGGAGCTTGAGCGCCAGCCTCGAGCCGATGAACCCAGTGCCGCCGGTGATCAGAATCGGCATGGCACGCAAAGGTTCGCAGCCGCGCGGGATCGGCGCCGGGGGCGCCGTCCGGCGATGCCAACGCCACCGGCGGTTCGATGAACGCCGGCGGCAGTGTCGGGAGGCGTGGTCATGACTGTACCTACCGTTTCATGGGATGACCGTGAGCGAGGCAAGATGACGCGGGCGGCGGCTCCATCCTCGGCCCTTGCGGGGCGGCACGTCAATCAAGGGTCGGCGCCGGGGTTGCCGGCGCTGCGCTGTCCGGCACAGCTGCTTGACCGCGACCATGAGATGTGGGACAGGGGCTCAGATGCGCGGCCTGTGGTGCGCGGGTGCCGGGCGATCGTCAGATCGCCGCGGATCCCGGTGATCGTCGACGGCGCGTCGGTGGCGCTCTCGCCCGGGGTCGAGCGGCGCCGCCAGCGGAACGCTGGTCGTTTGCATTTTCGGAGCGCCGCTGCTTCCGGAGACGGGAGGCGAGGGGTGCTGTGCCTGAGCTCCAGGCCGGCACGAGGGCGAGCGTCGGGCTTATCTGAGGGTGTTGCGACCAGGTCCGAGCCGTCGGGCTCCGGGCCGCAGGACGAGGACCAACCAAGAGCATGGCAACCCTGCGCAGCTACAGCGCGACCTTCGAGGAGAGCACCCTCGCCGGCAAGGCGGTCGCGCGCTGGCGCTTCGACGAGGCCGCCGGCAGCACCGCCACCGATCAGATCGGCGGGCTGGACGGCACCTACCAGGGCGGGGTCCAGCTCGACCCGGGCATCATCGGCGACGGCGCCGCGAGCTTCGACGGCAGCAGCGGCCTCGTCCTGGTCGAACCGACCCTGATGGGGACGCTCACCGTCGACGCCTTCGGTGACAGCCTGACCGCCGGCAACGGTCTGAACTCGTGCGATCGATACAACGCCGATCTCCAGGCGGCGCTCGAGGCCCGCGGGCTGGATGCGACCGTTCTCAACCGCGGCGTCGGCGGTGAGACCAGCGCCGACGGCCTCGACCGGGTCAACAGCTATCATCAACGATCATCCGGATGTCGTGATCCTCGAGTTCGGCACCAACGATGCGCTGGGTCAGTTCAGTCAGTCGGGGGCCGAGGACACCGCGGCCAATCTCACGAGCATCATCGACGACTTCCAGCACGCCGGGATCGCGGTGTTGTTGACCGGCACCTTCGGTTACTTTCCCGATTTCAACGGCGGCAGCGGCTACGCGACCGAGGGCGAGCGCTCGTCCTTCGAGGGGATCTTTCAGACGGTCGCCAACGCCACCGGGGTCGAGCTGCTCGATGCTGCCGGCAGCGACACGTTCCTCGGCGGCGTGCGCACCGGCGACAGCATCACCGGGGGGGTGCTGGATCCGAGCCTCGGACTCAATCTGGACGGGCTGCATCCGAACGCCGCCGGGGTCAACGACATCGTCGGCCGGACTGTCAATCCGACGATCGCGGTCGCGGCCGCCGCCGGCCTGGTCCACGACGGCCTGGAGCTGGCGAACGGCTCGGTCGAGCTGTGGTTCACGCCGAGCGACACCAACGGGACGCAGATGCTGCTCTCCAACAATGTGCCCGGTCCGCACCGCGGCGACATCGAGATCGAGCTCGATGGTGGTCAGGTCGGGGTCGGGATGCAATCGGACTCCGCGACCTTCGGGGTCGCCGGCGGCAACGTCCACGCCGGTGAGGCCGCCCATGTCGTGCTCGACTTCGGGGCTGGCGGCATGCAGCTGTATGTCGACGGCGCCCTGGTCGACACCGATCCGTTCACCGGCGGCCTGGCCGGCAATGTCGAGCAGTTGGCAATCGGCGCCCGGGCCGACGGCAGCCTGGCGTTCAACGGCGTGCTCGACGAGCTCGCGCTCTATGATCATGCGCTCACCCCGAGTGAGGTCCAGGCCCTGTTCGAGGGCGGTTCGCATGGCACGACGCTGGTCGGCAGCGCGGCCGCCGACCAGCTGATCGGCGGCAGCGACAACGAGATCCTGATCGGCGCCGGCGGCAACGACGTCATCACCGGCGCGGCCGGCAATGACGACCTGCGCGGCGGCGCCGGCAATGATAACCTGAACGGCGGGACCGGCAACGACAGCCTCCGGGGCGGCAGCGGCAACGACACGCTGAGCGGGGGGCAAGGCGACGACACGCTCGCGGGCCAGGCCGGCAACGACAACCTGGCCGGCAACGCCGGCGACGATCTGCTCCAGGGCGGCAGCGGCGGCGATTTGCTGTCCGGCGGCCCCGACGCCGATCGTCTGTTCGGCGGCCCGGGGAACGACCGTCTGGGTGGTGGCAGCGGTGACGACCTTTTGAACGGCGGCCCGGGCGCGGACAACCTGATCGGCGGCCAGGGCCAGGACACCTTTCAGGTCGACCGGGTCAACGACGGCGTCGACAAGGTCCGGGATTTTCAGCCCGGGGCCGGGGGCGACGTGCTCGATCTGCACAGCGTGCTGAACTTCCAAGGCGGCGACGTCCAGGATTTCGTCCACTTGGCCGAGACCAACGGCAATACCCTGGTGCAGGTCAGCCCCGACGGCGCCGGCGCGGACTTCACGACCGTCTTCAACCTGGTCGGCCAGACCGGGCTCGACCTCAATACGCTGGTGGGCGACGGCAACGTCCAGGTAAACCCGCCGGCGACCAGCTGAGCCACGGCCGCGCGGCGTTCCGCGACCGATGCGCCGCCGGGCGGCCTCGATTGCTGCCCGAGCCTGCCGCACCGGCGACCGCGCCAAGACCGGAGGCGAAGGCTCGACCGGAGGCAAGGTCATGACCGATCCGCAGGCGTCCCCGTCCGCGCCGTCGTTCGCCCGCGCCCCGCTGCCGCCGCGGTTCTGCAACCTCGACCGCCTGCTGTACGCGCTCGAGGCGCGCGGCCTGGACGGGATCGTCGCCTCGCTGCCGTACAACGTCTTCTACCTCACGAGCTTCAACGGGGTTGCCCACAAGGCCGACGAGCCCAGGCCCTATGCGGTCCTGCTGTCGCGCCATGCGCCCGAGCGCCCGGTCCTGGTGGTCGCCGACTACTATCTCGCGACCTTCCTCACCCAGCCGACCTGGGTCGAGGACATCCGCCCCTTCCGGGCGGTGATGATGCCGCTCGATCTCGAGCCCGCGCGCACCGACATCGACCGCTTCATCCCGCAGACCGGCAAGGGGATCGCCTGGGTCGAGCGTGCGCGACAGAGCTATGCCTACGACATGGCGGGCGCGGTCCGGGGCGCGCTCCGGGATCTCGGGCTGGGGCGCGCCCGGGTCGGGTTCGACGACCTGGGCTTCGGCTTCCGGCTCGGCCTCGAGGGGCTCGAGGTCGCCGACGGCTATGATGCGCTGATGTTCGCGCGCGCGGTCAAGACCGCGACCGAGATGCGCCTGCTCGAGCGTGCGACCCGGCTCAACGAGACCGCGATCGGGCGCACCGTCGCGGCCTGGGACAAGGGCGCCACCTGGCGCGATCTCAATCGCGCCTATGCCCGCGCGGTCGCCGATCTCGGCGGCTTCGTGCGCGATCCCGGCGGCATGGTCTGGGGCCATCCGCGCGGCGCCGATCCGGCGCTGATGCTGGCGACCGGCCTGGAGGACGACGTGGTCGAGCCCGGGACTCACGTCATGTTCGACTGTCACGGCACGCTCGACCTCTATTGCTGGGACGGCGGCAAGACCTGGGTGGTCGAAGGCGAGCCCGAGGCCGGGGCGAAGGGCTTCGCCACGGCCACGGCCCGGGTCGCCGAGGCGCTACTGGATGCGATGCGGCCGGGGGTCCGGGTCAGCGAGCTGCAGGCGCGGGCGCGCGAGGTCTACCGCAAGGAACGCGTGCCCGACCCTGCCGCCGCGGTGATCTTCTTCCACGGCCTCGGGCTGTCCCACATGGACGTCGAGCAGACCCTGGCCGATGGCGCCTCGAACGCCGACTGGAGGCTCGAGGACGGCATGGTGGCACCCGTGCACCTGCTCTATCCCGGCGGCGAGCACGAGCGCCTGTGGCTCGAGGAGGTGATCGCGGTGACCGGGGACGGCGGCCGGCCGCTGTTCTCCTGGGGCTTTGCGCCCTTGACCGGGCGCTGAGCCGCGCCGCGGCGGCACTGCCCGGCAAAACAGCCCGCCGCGGCGGACCGGGCGGGCTGTCGGGCACACGCTCTTCAAGCTCGTGCAAAACTGTGCCGATGGTCGGCCGCGTCAAGCCCGCAGGAACTGCCTGCGGTGCGACCATCCGGCCCGGTGGGCGGCGCTCAGGCCTCCTGGTCGAGCGTGACCGAGACCTTGCGGGGCGCGCCGTCGCGCTCGATCGTGAGCGTGACCTGGTCGCCCGGCTTGTGGTGCTCGAGGGCGGCGAAGTAGTCCTCGGTCGACTTGACCGGATCCTCGCCGATCGCGGTGATCACGTCGCCGAGCGCGACGTTGCCGCTCAGGTCGCGTTCGGTCGGGCGCAGGCCGGCGGCGGCGCCCGGCCCGCGCGGATCGACCCGCATCACCAGCACGCCGTCCAGCCCCAGGCGCTGGGTCAGCTGGTCCGGGGCGAGCGCGATCCCGAGCCCGGGCCGGGTGACCTTGCCGTTGCGGATCAGCTCGGTCACGACCTGGTTGACCTCGTCGACCGGGATCGCGAAGCCGACGCCGGCGAAGGCGCCGGACGGGCTCAGGATCGAGGAGTTGATGCCGATCAGCCGGCCGGCGCTGTCGAGCAGCGGGCCGCCGGAATTGCCGGGATTGATCGCGGCGTCGGTCTGGATGACGTTGCGGATGTTGCGGCCGGGGGTCGACTGGATCTCGCGCCCGAGCGCGCTGACGACCCCGGTGGTCAGCGTCTGGTCGAGGCCGAAGGGATTGCCGATCGCGAACACCATCTGCCCGACCTGCAGGTTGGCCGAGCTGCCGACCATGATCGGCTGCAACTTGGCGGCCGGCGTGTCGATCGCCAGGACCGCGAGGTCCTTGGCCGGATAGGTGCCGACCAACCGGCCCTGCCAGCGCGAGCCGTCGGCGAGCACGATCACCTGCGCGTCGCCGCCGCGGATCACGTGGAAATTGGTGACCACGTGGCCGCTCTTGTCCCAGATGAAGCCCGAGCCGGTGTCCTCCGGGACCTGCTGGACGTCCATGCTGAACGGCTGGGCGGCGTTGACGAGATTCGTGATGTGGACGACCGAGGGCGAGACCGTCTTGAAGATGCTCGATCGTGGTCTTCTCGATATCGGCGAGATCGCCGCGCGTGGTCACCGGCCGCTCGACCTCGGCCGGGTTCAGATCCCGCCATGGCTTCGGCACCAGCGCCCAGAACGTCCAGAGGACGAACGCGCCGATCACCCCGAGCAGGACGAGGTTGAGCCAGAGCAGCCGCCGCTGGAACCGCTTTTCCCCGTTCATGCCGGCCCGCTCCGCATTGGTCACTGCTTTTGATATGGATCTCTGCGCCCTCCGCGCCATGTCGGCACTTGGATAGTCAGGCACGTTCGTACGTTCGATTCCACCGCGCCGGCCGGCAGGCGGCCCCGGCCGGCGCCTTCGGTTTCTGTTGCCACGTTCGTGGGGGCCGCGTATCGATTAAGTCGTTGGGTTCTAGGCTGAGCTCTAGCCAATGCATCGCTCACGGATCAAAAGCACGACGCTCAACCCACGCCGAGAAGAGGAACTGCTCCTCTGCTGCGCCAGAACGCGTCTCGATGACGCGTGCGCTGCGAGAATCAGCGCCATCCTCCGGGAAGACATCGATTGGGCCTATCTCCTGCAGATCGCCGATAGGCACGGGCTGACGCCCCTCCTATTCCGGACGCTTCGCAACAGCTGCGCGGATTCGGTCCCATCATTGGTTCTCGCTGACCTGCAGGCCGACTTCCGCCTCAACACCGTGCGAAATCTCTACCTACTCGACGAGCTGCTCAGCGTTCTAGGCCTTCTTGAAGCCAATCAGATTCCCGTCGTCTCGCTCAAGGGACCACTCTTGGCCCTCTCGCTCTACGGCAACGTTGATCTGCGACAGTGCGCGGATCTCGATATTTTCGTGTCGAGCAATGACGTCGCGCGCGCCGAGGGTCTGCTGAAGGAGCGACAATATACTTGTGAACACATCGGCGCTTTCTTTCCAGAATATCATTTTCAAAAAGGTGCGACGACAATTGATTTACACTGGCACATTATGCCTTTATATTTTTCATTAAACTGGAGCACCGAGCATTTATTGCAAAACGCGATCACAGTATCATTTGTGGACCAGAAAGTCCGATATTTGAAGGAAGAGGACACGCTGTTGATACTGTGCATGTATGCCGCAAAGGAGCTTTGGGAACTGCGACTCGTGTATGTCACCGATATTAGCGAATTGATTCAGAAGCGTCAGGAGTTAGATTGGGTGTACATTGAAGAGCGGGCGGGCTTGCTGGGCATCCAGCGGATACTGCTTCTCGGCCTTCGCTTAGCAAGCGAGCTTCTCGGAGCGGCTCTTCCGACAGAGGTGGCGAAAGCGGCATACCGGGACAAAGCGGTGCATGCGATGGCTGCCAGGGTACGAAGCGGGATGTTTTCGCCCCCCACCGACCCCAGTCAATCGCTCCTGGTCAGCCAAATGCTGGTCCATCCGAGAGCGCGAGAGCGGCTGCGCGACAAGGTCGCCTCGTATTTCAGTAGTGCGCGGGTCCTGGTGGGTCCGAACGAAAGGGATAGAGCGTTCGTACGGCTGCCATCATACCTCTCGTTCGCTTACTACCTACTCCGCCCGATCCGAGTGATGGCCGAGGCAGGCGCACGCGTCGGCAGCAGGACTCGCTCGGCTGAGCAAGGCGACGGTACGAATCGCGGAGATGATCTCCAGCACAAAGAGACCGTGCCGATTGACAGCGACGCAACAATAGAGCGCTGCGACGGCGTTGTGGAGTACGATGTGGAGGGCGACATCATCCTGTACAACCCCGAAGAGGGGCTTGCCCTGACCCTCAATGAGCCGGCCAGAGAAATCTGGCAGTTATGCAATAGTCGCTATACCATTGTCAAAATCAGTGACGAAATTGCTGGACGATATGGTTTTTCCACGAACTATCTGCAATCGGATGTGGAGAATCTCGTCGCCCGACTCGCACAGCTCGGTTTTGTTCATTCGCTACGATAGGATGCATTCAGCGACACGCGCCAAAGCTGTCGGCAGTTGTCGCGACCCCGATCGGCCGCTGACGGGCTACAGACAGCTTTACAGCGCTCCTCCTGGCCCCTGAGAAGTCAAATGCCCCGAACGGCGACTCGCGCAGGCTGCGGAAACAAGGTGGTTGCCTGCCGCGTTCTGTCTCCTGTGATGAGAAATAGGCTTCGGTAGGCGTTCCGCAGGCGTTCCCGGTCACCAGCGGAGCCCGCTCCGGCCGCGGGCGACCGCGAGTCCAACAACTAACACTCCGAGCCCCGAACAGAAGACCCGGGTTAGCTCCCCCCGCAGCAGTTTCTCGGGCGAAATCAACGGCGGGCCGATGATTCCGCCCGAGAAAAGTTCGCCGAATGCCGGCGACGACGCGGTGAGCGCTTGGTCGCACTCGCAGGTCAGCTAGGAGAACAGCGCTCCCATCCGAACGTCGCCCCCAGCCGGCTAAGGCTCGACGTCGTAACCGCCGTGGTGCTTGTAACCGCCGTGGTGCTTGTAACCGCCGTCGTGCTTGTAACCGCCGTCGTGCTTGTAACCGCCGCCGTCGTGCCCCTTGTGACCGTAGCCGTAACCTGCTTTGGCGATGCGAGGGAGGCCGACCGCCAGGACTGCTGGTACAGCCCAACCTGCTTGCACCAATGCTCGCCTTCCGAGATTCGCTTCAGGCTTTTTCTGTGTCGTGGTCATCGATCCCTCCGTTAGTCAGGGCGGGGGCGCCAGGTTCGTTCCTCGTTGTCGGCGCCTCCTATCCCACGAATGCGATCACAAACGCCATTGAAATGCAAGCCTTTTCAGCATAGCCTATTCGGCCGGTTGTGCGTATGGCGTGACAGAGCACTGCGAAACCACTTAGTGCTGACGCGAAGAACGTTTAAGGTTATTTATCTACCACAGGGTGAACAAGGTGCAGAAGCGGCAAAAATATCGGCCCAGTTTGGCCCTGGTCTCGAGACGTGACTCAATCAAGAGGCGTCTTCGCTCGATCGAAGATATGCAACCACGGTTGGACACCCGCCTCCACCTGCTGGATGATGCGGGGATCCTCTTTGGTGAGCATAGCCAGAACCTCTACGTTTTGAACGCGACCGCGGCTTTTGTCTGGAGTTGTGCCGAGGATGGTCTCGGCCGCGGTCAGATCGTGGCTGCTGTCGAGCAGGCTTACGACATCACCGGCGCAGCGGTCGCGATCCAAATCGATGCCCTCTTTCGTCAGTGGGCGGAGCTGGGCCTGCTGGTCGGCACGGAGCAGAACGTCCGCCGGCAGCCGGCATCGGAGGACGGGCAAGAAGGGGATAGCGTTGAGGAATGGTCAGGCGCCGTGCCGCTGCCGTCACACAGCGAGCGCCCTTACCGATTGCTCACCACTTCTTTCAGGGTGCGTTACGACAGTGCCCTGCAGGAGGCGACGGTTCACCCCGTGCTTGCCCATCTGGAGACGCCGTCGCCAGCGACTGAACCGGCGATTGCCGTCGATCTGGTCTGTGTTGGCGAAGCGCACTTCCTGCTGCTCGACGGCCGGCTGAAGGAGCGCGGCGCTCGGCTCGACGAGCTTGCACCGATCGTCAAGTGGGCTCTGCTGGCGGAAGCGATCAACCGCTATCGCTATCTCCTCTACATCCACGCGGGCGTGGTTCGGAGCACGCGCGGCTGCCTCTTGCTGCCTGCGCCAGCCGGGAGCGGCAAGACCAGCCTGACGGCGGCGCTGGTCCGCGCGGGCTTTGTCTACCTCTCCGATGAGGTGGCCCTCCTGGAGGAGGGGACGCCGCGCGTCCGCCCCGTGCCCGTAAGCTTGTGCATCAAGGACAGCGCCTGGGACCTGCTGGCACCCCGCTACCCCGAGCTGCGTCACGTCGCGGTCCACCACCGGTTCGACGGAAAGATTGTACGTTACCTCAATCCGCCATCCGAGGCGCTCGATCCCGACCCGGATATGAGCCACCCCGTCCGCTGGATTGTCTTCCCGCGCCACACGCCGGGAGCGCCGACGGCGCTCCTGCCGCTCCGCAGGGCGGACGCTCTGCAGCGCCTGCTCGAGCAGTGCCTGGCGATGCCCAAGCCCCTCGATCAGGCCAAGGTTGCCAGCCTCGTTCGCTGGATCGCGGACATCCCGTGTTTCGAAATGCCCATGTCCTCGCTGGACGAGGCGGTCGCACTCATGCACGAGCTCTGCCAATGCGGGCAGTAAGCAGCCTTACCGCCCCTCTTGGCCATTGGCTCCCGCCCCCCTTGGCGCGCCAGTGCCTGAGTCTGTGGTCGTGGTGGGTATTGGCCAATGTCGTAGGCGGCACACTCAGCCTCTTGCTATGGCGCGTGCCCACCGAATTCGTCGGCGGCGACCTCGGCCTATTGTTGGGGTTTCTTCCGCTGTCATTTGGGCAATGGCTGGCCCTGAGACGCTATCTGCCGCCCGCAGGCTGGTCGGCACTCGCCACGTTGGAGTACAAGGCTGGGTGGGTACTCGCCAGCACCATGGGCGTGGTCCTGGGCTCGTACCTGCAGAGATCGCGGCAGTCGGGCTCCTGACTGCGGCGGTCGTACCTCGCCAAGATCTGAACGTGCTCGGAGTGCTTGTTGACGCAGAGCGGTTCTGGGCCAGGGCGGTGGGCTTGTTTGTCCTTTGGGGTGTGGTGGGAGCCGCTCAGTGGCTGGTGCTTCGGCGCCATACCGATTACGCGAGCTTCTGGATCCCCGCGAGCGGCCTGGCTGGAGCGGCTTCGGGAACGCTAGCGCTGGTGATCGATACGGCAATGCCCCTCGGCGGTTTGCTCCTGGCATATATGGCGAGATGGACCGTGTACGGGGCAATGACTGGCATCGCATTGGTGTTGCTGCTGCAAGACCGGGTCAGGCATCGGTTGGAGCGGCGCCTCGAATACATGCGCAGACAGAAGGAGAGGGCAGCCGGTTGAACCGGCTGCCCTCTCTGCCACACCCCTGAGGTCAGCAGCCGTTGGCGAGCGCCATCGCTTTGTCGATCAGCTCCTGGCCGCCCTCGACCTCGGTCGCGAACTCGTCGTAGATCGGCTTGGAGGCGGCGACGAAGGCCTCGCGATCGGCCACGTTGAAGGTCATGCCGCCGTCGATCAGCTTCTTCTCCAGATCGGTGTCGAGCTTGGCCGCGGTCTCGTAGGTCCAGCCCTGGACGTCCGCGCCGGCCTTCAGGATCGCGTCCTGGACCGCCTTGGGCCAGCTGTTCCAGCGCTTGAGGCTCGCGACCGGGAAGGACGGCGTGTAGACGTGGTTGGTCTTGGACAGGTACTTCTGGACCTCCTGGAACTTGGCCGACCAGATGTTGGCATAGGGGTTCTCCTGACCGTCGATCACCCCGGTCTGGAGCGCCACGAACACCTCCGAGAACGACATCGGCGTCGGGTTGGCGCCGTAGGCTTCGAACATCTTGACCCGCCAGACCCCGCGCGGCGTCCTGAGCTTGATGCCCTTCAGGTCCGTCGGGCGTGTTGATCGGCCGGACGTTGTTGGTGATCTGGCGAAAGCCGTTCTCCCAGACCCCGATCAGCTTGTAGCCCGCGGCCTCGACCTTGGGCGCCAGCTCCGGCCAGACGATCTCCTTGGCGATGCAGCCGGCGTGCGCCCGGTCCTTGACCAGGTACGGCATGTCGAACAGGCCGAACTGCGGGCACCACGGTCGACATGATGGTCGAGGGCTGGGAGAAGTCGAGGGTGCCGAGCTTCAGCTTCTGCAACATCTCCTTGTCGCTACCGAGCTGGCTCGAGCCATAGACGTCGACCTTGGCCTGATCGCCGAGGGCGGCGTTGACCCGCTTGGCCCACTCCTCGGCCGACTGGTACTGCATGCCGCCCGGGTCGTTGACGGTGCCGAAGTTGAGCTCGAGCTGCTGGGCGCTCGCGGCCGTGCTCACCAGCAGCGCGCCCAGAGCGCCGGCCAGCCAGATCTTCGCTTGCATCAGAGCCTCCCGTTCTTGCGGTTGTGGCCTTCAGGTTGCCGGCAAACGGCGCCCGAGTCCATGCCGGGCGGCGGCCACGTCTTTGTTCTTCCCGCGGCGCCCGGGAACGCCTAAGGATCGCCGACGATTCTTGCAGCGGCGAGGGCGACATGGCGCGCGAGGGGCGCAGACCACGGCGGGACAAGGACGCTGGTCCGGCGCAGGCGCCGTTCCGGCCGCTGCGCAACCCCTATCCGCCGTTCGAGATCCTCTCCGCCGACCAGATCGAGAGCATCCACCACGCCTCGCTCCAGGTGCTGGCCGAGATCGGCATGAACTTTCTGCTCGAGGAAGCGCGCCAGATCCTCAAGGACGCCGGCTGCGCGGTCGACGCGACCGGCACCCGGGTCCGCTTCGACCCGGCCTGGATCGAGGCCCAGGTCGCGCTGGCGCCGGCCGCCTTCACCCTGCATGCGCGCAATCCGGAACGCAGCGTCCACGTCGGCGACAACGCGATCAATTTTTCCCTGGTTGCGAGCGCGCCCCACGTCTCCGACCTCGAGGGCGGAAGGCGGACCGGCAATTTCGCCGACTACTGCAACCTTTTGAAGCTCGGCCAGAGCCTCAACATCTGCCACATGCTCGCGGGCTATCCGGTCGAGCCGGTCGATCTGCCGCCCGCGACCCGCCACCTCGATGCGCTCGCGGCCATGGCGACGCTCACCGACCGGACCCTCTACGGCTATGCGCTGGGCGCCGTGCGCATCCGGGATTCGCTCGAGATCACCCGGATCGCGCGCCAGGCGACGCCCGCGCAGCTGCTCACCGAGCCCTCGATGACGACCGTGGTCAACGCCAACTCGCCGCTGCAATACGACGGGCCGATGCTGGAAGGCGTGATCGAGATGGCGCGCCACAACCAGCCGATCATCTTCACGCCGTTCACGCTCGCCGGCGCGATGGCGCCGATCACGGTCGCGGGCGCGCTCGTCCAGCAGAACGCCGAGGCGCTGGCCGGCATCGCGTTCGCCCAATGCGTCCGCCCGGGCTGCCCGGTGGTCTACGGCAGCTTCACCTCCAACGTCGACATGAAGACCGGGGCGCCCGCCTTCGGCACGCCCGAATACGCCAAGGCGACGATCGCGAGCGGCCAGCTCGCGCGCCGCTACCGGCTGCCGTACCGGGCCTCCAACGCCAACGCCTCGAACGCGCCCGACGCCCAGTCGGTCTACGAGTTCGGAAATGTCGATCTGGCCCTGCGTGCTCGGCGCACACCAACATCGTCAAGCACAGCCTCGGCTGGCTCGAGGGCGGGCTCACCACCTCCTACGAGAAGATCATCCTGGACGCCGAGATGCTGCAGATGATCGCGGCGTTTCTCGAACCCTTGGACACCGGCGACGACGCGCTCGGCGCTCGACGCGATGCGCGAGGTCGGCCCCGGCAGCCACTATTTCCAGGCGGCGCACACGATGGCGCGCTACGAGCACGCCTTCTACGCGCCGCTGCTCTCCGACTGGCGCAACTTCGAGACTTGGCGCGAGGCGGGCTCGGTCGACGCCACGCAGCGCGCCAACCGGATCTGGAAGGCGCTGCTCGCCGCCTACGAGCCGCCGCCGCTCGATCCGGCGGTCGCCGAGGAGATCCAGGCCTTCGTCGCCAGGCGCAAGGAGGAAGGCGGCGTGCCGGGCAGTTGAACACGCGATGGTTCCCCGGGGCCTTGCCAGCATCTCCTTGTCCGCGGCCCCTGAAGCTGTCGGCGCCCGTATTCGTGAGCTTCTCAGGGTTAGTTTCGAACAACAGAAGCGCTGGGGCGATGGGCGCTCGGCCTACAACGCGTGGCGCCAGCGGATCGAGGTTATGGGTGGCTTGGTGTTCCAATTCGAGAGGATTTCCCCCGAGGAAGCGTGGGGCTTCTCGATCGTGGAAGCGATTCTTCCGGTCATCGGCATCAACCGTCGGCTCGCGCCGAACGGCAGGACCTTCACGATGCTGCATGAGCTCACTCATGTGCTTCTGGGCGAAAGCGCCACTTGCGACATTGATGATCTGGCACCGCGCGGCGCTCCCGAGATGCGCGTGGAAGCATTCTGTAATCGAGCCGCAGCTGCCGCCCTGATGCCTGAACGGATCTTCCTAGATCATCGAGTCATCCGGGAACACACACACGGGCGCGAGGAATGGGGCGACTTGGAGATTGAGGCCATTGCTCGGGCATTTGGCGCCAGCCGCGAAGCGGCAGTTCGACGTCTTGAGACTTTCGGCTTAACGAGCCTGAATTTCTACCTTCGCAAACGCCTTCAGTATAATGAAGAGTTTGAACAAAAAAGGCGTGCAGAACGCGAAGCGGCGAAAGATAAACCAACTCGGCGGAATATGCCTCAAGAAGCCATCAGTAATCTTGGTCGCAGATATGTTAGTTTGATTCTTCAAAATTATCAGGAAGATCGAATCACACTGCTTGATGCATCTGACTATTTGGGCGTACGCGCCGAAAAAGTTCGCTCTGTGGAGGACTTAGCCACAGATTGGGTCAGCGATGGCCGACGTGATCCGCTACAGTATTGACACGAGTGCACTCATTAGCTGGTGGGTTGAGGACTACAGCCCGGACGTCTTTCGTGGCTTGCTGCCCAAGATGGCAACCCTGGTCGCTGCCGGCCGCCTCCGAGCCGCGCGCAGCGTGAAGGACGAGCTCGGTGACGGAGAGCTTCGCAGATGGTGTCTTGCCCAATCAGATCTCTTCGTCGAGGAGGATGAAACGGTTCAGCGGCGCGTCAGCCAGCTAATGGCAGCCTATCAAAATCCGAAGAAGACGCGTGGCATCGACAAGGCCGATCCTTTTGTCATTGCCTTGGCCGATACACAGCTACCAAAGTGGCACGTGGTCTCAGCGGAGAGAGGCGGCAGCCTCGCCAACAACCCCAACATACCGACCGTGTGCGCCCACATCGGCTTGCAGCACGTGCGCTTCTTCGAGATGCTCCGGCTCGAAAGATGGACACTATGATCCGAGGTGGGCGACGCCTGCTGCCACAGCCGCCGTCCCCAGCGACTTCCCCAGGCGATGGCTTCCGTCTAGGCTTGGCTTCGATCACGATGAATTCGCCGAAAGAGGCAAAGCATGTCCTCCCTCCCCCGGATCGGCCTGTTGCTGGGGGATGCCGCCGGCATCGGCCCCGAGATCGCGGCCAAGCTGCTGGCGGGCGAGGCGCTCGAGCCGGAGGTCGCGACGGTCGTGATCGGCGAGCCGCGCATCCTCCGAGCGGGGCGCTGCGGCCGCCAGCGTCGAGCTCGATCTTCCGACGATCGAGCGGGCCGGAGGACGCGCCGGTCGGCGCCGCGACGCTCCTGCCGGGTCCGTCGATCGACCCGGAGGCGGCGCCGGTCGGGCAGGTCAGCGCGCTCGCCGGCAAGGCTGTGCTCGATGGCTTCCGCGATGGCGCTCGGACTCGCGGCCGGTGGCGAGCTGGATGCGATCTGCTTCGCGCCCTGCAACAAGCAGGCGATGCACCAGGGCGGCCTCGAGCTCGAGGACGAGCTCCGGTTCTTCGTCCAGGTGCTGGGCTTTACGGGCTACGTCGGCGAGGTCAATGCCTCCGACCGGCTCGCGACCACGCGCGTTACCTCGCACGTGCCGCTCAGCGCGGTCGCCGGTCTGATCACCGAGGAAGGCGTGCTGCAGGCGATCCGCCTCGCCCGCGACACGCTACGGGCCGCGGGCAAGCCGCACCCGCGGATCGGGGTCGCGGGCCTCAACCCGCACGCCGGCGACGGCGGCATCTTCGGCCGCGAGGAGATCGACGTCATCGCCCCCGCGATCGCGCGCGCGCAGGCCGAGCAGATCGCCGCGTCGGGCCCTTATCCGTCGGACACCGTGTTCGTGCGGGCGCGGGATGGCGCCTTCGATGCGGTCGTCACCATGTACCACGACCAGGGCCAGATCGCGATGAAGCTCTTGGGCTTCGAGCGCGGCATCACGATCCACGCCGGCCTGCCGATCCCGATCACGACGCCAGCCCATGGCACCGCCTTCGACATCGCCGGCCGCGGCATCGCAAGGGTGGACGGGCTCGAACAGGCCTATCGTAGCGCCTGCCGGATGGCGGTCGCCAGCACCTCGAGACTTTCAGCCGGCTGAGAGGGGGCGGCCGGGCCGGATCAGGGCCAGGCGAGCTTGGACGCCTCTGAGGAGCGCAGCCGGCCGGCGCGCTGGCATTGCCGGAACCGGGTCCAGAGCCCGCGCCAGCCGAAGATCGCGCCGCTCGCCTGGCGGGCCCGCTCGGCATAGGAGCCGTCGATCCGGGCCGGCCGCCGCCGCCCGCAGAGCTCCAGCTTCAGCGCGCTCTCGATCAGCGCCAGATGGCTCGCGGCGCTCGGAAAATTGCCGAGCAGCGCGCCGCTCAGGGGATCGATCGCCGCGGCCAGCAGGCCGACGTCGTTGGCGCATCTGAGCAGGCGCTCGAACAGGGCTCTGGCCTCGGCGATCCGGCCGAGCGCCAGCTTGGCGTCGACCAGCCAGAAGCTGCAGAGCAGGCAACAGCCGGCGTCGCCCCCCTGGCCATCGGCGCCGGCGTAGCAAGCCAGAAAGTCGCCCTGGCCGAGGGCGTGCTCGACCGTGTCGACGGTCTGCTGGAGCGTCTCCTGCCCGGCCGGCAGGCCCAGCATGGGCGCCAGCAGCGCCGCGGCATCGACGCCGCCCTCGAAGGTCTGCTCGAGATGGCCGCGCACCGGGTCGACGCCCCGGCGGGCGATCTGGTCACGGATCCGGTCGGCGAGCGCGGCCCACCCCTCGCCATCCTCGAGCAGCCGGCGGGCGCGGTCCATGGCCACCCAGCTCATCAGCTTGCCGTGGACATGCTGGCGGGGCGGTCCGCGCATCTGCCACGGGCCCTGATCCGGAGCCTGCCACGCGTCCGCGACGACCTCGGCCAAGGTCGCGAGCGAGCGGCGGTCCTGCTCGCCGAGCCGGCCGCCGAGGCCCTGGTAGAGCCAGGCGAGGTCGAGGGCCTGGCCACAGAGGTCGGTCCGGCCCTGGCCATGAGCGCCGTAGCCGGTCCGCACCGGCCGGCGGCCGGCGTAGCCCTCGAGATGGTCGAGCACGCGCTCGCCCGGCTCGGTCCCGTCCGCGATGCCGTAGCGGCTCTGCAGGCGCGGCAGGGTGCCGCGCACCGCCCGCGCGAGATAGGCGTAGAACTGTTCGGCCTCGCCGCCATAGCCGAGCGCCGCGAGCACGAAGAGGGTGCGGCAGGCGGCGTGCAGGCAGCACAGGCGGTCGTCCCGGCCGGCCGGTCCCGAAGGCGCCTCCGGCAGGCAGGTGGTGAGGGCGCCGACCAGGGCGCCCGAAGGCGCGTAGGTCATCAGCTTGAGCGCGAGCGCGCTCCGCCGGACCGCATCGCCATAGGGGCCCTGGTAGCGGCAGTAGGCGATCCACTCTTGCCAGAAGGCGCGCGTGATGCGGAACAGCTCAAAGACCCGCTCGGTCGGCGAGTGCCCGGGCGGGTGGCCCTCGGCCAGCACCAGATCGCGGTAGCCGCCGGCGTGCAGGATGACCCTGGCGCTCGCGCTGTCGCCCTCGGCCCGAAGCTCGAGATCGGTGAACAGCGACGGCACGCCCTGGCCGTGGACCGCGCCGTCCGCGACCGCGAGCTCGGTCGGGTGGCGCGCGAAGGCGCGCGACGGCCGATAGCGGACGATCAGCTCGACCGTGCCCTTCAGGCCTTCGACCCGGCGCACCAGCCAGCCCGGGGCGTTCAGGCTGACGTAGTCGTGCACGCCGGCATCGAGCGCGCGGCCGACCGGCATGAAGTCGGTGAGCGCGACCTCGCCGTCCGCAGTCGTGAACCCGGTCCTGAGGATGTTGCTGTCCTGCAGGTAGCTGCGCCGGGCCTGGAACTCGCCGCTCGGCCGGATCGACCAGAAGCCGCCGCGGCTGGCGTCCAGGAGGCGGCAGAACACCGGGTCGGCGTCGAGGCGCCGGAGGCAGCACCAGTCGATGCTGCCGTCGCGGCCGACCAGGGCCGCGCCGTGGCCGTCGCCGATCGGGGCGTAGTCGCGGATCGGCCGATAGCGCGGCTCGGCGTCACGCGCGCGCGGGCGAGCGCCGGGCGCGATCCTGATCCCTTCCTCCATGTCAGACTTCTAGCGCGCCGCGCGCATGCTGAGAACCGGCGACGCGCGCGCCGCAGCCCGCCGCGATCCTGGCGGCGGCGCGCACGGCCCGCCCGAGCCTGGCGGCTAACCGGAACTTCACTCCGGCGACGCTACAACGGCCGCGAGTGACGCCTTTTCAGAAAGCGCAACGGCCGTCATCATGCCCGCAGCCGCCACCATCGGCGCCCAGTCGCTCACGGCGACGACCCGCGCCCTGACACGGCGCTACTTCCTGGCGCTCGGCCTGATCGCCAGCTTGGCGATCGGCGGCTTCGTGATCCTCGAGGCGACGATCAGGTCCCACCAGGCGAGCGCCTCGATCATCAACGTCAGCGCGCGCCAGGGCGTCTTGATCGAGGAGGTGGAACATGCCGCCCAGAGGCTGGTGCTCGACCTTGGTGGCTCGGACCGCGCGGCCGATCGAGGCGGCCTGTTCCAAAGCGCCCATGCCATCGAGGAGGCGCATGCCGAGCTGACCGATCCCGACAATCCGCTCGGCGCGCCGGTGAACGGGTCGGCGCGCATCCGAGCGCTCTATTTTGACCCGCCGATCGACCTCGATCGCAGGCTGCGCGCCTATGTCGATCATGCGTACCGGCTGAGCGGGGCCCTCGATCACGAGCTCGACCCGAAGCATCCAAGCTTCCGCTACGTCATGACGGCGACGGATGGCCTGATGGTCGGCGTCCAGCACCTGGTCGATCTGCTCGACCTGGAGGCGCAGGCGAACGTCGAGCATATCCGGATGCTCGAGGCCGGGCTGCTCGCCGCCACGCTGCTGGTCCTGGGCTTGGAAGCGTTTTGCATCTTCCGCCCGATCGTGCGGCGGGTCTGGAACGACGGCCGCAAGCTGATCGAAGCGCAGGAGCGGCTGGTCGAGCTGGCGCATTACGATGGGCTGACCGGCCTGGCCAACCGGACCCTGTTCCGGCTGCGGCTCGAGATGGGGCTCAGCCAGGCCCGCCGGGATGGCACGCTGGTCGCGGTGATGCTGTTCGACCTCGATCACTTCAAGAATGTCAACGACACCCTCGGCCACGACGCCGGCGACCACCTTCTGCGGGAGATCGGGGGCCGGCTGCGGGACCTTCTGCGCGGCACCGACACGGCCGCCCGGATCGGAGGCGACGAGTTCGCGATCATCCTGACCGGGGTCAACGCGTCCGATCAGGTCGGTGGCGTCGCGAACAAGATCATCCAGGCGGTCGGCCGGCCGGTCACCTACGACCAGCAGGAGATGCACGTGGGCGCGAGCATCGGCATCACGCTCTACCCGACCGACGCCGAGCACCCCGGACAGCTGCTCACGAACGCCGATCTCGCGCTCTACCGGGCCAAATCGTCGGGCCGCAACCGGTTCGCCTACTTCATTGCCGAGATGACCGCCCAGGTGGAGCGACGGGCCAAGGTCGAGAGGGATCTGCGGCGAGCGCTCGGGACCGACGAGTTCGAGATCCACTATCAGCCGCAGCTGCGCCTGCCCGAGGGCACCGCCTGCGCGGTCGAGGCGCTGCTGCGCTGGCGACACCCCGATCTCGGGCTGCTCGGCCCGGGGGCGTTTCTGTCGGTCGCCGAGGAGACGGGGCTGATCGTGCCGCTCGGCCTGATCGTCCTGGATCGCGCTCTGCAGCAGATGCGGCGGTGGCAGGACCGGGGGATCGCGCCGGAGCGCCTCGCGATCAACATCGCCAGCACGCAGCTGCGGGCCGATGGCTTCCTTGATGAGGTCGACCGCGCGCTGGCCGAGCACGGCGTCGAGCCGGAGCGGCTCGACATCGAGATCACCGAGAGCACGATGGTCGGCCGTGGCGAGGACCGGATCGGCGAGCTGGTCCATAGCCTTCGGCAACGCGGGATCGGCGTCACCCTGGACGACTTCGGGACCGGCTACGCCTCGCTCACCCATCTGAAACGGATCAAGGTCGACCGATTGAAGATCGACCGGTCGTTCGTTGATGGTATCGGGGTCGATCCCGAGGACGCCGCGATCGTGCGGGCGGTGATCGGCCTCGGCAGGTCCCTCGGCCTGGAGGTGGTCGCCGAAGGGGTCGAGACCGAGCGCCAGCTCGAGTTCCTGCGGCAGCATGGCTGCCACTTGGCGCAGGGCTATTATTTCGCCCGGCCCGGGCCCGCGGCCGAGCTCGACCTCATCCTGGAGCGTCGGGTCACGACCGCGGCCACCGGCTAGACGTCGCGCTCGGCCAGGAAGGCGCGGGCAGCGAGGGCGGCGAAGGTCAGATACATCAAAAGGAAGGACATGGCGGCGCCGAGCGGCCAGTTGTTGGCGGCCTTGAACTGGCGCTCGATGACATTGCCGATCAGCTGGCTGTCGGGGCCGCCCAGGAGGTCCGAGATCAGGAAGGTGCCGAGCGCCGGGACGAACACCAGGATCACGCCCGAGATGATCCCGGGCCGGGCCAGCGGCACCACGATCGAGCGGAAGGTCCGCCACTGGCCGGCGCCGAGATCGAGGCTCGCCTCGAGATAGGAGCGGTCGAGGCGCTCGAGGGTGGCGTAGAGCGGCAGGACCATGAACGGCAGATAGACGTAGACGATGCCGATCACCACGGCGGCGTTGTTGTAGAGCAGCTCGAACGGCTGATAGGGCGGCAGGCTGCTGAGCCCGAGCGCGCCGAGACCGGCGCTGGCGAGGTCCCACAGCCCCTCGAGGCCGAAATTGACGTAGCCGCGGCCCCGCAGCACCGCGATCAGCGCATAGGTCCGGATCAAGAAGTTGGTCCAGAACGGCAGGATCACCAGCATCAGCAGCAAAGGCTTGGCCCGGGCCGGCGCGAAGCTCACGGCGAGCGCCACCGGAAAGCCGACGATCAGCACCAGCGCGGTCGCCACCCCGGCGATCCAGAACGACTTCCAGAACAGGCCGAGATAGATCGGGTCGAGCGCCTTCACATAATTGTCGAGGGTGCCGGTGATCAGGATCTCGACCGGTCCGGCGCGCTCGCCGAACGACAGGATCCAGACCAGGGCGAGCGGCACCAGGAAGAAGAAGAGCAGCCAGAGCGCGCCCGGCAGCACGAAGATCCAAAAGACCACCGGCTGCTGCCGCCAGCTCTCCATCGGCGCCCCGATCGCGATCGGCCGCGCGCGGGCCGCGCGGGCCTAGACGAAGGCGAGCTTACCGTCCCGCTTGAGCAGCGTGTAGCCGAGAATGTCGTAGCAGAGCTGGGCGGCGGCGTATTCGGTGAGCCCCGAGCCGGCAACCGGCGCGACCTCGACGACATCCGCGCCGATCACGTCCTTGGCCAGGCACAGCTCGCGCACGAGCCGCGTGCCGTAGGCCCAGGACAGGCCGCCCGGCACCGGCGTCCCGGTCGCCGGCGCCACCGCCGGATCGAAGCCGTCGACGTCGATCGTGAGATAGACCCGCCCGGTCGGGATCGCGGCCAGGATTTGCTCGACTCCCGGCTCCCCGCCGCGCCCCCACTCGAACACCGGTAGCGCCTCGGACACGGCGAACCGATGCTCCTCGCGCGAGTACGCCCGGATGCCGACCGAGCAGGTCGAAAAGCCGAGCTCGCGGGCGCGCCGCATCACGCAGGAATGGGCAAAGCGGCTCGGGTCGACCTCGTTGTAGTCGGCATCGTCGTCGCGCAGGTCGAGATGGGCGTCGATCTGCACGATCGTCACCTCGTCCGCGCGGCCGCGGGCGGCATGCGCCCGGAACGCGCCGATCGAGACCGCATGCGTGCCGCCGAGCAGGACCGTGAACGTGGCCGTGCCCGCGACCGCCTCGGCCACATGCTCGACCATGGCCTCGGGCCCAAGCGCCCCGACCTCTGCGAGCAGCCGGTGAGCGATCTTGTAGTCGGCGGCCGGCTCGGTCGCGGTGTGGCGCTCGAACAGCTCGATCTGGCGGTCGAGACAGGCGACGATCGCCGCGGGGCCGCGGCTGGCGCCGGCGCCGAACGAGGCGCCATGCTCATAAGGGACCGAGATCAGGACCGCGTCGGCGCTGTCCGGATCGCTCCAGTTGATGATCGAGGCGACCATCAATCCCGGGTCAAAAGACGTGCGAGCTCGCGCTTCGGCCGGTCGCGCCAGCTGCCGTTGTGATAGCCGTAGGCGGCGAGCAGCGGGAGTGCCAGGGTCGCCTCGGCGAACACCATCTGCTCGGCCCCGGCATCGACCTTGCCCCAGGAGCCCGCTTCCTTGAGGCTGGAGCTGGAGCAGGCGCCATCGCGGACGTCGGCGACCGTGATCTGGATGCTGTATCTGTGCATCGGCACGTCCTTGCCCAGGATCTCGGCGCAGACCACGGTGTCCTGAGCGAAATTCTTGGGCGAGCCGCCGCCGATGATGAGGAGGCCGCTGTCCTTGGCCTGGATCTTGAGCCGGGTCAGCTCACGCAGGTCGGCGACCGAATCGATCGTCAGGTGATCTCCCGGCCGCTCGACCTGATGGGCGACCAGGCCGAAGCCCGCGCTGCTGTCCGAGAAGGCCGGGCAGAAGATCGGCACGCCCTCTTCGAACGCGGTCTGGACCAGCGACGCCGCGCTTGGGCGCCCGCGCCGGATTGGCCACCAGCCAGCGCCCCATCTCCTGGATGAAGGCGCGCGAGGAGTAGGGCCCGGGCGGCAGCGCGTCGGCGATCTCCTTGATCGTCCGGTCGCAGTGCTGCAGCTCCTCCTCGTCGATGAAGGTGTCGTAGATCCGATCGACGTAATGCCCCCGCAGCATCGAATCGTCGGCGAACTGGCTGCCGCGATAGTGGCAAAAACCGAGCGCCTCGAAGAAATCCATGTCGACCACGGTCGCCCCGGTCGCGACCACCACGTCGACCATGTTGTGCCGGATCAGGTCGACGTAGACCTGCATGCAGCCGGCGGCGCTGGTGCTGCCGGCGATCGTCAGGATGATGGTGCAGTCGCGGTCCTGGAGCATGCGCTCAAAGATCTCGCAGGCGCGCCCGAGCTCGCGGGCGCTGAACGACATCTCCTGGAAGGCGGCGATCAGCGCGCGCGTGTCGTGCGCCTTGATGTCGACGTGCTTGATCGTCCGCTGCAGAAGCTCCGCCTTCTGCTGCCGCTCTCGGTCCATCGGTGCCGCTCCGGGCTCAGGCGGGCTCGTAGATGTTGTGCTGGGGATAGCGGGTGCCGCGCCGCACCAGGTTGATCTCGAGGTCCTGGAGCTCGAAGGCGTCCGCGAAGTACCGGCAGATCTGCTCGCTGTCGAGGTGGTTCTGGCAGGTGTAGACGTCGGCGCTGACGAAGCCGCGCAAGGGGAAGGTGTGGATGCTGATGTGGCTCTCGGCGATCATCACGAAGCCGCTAACCCCGCCCGGGTCCTTGTCGCTGTGATGGCCGAGCTCGACCAGGAAGGGCTCTGCCAGCTTGTGCATGCCGAGCCGGTCGGGCAGCTCGCCGAGGCAGGCGAGGACGTGGGCGCCATCAGCCAGCCGTTGCCGGGAGCCGCCGTAGCCGTCGAGGGTCAAATGGACGCCAAACCCCGCCGCGACCGCGGCGTCCGGGCCGTGTGCCATCGCCATCCTCCACCCGGGATCGAGCAGATCGCTCGACCTCAAACCCGCAGATATCATCGCTCGTGTCCCTGTGCAATCTAAGCGTTAGGCCGACCGTCGGCCCTGCGTTGTCTGAGCCGGGCGCCTTAGCACCCTCGCCGACCGCCCGTCGGCCGGGCGGTCGAGCGGCTCAGATCCGAGCGGCGGCTACAGGGATCATGGCGTGGGTCTCCCGGGTTACGGAGGACGCGGCTGGGCGCTGTCGTCGGCAACTTCAGAACGCCGACGGCGTTACCAAAACGCTAAGCGGCGGGTCCGCGCCCTCACCAAGGAGGGCCTCCCCACCGCCATGGCGCGTATACTTAGGAGACCATCAGGGCGATGACAATGGCTCGACAGAAAATCCTTTTTTCCTCGGTCTGCCCGTGGGTTACGCCGCGAGCACGCGAGTCAGCGCATCGGCATACAGGCTCTCGATCTTCTCGCCCTTGTAGACCGGAATCTCGCAGCGCTCGAGGACGCTGTTCGGGGGGTAGAGCGCCGGGTTCGCGCGGTCCTCCGGCGGGATGAAGTCGAGCGCGGCGGCGTTCGGGCAGGGATAGCGGACGGTGGTGGCGATCGCGCCGTGGACCTTGCCGTCGAGGATGAAGTTGATGAAGCTGTGCGCGTTGTCCGGGTTGGGACCGCCCCGCGGGATGCACATGCTGTCGACCCAGAGCTGGCTGCCCTCCGCCGGCACGACGTAATCGAGGTCGTCGTCCTCATCCATCACCTGCAGGATGTCGCC
The DNA here is from genome assembly GCA_963730195.1 of uncultured Alphaproteobacteria bacterium. Taxonomy (GTDB): domain Bacteria; phylum Pseudomonadota; class Alphaproteobacteria; order Geminicoccales; family Geminicoccaceae; genus DATAOG01. The sequence continues at coordinate 46,490 of CAVSRN010000022.1, forward strand.
GTTGTACTCCAGGCAGACGTCGACCTCGCCCGAGATCAGCAGGTCCTGGCCGGTGTCGGGGGCGAAGGTCTTGATCTTGGGCTTGACCTTGATCAGGGTCTCGACCGCGTCGTCGATCTCGGCCGGATCCTTGGTGTTGAGCGAGTGGCCGCGATATTTGAGCGTCGCGAGGATGCTGTCGACCGAGTTGAGCAGCGAGATCCGGCCGCTGTAACCGTCGCCCTCGAACAGGTCGGCGAGCGCCTTGGGGCTGCCCTTGGACTTGCGATAGCCGAGCCCGACCGTGCCCCAGAAGTAGGGCATGCTGTGCACCAGGCCGGGATCGAAGCCCGGATTGGCGAACCGCGGATCGACGTTGGCCATGTTCGGGATCTTGGCGTGATCGAGCGGCAGCAGGATGTCGGCCTTGATCATGCGCTCGACGTAGTCGTTGGAGGGATAGATCACGTCGTAGCCGGGATTGCCCTCGCGCAGCTTGGCGAACAGCTCGTCGTTGCTGGCGAACAGGTCGTAGCGGACCGCGATCCCGGTCGCGTCGGTGAAGTCCTCGAGGGTCGTCTCACCGATGTAGGTGTCCCAGTTGTAGACGTTGACCTGCGGGCTCTGGCCGAAGGCCAGCCGACCGAAGGCCGGCATGGCGGCGGCGACCGTGAGCGAGCCGGTCAGGAAGCGGCGGCGGCCGGTGACAATCCGAGCGACGGCGGGCGGGCGGCGATGGGACATGGCACACCTCGATGGCTCTGACGCCGCCACGCCAACCCGGCGACGCTCCCGAATCATCATGCCCAAGGTCCCGGTTCTGTCAACGAAACCTGGCCGATGTCGATAGCCGCGGACGGGACCTCGACCGACGCTCTGCGGCAGGTTGCCACTGAGGGCCTTGGGCCGGCGGACGATCGCGATCGCCGGGGCGACGAGGATTGGCCGCGTCCCGGGAGCGCGGACAGAAGCGAATCCCACTTGACAAGAGTTCAATGGCTTAGCGATACTATTTCCAGGTTAACATCAGTTGAACGCTCCAGCTGGGTGTTAAGTCGATATTTCTTGCTCTCTGGTTGATCGATGACCAGCGCCGCAAGGGAGACATGGCCGACATGACGAGCCATCGAGCCACGGTGACCATGCCGACGCGCGACCGCCGCCGCGGGCCGAGCGCCAGCCAGGGCTCGTCGAGCCCGCCGGCGACGCCTGCGGCGTCGGGCGCGAGCCAGGGCCCCGCTTCGGCCACAAGGCCGCCAGGGGAGCCTGCCGCCTGCGCGTCGAGCGCCAATGGCGCGCCGGCCGAGGTGGCCGAGCGCTATCTGGCTCCGGCCCTCAAGGCAGCGGCGGCCGCCCGGGCACGCACCGCGCGGATTCGCGCCGCGGCCTGGGCCGCAGCCGCGGGGCCGGCCCGGCCCTACCCGCGGGAATGGCTGCTCGCGCCGCCGGACCAGTCCCCCACAGCGCTCCTGCCGTCGCCCACGCCGGCCCGCGAGCTGCCGCCGGCCGAGGCGACGACCGCCTGGCCGATGTCCGGGCTGACCGCGATCGGCCTTGCCGGGCTGCCCGCGGTGCTGCCGAGCCGCGGCCTGTCGGTGGCCGAGGCGGCGGGCGCATCCCGGATCGCCTTCCGGCCGCTGCGGCGACCGTCGCCGGCCAACCCGGCGCGCCCGCCGGCCGAGCCGCCCGCCGCCAGGCCGATCCCGACCGCGCCCGGCAAGCCCGCGGCGCCGGCCAAGGCGGTGGCACCACCGACCCCGTCGCGGGCACTGACCACGCCGGCCCCGCCGGCCAAGGCGGTGGCACCGGCCACCCCGACCGCGCCGGCCAAGGCGGTGGCACCGACCGCGCCGGCCAAAGCCGTCACCCGTCCGGGAGCCTCGCGGTTGCTACCGGCGGAAGCGGTCCGGCGCGCCGTGCCCGAACGCCCGCCCCGACAACAGCGGTTCGCGAAGACGATCGCCGAGCTGCAGCGCTATCAGGCGGCGGTCCGGCCGAGCGAGCCCTGGGGCAACGTCGTGCCCCGCCCCGCCGTGCCGCAGTCGAACGCCGCGACCTCGGACTCCCGCTGGTCGCGCCTCTGGTCGCGCCGCTAGCCGGTTCACCGCCAGCCGCGCCGCCGCGGTCGGGCGGCACGGGGCGCGAGCTTCGGCTCCCTTGGCCGGCTGGCGCGGCCGCCCCACATGCTCTTGGCGGCGCCGTGGGCTTGCGCCAGGAGCCCCTGATCCGCCCTGATTCTGGGGGCTCGTCATGCTGCTCGGCGTCTGCTGCCGCCTGTCGCCGGCCCTGCTGCTGCTGCTCAGCGCCTGCCAGCCGACGGCGCCCGAGGCGCCGCTTGCCCGCCTGCACCTGCCGCCGGGCTTCGCGATCGAGGAGTTCGCCAGGGTGCCGGGGGCGCGCTCGCTGCGGGTCGCCGACGGTGGTGCCCGGGTCTACGTCGCGACCCGGGACAGCGAGGTGTTCGCGATCCTCGATCCCGAGCGCGACGGCCACGCCAACCAGGTGGTCGCGGTCGCCGGCGGCCTCAAGGTGCCGAACGGCCTGGCGCTGGCCCCGGACGGCAGCCTGCTGATCGCCGAGCAGCATCGGATCATCAGCCTCGACCCCTCGGGCCGGGCCAAGGTGATCGTGCCGCCGGGCGTGCTCCCCGACCAGAGCCACCACGGCTGGCGCTATGCCGGCCTCGGCCCCGACGGCAAGCTCTACGTGGCGATCGGCGCGCCCTGCAACATCTGCCGGGTCAAGGAGTTCGAGGGCACGATCATCCGGCTGCGCCCGGACGGCCACGAGCTCGAGATCTTCGCCCGCGGCATCCGCAACTCGGTCGGCTTCGACTGGCAGCCGGTCACGGGCGAGTTGTTTTTCACCGACAACGGCGGCGACAATCTCGGCGACGACATCCCGCCGGACGAGCTCAACGGCGCGCCCGAGCCCGGCCTCGACTTCGGCTATCCCTACGTCTATGGCGACGGTGTCCCCTACCCGTCGTTCGCGGGCCACGCGCCGCCCCGGCCGACCACGCCGCCGGCGCTGGCGCTCGGGGCCCATGTCGCGGCACTCGGCATCGACTTCTACACCGGCAGCATGTTCCCGGCCGCGTATCGGGGCGACGCCTTGGTCGCCGAGCACGGCTCCTGGAACCGCTCGCAGCCGGTCGGCTACCGGGTCGTGCGCGTGCGCTTCTCGCCGGACGGCCAGCCGACCGGCCAGGAGGTCTTCATCGACGGCTGGCTCGGCGCCGACGGCAGCGTCAGCGGTCGCCCGGTCGACCTCGAGGAGCTGCCCGACGGCTCGCTCCTGATCTCCGACGATCACGCCGGCCTGATCTACCGGGTCACCTACCAACCGTGAGCGAGCCCGCCGCGCCGCTATTCGGTCACGGTGTCGAGCATCTCGGTCAGGGCGGTCGCCGCGATCGCGCTCGCCTCGGTCACCGCGGGGTCCGGATACAGCAGCTCCATGTAGTGCGGGTCCAGGAGCGAGACCTCGGTCACCCCATCCTTCTGGTAGACGCCGAGATTGCCGCAGGGCAGCATCGCGCTGAGATAGAGGCCGAGCGGCCAGATCTTCTTGCCGACCGCCGGCAGGCAGATCTTGATCAGGGTGACCTGGCCCTGCTTGACCTTGTTGGCGCCGAGGAACAGCCATTTCTGGCGCTCGGCGTAGGCCTTGATCGCATCGGTCACGGCATCCGGTTGCCTGGCGCTCGTGCGGATCACGAACAGATCCTTGGCCTCAGCGCCCCACGCCGCCGGTCCCGGCAGCCCAACGACCACCGACCACGCCAACAGGGCCAACATCATGGCTTTCATCTCTGATCCTCCCCGATTGAACGTCACCTCAAATGCCAGTTTTCCAGCTGGGACTGGGTAGCAGCGGCAACAGCTATGCCTCAGCAGCGCGACCGTCAATCGGCGCCTGCGCCGGCCGGCCGGGCCGCGGCGAGCGGCCGGCCCTCCATCGGCCAGGGCGGCGGTACACCGAGCAGGGCGCAGATCGTGGGCGCGAGGTCGCGGATGTCGGCGCCGGTCTGGTTGCGGTCGGCGGGCAGGTCGCGGCCGGCGGCGATCAGGAAGCCCTCGCCCCGGTGGTTGCCGGCGCGCCCGTCGGGGTTGCGGCCAGGGCTCGGCCAGGCGATCGTGCCGAGCTGGTCCGAATGGACCGCGCGGTGCCAGGCCGCCGGGCTGTCGGCCCAGTGCACGACCAGGTCGGGCAGGAGGTCGCGCCGGCCACCCTGGGCCTGGCTCTGGCTGTCAGGTTCGACCCTGGCGACCACCGGCGTGCCGCAATCGGCGTCGCGAAAACTCAGCAGTCCGGCCGCAATCCTGCTCAGCAGGGCTTCGCTCTCGGCGCCCGGCTCGATCAGGCCCGGCCGCTCGCGCTGCCGCTGATTGACGCGCAGGTAGCCCTGTTGGTCGGCCTGGAGGCAGAAGGCGGGCCTTGGCGCCAAGCCGCCCGGCCGGGTGCGCCAGAAGCGGGTCAGGCGGTCCTGACCGGCGAGCGGCAGGCGGCGTTTGACCGCGTGCCGGAACTCCACCGGCAGCGAGTGCCGCAGGCGCTGGAGCGCCGGCCAAGGCTCGGGCCGCGGGGGTGCCTGCCCCTGCAGCGCCGCGGCCAGCATCGCCGGCAGCAGCTCGGCCCGGCTGGTGTTCGGCCCCATGCCGTGCAGCGAGAAGACCAGCAGGCGCGCCTGCTCGCCGGCGGCTGCGGCCAGCCTGGCCACGGCGGCATCGCAGGCCCGGTAGATCTCGCGCAGGGCGTCGAACGCGCGCTCGTGATCGGCGGGCGCCACCCGGCCACGCGCGCCGCTCGCGTCCCAGAGCTTGTGGCCACCGCGGTGGGTGGCCGCGAAGGCGACCAGGCAGAGGTCCCAGGGCGCCTGCTGCATCAGCCTGAGCGCGACGTCGGTGACGCAGCCGATGCTCCGCTGCAGCTCATTCCCGAGCGCCGCCAGCGCGCGCATGGTCTGCAGGCCCATCATCTCCTCGGGCAGCGGCGAGCGCCCGAATCTGCGCCGCAACTCGGCCAGCGCGTCGCCCGGATAGGAGGCCGGCGGGGTCAGGTGATCATGGGTCGCCCAGCCGCTGACCTCGATCCCGGTGAAGGGCTCGGGCGGATAGGTGGAGGGCGCGTCGATCACCAGGCAGCGCGGCCCCGCGGCTCCGAGCGCGCGCCAGAACGGGCGCACCGGCAGCCAGTCCGGCGCCGGCCGGACCATCGCCATCCGCTCCGCATCCCACTGCAGGAAGTGGTAGAAGCCGTGGCTTGCGGGCGAGGTCCCGGTGTAGAAGGTGGGCCAGGGCGAGCCCGCGAGCCAGGCGGCGCTCGACGCCAGCCGGCGATAGCTGCCGCGGGCGCGGAGCCGGGCGAGATGGGGCAGCGTGCCATCGGCCAGCCAGCGCTCGATCAGCGCCGGGTCGGCCGCATCCAGCCCGATCATCAGGACCCGCGGGCGGGTCATGGCCCACCCGCGGGCGGTTCGGGACGAGACGCCGCCGGCGGCACACCGGCACAGGCGCGCCGCCGGCAGGATCTCGGCCTCAACGGATGCCGGCGTCGATCAGCGGCACGAGCGCATTGATCGTCTTCGGGGTCACTGCGCCCGAGCCGGTGTTGATCGAGAGGCCGGTGAAGCCGTACTTCTTGGAGACCACGCACTGGGTCACCGGCAAAAAGCCCTGCAGCCAGAGCTGCTGGTCGAGCACGGTCGTGATCCAGCCGTCCTTGAGGCCATCGATGGTCGCCGGCACCAGATCGATGCCGCCCACGATCACGTCGCCCGGCTTCTTGCCGGCGGCTTCCAGCGCCTTGGGGATGAACGAGGTGACGTTGCCGTGCTGGGTGCCGATCGCCTTCACGTCCGGATGGGATTCGAGATAGCTGGTCAGGATCGGGACCGCGAGCGAGGCGTCGTTGTTCACCTCCGGGCTGATCTCGAGGTAGTCGACCTTGAGGCCGGAGTCCTCGAGCGCCTCCTTCAGCCCCTTGGTCGAAAGCCCGCGCTCGGCCTCGGCGAGCAGCCCGTAGACCAACGCCTGGTCGCCCTTGTGCAGACCCGGCCGCGACCATGTTCTTGCCGGTCATCCAGCCGCCGGCGTAGAGGTCGACCCCGGCGTAGCCGAAGCCGTTGGCCTGATACTTCTTGAGCAGCTCGGTGAGCGGCGCGTTGCCGCTGGTGACCACGATGGCGCGGCCCTCCGCCTCGGCGACCAGATCGGCGAACGCACCCGAGCCCGGATGGCCCATGATCACGATGCAGTCGGGATCGGCCGCCAGCGCCTCGCGGAACTGGTTCAGCATCTGCTCCGGCAGCCAGCCGGAATACTGCTCGATCAGCTTGGCCCCGAACGCCGCCGCCGCGGCCTTGGCGCCGTTGGTCCGCGGCAAGGTCGCGCCACCGCCCGGATTGCCGCCCATCTGCATGTAGATCGTCATGCCCGCGCCGAGCGCGTCCTCGGCCGCAGCCGGCGCCGCCATCGCCCAAGCCAGGAGCGGCAGGGCCGCCGCCAGAGTCGCACCACGCCAATTGCCGATCATGTTCGCCTCCCTTGATGGACGCTCCAATAGAGCGTTCCCGCAATCCTACTCGCGGGTGTCGCGCCGTAAAGCCCGATCGCCGCCCGGCGCCAGCCCGGCCCGGAAGCTTGCCGGCCGCCGATCATCCGGACTACGATCCACGAGGTTCACCCCCTCCCGGACGGGTCCCCATGCCTCAGGACGTGCCGCAAGACGTGATCGCCGAGCTGGCCCCGACCGGCGTCCTGCGCGCCGGCATCAATCTTTCCAATTTTCTCCTGGTCAGCGGCAGGAGCCCCACGGGCGACCCGGAGGGCGTCGCCCCCGACCTCGCGCGCGCGATCGCCGACCGCCTGGGCGTCAAGGTCGCCTACGTGACCTTCCCACGCCCGGGCGAGCTCGCGGACGCAGCCGGAAAAAACGTCTGGGACATCGGCCTGATCGCAGCCGAGCCGGCGCGCGCCGAGGTGATCGCGTTCTCTCCAGCCTACGCCGAGATCGAGGCGACCTACCTCGTACCCCCAGGCTCGCCGATCACATCGATCGCCGAGGTCGACCGCCCGGGCATCAAGATCGCGATCGCGGCCCGGGCCGCCTACGACCTCTGGCTCAGCCGCCACCTCCAGCACGCCGAGCTGGTCCGCGCCCCGAGCCTGGATGCCTCCTTCGACCTCTTCGTGACCGAAAACCTCGACGCCCTCGCCGGCCTCCGCCCCCGCCTCCTGCAGGACGTGGAAAAACTCCCCGGCGCCCGCATCCTCGACGGCAAGTTCACCGCCGTCCAACAGGCAGTCGGCACCGCCAAGGCCAACGAGTTCGGGCGCCCATTTTCTCCGCGATTTCGTCGAGGAAGCCAAAGCCTCAGGCCTGGTCGCCCGCCTGATCGCCCACCACCACATCCGCGGCCTCTCGGTCGCGCCCCGGGGCTAACTCTTCGAGGTCGGCCAGCAGGATGGGTCAACACTAACCGATGACTCGGCGGACGCCTGCCACCACTCCACCGATCACTCCATAGCCGCCGACCGCTATTGCAACAATGGTTAAGATGGACAATGCCATTGTCCGCTGCTCTTCGAGTCCAAAAAACGCCATGGTCAATAGGAACGCAATTGCTATTACCGCAAATATGCTCAGCCCAGTCAGTAGTCTAGCTGCCAATCTGTGGCGCCGTTCCTTGTCTGAGTCTTCAGATTGCAGGCGAGCCATCCGATATTCGTACTGACGCTGATCTGAAGCATCATTCTTTTCTACCGCCAATCTAGCTACATCAGTTCTTTTGTTAGCGCTGTCGATTTGCTCCCGCTCGACAGCTATCATTTGCTGCAATAAATCGCTAGGAAAAAGCTCTAATTGTTGTTCATTCCTGCTCTTATCATTGTTAGCGTCTTTTGCAGGTAATGCATCGTTGCGTGGCTCGGTCATTGGCAGTTACATCTCAACCCTATTAGAACGTTCCCATGGCAGTAGCACCCCATCAACCATAAGATCGATGATGAAGTCAGCTGGTATCGAACGAACCCTATAACCGCCATACGGCGACTCTTGGACGTGCGTGATCACGCCTTCGGTTTTGTATATTGCGCGCCGCTCATGCGCTTCATCTAAGGCGTCCTTCAGATCATCAAAATACGCGTCCGCGATGGCGAACTGCTCGATCGGCACAGGTTCCCCCTTTTCAGCGCCAAGGATCCGCACATGGCGCACCAAACGTTAGCACGCCCTCTAGATATGCCATGGAGAGCAGATCGCACAAGAGCAGTGTCGCGCCAACCCATGACGTCCCCCTTTGGTCCAACTCCAGCACGACCTTCGCGGCCGTTCGCCTACGGTCTGTCCCGGGCGGGTGGTGCCGAGCGCGCAGGGCGGCCGGCGAAGCGGAGCAGGTAGCGCAGCCGGGTGAGGCGCTGGGGCTGGTCCATGGTCAGGTGGAAGATGACGGCGGCCAGGAACACGAGGCCGACCACGGCGCGGACCCAGAAGCCTTGCATGCCGGTCGCGACCAGGCCGGCTTCGATCATGCCGATGATGTAGGCGCCGCAGTAGGTGCCGACGATCGTCGCCTTGCCGCCGAAGATCGAGGTGCCGCCGATGAACACCGCGGCCATCACGGTCAGGAGGAAGCCGGAGCCCTGGGTGTTGAAGAAGTTTTTGTTCTCGGCGGTCAGGAGGACGGCGGCGAAGGCGCCGAGGATGCCCATCAGCGGTGAACAGCTTGACCTTCTCGCGGACGACGTTGACGCCGACCACCTGGGCGACGCCGACGTTGTCGCCGATGAACAGGAGGTGCTCGCCGAAGCGGTGGCGGTTGAGGATGAACCAGAGGACGACGGCGACCGCGGTCGACCAGAGGGCTTCGACCGGCAGGACGCCGATGCGGCCGACCAGGACGGTGTGGACCGGGTAGTCGCCGATCGTCCGGATCGCGTAGGAGAGACCGCCGGTCAACACCGTCGTGATGCCGCCCCAGAAGAACTGGGTGGCGAGCGTCGCGATGATCGAGGGGATGCCGATCACGGCGATCAGGAGGCCGTTGATCACGCCGACCAGAGCGCCGCCGGCGAGCGCCAGCAGGACGGCCAGCCAGGTCAGCTCGTAGGTCTTGAACGCCCAGGCGAACAGGAACCCGGCGAACGCGATCACGGATGGGAAGGAGAGGTCGATCTCGCCGGCCGCGATCACCAGCGTCAGGCCGAGCGCCAGCACCAGCTGAGGCGGCACCGAGGCGAAGAACGACATGTAGATGCGGTAGCCGAGGAACACCTGGGGGGCCGCGATCATGAAGGCGGCGATCAGGACCAGGAGCACGCCGATGATCGGCAGGCCTTCGATCCGGGCCCAGAGCGGGCGGCGACGCGTCATGGCGTGCGCGCGCCTTCGCCCGCGCCCTGGAGGTCGATCAGGTAGCGGGTGAGGTCGGCGAGCGACAGCTCACCCTTGCGGAGCACAGCCACCACCTCGCCCCGGTCCAGGATCACCAGGCGGTCGGCGAGCTCGTGGACGTGGGCGAGGTTGTGCTCGATGTAGATGCAGGCGCGCCCGGAGTCCTTGATCTTGCGGACGAAATCCAGGACTTTGCGGACCTCCTTGAGCGCCAGCGCCACGGTCGGCTCGTCGAGGATGATCAGGTCGGCGTCGAAATACATCGCGCGGCCGATCGCGATCCCCTGGCGCTCGCCGCCGGAGAGATCGCCCACGGTCGAATCGGCATCGATGCCGGCGCCCCGAAAGCCGATCTGCTCGTGCAGCAGCCGGTTGGCGAGCGTTTTCTGGCGCTTGACGTCGATGAAGCCGAAACGGTTGGTGATCTGGCGGCCGACGAACAGGTTGCGCCACAGCGGCTGCTTGTCGGCCAGCGATTTTTCCTGGTGGACCGCCTCGATGCGCAGATCGTGGGCGCGGCGCACCGAGTAGCGCTCCGGGTCGATCGGCTGGTCGCGCAGCCACAGGCGGCCGCCGGTCGGCCTGAGCACGCCGGTGACGATCTTGATCAGGGTCGACTTGCCGGCGCCGTTGTCGCCGATCAGGCCGACGATCTCGTTGGCGCCGACCTCGAGGTCGACGTCTCTGAGTGCCACCACGTTGCCGAACGCCATCTGGATGCTCTCCATGCGGACGGCGTTGACGTAGCCGCGGGTGCCGAGGCCCATGCCTCCCTCGCGCCTGGTTGGGGTCGATCCTCGACCTGCTGGTGCGGATCGTACAGGATGGTGATGCTCGGACAAGAGGGGCGAGGGAGGTGGAAGTGGCCAGCAAGCTCGGGTTTCGAGGTGTCTATCCGATCCTGTACGCGTTCTTCGACGGCCAGGGGCAGCTGGATCGGGAGGCGATGCGCCGCCAGGTCGAGCACTGCGTCGCAAGCGGCGTCCATGGCGTCGCCGCGCTCGGGCTCGCGACCGAGGTCAAAAAGCTCAGCCCCGAGGAGCGCCACCGCGTGATGGCGTGGGCGGCCGAAGACCTCCGGGGGCGCCTGCCGCTCGCGATCACGGTGTTCGGCGCGACGCCCGAGGAGCAGATCGGGTTCGTGCGGGCGGCCGCCGAGCAGGGCGCCGACTGGGTGATCCTGCAGCCGCCCCAGACCGGGGAGCAAATCACGGAAGATCAGCTGGTCGACTTCTTCGGGGCGGTCGCCGACGCCTCGCCGCTGCCGGTCGCGATCCAGAATGCGCCGCAATACATCGGGGTCGGCCTGTCGAGCGCCGGCCTCGACCGGCTGAGCCGGCACCATCCGAACGTGCGTCTGCTCAAGGCCGAGGGCTCGGCGGTCGAGACCCGGGCGCTGATCGAGCTGACCGAGGGGCGCATGGGCGTCTTCCAGGGTCGGGGCGGGATGGAGTTCACCGACGTCATGCGCGCGGGCTGCATCGGTATGATCCCCGCGGTCGACGCCTGCCACGTCCAGGCCCGGATCTTCGACCTGATGCAGACCGGCCGGAGCGCGGACGAGACGGAGGCCGAGCGCCTCTACACCGCGCTCGCGCCTTTGATCCTGTTCCTGATGCAGTCGGTCGAGCAGTTCCTCTGCTATGGCAAGCGGCTGACGGCAGAGCGCCTCGGCCTCGGCACGGTCCACGACCGCGCGCCCGCCCAGGCGCCGACCGCCTTCGGGCTCGCCTGCCTGGCGCGCCACGCGGCGGTGCTCGACCGGTTGCCGTGAGTTGGGGCGTCCCTCGCCGGATCGGCGGCGCCGCTTGCTTTTTGATCGCGTCGGTCGCACCTGCATGGCAAGCTGCATGATCGGAAGAGCATTCGGAGTCGGCGATGAATGCCGCCCACGCGATCCGCCGTCTGGAGGAGGCCGGCTTCAGCCATCAGCAGGCGACCGGGGTGGTCGAGGTCGTCCAGGGCGAGGTGATCGACAAGGTCGCGACCCGGGACTAGGTCGGCGAGCAGACGGCCCTGGGTCGCAAGGAGCTTGCTGAGCAGTTCGGCGGACTCCACCGCGACCTCAGAGCGTTCAGAATCGAACTGCTGGGCGTGATCAACCGCCAGACGGTCTGGATGAACGGCTTTCTTGCCGCCCTTCTGGTCGCGGTCCTCGGGCTCGCCGGGGTGCTGATCGGCAAGCTCTGACGCCGCTGTGCGCGCCGGCGCTTTCTCTCCACCGGAGGTCGATCACGGCCGGAATTAACATGCGGCCGAGGTGTTCGCGTAATACGGGAGTGCGCTCAGGGTGTCGCCAGGGCGGCAGCAGACGTTCAGGGAGACGGAACAATGGTGGCCGTTCGAGCCCTCCTTGCGACCCTCAACGGGCTCACGCAGGCCGGCCTGCTGGCGCGCAGCCGGGCGTGGCCGGGCGATGCTCAGGCCGGCGGCGGCGCCCGCGCGGCTGACGATGGCGCGGAGCCCTGGTACGAGGGCGCCTGGGCCCATGCCGGCGACGAGCCGCCGCTCGAGGAGCTGCTGCGCGATCCCGTGGTCCGTCTGGTGATGCGCGCCGACCGCCTGGAGCCGGCCCAGGTCCGGCGCTGGCTCCGTCCCTAGAGATCGCTCGCCTCCCGACCGCAGGGGCTGCTCGGCAGGGCTGGTTGCGGCGGTCCCGGCGCCCGCGCGGTGGCGCGCGTGCAATCCAGGCTTATCACCGGTTCCACACCGCCCTATAAAAAGGGCAGATGGCAGGCTGGGCGCCAGATCGAGCGTCGGGGCGGGGTGCGGCCATGGCGAAGCGACGCGAGCGCTCGGGACCGCTCGAGTACAGCCGGAAGCTCTGGCTGCGCGCCTGGCTCGCGGCGACCTTCACCTTCCTCTACGCGCCGATCGTGATCCTGATCCTGTTCAGCTTCAACAACAGCAAGCGCAACATCGTCTGGCAGGGCTTCACCCTCGACTACTACCGCAAGGCGGTCGGCAACGCCTCCCTGATCGAGGCGTTCACCAACAGCCTGACGATCGGCCTGATCAGCACCGCCGCCAGCACGGTGATCGGGGCGCTCCTGGCGCTGGCGCTGTGGCGCTTCCGCTTCCCGGGCAAGCCCGCGCTCGAAGGCGCGCTGGCCCTGCCGATCGTGATCCCGGAGATCTGCATGGGGGTCGCGCTGATGGCGTTCTTCATCCGCATCGGCTGGCCGAGCCAGCTGCCCTGGCCGCTCAACCTCGGGCCGATCGTGATCGGCCACATCGCCTTCAGCTTCCCGTTCGTGACGATCGTGGTGCGCGCCCGCATGGCCGGCTTCGATCGCGCCCTCGAGGAGGCGTCCAAGGACCTCGGCGCCGGCGAGTGGCAGACCTTCCGCAACATCACCTTGCCCTACATGCGGCCCGGGCTGATCGCCGGCGGCCTGCTCGCGATGACCCTCTCGCTCGACGACTTCGTGATCACCTTCTTCACCTCGGGCCCGGCGACCCTGACCTTCCCGATCAAGGTCTATTCCATGGTCCGGTTCGGGGCGACGCCCGAGGTCAACGCCGCCTCGACCGTCCTGATCGTGGTGA
>CAVSRN010000023.1:0-22136 GCA_963730195.1 uncultured Alphaproteobacteria bacterium
GCCATGATCCAGCGCCGGCGGTGGAGAACGGCCGGGGTAGCTCGGTCAGCGCCGGCGGCGGCTCCGGCGCTCGCGCCCGGGCTCGCTCGGCGCCGGCCCAGGACCGAGCGGCCCGAGCCGGGCCTCGATGGTCGCCAGATCGGGCCGCGGGCCCGGCGGCCGGCCGGCGAGCGCCGCGGCCATCGCGCCGCAGATGCAGCGGCGTCGTGCCGCAGCAGCCGCCGATGATCCGGGCCCCGGCATCGCGGGCGAGGCAGGCGTAGTCGGCCATCACCTCGGGCGTGCCGTCGTAGTGGATCAGGCCGTCCCGGTAGTGCGGGATGCCGCAGTTGCCCTTGGCGACGATCAGATCGCCGGCCGCGGCCGCGGCCGTGAGGCCGAGCACGCTCTCGACCAGCTGCGCCGGCCCGATCCCGCAATTGGCGCCGAACGCGGCCGGGCGGACGGCCAGGCCCGCGCGCAGGCCGATCGCGGCCGCCGTCGTCAGGCCCATCATCGTCCGGCCGTGGGTGTCGAAGGTCAGGGTCGCGACGATCGGCAGGCCGGTCCGCGCCGCGCCCGCGACCGCCGCCTCGAGCTCCTCGGCGGCCGACAGGGTCTCGATCCAGAGCAGATCGCAGCCGCCGTCCGCGAGCGCTTGCGCCTGCTCGGCGAACGCCGCCTCGCCCTCCGCCCGACCGAGCGCGCCGACCGGCTGGAAGATCTCGCCCGTGGGCCCGATCGAGCCCGCGACCAGCACGGTCCGACCCGCACCGTCGGCCTCGGTGCGGGCGAGTCCGGCGGCGGCGCGATTGAGCTCGCCGACCCGGCCCTCGGCGCCGTGCAGCTTGAGCCGGCAGCGATTGGCGCCGAAGCTGTTGGTCAGGATCAGATCGGAGCCGGCCTCGATGAAGCCCCGATGGACCGCGCGCACATGTTCGGGATGGTCGAGGTTCCAGAGCTCCGGCGCGTCGCCGGTCGCGAGACCCGCCGCGAACAGGCTGGTGCCCATCGCGCCGTCGGCGAGCAGCACGGGTTTCCGGGCGAGGAGCGCCTGCAACGGGTCGGCCATGGCTTTGCTGCTCTGACAGGGTGGCGGCGGGCGGTCAGTGGAGATCGTCGGCGGCCCGGCGCCGGCGCGGCCGGCTGTCGGCGGCGCTGGTGCGGCCGGCGGCCCGCCGCCGCGCGCGCAGCTTCTGGACGATCGCGAGCCGCTCGGCGCTGCCGGCGGCCGGCCAGGCGGCGATCTCATCGAGCGTGCGCATGCAGCCGGCGCACAAGCCCGTCACCGGGTCGAGCCGGCAGACGCCGACGCAGGGCGAGGGGATGTCGAGCACTGGTCGCGGTCCGTCGTTCTGGAGACTGGTCCGAAGGCTGGGTCGCGGACAGGTTCGGCGCGGTCCCGAAGTCTGCTCAGATAGAGCGCCGGCTGCCTGCCCGCAAGCGACGGAAAATTCCGGCGCGGCGCCGGAGGGCATGTCGCGCGGGATGGGCTCAACCCTTGCGAGCCTCAGCGAGCGTACGACGCAGCGTTTCGAGCTCGCGCTCGACCCGCTCGCGGCCGGCGGCGTCGACGGTCGACTGCCGGCAGGTGGTCGTCAGCACGTTCGCCTGGCGCGCCAGCGTCGCCAGCGTCGCCAGCTGCCCGCTGGTGCTGGCAAAGCGCGCGAGCACCGCCAGGACCTCGGCCAGCCGGCTCAGGATCCAGGCCTGGTTGCGGCCGGCCTCGCGGATCGGGTCGAACGCGGCCGCGATCACCTCCTCGAAGCCGGCCGGCCGGACGATCAGCCGCAGCGCGCCGTCGTCGTCCTGGACCAGCGCCGGCGGTTCCGGCAGCTGGACCATCTCGGCCAGCGCCTGGGTCAGGCGGTCGATGCAGCCGATCGCCGTCCGCGGGTCGTTGATGCCGGGCGAGAGCGCGCGCAGCGCGATCTCGACCAGCGCGTTGACGGCAAAGTCGATGTCCTGGGTCGAGGTCCGCTTGGGCCCGATCACGACCGGCCGCTCGAGACCGCGCACCAGCTCCTCGGACAGCCGCTCGCGCGGCCAGACCAGGAGCAGCGGCGCGCCCGCGACGACGAAGATGCCCGGGCGCGCCTCGACCTTGATCAGCAGACCATGCTCGCAGGCTGCGCGCAGCAGGGCGCGGGCATCGATCGCCTGGACGTAGCCGCTGCGGCTGCAGGCGACCACGCCCGCAGGCTCCGCCAGCCGGTCGAGGAACGGGGTCTCGAGCGGCAGGGTCGGCCCGGGCTCGATCTCCGGAAAGCGCCGCCTGATCGCCAGCGCCAATTCGTCGCTGATCTCGGCGATCACCGAGTCCGCCTGGATCGCCTCGGCGACGTGGTGGATGAAGTAGATCAGCCAGCCGAGGCTCGCGAGCGTCAGGATCAGCGCCACCAGCACGGCCAGGTGCGGCACGACCGGCGGCGTGCCGGCCTGGGTCACGGTCTCGCTCACGGTCTGCAGGATCAGGAGCGCGTAAACGAAGGTCGCGATGAAGGTGCCGAGCACGACCTGGCTGATCGGATCGCGCATGAAGCGCGTGATCAGCCGCGGCCCGAGCTGCGAGGAGGCGAGCGTGAGCGTGACCAGGGTCATCGAGAACACGAGGCTCGCGACCGTGATCATCGAGCCCGCGATCGTCGCCAGCAGCTGGCGTGAGCCTTGGGTGCCGACCGGCAGCAGCCAGTGCAGCGACCTCGCCCAGTCCCAGGGCACCATGCTGTCGAGCGTGAGCATGGCGAAGGCGAGCATGATCGCGCCAAAAATCATCGCGCCCGGCACGAGCCAGAGGCTCGAGCTCAGACGGTTCCAGAGGTAGCGCAGACGGACGCGCATCAGCGCCGCTCAGCCGCCGCCCGCAAGGGGCCGCTCCGTTGCCTCGATGGTCATGACCGGGCTCGTCCTCCCCTGCGGCCATATAGGGCTCGCCGGCGCCCCGGTCACGGTATCCGCCGCAGTCACGGTATCCGCCGCGGTCACGGTATCCGCCCGCGGTCACGGTACCCGCATGCGTGCCGGTGCGTGCAGGGGACTTTGCCCACGGCGCGCTTTGGCTCTAGGCTGGCGGGCAATCGTTGCACGCAAAGGGAGCGCCGTCCGGTCACGGCCGTGGCGCTGCCGTCGACCGAGGAGGCTCCAGATGACGACCAGGTTGATGATGGGCATCGTGGCTGCGAGCGCTGCGGCCCTGCTGGTGACGGGCGCCGCCCGCGCGGCCGAGCCCGACAGCTGCAAGAAGGTCCGCTTCTCCGATGTCGGCTGGACCGACATCACCTCGACCACCGCTGCCACCACCGAGGTCCTGAAAGGGCTCGGCTATCAGACCGACATCGAGATCCTGTCGGTCCCGGTGACCTACGCCAGCCTCAAGAACAAGGACATCGACGTCTTCCTCGGCAACTGGATGCCGACCATGGCGGCCGACATCAAGCCCTACCTCGAGGACAAGACGGTCGAGAACGTCGGCGTCAACCTCGAGGGCGCCAAATACACCCTCGCGGTCCCGACCTATCTGGCCGACGAGGGCCTCAAGGACTACGCCGACATCAACACCTTCCGCGACCAGCTGGGCGGCAAGATCTACGGCATCGAGCCCGGCAACGACGGCAACCGGCTGATCCTCAAGATGATCGACGAGGACGCCTTCGGCCTCAAGGGCTTCGAATTGGTCGAGAGCTCGGAGCAGGGCATGCTCGCCCAGGTCGCGCGGGCCACCAAGCGCAAGCAGCCGATCGTGTTCCTGGGCTGGGAGCCGCACCCGATGAACAAGAACTTCGAGATGACCTACCTCTCGGGCGGCGACGACTGGTTCGGCCCGAACTACGGCGGCGCCACGGTCTACACCAACGTGCGCGCGGGCTATCTCCAGGAATGCCCGAACGTCGGCAAGCTGCTCTCGAACCAGAAGTTCACGCTGCCGATGGAGAACGAGATCATGGGCGGCATCCTCGACGACGGCAAGTCACCCGGCGACGCCGCCTCCGCCTGGCTGAAGGCGCACCCCGAAGCCCTCGACAGCTGGCTCGCCGGCGTCACCACGGTCGACGGCCAACCCGGCCTGCCGGCGGTCAAGGCAGCCCTCGGCCTTTCCTGACTTTCCGAGCGCGGGCGGTCCCGACCCGCCCGCGCGCCGCCCTACATTTGACAAAAGCCGACTTCAAGCCGGCTCATATCGCTTAACATCGATCTCAGTGGCGCGCTGACGCATGGTATGGCCGTCGTGCCAAGCCTGCATGCGCAGCAGCGTGTCCATCGACAGGCCGAATGCCTTTTCGATCCGAAGCGCCATCTCGGGCGAGAGCGCCGCCTTGCCGTTCACGAGATCGGAAAGCGTTGCTCGCCGAACCCCGAGAATCTCGGCCGCCCGGGCAATCGACAGGCCCAGTTCAGCCAGGACCTCCTCGCGGACAAATTCGCCTGGATGGCAGGGGCTCATGCCAACTCGGGTGATGGCTTCGCTCATCAGTGATAGTCCTCGAGGTTCAGATTGTGGATATCGTCGTCGATCAGGCCGAAGGTGAGCCGCCAGTTGCCGGAAACCGAGATGCTCCAAGTGCCAGCCCGGTCGCCGACCAGCTGGTGGACGCGCCAGCCGGGCGGCCCTCTCAGCCCATCGATGCCCTGAGCACTCTGCAGGGCGGTAAGGATTCGACGGACCCGCTTCACGAGATCCCGACGAATCTCGCGATCGTCGTCGTCCTCGATCAGGCGTTTCAGACCTTTGTGGCGTGCACTCCTGATCCGCATCGAACGGATGCGTACGGCGATACCGGACGATTGTCAAGTTCGACCGCCGCCGCGGTCTCTCCTGGCGCGATTCTCGGGCTTGACCTGCTTGCACCCAGACGGGAGAAGCTGAGGGGGCTGAGCGGCCGGCGCGGTTCAGCAGGATCGGGGCGACCCGTTTGGACAGTCTACTCGAGCTCAGCCGCAAGGTCGCCCGGATCGGCGCCTGGTTCGGCGGCGCCCTGATCATCGCCGCGGCCTTTTTGGTCGGGGTCGAGGTGGTGATCCGCAAGGCGTTCAGCCTCTCGATCGGCGGCGCGGACGAATTGTCCGGCTATGCGCTCGCGATCTCGACCGCCTGGGCGCTCGCGTTCGCCCTGCTCGAGCGCGCCCACATCCGGATCGATTCGCTCTATGTCCATCTGCCGATCCGGCTCGCCGCCCTGCTCGACGTCCTGGGGCTCGCGCTGTTCACCGGCTTCGTCGGGCTGATCGCCTGGTACGGCCTCGGCGTGGTCGAGACCTCCTACCGCCTGGACGCCCACTCGCTCTCGCCGCTCGGCACGCCCCTGGTCCTGCCGGAGCTGCTCTGGCTGCTCGGTTTTCTCCTGTTCCTGATCGATCGCCGGTCTGCTCCTGCTGCGCGCGCTCGGCGCGCTGATCGCGGGCGATCTCCTGACGGTGCAGCGGCTGATCGGCTCGCGCAGCCTGAGCGAGGAGCTCGCGGTCGAGCTCGCCGAGCTCAAGCCAGCCGCCCCGGACCCGCCGGACCGCAACAGATGATCGGGGTCACGCTCGCGCTCCTGCTCGGGCTGCTGGCGCTCGGGCTGCCGGTCGCCGCGGTGATCGGCGTGGTCGGCCTGGCGCTCGACCACCTCTATTCCTTCCTGCCGCTCAAGCTGGCGCTCGGCGAGCTGGTCTGGGGCGCCACCACCGACGTCATCCTGGTCGCGATCCCGATGTTCGTCCTGCTCGGCGAGATCCTGCTGCGCGCCGGCATCGCCGAGCGCATGTACGCCGCCATGAGCCACTGGCTGTCCTGGCTGCCGGGCGGCCTGATGCACTCCAACATCGGCGCCTGCACCCTGTTCTCGGCGGTCTCCGGCTCCTCGGTCGCGACCGCTGCGACCATCGGCACGGTCGCGGTCGGGCAGATCGAGCGCCACGGCTACAACCCGCGCTTCTTCCTCGGCACGATCGCCGCCGGCGGCACGCTCGGCATCCTGATCCCGCCCTCGATCAACATGATCGTCTATGGCGTGCTCACCGACACCTCGATCCCGCAGCTCTACCTCGCGGGCTTCCTGCCTGGGCTCGTGCTGGCGCTCCTGTTCATGGCGACCGTGCTGGTCGGCTGCGCGCTCAAGCCCGCCTGGGGCGGCCGGGCGATCGCGACCGACTGGCGCTCGCGCTGGCGCTCGCTCCCGGACCTGCTGCCGCCGCTTTTGATCTTCGTGCTCGTGATCGGCTCGATCTACGCCGGCCTTGCGACCCCGACCGAGGCGGCAGCGCTCGGCGTGATCGCAGCGCTGGCCCTTGCCGCCTGGCGCCGGCGCCTGACGCTCGCCATGCTGCGCGCGACCATCGAGGGCACCATGCGCACCTCGGCGATGATCATGGCGATCCTGATGGCCGCCTATTTTTTGAATTTCGTCCTGACCTCGATCGGGCTCACCGGCCGGGTCGACGCCATGGTCACCGGGCTCGGCCTCTCACCCCGAGAGACCCTGATCGCGGTCGTCGTGTTCTATCTGATCCTCGGCATGTTCATGGAGACGCTGACCATGATGGTCGCGACCGTGCCGATCATCACGCCCCTGATCGTCGGCCTGGGCTTCGATCCGGTCTGGTTCGGGGTCCTGATCATGCTCCTGATCGAGACCGCGATGATCACGCCCCCGGTCGGCATCAACCTGTTCGTGGTCCAGGGCGTCCGCGGGCAGGGCCAGCTGCACGACGTGATGCTCGGCGCCGCCCCCTTCGTCATCACCCTGCTCGTGATGATCGCGCTCCTGATCCTGTTCCCGGGGCTCGCGCTGTTCCTACCCGAGACCCTCGCCCGCTGAAGCGCCCGCGGCAGCGCGTCAGAACGGCAGGCTCCTGCCCCTCCGGTTGGTCGGGCGGTCCTCCTGGAGCGGCCGGTTGTTGGCATCGAAGCCGTTGGGCGAGGTGTCGCGAAGCAGCTGCTTCAGATCGGCGACCTGGTCCTTGCTGATCCCGACCGGGGTCTTGAGCAGGTACCAGTCGACGATCTCGCTGCAGGGCGGCGTGGTCAGCGAGCCCAGATAGTGGAAATAGCCGCGCGACAGATAGGGCGGCAGCAGGTCGCTGGCCGAGAAGGGGACGCCCGCGGTGGTGACCGTGCCGATCGCGAAATGGCCGTCCGCATCCCGCGCCGCGTTGTCCAAGGCAGCACCCAGCGCCCGATTCGGCTGGTTGCTCAGGTAGTCCAGCAGAACGCCGATGACCAGCAGGCGGCCGTCGTCGCACTGGTGCACCAGATGCGCCTCGATCGGGAACGACACCCCGCCGATCAGATGCTCGGCCGGGGTGTGAAAGTGGAACTGCAGCAGCTCGCAGTGCTTGGTGCCGACGACCGCCAGCTGGTCGCCCTCGCCCTCCAGGTCGACCTCGAGGGTGTGGCCATTGGTGATCACCGTGATCCCGTCGTGCGGGGCGTAGCGGTCGATCCAGATCGGCAGATCGAGGACCGCGGTCTCATGGAGGTCCAGGGGCGACTGTCGGCCGGTGTTGCCGGTGACGCAGATCCCGGGCCACTGGTCGGGCGGCAGGCAGGGGCCATCGCTCTCGCCGTAGCAGAATTCCTCGGCGCCGGCCGCCACGACCGCGGCGCTCGGGATCGAACAGACACGCCGCCACGGCAAGGGCCGAAGCGGTTCCCTGACGGAGTCTCACGGTGATTTCCTCCCCGTTGGTTGAACATTGCGAGTGTGGTCAAAACACGGGCGCACCACAACCATGGATGAACACGGAAGCGGTCGCAAAATCTGCCCTGGCCGAACCGGGCGCCTGGGCTCAGGATCGCCACCATTGCCGCCAGCTGGTCGGCCGGCCATGCAGCATCCGCCAGCGCTCGGGCTTGCGATACCAGAGCCGGTCGCCGCCGCGCCGGCTGAGCGAGCCGAGGATCGCGATCGCGCCGACCACCATCAGCGTGAGCCCGAAGCCCGCGGCCCGCTCCCGGACCGGCTCGGCGACGCCCGCAACCGGGCCGAAATACAAAAACGCGCCGAACAGGCCCATGGCGAGGCCGAACAGCGCCCCTAACAGCCGCACCGCCGCCTCGGAGCTACGGAGCGCGCCGCGCCGGACGCCGGCGGCATCAGCGCACGAACTCGACCTCGTGCCGGGCCGAGATCCGGATCGCCTCCTCGATGTCGGCGAGATCGTGCAGCCGGTCGAACAGCTCCTTCAGCCGCCCGGCCGGGCTGACCCAGAACAGCGCCCGGGTGGCACTCGCGCTATTGTTGTAGTAGGCGTGCGGCACCCCCATCGGCATCCGCACCAGATCGCCCGGCCTCGCCTGCACCTTGGCCTCGCCGAGCTGCAGATCGAACACGCCTTCCAGCATATAGATGAACTCGTCCTGCTTGGGATGGACATGCAGCGGCACGAAGGTCCCGGGCGGATCCAGCGTCTCGAAACAGAAGCAGCTTTTCGAGGATGCCTTCAGATAATACGTATGCCCGAGCACGTTCCAGACCACCGCATCCTGCCCCTCGCTCGCCTGCGTGATCCCAGCCGCCAGCACCGTCCCGACCATCTCTTCCTCCCTCACTCCCGACGCGTCAGCGTGTTATAGGATCGACATCGACAGCAAGCGAGAGCGACATGCCTCCCATTGCGCACCCCGGACGGCTTCTGAAGCACGAACTCGAAGGGCGCGGCTTGAGCGCGAATCGACTCGCCCAGGGCCTCGGCGTGTCCTCTGGCCGGATCACCGACATCCTGAGCGGGCGCCGCGGAATCACGGCTGACACGGCGGTACGCCTGGGCTGCTACTTCGGCAACCGGCCGCAGTTCTGGCTCGACCTGCAGAGCCAGTACGAGATCGCCCTGGTCGACCGCGACCGCGGCGCCGAGATCGCCCAATAGAACGCTATGCGACCCACCGGATCAGGTGTAAACTGAACTTGACCGCGAGGAATCCGTGACGTTCACGAGACCGACAGGAGTGATCAAATGCTGGAGGCGTTCGGCATCAAGAATTTTAAGAGCTACCGAGATGCCGTGCTTCGCCTCGCGCCGCTTACCGTTCTGATTGGTGCGAATGCGTCAGGTAAGAGCAACGCCATCGAAGCGCTGCGCCTTTTGAGCTGGATCGCGCAGGGCAATAAGCTCGGGTCCATTCGCTACGCCGTTCAGGAGGCGGACAGGTCGGTTCGGGGAAAGGTTGCGGACTTGGGCTTCCGAGGGAGCAGATCCTTTGTGCTGTCGTGTGATACGAGTTATTATGAATGGAATCACTTTGCGATCAAAATTGATCTTAGGGAAGACGATGAACTTCACATTGAAGATGAACGTTTGACCGGACCAACATCAAGCGTTCCACTCTATGAAGTTGTCAGCGCATCGCACGGCACGAGCAGCGATATCAGAGTCGCCTACAATAATTTTGCGCGTGGAGGCAAGAAACCCCAAGTTACATGCAATGATCAAATAGCCGTTATGCTTCAACTGAGAAGTTCAGCGCGCTTTGAAGGCGGCCATAGGAGGAGTCAAACCATCATACCAGACATCACGGGGAAATACGAGAAATTGCTATCGGACATACTTTTTTTAGATCCTCAACCATTTGCTATGCGAGACTATAGCTTCAAGACAGAGCAACGCCTAACAGAGAGTGGAAAAAACCTCTCCGGAGTGCTGTTCAGTCTAT
This sequence comes from uncultured Alphaproteobacteria bacterium, assembly GCA_963730195.1. Taxonomy (GTDB): domain Bacteria; phylum Pseudomonadota; class Alphaproteobacteria; order Geminicoccales; family Geminicoccaceae; genus DATAOG01. The sequence continues at coordinate 9,611 of CAVSRN010000023.1, forward strand.
GCGAGGAACCGTCGGCAAACGATTCTGTCTTGGAATTTGTCAGGAGCTTGCCTGAACAGGATATAAAGACAATCGAATTTATCGAGACGCCCCGTGGTGAGGTAATGATTAAACTAACGGAGACCTTCGGGGGTATAAATGCGGAGTACGACGCGACGCTTTTGTCGGATGGCACCCTTCGCGTTCTGTCGATAGCGGCCGCAGTTCTGTCTGCGCCAGAGAATAGTCTCGTCGTGATTGAAGAGATCGACAACGGTGTTCATCCAAGTCGAGCGGAGCAACTCCTCGGCAGCATCTCCCGGATCGCCAAGGAGCGCGGTCTGCGAGTGCTGATCAGCAGCCATAACCCCGCCTTGCTTGACGCTCTTCCCGATGACGCCGTTCCAGATGTCGTATTCTGCTACCGGAGCCCTGAAGATGGCTCCAGCCAACTTACGCGCCTACGCGACATCCCGGACTACCCAGAACTAATCGCTCAGGGCTCTGTTGGCCACTTGATGACGCGCGGCCTTATCGAGCGGTTCGTGAAAACTCGACCTGGCTCAGAGGAGCGAATGCATCGCGCCCTTGAGTGGGTTAGCACTTTGCGCAAGCAGACCGCCTAAAGCCATGGCAGCGGTACTCCTTGTGGACACCTCTGTTTTTCTGAACGTCCTTGACGTACCGGCCTTCAACCAGCACCGCGAGAAGGTATTCCGGCAATTCGAGCGATTTCTTCACGAAGGATCATATCTGCTCCTCCCCATGGCGACGGTGTTCGAGGCTGGCAATCACTTCGCCCAGCTGTCCGACGGCCGCTTGCGGCGGGTCCATGCAGAGCGATTCGTGGAGACGGTCCGTGAAGCTATTGACGGTAACGCACCATGGCGGCCCATCCGAACTCCCCGATCTACCAGAGATCGGCGCTTGGATGAATGAATTCACCGATCACGCCATGCGTGGACTGGGAATGGGAGATCTATCGATCATCAAGGAGTGGCAAGGCGCGTGCGCACGCCATCCCCACCTTCGGGTCTTAATATGGTCTTTGGATGCGGGCCTAGCGGCGTGTGACCGTCGACCGGCCCAATGATCACGACTCCTCCGAGAGGAAACCGGTCGCTGTCTCACGCCATGCTGTCGGGGAGGATCGCCTCGCGTTCGCGGACCAAGACCTGGAGCGCCTCGTCAGAGAAACGGAGTCAGTCGATCGTTGGAGCAGGTCGGGGCGGTGACGGTACACGTCGATCTCGGCCGTGCGGCCGCGGATCTGGGCGGCTTCGTAGCCGGCTTGCATGCGCAACAGCAGGTCCATGCTCACCCCGAACGCCTTTTCCAGGCGGAGTGCCATCTCAGCCGTGACCGCGCTCTTGCTGTTGGTGAGGTCGGACAGCGCCGCGCGCCGCACGCCGAGGGTGTCTCGTGTGGATGACGTAAGGCGCGGGCCTTGCTAGGATCGAGGCCATGAGGCGCAAGGAGAGCGTGTCGGCCGCGGCGTATACCTATACCGTGCTCCTGCAACCGGAGCCCGAGGGCGGGTATACCGTGACCTGTCCGGCGCTGCCGGGTCTCGTCACCTATGGCGAGACCCTGGACGAGGCGCGGGCGATGGCCGCGGACGCGATCCGGGGCTACATCGAGTGCCTGCGCCAGGACGGCGAGCCGATCCCCGAGAGCGATCCAGTGCCGGCACCCCTGGTCGACCGCGTGAGCGTGAAAGCCACGGGATGAGGCGCCGGCGACTGCCGGCGTTGTCCGCAGAGGAGGTGGTCCGTGCCCTCGAACGTGCGGGCTTCAGCGTGCATCGGGTCAAGGGCAGCCATCACCATCTACGCGATCCCGCTCGACCCCGGGCGCGCCCTGTCGTGCCCATGCACCGCGGCGACCTGCCGCCAGAGCACGATGCGGGCGATCATCAGGCAGGCCTTCCTCACCGTGGACGGGTTCCTCGATCGCTGTGAGGTGCAGTCGATCGCTGGGACAGCGTCAGCGAGAAACGGGGTCAGAGAAACGGGGTCAGGATTCTTTTTCCCGCACGGGCCGAGCGGGGTCAGTCGATCGCTGGGACAGCGTCAGCGCAGTAACGGTGGACGTCGATCTCGGCGCTACGGCGGCGGACCTGGGCGGCGTCGTAGCCGGCCTGCATGCGCAGCAGCAGGTCCATGCTCACCCCGAAGGCCTTCTCCAGGCGGAGCGCCATTTCGGCCGTGACCGCGCTCTTGCCGTTGGCGAGATCGGACAGCGTCGCCCGCCGTACGCCGAGGATCTCGGATGCCTTGGTGATCGACAGGCCAAATGGCCGCAACACCTCCTCCCGGATCACCTCGCCCGGATGCGGTGGGTTCTTCATCGGCATCTCACCAGTCCCGTCTAATGGTAGTCCTCAAAGTCCACGTCCGTGACCGCACTGCCGCGCAGCCGAAACGTGATCCGTCGGTTGCGCCACCGATCCCGACGCCGGTCAAGGGTTGCCGGCGAGCTGCGCAACTCCCCGATGCGCCACTTCTGTCCACTCGTGAGGACATCGTCGGTCAACGCCCCGACCTCAAGGCTAAATCAATCCTCCAGAATCGACTATCTATCGCATCTTCAAGAGTGCCATTTAATGCCATGTTTTAGAACGATAAATACGGCATGGATCAACCACATGCATCAATGATCTCCATTGATTGATGCTGTAGGCTTAGCGATCCACCAACGCCCATGGTCATAGGCAGTCCTGGAATGCGACGCCCAAAGAATATCTTGCGCCATGGATGCTCCACTCGACAATAAAAGATGCCGCAGTTGTGGCGCATGCGTGAGTAATACCGCCGATCAATTCAGCGTCATGAATCGACGATCTTCTCTGAATTATTACGATACAAAAGATAGGGATTGTGTCAGAACGAGTGGAATGTACACTAGAGCAAGACTATCAAAAGACTTGATCGGTCACTCAGCATGATGGATTGCCGCGGCCGGCGGGTCAGGCGACTCAAGATGGCGAGGCCGCCGACAACGGTGGATCAAGCCCTGGAGCTACGTCATGCTGTCCGGGAGCACCGCCTCGCGTTCGCGGATGAAGGCCAGGAGGGCCTCGTCGATCGCCGGGTCGAGGGCAGGGGCCTCGTAGTTGTCGAGCAGGTGGCGGGCGGCTTCGAGGCCGCGGGTGTTGGCGTCCTTGGAACCGTCCAGCTCCCATTGCTCGAAGCTGTTGTTGTCGAGCAGCTCGGGCATGAAGAACGCGGTCTGGAAATGCTCGCGGGTGTGGGCCGTGCCGAGATAGTGGCCGCCCGGGCCGATCTCGCGGACCGCCGCCAGCGCCGCCTCGAAGTCGCCGAACTGCGGGCCCTGGCCCAGCTGGTAGAACATCTCGATCTGCTCGCAGTCGAGCACGAACTTGGCGAAGCTCGCCCCGAGCCCGGCCTCGTTCCAGCCGGCAGAGTGCATGATGTAGTTGGCGCCGCTCAGGAAAACCGCCCACATGGTCTGGATCGATTCGTAGGCGGCCTGGGCGTCGACCCGCTTGGAGCCGGCGATCATGCCCGAGGAGCGGAGCGGCAGGCCATATTTGCGGGCCAGCTGGCCGATCATCAGGTTCATGAAGGCGATCTCGGGCGTGCCCGCCATCGGCGCGCCCGAGCGCATCGAGACCGCGGCCAAAAAATGGCCGTAGACCATCGGGCTGCCCGGGCGGCAGAGCTGGGCGAACGCGATCCCGGCCAGCGCCTCGGCGTTCAGCTGGGCGACCGAGCCCACGGCCGAGGCGGGCGTGTTGGCGCCGGCCAGCACGAAGGGCGAGACGATCACCGACTGGCCCGCGCGGGCGTAGACCTTGAGGGCGCCGAGCATGGTCTCGTCCCAGACCAGGGGCGAGTTGCAGTTGACCAGCGCCATGACCACCGTGTGCTGGTCGACGTAGGCGTCGCCGAACAGGATGCGCACCATCCGCACGGCGTCCTCGGCCCGGTCGGGCGCGGTCACCGGCCCCATGAACGGCTTGTCGGAGTGCTTCATCGCGCTGTAGGTGATGTGCAGGTGGCGCTTGGGGATCGGGATGTCGACCGGCTCGCAGATCACCGCCCCGGTGTTGTGCATCGCGGGCGCCATGTAGGCGAGCTTGTGGAACTGGTTGAGGTCGGCGAGCGTGCCGTAGCGCCGCTGGTTGTCGAAGTCGTAGACGAACGGCGAGCCGTAAGTCGGTGCGAACGCGACCTTGTTGCCGCCGATCTCGGTATTGCGCTCGGGATTGCGCGCATGGACCGTGAAGCGGCTCGGGTTCTTGGCGACCAGGCTCATCAGCAGCTGGCGCGGGATGCGCACCCGGAAGCGGTCGACCTCGGCGCCGGCGTCCCGCCACATGCTGGCTGCCTCGGCGTCGCGAAAATCGATCCCGATCTGCTCCAGGATCTGAAGCGAGGCCTCGTGGATCCGCTCGAGGCCCTCCTGGTTCAGGACCTCGTAGACCGGGATCTTGCGCTCCAGGACCGGGAGCGCCCGGATCGTGATCGCGGTCCGCGCCTGACGCCTTGCCTCGCGCCCGCCACGGCGTCCCTCGTGCGCTGTTGCGGCCATGACTTTTTTCCCCACTTCTGCGTTCGCTTCGTTGGAGCATAGCCGAGTTCGTCGCCAGCGCACCATGGCATGGCCGACCTCGAGCCGCGGATTTCGGCCATCAGGCTCTGCGCCGCGCTGCTGCTGGCGCGCACCTCGCGGTCCTGAGCGTCGACCTGCGAGCGTCCGCGCCGGCCACGGCCGACCGTCAGTCAGAGCCATAGTTGCGCCGCATGAAGTCCGGCGAGAACTTGCCGCTCGCCAGGTCCTCGGCCTGAGCCTCGAGATCGCGCCCGGCGGGTGGGCCGTAGCCGCCGGCCCCCGGCGTCTCGACCACCAGCGCCTGCTCGGGCGACAGCCTGATCTCGCCCGGCTTGTCATGGATCCGCCGCCGGCTGCCGTCGGCTTCGATGATCAGAAACCGCCCGGAGCCGCCGGCTCCGCCGCCGAACAGGCCCCAGGGCTGGTGGCGGAAGCGCTCGCCGACGCCGTTGAAGAGACACGCGCACAGCGGCCGGACCACGCGCCGCAGGCCGAGCCCGCCGCGGAAGCGGCCGGCGCCGCCGGAATCCGGGATCAGGCTGTATTCCTCGACCAGCAGCGGATACTCGAGCTCGATCGCCTCGACCGGCAGGTTCGAGGTGTTGGTGATCCCGACCTGGACGCCATCCTTGCCGTCCTTCATCGGCCGCCCGCCCATGCCGCCGCCCAAGGTCTCGAGATAGACGAACGGGCGGCCGCTGCGCGGGTCGGTGCCGGCGAACACCGCCATCGAGTTGGCGCCGTTGGCGGCGGCGACCGCGCGCTCGGGCAGCGCCTGGGCCAGCGCCCCCAGCACCACGTCGATGATCCGCTGGCTGGTATGGGCGCGCGAGGAGACCGGCGCCGGGAACACCGCGTTGACCAGCGTGCCGGGCAGGGCCTCGACCTCGAGCACGTCCAGCATGCCCTGATTGTTCGGCATCTCGGGATCGAGCAGCGCCTTGAGCGCATAGCCGACCGCGGCCACGGTCGCATTGAGCGTGACGTTGATGCTGCCCGGGACCTGGGGGGCGGTGCCGGCGAAATCGAAGCGGATGCGATCGCCCCTGACCATGACCTCGACTGCGATCGGAATGTCGAACGCCTCCAGGCCGTCGCCGTCCATGACATCGGCAAAGCGGTAGCTGCCGTCCGGAATCGCACCGATCGCGGCCCGCATGCGCTGCCCGGTGCGCGCGATCAGCTGCTCGAAGGCGGCGAGCAGGGTCGCGCGGCCATGCGTCTCGAGCACCTCCTCGAGGCGGCGGGCGCCGAGCCTCGCGGCCGCGATCTGGGCGAAGTAGTCGCCGCGCCGCTCCTCGGGCACGCGCACGTTCAGGAGCAGAAGATCGAGCAGGTCCTGCTGCAGCTCGCCCGCGCGGAACAGCTTCAGGACCGGGATGCGCAGCCCTTCCTGAAAGATCTCGGACATGCCGCCCGCCATGCTGCCGGGCGCCATGCCGCCGATGTCGGCGTGGTGGGCGATGTTGCAGACGAAGGCGATGAGCTCGCCATCCGAAAACACCGGCATCGCGAGGTTGACGTCGGGCAGGTGGGTGCCGCCGGCGACGAACGGGTCGTTGGCGACGAACAGGTCGCCCGGATGGATCTGGTCCTCGGGATATTTCGCCAGCAGGGCCGCCATCAGGCCCCACATCGAGGCGAGATGGATCGGCAGCGACTGCTGCGCCTGGACAATGAGCCGGCCCTGCCGGTCCATGATCGTCGCCGAGTGGTCGTGGCGCTCCTTGATGTTGGTCGAATAGGCGCTCCGCATCAGCGCGACGAAGCTCTCGTCGGTGACCGAGCGGAGCGCGTTGGCCAGGATCTCGAGGGTGATCGGGTCGAGCTCGGGCGGCTGGCTCATGGGGCAAGCTCGATCAAAAGGTTGCGGGCGCCATCGACGCTCGCGCGGTCGCCCGGGAAGATCAGCGTGGTCGCATCCAGCTGCTCGATCACCGCGGGGCCGGCGAGCTGCTGTCCCGGCGCCAGAGTTGCGCGCTCGAAGACCGGGGTCAAAAGGGCGGCCTCGGCGCCGAAGTAGACCTCCCGCTCCTCGACCGGCGCCGGCGACGCCGTCGCCGGAGCCAGCGGCTCGGGTGCCGGCGCCCGATACAGCCGGCCGCGGGCCGTGAGGCGAAAATTCACCACCTCGACCGGGTCCTCGGGGTTGGAGTAGCCGTAGGCCGCCTCATGCGCTTCGAAGAAGCGCTGGCGTAGGCTGGCCGCTGCGGGCCGCGCGTCGATCGCGAACGGCACCGCGAGCTCGAAGTTCTGGCCGACGTAGCGGAGATCGAGGCTGAGCTCGAGCCGGCGGGCTGCCGGCGGCAGCTGCTCATGCTCAAGCCAGGCTTCAGCCCGCGCGCGTAATGCATTGATCTGGGCGCCAATCTCTCCCTCAGTGGCAGAACAAACCGGTAGCCGGCGACCGGCCACGAAATCCTCCTTGAGGTCGGAGACCACGAGGCCCTGGGCGCAGAGGATGCCGGGCGCGGGCGGCACCAGGATCTGGCGCATGCCAAGCGCCATCGCGACCGCGCGCGCGTGCAGCGGCCCGGCGCCGCCGAACGGCATCAGCGCGAACCGGCGCGGATCGTGGCCGCGCTCGACCGAGATCGTCCGGATCGCGCGCACCATGTTGGCGGCGACGATGCCGAGCACGCCGTGCGCGGTCCGCTCGAGCGTGAAGCCGAGGCGCTCGGCGAGCGGCGCGAGGGCGGCGCGCGCGGCGTCGACGTCGAGCGCCATCCGGCCGCCGAGCAGGCCCTTGGGCGCCAGGCGGCCGAGCACCAGATTGGCATCGGTCACGGTCGGCTCGCTGCCGCCCTGGCCGTAGCAGGCGGGGCCGGGCAGGGCGCCGGCGCTCATCGGCCCGACCTTGAGCAGCCCGTCCTTCTCGAACCAGGCGATCGAGCCGCCGCCGGCGCCGACGGTGTGGATGTCGACCATCGGCAGCCGGATCGGGAAGTCCGCGACCTGGCGGTCGAAGCCGATCGCCGCCCGGCCGCCCCGGATCAGGGCGACATCCGCGCTGGTGCCGCCCATGTCGAGGGTGATCACGTCCGGGCAGCCGGCGGCGGTAGCGAGCTCGACCGCGCCGATCACGCCTGCGGCCGGCCCGGAGAGCGCGGTCCGGATCGGCAGCCGGCAGGCGCGGGCGAGCGACATCAGCCCGCCGCTCGACTGGTTGATGCCGACCTCGACCCCCGGCAGCCGCGCCGCCAGCGCGCCCTCCAGCCGGGCCAGATAGCGGACCATGACCGGCTGCAGATAGGCGTTGAGCGCCGTGGTCGAGAAGCGCTCGTACTCCCGGAACTCGGGCTGGACCTCGGACGACAGCGACAGGTGGAGGTCGGGCAGGGCCGCCCGCAGGGCTTCGGCGATCGCCCGCTCGTGCGCCGGGTTCAGATAGCCGAACAGGCAGCAGACCGCGCAGGCCTCGGCGCCGGAAGCGGCGACCGCGGCGATCGCCTCTGCGAGCTCCGTGCGATCGAGCGGGCGATGGACCGAGCCATCCGCCACAATCCGCTCGCTGACCTCGAAGCGGCGCGCGCGCGGCACCAGCGGCGGGGGGAAGTCGGCGTAGAGGTCGTACATGTGCGGCCGGATCTGGCGGCCGATCTCGAGCAGGTCGCGAAAGCCCCGGGTGGTGATCAGCGCGACCTTGCCGCCCTTGCGCTGGATCAGCGCGTTGGTGCCGACCGTGGTGCCGTGGGCGAGCCGGCGGACGTCGGTTCCGGACCCGCTCGCGAACGCCTCGACGCCCTCGACGATCGCGCGGCCGGGATCGTCCGGGGTCGAGGGCCGCTTGTGCAGCCAGACCGCCCCGCTCGCCTCGTCGAGCGCGAAGAAATCGGTGAACGTCCCGCCGACGTCGACCCCGATCGTCCAGCTCAAGGCATTTCCCTTCCCACAGCCTACACCATCGGGAGCAGGCGCCGGCGCCGGACGCCGGACAGCGCCTGCAAGCTGATCGCGGCCATGATGATCGCGCCGCCGGTGAGGGTATAGGCGCTCGGCAGCTCGCCGACCCCGAGCCAGACCCAGAGCGGCGCCAGCACCAGCTCGGTCATCGCGAGCAGCGCGAGCTCGACCGCCGGCACGTGGCGGGCGCCGAGCGTGAACACGCTCAACCCCAGGCCGACCTGGCCGGCGCCCATGGCACAGCAGAGCCCGAGATCGCGGGCGCTGAGCACGAACCCGCCCCAAGCGCCGGCTTCGGCCGCCTCGAGCGCGACCACCGGCGCCGCGATCATGGCCGCGACCACGCCCGCGATCACGACGCAGGGCATCATGTCGGTGTGGCGGCCCCGGCGCACCAGGACGTTGAAGCCGGCGAAGCTGAGGCTCGCGGTCAGCGCGAGCAGGGTGCCCGCGATGGTGCCGAGGATCAGGCCGCCCGCGACCATCAGGGCGATGCCGAGCAGCGCCACGGCCATGGCGAGCCAGGTCACCCGGCGGACCTGCTCGCCGAGCGTCCAGTAGGCGAGCACCGCGACGAAGAAGGGCGAGGCCCCGAGCATGAACACCGCGTTCGCGACGCTGGTGTGCTCGAGCGCCAGGACGTAGCCGATGAAGCCGCCCGAGAGGCAGACGCCGGCGACCAGGCCGCCCCGTCCGGCGGCGACGAAGGCGGCGACCAGCCGACCCCGATGGCGGATGGCGACGATCAGCAGAAGCGCTCCGGCCAGGGACAGCGAGCGGTAGAAGATGATCTGCCAGGCATCGGCGGCTTCGATCCAGCGGATCAGGATGCCGCCCGTGCTCCAGAACACGCCGGCGAGCGCCACCAGGACGACGCCGAGGGCATAGTCCGGGTCCGCCCTCGGCGCGGCCCTGCCGGCAGCCGCGGTCTCGGCGACCTGGTCCATGGACGACCTCAGCCGGGGCGGGCGGCGACCAGGACGCCGGGGTTCATCACCCCGGCCGGGTCCAGGGTCTGCTTGGCCGCCGCCAGCGCATCACCAAACAGCGCCGGGCGCTGGCGCCGATACCAGGGCATGTGGTCGCGGCCGACCGCGTGGTGGTGGGTGATCGTGCCGCCGCCGGCGATCAGGGCCTCCGAGGCGCGCTCCTTGATGTGCCGCCAGGGCTCGAGCAGCCCGTCCGGGCGGCCGAGCGCATGGAAGGTGAAATAAGGTGCCGGGCCGTCCGGATAGACGTGGGTGAAGCGGCAGGTGACGACACCGTCGCGGCCGGTCGCCTCGCGGATCGCCTGGCGGGTCGCGGTCATGACCAGGTCATGGAACGCTCGAAGCGGTCCCAGGTGATCGCGGTCTCGAAGGTATCGCCGATGATCCCGGCCGGCACCTGGATTTCGCGGGCGTAGGGCATGCGGATGAAGGCGGTGCGCCAGGCCTGGGCTGGCGCCATCGCCGGGCAGCAGCCGCCCGCCGTGGTCCTGGACCAGCTCCAGCGCGCGCGCCTGCCAGGCATCGACCGGGTGGTCGGCGGCTTCGAACGCCAGCACCAGGAGCGCGTAGCTGCCGTCGTTGACGCCGTTCACCAGGCACTCGTCGGCGTCGACCAGGCGCAGGTTGGAGGGGTACAGCCCCGCCTGCGCGACCGCGCGCACCGCCCGGGCGCCCGCGAGAAAATCATCGAAAGCGAGCGCGGCGCCGGCGCGGAAGGTCGGGCGGTCCTGGAGCCGGAGCCAGGCCTCGGTGATCACGCCGAGCGCGCCCTCGGAGCCGATCAGCAGCCGATCGGGGCTCGGCCCGGCGCCCGAGCCGGGCAGGCGGCGGCTCTCGAGCACGCCCGCGGGGGTCACGGTCCGCAGGCTCTCCACGAAGTCGTCGATATGGGTGTAAAGGGTCGCGAAATGGCCGCCCGAGCGGGTCGCGATCCAGCCGCCAACCGTGGAAAACTCGAAGCTCTGGGGGAAGTGGCGAAGGGTCAGCGCCTGGGGCTTGAGCGCCGCCTCGAGCGCCGGCCCGAGCATGCCGCCCTGGACGCGCGCGGCGCGGCTCGCCCGGTCGACCTCGAGCACGCGATCGAGGCCCTTGAGATCGAGGCTGATCGTGCCGGCGAAAGCCTCGCCGACGGCCGGCTCGACGCCGCCGACGACGCTCGACCCACCGCCGAACGGGATGACCGCCACTCGGGCGCCGGTCGCCCAGTCGAGCAGGGCCACGACCTCCGCCTCGGAGCGAGGCCTGGCAACCAGATCGGGGGCGTTCTCGAAGTCGCGCGCGAAGATCCGCACGGCCTCCGGAAAGGACTTGCCGTAGCTGTGCAGGAGACGCTCGTAAGGGTCGGTGGTGCAGAGGCTTTCGAGCCTCGCGGGCGGTTGCAGGCGCGGGGCGCGCAGCGCGATCTCACCGACCTCGGGCGGGGGCCGGCGGGCACCGTCCTTAAGACCGATGCGCTGCCGGTAGAACCGGAGCAGCCGCTGCTCTTCGGCGGGCTCCAGGCCGCTGCCTTCGTACCCCCAGCCCCAGAACTTCCAGCGTTTTTCCGCCACCCCCAGCCTCCCTGCTGTGCCGGGGCAGCATAGCGGCACCCAGGGCAGGTGTCGCCGGATGCTTCGGTTGTGGTATTCTGATTCTCGACAGCCATGGGCGGGCCAGGATGATGGTGACCAGGACCAAGGCCAGAGACGCCGACCTCCATGCCTCGGATGCCTATCTCTGGGCGCTGTCCCAGGCCGACGCGCTGCGCGCCGGGCGACTCGCCGAGCTCGATCTCGCCCATCTCGCGGAGGAGATCGAAGCCCTGGCGATCGGCATCAGAAGCGCCGTCCGCACGCGCACGCGCACGATCATCGAGCACCTGCTCAAGCTCGAGCCTTCGCCGGCGCAGGAGCCGCGACACAGCTGGCGGCGTACCGTGCGCGTGCAGCGCAGCGAGCTGCGTGACGACCTGACGGCGAGCCTGAGGCGGCAGCTCGAGGATGATCTCGCCGGCCTCTACCGCGATGCCCGCGACAATGCGGCGGACGATCTGCGAAGTTACGGCGAGGCCGCTGCCGCGGCCGCCTTGCCGGCGGAGTGCCCCTACACCCGGATCAGGTTGCTGGCGACTGGCTACCTGAAGGGACAGAGGCCGCGCCTAAGGCGTGACCGGTGGCAGCAGGAGCAGAAGCCCGGTGATCGTCAGCATGGCGAGCGCGGTCGAGACCAGGATCGCGCTCGATGCGGTCTCGATCCCGACCTCGTAGTGCTGGGCGAACACGTAGACGTTGAGCCCGACCGGGCAGGCGGCGAAGATCACGCCGGCGTTGACCCACAACGGGTCGAGCCCGAGCAGCCAGCCGAAGGCCAGGAACGCGAGCAGCGGGTGCAGGCAGAGCTTGGCGGCAATCATGGCCGCGGCCGGACCGAGGCTGCCGCCGACCCGCCGCAGGCTCAAGGTGGCGCCGAGCGCGAACAGGGCCGACGGTGCCGCCGCCTGGCCGATGAAGCTCAGGGTCCGATGGACGACCACCGGCAGGGCGAGGCCGCTCAAGCTATAGAGAATACCGGCGACCGTGCCCATCAGGATCGGGTTGAGCGCGACCGGCGCGCGGCCTGAAGGGCGATCCGCCCGCTGGCCCGGCCGTCGCCGTGGCGGCCGATCTCCAAGAGCACGGTGACCGAGCTGAACACGATCACATCGAGGGTGATGATCAGGAGCGCCGGCACGCCGCCCGCATCGCCGTACAGCCAGAGCAGCAGCGGCAGCGCCAGCATCACCCCGTTGGAGAACGCGGAGCCGAAGGCCTGGATGGTCAGCTCGGCGATCCGCATGCCGAACACCAGACGCCCGACGGTGGCGCCGGTCGTGAACATCAGCGCCTGCACCCCAGATAACCGCCGAGAAAGCCCCACTCGGTGATCGCCCCGAGGTCGGTCCCGGCCATCAGACGGAAGACGTAGGGCGGGATCGCAAAGTTGAAGACGAAGGCGCCAAGCCCGCGGATACCGGCCTCGCCCAGAAAGCCCGCCCGCCCCGCGAAACAGCCGAGCAAGATCACCGCAAACAGCGGCGTGACCAATTCGAGGACGACGCT
>CAVSRN010000024.1:0-160390 GCA_963730195.1 uncultured Alphaproteobacteria bacterium
CCGGGAAGCTCAAAGGCTTCTGGTCGGTGACGGTCACCGCCAACTGGCGGGTCATCTTCCGCTTCGACGATGGCAAGGCGTTCGAGGTCGACCTCGTCGACTATCATTGAGGCAGCAGCCATGCCCATGAAAAGCCCCCCGCATCCCGGCCGGCACATCCGGCTCGAGTATCTGGAACCGCTGGGTCTCAGCGTGACCGAGGCGGCCCGCATTCTCGGCGTGACGCGCGCCAACCTCTCCAACATCGTGAACGGCAAATCGGGTATCTCCCCAGAGATGGCGGTGCGGCTCGCCAAGGCGTTCGGCGGTACGGCGGAGATCTGGCTGCGGCTGCAGGCGGGCTACGACCTCGCCCAGGTGCGCCGACGCGAGGCCGAGATCAACGTCGAGCCCTACCACCCGCCAGCGGCATAAAATCAACGCATCCACGACTGACGAAGATGCGCTGCCAAATCCGCATCCCGGCGAGATCCTGGCGCTCGAGTTCATGCAACCGATCGGGCTCAGCCAGAACGCGCTCGCCCGCGCGCTCCACGTGCCGCCACGCCGGATCAACGAGCTGGTCCACGGTCCTGCGGGCGGTCAGCGCCGACACCGATCTCCGACTCGCCCGCTATTTCGGGCTCTCGAGGGCTTCTTTCTCGGGCTCCAGGCCGACTACGACCTGATGCAGCGCAAGCGCGAAATCGCGGCCGAGCTCTTGGCCATCAGCCCGCGCGCCGCGTGATTTCGAGGGCGCCGCTCTTCGGGTCAAACGGCTGAGGGCAGTTCCCTCGGTTCGGGGAGGGACAGGCCGCCGTAGAGCTCGGCGAGCGGCAGCGTGATTTCGAGAGCGTCCAGGGCAGCACCGTGTCCTGGCCTTCGATCTCCTCGAACCGCCAGCTCGGGCCGGCGCGGCTGTAGCTCTCGACCCGGGGCGCGTCCTGGGCGATCAGGACGTAGTGGCGAAGGCTCTCGAGGCGCTGGTAGTCGCGGCGCTTGTCGGTGCGATCGGCAAGTTCGGTCGCGGGCGAGAGGATCTCGAAGATCGCGACCGGGGCGGTCACGTAGTGTTTCCCTCGCGGCCGCAGGTCACGCTCGCGTCCGGGAAACGGCCCGGTGCGGTCGTCGATCCGGACCAAGAGATCGCTGCCGTTGGGCTTGCATGGGCCGCCGCGCAGGCGCCGCTTGAGCGAGGTCAGGAGGTTGATCTGGATGTCGTTGTGGTCCTCGCTGCCGCCGGCCATCAGCACCAGCCGGCCGCCGACGAACTCGTAGCGCTCGCGCTGGTTTTGAACCCAGGCGAGGAAGTCCTCGAGGTCGCCGAGCACCGGCTGCGGGGTGGCGTCGCTTCGGGCATGCGCCATCATGGCGCCTTCAGGCCGCAGCTGTCAGCGAACGTGAGGCCCACGATGCCAGATCTTCGATGACCCGGATTGCCGCGACATCTTCTGCCGGATCCGGACGCTCGTGGTTCAGTTTCGCGCGGCCGATCGCGATTGACGAGGTCTACACTCCGCGCCGCCCACCCCCTCACGGATGCTTCAGGAAGCTGGAGCCGACGCCGCCGCGCAGCAGCGCCTCGCCGCTGCCGCCCTTGCCCTTCCAGGTGACCTGGTCGCCGTCGACGGTCACCTGGTAGCAGCTCTGGTGCTCGGGATCGCGCTCGTGCCACTTGATGCAGACGTCGCCGGCCGGGTCCATCTGCCAGCGGCCGCGTCGTGCTCGCCCGAGGAATCCTCGTAGGTCACGTCGCCGCCGTCCACAAAGTACATGTTGAACTCGGCACCCGACGCGGTGGTGCCGGAGACCGTGTTGCCGCTCATCACGTCGATGAAGCGCTGGCCCTTCAACTGCTCGGGCGCGGCGAGCGATGGCGTTGCAAGGCCGAGCGCGGCCAGGGCCACGAGAATTCCGAGCAGCTCTGCGTGGCGCATCGTCGGTGCCCTGTTGATTCGGTTACCCAAGCCATCCTGGCCCGAGCCATCCTGGCCGAAGACGGCGCGCTCTGCAACCGCCGGCGGCGGCCAGCGCACTCGCTGGTCACCGCCGGCGATCGGTCGAGGTTGAGAGGAGATCGGCGCCGGCACCCCCGGCATGTTCGACAGTGGTGCGCTGCGACTGCGCCCGAGGGTGCCGGCGGCGGGCCGGCTTCGTGTTGCAGCGCAAAACTTGTCGGCAGGCTGTGGTTCTGCTAGATCAGCGGCGCCACCGCCGCCACGGCGAGCGCGCCCCGAACCCTGACCGGATCGCCTGACCTTTGGCCACCGAAAGCCCGCCCCGCCGCTTCGAGGTCGTGCCGATCGAGGAGGAGATGCAACGCTCCTACCTCGACTACGCCATGAGCGTGATCGTGGCGCGCGCGCTGCCGGACGTGCGCGACGGCCTGAAGCCGGTCCACCGGCGCATCCTCTATGCGATGCAGGAGGGCGGCTACGAGCACGGCAAGCCGCCGCGCAAATGCGCCCGCATCGTCGGCGACGTCATGGGCAAGTACCACCCCCACGGCGGCGATGCGATCTACGACTCGCTGGTGCGCATGGCGCAGGACTTCTCGATGCGCCTGCCGCTGATCGACGGTCAGGGCAACTTCGGCTCGATGGACGGCGATGCGCCGGCGGCGATGCGCTACACCGAGGCGCGGCTCGCGCTGGCGGCCGATGCGCTGCTCACCGACATCGACAAGGACACGGTCGACTTCCGGCCCAACTACGACGAGTCCGACCGCGAGCCTTCCGTGCTGCCGGCGCAGTTCCCGAACCTCCTGGTCAACGGCGCCGGCGGCATCGCGGTCGGCATGGCGACCAACATCCCGCCGCACAACCTGGGCGAGGTGATCGATGCCTGCCTCGCCCTGGTCGACGATCCGGAGCTGTCGTTCGAGCGCCTGCTCGAGCTGATCCCGGGGCCCGGATTTTCCGACCGGCGGCATCATCCTGGGCCAGGGCGGCATCCGCCAGGCCTATGCCACCGGCCGCGGCAGCCTGCTGCTGCGCAGCAAGACCCACATCGAGGAAGTCAGGAAGGACCGGGACGCGATCATCGTCATCGGAGGTGCCGTTCCAGATCAACAAGGGCCGCACGCTGGAGCGGATCGGCGAGCTGGTGCGCGAGCGCCGGATCGAGGGCATCGCCGAGGTCCGGGACGAATCCGACCGCGACGGCACCCGGGTGGTGATCGAGATCAAGCGCGAGGCCGACCCCGACATCGTGCTCAACCAGCTGTTCCGGCACACGCCCCTGCAGGTGACCTTCGGGGTCAATCTGGTGGCGCTCGCGGCCGGCCGGCCGGTGCAGCTCAGCCTGCTGGACGTGCTGCGCGCGTTCCTCGAGTTCCGCGAGGAGGTGATCGCGCGCCGCAGCGCCTACGACCTCGCGCGCGCCCGCGACCGGGCCCACACGCTGCTCGGCCTCGCGGTCGCGGTCGCCAACATCGATGCCGTGATCGCCCTGATCCGGGGCGCGCCCGATCCGGCGACCGCCAAGGCCGAGCTCACCGCCCGCGACTGGCGCCTGGGCGAGGTCGCAGCGCTTCTGCGCCTGGCCGAAGAGGCCCCGGACGATGCCGCCGCCGCCGGCCCGGAGGACAGCTACCGCCTGTCCGAGCGCCAGGCGCAGGCGATCCTCGACCTCCGCCTGCAGCGCCTGACCCAGCTCGAGCGCAGCCGGATCACCGACGAGCTGACCCAGCTCGGCGAGAAGATCAAGGAGCTGCTGCAGATCCTGCGCTCGCGCGAGCGCCTGCTGGAGGTGCTGAAGGCCGAGCTGATCACGGTCAAAGAGCGCTTCGCGACGCCCCGGCGCACGACCCTCGAGGCGGGCGACGACTACGACATCGACATCGAGGACCTGATCCAGAAGGAGGACATGGTCGTCACCGTGACCAAGCTTGGGGTACATCAAGCGCACCCCGCTCTCGACCTATCGCGAGCAGCGCCGCGGCGGCAAGGGCCGGGTCGGGATGGCGACCCACGAGGACGATTTTCTGGCCCAGCTGTTCGTCGCCGTGACCCACACGCCGGTGCTGTTCTTCAGCTCGGCCGGCCGGGTGTACAAGCTCAAGGTCTACAAGCTGCCGCAGGGCAACCCGCAGGCGCGCGGCAAGGCCATGATCAACCTGTTCCCGCAGCTGGCCGAGGGCGAGACGATCACGGCCGTGCTGCCGCTGCCCGAGGACGAGAGCACCTACGAGGCGCTCTCGGTGGTGTTCGCGACCGCGAGCGGCAAGGTCCGGCGCAACGCGCTCGCCGACTTCATCTTCGTGCCCGCGAACGGCAAGATCGCGATGGGCCTGGACGAGGGCGACCATCTGATCGGCGTCGCCGTGGCGACGGGGCGGACGACGTGCTGCTCGCGGCCGAGGGCGGCAAATGCGTCCGCTTCCCGGCCGGCAGCAGCGTGCGCGTGTTCCGCTCGCGCTCGTCCGAAGGCGTGCGCGGCATGGATCTGGCCCGGGGCGACCGGGTGATCTCGATGTCGATCCTCGACCACGTCGAGCTCACGATCGAGGAGCGCGACGCCTTCCTGCGCTACAATTCGGCGCAGGCGCCGCCAGGACGTCTACGAGGACGGCGACGCCGAGACCCCCGAGGAGGCCCTGCAGAAGGCCGAGGCCGCGATCCGCGCCGCGCGCGAAATGCTCGGCGCCAACCGTCTGGCCGAGCTCGACGCCCACCAGCAGCTGATCCTCTCGGTCACCGTCAACGGCTACGGCAAGCGGACCTCGGCCTACGAGTACCGGGTCACCAACCGGGGCGGGCAGGGGATCATCAACATCGAGACCTCCAAGCGCAACGGCCCGGTGGTCGCGGCCTTCCCGGTCGCCGACGACGACCAGGTGATGCTGGTGACCGACCGCGGCCAGGTGATCCGGATCCCGGTCGAGGACATCCGGATCGCCGGCCGCAACACCCAGGGCGTGACGCTGTTCGACGTCGCCGAGGGCGAGCACGTGGTCTCGGTCGCCAGGCTCACCGGCGCCGCCGAAGCCAACGGCGCCGAGGCGGGCGACGAAGGCGGCGCCGATTCAGACGGCGACGGCGGCGGACGGCGATCCGCCGGACGGCGGTCGCCGGACGGCGATCTACCGGACGGCCGGGACCGACGAGTAGGTGCGCAAAACCATGGGCGTCCCGCGCACCGGGGTCTATCCGGGCACCTTCGACCCGATCCACAACGGCCATCTCGACATCATCCGGCGCGCGACCAAGGTGGTCGACCGCCTGGTGATCGCGGTCGCGGTCAACATCGGCAAGGAGCCGATGTTCACGCTCGAGGAGCGCGTGCGCCTGGTCGAGCACGAGGCCAAGGCCCTGATGGCGGCCGACCGGGTCAACGGCTGCCAGCTCGAGGTCCAGGCCTTCGAGCGCCTGCTGGTCGACCTCGCCCGCGAGGTCGGCGCCAAGGTCATCATCCGCGGCCTGCGCGCGGTCTCGGACTTCGAGTACGAGTTCCAGATGGCGGCGACCAACGCCCGCCTCGCCCCCGGCATCGAGACCGTGTTCCTGACCGCCTCGGAGACCAACCAGTTCACCTCCTCGCGCTTCGTCAAGGAGATTTCCCGCCTCGGCGGCGACGTTTCCAGCTTCGTCTCCGCCAACGTCCGCGCCGAGCTCGACGCTCTCCAGGCCGCCTGCTGAAGTCCCCGAGAGAAAGACCTTCCAACTGAGACGATTCAACTCGATGGATGACTTTGCCGACGCTCGATCTCAGCCACAGCTCCACCACATCATTACCATGTTCGTCTTACGATTGATCGCAATCGACGCCGGGATTGAGATCGCTTGACCAAGAAGGCTACAGCCATTCGACACTTCCGTGCGTCCATGCGCCGCAATTGAGCCACTTTCCTCCTACTGCGTTCGCGTCTCAATCGGATCAGCATCCAGTCAGTCCATCGCATGCGCGACGAATGCCCCTAATTCGCTAACCACCTGAGATGATTGGCCTCGACCGACCACTTCCCGCCACGGCGATTGATGCAATTCTGGAGTTGACTGGATTGCTCCATGCGACACAGGCTGCACTTCCGTGCGGTCGCGCGTCCGGCGGCCCGGGTCGTGCTGGACTGCAAGACTTGGCCCCGGGAACCACGCCAGAGATACGTGTTGTGTCCCCTTAACCCCCAGCCCGTTCATTCACGGCCGCAAACTCGGGCCTTGCGGAAGGCTGGCATTTGGGTGAAATTGGATGGGTCGTCGCATTCGTTGGGGGGGGGAGGTCGAACTTATGCACCGCAGCCTAGCCACAGTGGCGCTCCCCCTCTTGCTGCTTGCCAGCGGTCCAGCAGGTGCTCAGGACAACCTCCTCGAGACGGCCAAATCGACCTTCGAGCCGATCCCCCAGGCGCCGCCCGCCTTGCCGGGGGTCGAAGCCACGGCCGACCGGGTCGAGCTCGGCAAAATGCTGTACTTCGAGCCCAGGCTCTCGGAATCGCACACCATCAGCTGCAACTCTTGCCACATCGTCGGGCTCGGCGGGGTCGACATGCTGGAGACCTCGCTCGGCCACCGCTGGCAACACGGCGGGCGCAACGCGCCAACGGTTCTGAACGCGGTGTTCAATACCGCGCAGTTCTGGGACGGCCGCGCCAAGGACCTCGAACAGCAGGCGGGTGGCCCGATGGTCAACCCGGTCGAGATGGCCACGACCCACCAGCACGTGATCGAGCAGTTGAGCGGCATCCCAGGCTATGTCTCGATGTTCCAAAAAGCCTTTCCGGAGGATTCGCAGCCGCTCAACATCAAGAATGTCGAGGACGCGATCGCCCTGTTCGAGGCGACCCTGATCACACCGAACGCGCCCTTCGACCGCTACCTGGGCGGCGACGAGAACGCGCTGACGGCAGAGCAGAAGGAAGGTTTGCGGCTGTTCATGGACAACGGCTGCTCCGGCTGCCACAACGGCATCAACGTCGGCGGCGGTATGTACGCGCCCTTCGGCGTGGTCGAGCGGCCCGGCGCCGACATCCTGCCGCCGGACGACAAGGGCCGGTTCCAGGTTACCAAGACGGTCGAGGACGAGTACGTCTTCAAGGTGCCGACGCTGCGCAACATCGCGCTCACGCCGCCCTACTTCCACTCCGGCAAGTCCTGGGACCTGCGCCAGGCGGTCGGGGTCATGGGGACGAGCCAGCTCGGCATCGACCTGACCGACGATGAGATCGACAAGATCACCGCGTTCCTGGGCAGCCTGACCGGCGAGCAGCCGCAGGTGGTCTATCCGATCCTGCCGCCCTCGGTTGCCGCGACGCCCCAACCACAGCCCTGAGCGTCGGACCGGTGGCCGGCGCCGCTGAGGCGGTCAGCTTTATGGGGGGTTATGGGGACGCCATCAGTTCTATCCTCATCGCGAGATTGAGCCGGCTCAACACCGCGAATGGGTCCGATTGTCGGGAGAGGAAACAGGAGTCAGGAGAGGAAACGGGGTCAAGAGGAAACGGGGTCAGGACTTTTTCGCTTTGGCCTCCGAAATTACGCTCCGAGAGGAAACGGGGTCAGGGTTCTTCGCTTTGGCCTCCGAGATTACGCTATTCGGGGGAGCGGGGGCGCGCGCAAGGTCCCGTTCGCCGGGCGGGGCAAGGGCGAAGGGTGGCCTTGTCCCAGGCCGAGCGGAACGAATTGCGCTCGCTGCTGGGCTCGATCGTCGAAACCTATCGCAAAGGAGCATGCCGCCGTGGCTGAGTCCAAGATCCTGACCGGGGCGCGCCAGGCGCTGGCGTTTGCCCGCGGCGAGTTGACCGAGGGCTTCGTGGTTCACGTTCCGACCGAGTTCGACGTGAAGGCGCTGCGGCGCAAGCTCGGCATGTCGCAGTCCAGGTTTGCCGCGAGCTTCGGCTTCGGGCTCGACGCCGTGCAGAGTTGGGAGCAGGGCCGGCGGCGGCCGGAGGGTGCTGCGCGCGTTCTGCTCAAGGTCATCGAGCATGACCCGGACGCGGTGCGGCGTGCTTTGGCGGCGTAGCGGCGGCGCCCTGAACGACCCTGCTTGTTTCTGCCGTTTTCTGCCCGCGGTTGGCCGCAAGATCAGCGTCGCGTTCGATGGGGGCGGGCTGTCGTCGGATGGCCCGGGTCGTCAGTAAATTCTCGGGCGCCGGCACCCGCGCCATGCTACGCTCGCCATGACCTGAGGGGTCGTCGATCCGGGAAGACTCGGGGAAAATCCCGGCGGGTGGGGCGTGATCGGAATGCCGCCCTCGGGAGTTTGCGCAAAAATCCATAAATCCAATGAAGGAGCAGGGCGATGTCATCGCAGGGGCCGGAGCTGGGCTCCGGGCTTGGGACTGGTTCGTGCGGCCTCGGCGGCTGCCTTTGCCATGGCCAGCCGTCCGCTGCCGCTGGCCTCGCGGGCCGGGAGAGCAACGCCGTGCCGACGCTCTCGCGCCGGCGTCTGTTCGGGGCGACGCTTGGCGGGGCCGCGGCGGCCGTGCTCGCGGGCGTCGGGACGGAGCTCGCGGCCCCGGGGGCAGCTTTCGCGCAGAGCACGCTCAGTCCGGATGAGGCCCTGCAATCCCTGATGGACGGCAACCGGCGGTTCGTCGAGCGGCGGCTCGCCTCCTTTCAGGAGGACATCGACATGCTGATGCAGCATACCGAGGAGAAGCAGGAGCCGTTCGCCTCCGTGCTCGCCTGCGCCGACTCGCGGGTGCCGGTCGAGCTCGTGTTCGACCAGAGCATCGGCCATGTGTTCGTCAACCGCGTCGCCGGCAACATCGCGACCTCGGAGATCATCGCGAGTGTCGAATATGGCGCGGCCGTCCTCGGCACCAAGGTGATCATGGTGCTGGGCCACGGCAATTGCGGCGCGCTCAAGGCCGCGATCGCCGCCAAGGCGGTGCCGGGGCAGATCAGCTCGCTGTACAGCTATCTGCGGCCGGCGGTGAACCAGGCGAACGGCGATCTCGACGCCGCGATCGCGGCCAATGCGCGGCTCCAGGCCCAGCTGCTGCGGGAATCCTCGACCGTGGTCGCGGGCCTGCTGAAGGACGGCAAGATCAAGGTGGTGGCCGCCGTCTACGACCTCGCCAGCGGCAAGGTGAACCTGCTGGGCTGACTTATATGGATGCCGCCCCATCAAACTCGGGGCTCGCCCGTCCGGCGTCCGGCAAGCCCGCATCTTGAAAGCTGCCGCTTTCCGACACTTACCGCAGCTGCTCCTTCGCGCGCCGGATTCGCGCGGCCCGCTCACGCGCCCAGGTAATAGCGCTTGATCATCGGGTTGTCCTGGAGGTCGGCGGTGGCACCCTCGAACTCGATCCGGCCGTGGACCATGACGTAGGCGCGATCGGCGATCTTGATCGCCTGGTTGAAGTTCTGCTCGGCCATCAGGACGGTGAGGCCGGGTGCGCGCCTTCAGCTCCTGGATCTTGGCGATCACGCGGCTGACCAGGATCGGGGCGAGGCCGACCGAGGGCTCGTCGATCAAAAGCAGCCTCGGGGTCGACATCAGGGCGCGGCCGAGGGCCACCATCTGCTGCTCGCCGCCGCTCATCGAGCCCGCCGGTTGGCGGCGGCGCTCCTTGAGGACCGGAAAAACGCCGTAGACCAGCTCGAGGCTGGATGGCGATCCGGCGGCGGGCGGCCTGGCGGTAGGCGCCGAGCATCAGGTTCTCCTCGACCGAGAGCGCCGGAAACAGACGGCGGCCTTCGGGTACCAGTGCCACCCCGAGGTCGACGATCGCTTCCGGCGTTTTCCCCACCAGGTCGATGTTTTCGCCGTCGGCCTCGAGGTTGATGGCGCCCTGGGAGGGCGTGACCAGGCCGGTGATGCACTTCAAAAGCGTGCTCTTGCCGTTGCCGTTGGTGCCGAGCAGCACGACCGTCTCACCGTCGTCGACCCGGATCGAGACGTCATGGAGCACGTGGACCGCACCATAGCCGGCATCGACGTGGCTGATCGAGAGACTATGCGCCAAGATACGCCCTCTCGACCGCGGGATCGTTGATCACCTGGTCGGGCGTGCCGTCGGCGATCTTCTGGCCGGCATCGAGCACCACGACCCGCTCGGCAAAGCGCATGACGGCGCGCATGATATGCTCGATCATGATCACCGCGACGCCCTCGGCGTTGAGCTTGAACAGGACGCCCAGGATGTCGTCGACCTCGGCGCTCGAGAGGCCGGCCATCGCCTCGTCGGCGACCAGCAGCGCGGGCCTCGCGGCGAGCGCCCGGGCGAGCTCGAGCTTGCGCAAGTCGACCTGGGTCAGATCGGCCGGGCGCGCGTCCGCCCGGTCGGCGAACCCGACCGCCTCCAGGATCGCCAGGGCCTCGGCCCGCAGATCCCGGCCGTGGGTGCGAGCGGCTTGGGCGAACTCGAGCGGCACGTAGAGGTTCTCGATCACCGACAGGCTCCGGAACGGGCGCGGGATCTGGAAGCTGCGCATCATGCCGAGGCGCACCCGGCGGTGCGCCGGCAGCCGCGTGATGTCCCGGCCCTTGAAGACGACGCGGCCGCCATCGGCGGGCAGCACCCCCGACATGCAGTTGATGAGCGTCGTCTTGCCCGAGCCGTTCGGGCCGATCAGGGCCAGGCGCTCGCCCGCGCCCAGATCCAGGCTCACGGTCTCGAGCGCGGTGAAGCCGCCGAACCGCTTGGAGAGGTTCTGGATCTCCAGGAGCGGCTCAGCCATGGCCCGGCCGCTTTCGCCATCGGTCCTGGATCAGGCCGACGATGCCCTGGGGGGCGACCATGATGAAGATCACCAGCAGCACGCCGACGATCAGGACGTTGGCGGCCGAGGACACGGTGACCGTGACGATCTCCTGGACCGAGCCGAGCAGGAGGGCGCCGACCACCGGGCCGAACCAGGTCGCGCTGCCGCCGATCATCGGCATGGCGATCGCGTTGACCGCGATCGTGAGGTCGAACGCGGACGAGGGGTCGACGTAAGTGACGAAGAAGGGATAGGGGACGCCGGCGAGCGCCATCAGGGCACCCATGACGGCGGTCGAGATCAGCTTCAGATGGAGGGTCGGCACGCCGGTGCATTCGGCCGCGATCTCGTCGTCCCGGATCGCGGACAGACCCTGGCCGATCCGCGACAGCTTGAGGGCGCGGGCGACCGCGATCGCGCCGAGCGCCAGTGCCAGCATCAGCGCGAACAGGAACTCGATGTAGTCGTCGAAGAACGGCACGGTCTCGGGCGTCAGGATATAGGCGCCGGTGGCGCCGCCGACGTAGGCCCAGTTGTTGGCGACGGTCTCGAGCACGATCGCCATGGCAAGCGTCGCGATCGCGAAGTAGACGCCGCGCAGGCGCAGGGTCAGATAGCCGGTCCCGAGCCCGATCAGGCCGCCGATCAGGGCGGCCGCCAGCATCATGACGAGGAGCGGCGGATCGAACGCCTTGTTGAGCGCGACCGAGGTGTAGACGCCGACCGCGAAGAAGCCGGCGCTGCCGAAGTTCACATAGCCGGTGAAGCCGCCCAGGATGTTCCAGGCGACCGCCATCACCACCGCCTGCAGAATGGCGTAGCCGGCAAAGAAGAAAAACTCGTTGGCGAGCAGCTTGGTGGCGAGCAGGCCGAGGGCGAAGATCAGGGCCGAGACCGACCAGAAGACCAGGCTCCGCATCAATATCTGCCGAAGATGCCTTGCGGCCGGACGGCGAGCGTGATCAGGAGAATGCCGAACGAGACGGCGGGCGCCCAGGAGGGCCCGTAGAAGGTCGCAACGAAGCTCTCGGCGACGCCCAAGATCAGCGCGGCCACCAGGGTGCCGCCGATGCTGCCCATGCCGCCGAGCACGACGATCGCGAACACGCGGCCGATGTATTGGCGGTCGACCGAGGGCTCGACCGGGCCGATGATGATCAGGAGCGCGCCGGCGACCGCGGCGGTCGCGATCGAGAGCCCGAAGGCCAGCTGCTTGATCCGGACCGGATCGGCGCCCATCAGGCGGAGCGCCAGACGGTCCTGGGCGACCGCGAGCACCGCCCGGCCGGCGAAGGTCCGGGCCAGGAACTGGTGGATGGCAAGCGTCATGGCGAGGGCCGTGACGAACGGCACCAGCATGCGCAGCGGCAGGTCGACCGGCCCGAGCCGCCAGGTCGTGCCGATGTAGGGCGCCGCCACCAGTCGGTAATCGACGCCATAGACCATGATCAAGGAGATCTCGATGATGAACATCAGGCCGAAGAAGAACACCAGGCCGCTCAGCGCCTCCTGCCCGGTTTTTTCGAAGCTTACGTAGTAAACATAGTAGACGAGGGCACCGAGAACGAAGAAAAACGGGGAAAAAGCCAGGCCGATCAGGACCGGGTCGAGGCCGAAGGCGCGATTGACCATGAAGGTGACATAGGAGCCGGTGATCACGAAGGCTGGATGGGCGATGTTGACGATGTCGAGCTGGCCGAAGCTGATCGACAGCCCCAAGCTCACCGCGGCGTAGAAGCCGCCGAGCAGCAGGCCCGAGACGATCGCGTTCAGGAACAGGTCCACGGCTCGTCCCGGGCCGGCGCGCGGTGGTCGACGTGGGCCGGCTATACTTTCTTCGCCTCGGTGTACGGGAACTCGAACTCGCCGGACACCCACTCCTTCGGATAGAGGACGATGCGCTTGCCGGCGTGCTTGAACTGCTCGAGGTCGTTGCTGGTGATGTCCTGGTACTGGACCATCAGCGTGCGCGACTTGGCCCACTCGCCGTTGGCGCCGAACTGGACCGGCCCGACCACGGTATTGAAGGTGGTCTTGTGGATGTAGTCGCCGACCGCCTGCTGGTCGAGACTGCCAACCGCAGTAATTGCATCGCCCAGGACCTGCAGATAGGCATAAGCGAACGGCGGCAGGTAGTAACCGAGCGGATCGACCCCCTGGCCTTCCGCGCGCTTCTGGTATTTGGCCAGGAATTCCTGGATGCCCGGGAAGTTGAGGGTCGGCTCCGGGACCCAGAAGTCGTAGTTGACGATGCCGTTCAGCATCGGGCCGAGGCTGGTCATCAGGCTCGCGTACTGGAGGCCGACCATACCGCCGCCGAACATTTTGGTCTGCAGGTCGAGCTCATTAGCGGCCCGGACCATGCCAGCGGAATCCGGGGATAGGACCCGACGTAGACGATATCGGGATTGGTCGCCTGGATCGCCCGGACGATCGGGCTGTAGTCGGTGGTGCCCGGCGGATAGGACTTGTCGTAGACGATCTCGAAGCCGGCAGCCTTGGCATTGGTGCGCGCGCCGGCGACCGCGTTCTTGGCGAACTCGGCATCGGCGCCGACCAGGGCGATGGTCTGGAGTTGTTTGCCCTTGGCCAACTCGATGAAGCCGCGCGACCAGTCCTGTTTGGGCTCCGGGCCGGCCGGCATGATCTGGAAGTAATTGTCGTAGTTGAACTGGTCGTTGGCGGCCAGGCCGAACAGGCTCATGAACACCATCTTCTTGCGCATCACGATCGGCATCGCGGGCGCGATCAGGTTGGTGCCGTAGCCGGAGACGACCAGGTCGACGCCGTCGACGTTCAGAAGCTTGGTGTAGATCTTGGGCACGTTGGCCGGCTGGGTCTGATCGTCGTAGTAGACGAACTCGACCTCGCGGCCGAGCAGGCCACCTTGGGCGTTGATGTCGTCGCGCCAGATCTCCATCGCGATCAGCGCGGGCTTGCCGGCACCGGCGAGGCCGCCGGTCAGCGCCATGCTGAAGCCGATCTTGATCGGCGCGTCGGCGGCGCGCGCGAGGTTGAGCCAGAATGGCGAGGTCGCGGCCGCCGCCCCGCCGGCCGCGACGGTCCGCAGCACCTGCCGCCGGGTCGCCCGCGGGGCGAAGGGCCCAAATGTCCTGATCATTTGCTTGCCTCCCTTTTTGCCGCCGGTCCCTGCACCGGCCATCTCGAAGCCATCGCTCACCCGCGCCGCTCGTCCACCGGGCCTTTCCCTCCCAGCGGCGGCGTCACGGCGTCGGCCGCGCAAACCTGGCGACGCGGTTTCCAAGGACTCCAGGTCACCTGGACGCCCGGGTCAAGCCCCATTCGGTTCCGGTTAACCTTTCATCAACTTTCGATCCCTAACCTGCCCGTCCTCGATGGTCCATGAGATCCTGGGAATCCGTCCGCCCGCGAGAATCGAAGGCCCACGGAGTCCCACGATCGCAGGGACCATCCGAAGGAAGAGCTAGACGCCAGAGGTTAATCATCTGCTAAGACGCCTCGATGTCGCGGGAATCCAGCGGGCCGCGGCCGCGCCGGCCTGAGCGGTCCTATGATGCTGCATCGGATCGCCACCGCTTCGAGACCGACCATCACCGGCACCGGGGCCTAGTCCAGCTTGCCGAGGGCGCGAAGGATGCGCTCGGGGGTCGCGGGCTGGGTGGTGAGCGTGACGTCGAAAGGTGCCAGCGCGTCGTTGATCGCGTTCATGATCGCCCCGGGCGCGCCGCCGGTCCCGGCCTCGCCCGCGCCCTTGGCGCCGAGCTCGGATTCCGCGGTCGGGCTCACGACGTGAGCGACCTCGATGTCCGGCATCTCGGCGGCCATCGGCACCAGATAGTCGGCGAGGTTGCCGTTGCGCAGCTGGCCCGCGGCATCGTAGACGCACTCCTCGAACAGGGCGCCGCCGATCCCCTGGACGACCCCGCCGCGGATCTGCTCGTCGACCAGCTGCGGGTTGATCACCCGGCCGCAGTCCTCGACCACCCAATGCCCGAGCAGGGTCACGAAGCCGGTCTCGAGGTCGACCTCGAGGTACGAGGCCTGGACCCCGTTGGTGAACGCGAAGGGATAGGCGCGCGGCACGAAATGCCGGGTCGCGATCAGCTCGGGCCGGACCCCTTCGGGCAGGGTGTCGGGGCGGAAATAGGCGATCCGGGCAAGCTCCGTGAGCGCCATCCGCTGGCGGCCGTCCGCGCCATCGACGATGTTGCCGTCCCGGAGGTCGAGGCTCGAGGGCGCCGCCTGCAGGAGCTTGCCCGCGACCTCGAGCACGTTCGATCGCAGCGCCTTGGCTGCCTGCAGGGTCGCCTCGCCGCCGATCCCGGCCGCGCGCGAGGCCCAGGTGCCGCCGCCATAGGGGGTGGCGTCGGTGTCGCCGGAGAGCACGCGCACGCGCTCGATCGGCACCCCGAAGGCGCTGGCCGCGATCTGCGCCATGACCGTCTCGGTGCCCTGGCCCTGCTCGGTGACGCTGATCTGGATCACCAGCGCGCCGCTGGCATCGAGCCGGGCCGTGCAGCCGTCCTGCGCGGAGATGCGGGCACCACCGACGCCATAGAAGGCGGCGCTCGGGCTGGTCACCTCGACGAAGGCGGCAAGCCCGATGCCGCGCCAGACGCCTTGCTCGCGAAGACGCGCCTGCTCGGCCCGGAGGTCCTCGTAGGCCATCATCTGCAAGAGCCTGGCGAGCGCCGCCTGATGCGAGAGGCGCTCGAACCTGAGGCCCCAGGCGTTGGTGTGCGGATAGGCGTCGTCCGGGATCAGGTTGCGGCGGCGGATCTCGGCCGGGTCGAGGTCCAGCGCACGCGCCCCCGAGTCGAGCAGGGCTTCGGCGACCGCGGTCGCGATCGGGTGGCCGACCGCGCGGTACTGGCACATCGGCGCCTTGTTCTGGAGCACCGCCCGCGCCCGCGCCCGGTAGCTCCCGTGCCGGTAGGGCGCGCCGGTCAGGCTGACCACCTGGTTCGCCTCGATGCCGCTGGTCCGCGGATAGACCGAGTAGGGGCCGATGCCGGTCAGATCGTCCACGTCCAGGGCGGTGATCCGGCCGTCGGCCGCGAGCGCCATCCGCCCGAGAACCCGGTGATCGCGGGCGTGGATGTCGGAGGTGAAGGCTTCCAGGCGGTCGGCGATGAACTTGACCGGGCGCTTCAGCAGCATGGACAGCGCCACGGTCGCGATCTCGTCCGGGTAGATGTGGACCTTGATCCCGAACGAGCCGCCGACGTCCTTGCAGACCACCCGGACGTTGGTCGGCCGGGATGTCGAGGTGGCGCGCGACCACGTCCTGCATCATGTGCGGCGCCTGGAACGAGTGGTAGATGGTGAGCCGGTGCTCGGCCGGATCGTAGTCGGCGAGGATCGCGCGCGGCTCCAGCGTGACGCCGGTGTGGCGGCCGAAGCGGAAGGTGTGCTCGACCACCGCCGCGGCCTCGGCGAACGCGTGCATCGACGTCGCCGACCTCGAGCCGGCGCTCGAAGCAGAGATTGTCGCCGAGCTCGGGATGGATCAGCGGTGTCGCCGGATCGAGGGCGGTCTCGGGGTCGGTCACCGCGGGCAGCTCCTCGAGCTCGACCACGACCCGCTCGAGCGCGTCCTCGGCGGCCCGGCGGCTGGCCGCGACCACCGCCACGACCGGCTCGCCCTGCCAGCAGGCGCGCTCCAGGGCGAGCGGATACTGCGGCGCCGACTTGATCCCCTGGAGGTGGGCCAGCACGCCGACCCAGGGCGTGCAGATCGCGGCGATCTCGGCCCCGGTCACGACCCGGATCACGCCCGGGCAGGCGGCCGCGGCGGCGGTCTCGATGCTGCCGATCCGGGCGTGGGCGAGTGGGCTCGCGGTAGAAGGCGACGTGGACCGTGCGCGGCAGCAGGATGTCGTCGACGAACTGGCCCCGGCCCTGGAGCAGGCGGCGCGCGTTCGGCCGCGGCACGCTCTGGCCGATGTAGCTGTTCGGCCGGTCGAGGGCCGAGACGCCGGCCGCTCACGGTAGGTCTCCTTGGCGCTGCCGGGCGACCGCCAGGACCGCATCGACGATCGCCTGGTAGCCGGTGCAGCGGCAGTAGTTGCCCGCGAGGTAGGCTCTGGACCTCGGCCCGGGTCGGGTGCGGCCGGGTCGCGAGCAGCTCGGCCGCGGTCAGCAGCATGCCGGGCGTGCAATAGCCGCATTGGAGCGCGTTGCGCGCGAGGAAGGCGGCCTGGAGGTCGGCGAGCTCGCCCCGCTCGCTCAGGCCCTCGATCGTGTCGACCCGGAGCCCGTCCGCCTGGACCGCGAGCATCAGGCAGCCGCGCACGATCTGCCCCTCGACCCGGAGCGTGCAGGCGCCGCAGACCCCGTGCTCGCAGCCGACATGGGCGCCGGTCAGCTGCAGCTCCTCGCGCAGGAAATCGACCAGATGCTGGCGCGGCTCGATCCGCCGGGTGACCGGCAGGCCGTCGACCGTGATCCTGACCTCGAGGCGCTCCCCGGTCATGGCGCCGCTCCGGCGAGCTCAGGCACCACCCGGCGGGTGAGGACGCGCGCGAGCTGCATCTTCATCGCTGCGCTGGCGTGCAGATCGCCGGTCGGGTCGAGGTCCGCCGACAGAGCTTCCTGTGCGGCGGCGATCGCCGCCGGCTCGGGGCGCCTGCCTTCGAGCGCGGCGCCCGCCGCCGGCGCGATCACCGGCTTCATCGCCACGCCGAAGAACACCAGGCGCACCTCGCTCAGCGCGCCGCTCTCGACCCGGGCATGGGCGGCGAGCCCGGCCAGCGCATAGTCGCCCTGGCGGCGGGTCAGCTCGGCGAAGGCGCTCCGCTCGCCGGACCGGCCTTGGGCACGAGCAGGGCGCTGATCAGCTCGGTGGGGCCGAGCGCGGTCTCGTAGAGACCCCGGAAGAAGTCCGCGGCGGCGACCCGGCGCTGGCCGCCTGGGCCCTCGAGCTCGATCTCGGCGCCGAGTGCCATGGCGCAGGCCGGCAGCTCGGCCGCCGGGTCGGCGTAAGCCAGGCTGCCGCCGATCGTGCCGCGGTTGCGGATCGCCGGATGGGCAATGTGCGGGATCGCGAGCTCGAGCAGGGGTGCCGATGCGGTGACTTCGGGCGAATCCTCGAGCGCGCGCTGGCGGGTCAGCGCCCCGATCCGAAGCGCTCCATTCTCGACTGATATACCAGAAAGATCGCTCAACGAATTGATATCAATGAGAATAGCGGGAACGGACAGACGAAGGTTGAGGGTCGCGATCAGGCTCTGGCCGCCCGCCAGCAGGCGCGCCTCGTCACCATGCTCCGCCAGGAGATCGAAGACCTGATCGAGCGATGCAGCCCTGACGTAAGCAAAGGGTGCCGGTTTCAATGGGTCCCCCGCCCCCTGGGGCCTCCCGGCCCCTTTTCGGGCTCGTTCGGTCGGGGACCGACTGTAGCGGTGGGGTCTGAGGTGTCAACCGGCCGGCAGCTCGTACATGCAGTTGTAGAAGGTCTCGGAATCGAGCGCGCCCCGCGCCTTGGCGGCGCGGTAGCCGGCCTCGAAGTCGTCGACGTCGAGCGCGAAGTGCTGGCGCACGGGCACCGCTGAGCCGGATCGCGGGCCGGGCCGCCTCCTCTCGGTTGATCGGGTGCGGCCATCGTGCCCCGGGTCGGGCGGTCGGCGGCAACTCGCCTGTCGCCGGGTGCGGAGCCGGCGCTTGCCTCGGCCACCGCCCGGCCGCTATCAGGGACCGTGACCGGAGGGACAGAACCGATGACCGGACCAGGCAGCCCGCCGCGCGGCCGGGTGATCATCGCGGGCGGCTCGATCGCCGGGCTCTGCGCCGGCGTGCTGCTGCACCGCCTGGGCTTCGCGGTCGAGCTGTTCGAGCGCTCCGCCGAGGCGCTCGCCAGCCGGGGCGCCGGCATCGTGCCCCATCCCGAGCTGTTCGAGGCGCTCGAGCAGGCGGGGGCGCGGATCGATGCGACGATCGGCGTGCCGGTGCGCGGCCGGCGCCTCTTCGCGGCCGACGGGGCGGTCCTGGGCGAGCATGCGCTGCCCCAGGTGATGATGTCCTGGGACCGGCTGTTCCGGCTGATCCGCGAGCGCTTTCCCGACCGCCACTACCACGCCGGGCGAGCGATCGAGGGCTTCGAGCAGGACGCCGACGGCGTCACGGTGGAGCTCGCGGACGGCGGCCGTGCGCGCGCCGACTGGCTGATCGGCGCCGATGGCATCCGCTCGACCCTCCGCCGCCAGCTGCTGCCCGAGCTCGAGCCCGCCTATGCCGGCTACGTCGCCTGGCGCGGGCTGATCGAGGAGCGGACGATGTCGGCCGCGGCGCGGGCAGCACTCTGCCAGCATCTGGCGTTCTGCCTGCCGCCCGGCGAGCAGATGCTCGGCTATCCGGTGCCGGGCGCCGACGAGGCGATCGCGCCCGGCGAGCGCCGCTACAACTGGGTCTGGTACCGGCCGGTCGAGGCGGCGCGGCTGCCGGCGCTGCTGACCGACGCCGAGGGGCGGCGCTACGACATGTCGATCCCGCCGGCCCGGATGGCGGCGGCGCCGGTCGCGACGATGCGGGCCGCGGCCGCGGCGCTGGTCGCGCCCTGCTTTCTCGAGGTGGTCGGGCTGGTCGAGCAGCCGTTCATCCAGGCGATCTACGACCTCGAGAGCCCGCGCCTGGTGTTCGACCGGGTGGTCCTGATCGGCGACGCCGCGTTCGTCGCGCGGCCGCATGCCGGCATGGGCGCGACCAAGGCGGCGCTCGATGCGGTGACCCTGGCGCGGGCGCTGAGCGCCCCCGACCCGGGGGCGGCGCTCGAGGCCTGGCAGGACGAGCGACTCCACTACGGCCGGGCCCTGGTCGAGCGGGCGCGCTGGCTCGGCGCCTATCTGGAGCGGCCGGTCACGGAGCCTCGGGAATGGCTCGGGGCGCTCGAGGCGCTGGTCGTCAAGCTCATGACCGAGACCGCGATCTCGGACTGGCTGCGCGCGTAGCTTCGAATCCCGCTTCGTCCGGGGTCCGACCGCCGCGTTAACCGAGGATTAACCCTCTTGAGCGCCCACTCTCGGAGGATCCATGCGATCCTGGGAGTCCGTCCGCCCGACAAAAACCGGAGGGCGGAGTCCCACGGTCGCATGGCCCTCGAGCATCGTGGTGTTGGCGGCTAGCGGTTGAGGAAAGGTTAACAGGCCAGTTAACGGCCCTGTTAACAGCCCCCCGATCAAGTCGGTGTTCAGCGAACGAGCCCTCCGATGTTGCGATCGATCGTTGATGGCGACCGCAACATCTGGTGGTCGAGGTTGGCATCAATGACTTCGTCAACGGGCTGGTGACGGAGGAGCCTCGGCAGCAAGCCCTGCGTGCAGGCGTCCAAGCGGGCTTGCGTGTGCGCCGCTTGCAGCCGGTCACCGGGCACCAGGCGACCGCGGAAGCTCGTCCCCCCGTTATCGGGGGACGGGTGGCATTGGAGCAAAGGAGCCGAGGTTTTGGGGAACCATCAGCCCTGGTGCGGGCGGACGAAGCCGGCCAGCGCCTCCAGCACGGCGCAGACCGAAGCCGTGTCCTGCTTGGCCCGGCCCTCCGCGAGCGCGGCCGCGTAGAGTTGCGCCGAAGCCGCGAACAGGGGCGTCGGCGCGCCGAGCGCACGGGCGAACTCGGTGATGATTGCGAGGTCTTTCTGCCACATCTGGACCGTCATGGTCGCCGGCTCGTAGCGGCCCTCGACCATCATCGGCCCGCGCACCTCGAACATCCGGGACGTGCCGGCACCACTGCCGATCAGATCGAAGATCAGGTCGGGCGCGAGGCCCGCCTTCATGCCGAGGACGAAGGCCTCAGCGGCGGCGGCGTTGTGGATCGAGACCAGAAGGTTGGCGATCAACTTGAAGCGCGAGCCGTTGCCGAACGGCCCGGTGTAGCGGCTGCTGCGGGCGAAGCTCTCGAACACCTCCCGGCAGCGCTCGAAGGTTTGCCGCTCGCCGCTGGCGTAGACCACGAGGTCCCTGCTGAGCGCCTGGGCGCCGGTGCCGCTCAAGGGGCAGTCGAGCATCTGGGCGCCGACCGCCGCGAGCGCGCTTCGCGCCGCCTCCTTGGCCTCGATCGGCAGGGTCGAGCACTCGAGCAGGACCAGGTCCGTGGGCGCGGCCGCGACCAGCCCCTGCTCGCCCGATACCACCTGCTCGAGCGCTGGAACCCCGGGCAGGAGGGAGATGATCACGGGTGCGGCCTTCGCGACCGCGCGCGCCGAGAGGGCGCCCTGCCCGCCCTGCGCCTCGAGCGCGCGCACCCGCTCGGGCAGCAGGTCGTGGCCGATCACCCGGAAGCCCGCCCGCAGCAGGTGGCCGCTGATCGCCCCGCCCATGATGCCGAGGCCGATGACGCCGACCGTCTGCGCTGGCATGGCTGCCGCCGTCACCGGCCGGCGCTGGCTTCGAGGTACCAGTCATAGATCTGGCCGCCGGTCCACATCAGCACCCCCGGGCGCGAGCGGATGTGGGCGTAGAGGCGTTCCAGATGGCCGATCCGATGGGCGACGCCGGTGATGTAGGGGTGCAGGCTGATCGCCATGATCCGGGTGATCGTGGCACTCTCCTGGTAGAGCCGCTCGAACTGGTCGACGCCGCGCCGGTAGAAGGCGTCGGACGGCAGCTCCTGGAGCGCGTGCACGGTGATGTCGTTGGTCTCGAGGGTGTAGGGGATCGAGACCAGGGGTCCCGCCCGCGTCTCCAGCACCACCGGCTGGTCGTCGAGCACCCAGTCGGCAACGTACAGAAAACCCTCCTCGCGGAGCAGGTCCGGGGTCTCGAGGGTCTCGGTCAGGCCCGGGCTCTCCCAGCCGCGCGGCGCGCTGCCGGTGAAGCTTCGGATCGCCGCGACCGTGTCGCGGATCGCCTGGCGCTGGTCGCCCTCGCGGTGCATCGGCCCCTGGACGAAGCCGTGGCCCATGAACTCCCAGCCTTCGGCGAGCGCGGCCTCGGCGATCCGCGGGTAGCTGGTGCAGACCCTGCCGTTGAGGGCGAAGGTCGGCGTGACGTCGAAGTGGCGGAGCACCTCGAGCAGGCGCCAGAAGCCGACCCGCATGCCGTACTCGTGCCAGGCCCAGTTGGGCAGGTCGGGCAACAGCGGCTGGCCCATGGGCGGCGGCAGCACGGTGCGCGGCATCGGCCGCTCGATGTCCCAGTCCTCGACGTTGACGATCGTCCAGACCGCGAGCCGGGCGCCGTCCGGGAGCGCGAGCTGGGCCGGTCGACGATCGCGGAATAAGGCAGGCGCTCGCGCGGCAGGGCATCAGGCCTCCATCTCGTAGTTGCCCGATCATTCAACGCGCCCGGGGACCGGGCAAGGGGCGATCGGCACGGGATGGACTGGCGGTGTCTCAGTTTAGGAACCGTCGATAGAATTCCTTCTTGGGGAATTGCCTTGTTTCCGCGATGGTCGTCGAGGCAGAGTGGCCCTCGAAGGATGAGGGCTTGCGGAATCCGAGTTATTGACTTATATGTCAATCCGTGACGAGATCAATAGAAGGTTGGCAGAAGGAGCTCTTTTCCTGCTGCAGCCTGTGATAGCCGGCGACCCGGTCCACCGCACCATGCTGATATCGCCAGAGATCGGGCACTTCCTGTCTGGGCCATGGGACACCGTGAGCGAAGAGCGGCGTGCGAACCGCCTTCGCGCCGACCTCGAACGGTTCATCACCGGCCAGTTCATCGGCCTTTGCTTAACGCCCTACCAAGCGAAGACCGCTTACATGGGGCGGCTCGACCGCCCCGAGGACGAAGTATGGGATATCAGAAGTGTCGACCCTTCCCCCGCCCTCAGGGTCTTTGGGCGGTTTGCCGATACCGATGTGTTCACCGCGCTCCTGTGGCAACCTCGGTCCGCCGACTGGGCGCGCCGGAAGGCATTGGGCCACCGGAAATCTCTCGAGTGGCAGTTTGCCATCCTGGAATGTCAGAAGCGATGGGGCCACCTTTTCCCGGGATATGACCCCCTGCGCGGGAGTGACGTTCGTGACTATGTCTCAGCCAACGCATTTCTTGTCTGAAATCGAGGCAGGCAATGTGCGCATCCCAGCCGGGAAGCTCGCCTATTTTCAGGAGCGGCTGCGCAACCGCATCTACAATTTCGTCCTCGGCAGGTTTTTTGAGGCGGAGCGAAACGGCCTGACCAAGGCGCTCCTCGCTCGCCGTCTCGGGAGCGATCCAGCCGTGGTGAGTCGGCTCTTGGGCGCTCCCGGCAATTGGACGCTCGATACCGTGAGCAATCTCCTGCTCGGTATCGCGGCGGAAGAGTTGGAGCCGGCATCGTCCTCCGTCCTAAATCGGCTCCCTCGAAACTTCGTCGCTCCGGAATGGCTACAAACCCCGGCTTTCGAGTGGATCGCACAGAGCCAGGCGCAACCGCCCAGCCAGGTGCCGCCGCCCGCCTCGCTGAGCAACCCCCGCCCGACGAGCGAGCGGCCACGGGAGCCGGCTTTGGATCCGCGACATGCAGCTTGAAAGCATCCTGTTTGGCCGCGCCATACGCATTCTGCGGATGGCCAATTCCGGCAGGGGGCGAATTCATGGCGTGCGTCTTGTTCGGGCGTGTGAAAACAGGTACGGATTCTGGGGTCCGCAAACACTGGAGGATTTCGATTTCAGCAAAGGTGTCACCTTCTTGCACGGCAATTTCCAGGATCGGGTTGTGATTGATAAGTTTCAGATCTTTGAGAATGGCATGTTGGCTGAAGCAAAGTCCAACACAGATGAATGTGACGCCTTTCTGGACGACTTCATCGAGTGGTTGCAGTCAGAAATTGGAGTTGATACAATAGAAGAACCGAACACGCAACGAATTTATTACAGTAATCTGGAAGTATTTTGCTCTTTTTCTCTATCAGAACGACTTCCGCGATTAGCTAGTATTGGTCTAGATATCGCCAATATGCTGCGCAGCTATAAACAGACATCGGTTGATTTCGAACTTGTCGGCCTATCGTATGCGGCTGGAGCCGGTACCGCGCCGATCTTCAGGTTTGAGCGAAAAGAAGGCTCGCCGGAGGAGGCGCGCCGTTATTTTTGTGCGGCCCCCCTTCGCACCAACGATCATCTGCGGATCATGGAGCAGCTAATATCTGTCCTGCTCGGTTAGGAACTACCGCTCGCGGAGCTGCCCTCTATCCAATGCGCCGTTGCCTCGACCACCATTCGATCTCGCCAGCGGCGGGTTGGGCGGCTTCGCTCCCCTCGGCATGCTCGACTTGCTGCCGCCCGGGCTTGACGGATGGCGCCCGGCGCAGAACAAATCAGCCGCCGGCGGCGGCGCGCCGGACCGACGTTCAGCCCATCATCGAACCCATGGGAGGCAAGCATGCTGTTCGACCACCGGACCTACACCGTCAAGCCCGGCACGCTGCCGGCGCATCTCGAGATCTACGAGCGGCTCGGCAAGGCGACCCAGGAGCGCCATCTCGGCGCGCCCGCCTTCTATGGGATCACCGAGACCGGCCCGATCAACACCTACGTCCACATCTGGGTCTACGAGGACGCCGGCGACCGGGCGAAGAAGCGCGCCGCCATGCAGGCCGATCCCGACTGGCAGGCCTACACCAAGGCGAGCCGCGAGGCGGGCTACCTGATCGGGCAGGAGAACAAGCTCTTGACCCCGGCGCCGTTCTTCAAGCTCAAGCGCTGAGCTCGGCCGCGGCCGGCGCCTGGTAGCCGAAGCGGGCGGCGGTGGCTTCGGTCAGGCGGTCGATCAGGGCGAGCTCGTCGGCGCTGAAGCGCGGCTGGTAGTAGCCGGGGAAGTGGAGCAGCGCCGCGAGCTCGGCGAGCACTTCCTCGGGGACCGCGAGCCCGACGTGGTCGAGCATCGCCTGCAGGCTCGCCTCGCGGCGCCTGGCAGAGGTCCTCGTAGCGCACGACCAGCGCCGCCTTGCGGAGCTCCGGGTCGGCCTCGAGGCGGTCGGCGACGTGGCCGTAGACGTGGCTCCAGTAGCGCGCCCAGCCCTCGACCTCGTCGCCGCGCTGCCAGCAGGCGAGGATGCGCCGGGTGGTCGCCGGGTCGCCGGCGTTGACCGGGCGCCGGTCGAGCCCGAACTCGAAATGGCCGACCCGCTGCAGATGGCGGACGGCCTTGGGGTTGTGCTCGCTGCCGGCGCAGAACAGGGCGTGCTGCTTGATCAGCGAGGCGATGTGCCAGCGCGGGTCGCGGACCGGGATCACGAAGCGGGCGTCCGGGAACAGCTCGAGCAGGTACCCGAGCCGGGTGACGTTGTAATTGCCCTTGGCGAGATAGCGGCGGCCGCCGCGCACCCGGAGCAGCTTGCGGATGTGGTCGCGGTAGAAGCTCTCGAAGGCCGGGTGGCGGGTCTGCCGGTCGAGCACGGCGCTGTGCGCGGGGTCGTGCAGCTCGGGGAAGAAGGCCATCCAGAGGACCTCCTCGAGCGCCTCGGGGCTGTCCGGGGTGACCTTGAGGCCGTCTTTGTGGCTGCGCTCGGCGGGCTCGACCCGGCGTTGCGGCGTGCGCTCGAGCACCCGGTTCCACATATAGGGCGTGAACACCGGCGGATAGTCCCGGTAGCGGTGGCTGACGACGTCCGGGTGGCGCGCCAGCAGCTCGAGCAGGATCGTGCTGCCGGAGCGGGCGAGCCCGGCGACGTAGATCGGCCGCCGGATCCGGACCTCGCTCAGCTCGTCCGCGAGCAGCCGGGTCTCGAGGTTGCCGATCCGGGTCCACAGCCCCTGGTGGCGGGCGATGAAGCCGCCGAGCGCGTCGATCCAGGGCGTGACCTGGAAGCCGTCCGCCGAGTCTGCCTGCCGGCCCATGCCCGAGCTCCTGCCGGGGGCGCTAGTCGATGCGCGCCCAGAGCTTGAGGGCGAGCGAGCTCAGCAGCAGCGCCGCAAAGAACACGCCGTACCAGGCTCTGAGCCACTCGGGACCGAACGGCAGATACTCGTTCGGCGCCAGATCGAGCTCGATGCGCTCGATCCCGGCGTCGTCCGGCAGATAGCCGGCGGGATTGCCGATCAGCAGGTTCCACCAGTGGTGCTTGTCGATGATCGCGATCGGCGCCGCCCAGGGGATCGTGCCGACGACGTTGCCGGCCGGGTCGGCGACCACCACCCGATGGGTGGTGCCGGCGGGCGCCGGGGCGGCGAGCGGCGACCACATCGGCGGCACCAGCGCCGCCTTCAGCTCGCTGGGCGAGGTGCGGATGCCGACCGCGTCCGGCGTGCCCGGGAAGCTGTAGCCATAGGTCGAGCTCAGCCAGGCGAGCAGGCAGATCGCCGGCGCCGAGGCGACCAGCGCCGGCCACAGCACCAGGCGGAGCTGCCGGAGCGCCTGCCCGAGCAGGTCCCGGATCAGCGGCCAGGCGTCGGCGAACTCGCCGTCGAACGCGTCGAGCGCGCGCTTCGCCCGGGCGGCCGCCGTCTTGGCGCCGGCGATCTGGTCCTGCGGCGACAGCAGCCAGTAGAGCGCCATCGAGCCGACCCCCGCGATCAGGCCCCAAAGGACCAGACGCAGGGTCGGCGGCGCGATCAGGCCGAAGCCGCCGTCGAGCCAGGCGAGCAGCGGTGCGGGCAGATCGAAGAGGCCCATGGTCGGAGATCCTCCAGCGGCCGGCGGCCGGTCCTCAGAGCGAGCGGGCGCGCGCCTCGGCGGCGCCGCCCGGTGCCTGACGCGGCCTGGGCCGGCTGCTTGCTCCGGTGCCGGAACAGGCGCCGGATCGGCCACAGGATCACGAAGCCGAGCGCCGCCATGATCGCGACCAGGAGGCCCCAGAACGCGCCCAGCAGGCTGAGCCCGGCGCCGGGACCGATGTAGGCGGCCGCCGGCAGGGTCACACCGACCGTCAGGGCCGCAGCCAGGATCGTCGTCAGAACCGTTCGCATTGTTTTGCACTCCCTCTTGGTGAGACTGTCATCGCGCCAGAGCCTCGCGGAACCCCGGCTCGAGCGTCGCCGGATCGATGCGCTGCCCGAAGGAGACGATCGGGATCAGCTCGCCCCGCTCGCCGCCGCGCACCGGATTCAGATATTCCCACACGATCGCGCCGCCTGGCGTCACCTCGAGCAGCCGGCCGCCGTCGGATTCGGTGATCAACGTGTTGCCGTTGGGCAGGCGCTGTTCGGCCGAGCGCACCCGGCTGAAGAAAGCATGTTCCGGGTCGCCCGCATAGCGCCAGGTGATCTGCAGCGTGGCCGGGTCGAACTCGAGCACCCGGGAGACGTCGCCGCCATGGCCCTCGTTGTCGAACACCATCATGTGGCCGTCGGCCAGGGTCTCGGCGTCGTGCTGGCGCAGCCAGGGCCCGCGCAGCGCCCAGACGATCTGCTCGCGGTCGAGGTCGAGGAGCGCCAGCGTGCCGATCTCGCGAAACGACAGCAGCACCCCGCTGCCCGGGGCGATCGCCGCGGCCGCCGCCGGCAGCCGGCGCGCGACCTCGGGGGTGATCGCGTCGATCGAGTTGGTGTGCAGATAGTCGCCCTTGCCCTTGGCGATGTACCAGGGCACCGTGCTGAGGAAGTTGGCGTAGGGGGAGGTCGCGAGCGCGCCCAGCAGCCAGACCTTCTTCAGCTCCTTGCCGTCCGGCGACAGCACGACCGCGTAGTCGTCGATGCGCGGCGGCGCCAGATGCTCCTGGCCAGGCACGACGTCGGTGCGGATCGCGTGGGTCAGCGCATAGATCCTGCCGTCGGGCCCGACGTCGAAGTCGTGATGGGTCTGCTGGAGATACTTCCAGACCACCTTGGAATCCTGGTCCATCTCGACCATGCCGTAGCCCCAGGGGGAATCCCCGACGGCGACGTAGATCGCGATCAGATTGCCATTGGGCAGGAGGTGGGCCTTCTCGACGTAGATCTGGGAGTCGGGCTGCGGGTGGCGGACCGCGGCGCTGTCGTCCCAGACCGCGCTGTAGGGCAGATACCACTCGTGCAGCACCTCGCCGGTCATCGAGATCAGCCGCACCTTCTGGCCGTCGCCGGCGCTGTAGAGGGTGAGGCCGTTCTGGGCGCGGGCGGGGTCGTAGACCGTCACCCCCTTGGCCTCGGTGCGCGCCGGCTGCCAGAGCTCCTGCGGGAAGGGCGCGTTGTACTGGGTCTCCTTGTCGAGCAGGGCGAGCCCGCCGCGGAAGGCGTCGGTCAGGGGCTTGGCCGGGAACACGCCCTTGAAGGTCACGAAGCTGCCGGCGACGAAGCCGAGGAAGGCGACCGCCAGCACCAGCACGATGTAGGGCGCAGCCCTGGCGATCGCGGCCGCCGCCCCCGGCCGCTCGGGCCCTGCCTCGCGCACGCTCACCGCCTCCGACCCGAGGTCGTCCTGCAGGGCCGCCTGGGTCATGCCGGTCCGCTCGAGAGGCTGGCGAGGAACGCGGGATCGAGCGTGGTCGGATCGATCCGCTGGCCCCAGGACACGACCGCGATCTTGTCGCCGCCCTCGCCCGCGCGCACCGGGTTGAGATACTCCCACACGATCTCGCCCGCCGGCGTCACCTCGAGCAGCCGGCCGCCCTCGGATTCGGTGATCAGGGTGTTGCCGTTGGCGAGCCGCTCCTGGGCCGAGCGCACGATGCTGTAGAGCGGATGATCGGCGGTGCCCTGGTATTGCCAGACGATCCCCTGGGTCTGCGGGTCGAACTCGATCACCCGCGAGGCGCCGCCCGGACCATAATTGCCGGCGTTGTCGAACAGCAGGATGTCGCCGTTGGGCAAGAGATCGGGGTCGTGCTGGCCGACCCAGGAGCCGCGGGCCACCCAGCGGAACTGCTGGTCGGCGAGGTCGAGGATGGCGATCGCGCCGAGCTCGCGCATCGACAGCAGGACCGGCTGGCGGGCACCGGGCGCGAGCGCGCTCGCCACCGCCGGGTCGAGCACGTCGACGTCGTTGGTGTGGAAGTAATCGCCCTTGGAGTACCAGGCGACCAGATTGGTCATGCGCGCGTAGGGCGAGGCCATGAAGGCATCGACCACCGACACCTTCTGCAGCTCCTTGCCCGCCGGCGACAGCACCACCACGAAGTCGTCGATCCGCGGCGGCTCCAGATGGCGAAAGAAACGGTAAACGTTCGAGCGAAACTCGTGGGTCAGAACATAGATCCTGCCGTCCGGTCCCACATCCAGATCGTGATGGACGCGCTGCATATATTTCCAGATGACGTGCGAATCCTTGTCGATCTTGACCAGGCCATAGCCCCAGGGGGTATCACCGGCGGCTTCGTAAATGGCCAGCAGGTCGCCGTTCGGGTACATGTAGGCCTTACGCCAGTAGATCAGGGAATCCGGCTGCGGTTTCGTGACCGCCGCCAACTCGTCCCAGATGGCGCTGAATGGCAGCTGCCATTGGTGGACGACCTCGCCGGTCATCGAGATCAGGACGGCCTTCTGGCCTTCGCCGGAGGTGTAGAGATTGAAGCCGTGGCCGGCGCGTGTGGGGTCGTAGACGGTGACGCCGGTGGCCGCAGTGCGCGCTGGCTGCCAGAACTCGCCCGGATAGGGCTCGTTCCATTTGGTCCACTTGTCGAGCAGGGCATGACCGCCGCGGTAGGCATCGGTCAGCAACCGCCCCGGCAAAGCGTCCGCGAACACCAGATAGCTACCGGCAATCAGCCCGAGGAAGGCGATCGACACCACCACCGCCGCCTGGTGCAAGACCTTGACCAGCGAGCCGCCTGGCGTCGTCCATCGGGGAGAAGTGGTCGCCATCACCTGCCAACGTTTGCTGTCCGACCGAGCCGGCCTCACGCAGTTAGAACACACGGCCATGCTGGTTTGTTCCGCGGCCGGGGGGACCGGCGACGCCGTCGTCGGCAGCTGGTCGGCTCAAGGCTGCGCGAGGCGGTCGTGACAGCCGGCCGCCCGGCCCTATGTTACCCGAACGGCCCTGGTTGACCCGAGCGGCAGCGCGGGCCGGCCGCGCCGCGACCTCAAAGGGACCGCTGGACGACGTCCGATGGACCATCAATCGCCTGCTCGCCGGGACGAGCGCCGGTCTGCAGCCCGCCATCCGGCCCGGGCGCCGACCGGCGTCGCGGGGCGCCGGCGCGGCCCGGTCTGATGTTCGGCCGCCGCGCCCGCACCCGGGACTGGATCAGCTGGCTCGAGCATCGGCGGTTTGCCGGCGCGATCGGGCTGACCCGCCTGCCCGGGCTCTGGCTGGCCTCGCTCGCGAGCGATCTGGCGACGATCCGCGCGAGCGGGGCTGCCAGCCTGGTCAGCCTGACCGGGACGGGCGAGCTGCGTTGGGCCGGTTCCGGCGATTTCGGCGCCGCCGTGGCCCGCGCCGGACTCGCCTGGTACCACCTGCCGATCCGGGATTTCGGGGTGCCCGACGCCGGCTTCGAGGCCGCCTGGCGCCTGGCCGGGCCGTGCCTCTGCCGGGAGCTCGAGGCGGGCGAGCGGGTGGTCATCCACTGCTATGCCGGGCTCGGCCGCGCCGGACTGGTCGCCGCCCGCCTGCTGATCGAGTTCGGCGAGCCGCCGGAGCGCGCGATCGGTCTGGTGCGCAGGGTCCGTCCGGGCGCGATCCAGACCGCCCGGCAGGAGGCTTATCTGCAGTCGCTGACCGACCGCCGCCCGGCGTCGCCGATGGCGGTCGAGGCGCGCTCGCTGACGGCGCCGCGCGCCCGCCGGTCCGCCGGCAATCCCTCTTGCCGGGCGGCCGGAGGGGGCGTCCCTGCGGCGCTGCGCCGCCGGGGGTGGATCTTGATGAATGGCCGCCGCCGCACATATTGCGCGCCAAGACAACGCCTCAGCCGGTCCCTTCCGGGCTTTGGCCCCACGCGAGGAGGTTGAACATGACTGGCAAGGATGGAGGTCGTCGCTGGCGCGACTGGCTGATGCTGGGGCTGGCGGCCTGGCTGTACCTGTCGCCTTGGCTGCTCGGTTTCGCCGGCGCTGTGCCGGCGGCGGGCGCGGCGGCGGCGAGCGCGGGCTTCACGCCCGCGGCCTGGAACGCCTGGGTGGTCGGCATCCTGGTGGCCGCGCTCGCGATCTGGGCGATCGCGCTGTTCGCCGAATGGCACGACTGGCTGACCGGGATCCTCGGCGTCTGGCTGGTGGTGGCGCCCTGGGTGCTCGGTTTCAGCGCCATGGCTGCGGCGGTCTGGGACCATGTGATCGTCGGCGCCCTGATCGTCGTGCTGGCGGCCTGGGAACTCTGGGCGGTCCGTCAGGAAGGCTCCCGAGCCCCCGCCTGAGGCCGGCCGGCGAACGCCGGGGCCGGACTTTGCGTCCGGCCCCGGCTCTCCGGAGTCTTCAAGGCGCCTCAGGGGGGGCGTCGGCCACCGCGCCGGTGAGCCATTCCTTGAGCAGGGTGTAGCCGAGCGCCAGCAGGGTCGGGCCGAGGAACACGCCCAGGAAGCCGAACGCGACCACCCCGCCGAGCACGCCGAGGAAGACCAGGATCAGCGGCAGCTTGCTGCCCCGGCTGATCAGCCAGGGCTTGAGCACGTTGTCGACCCCGCTGACCCCGAAGAAGCCCCAGACCGCCAGGAACACGCCCCAGCCGAGCGATCCCTTGTAGATCAGCCAGACCGTCGCCGGCAGCCAGACCAGGGCCGGCCCCATCGGCACGAACGACAAAAAGAAGGTCAGGAAGCCGAGGAAGGCGGCGGCCGGCACCCCGGTCAGCCAGAGCCCGATCGCCTGCAGGCTCGCCTGGGCGAGCGCCGTGCCCATGATCCCGTAGACCACGCCCTTGACGGTCCCGCCGGCGACCGCCAGCAGATTCCGGGCGCGCTCGCCGGCCAGACGCGAGACCGCGGCGTCGAGCTGGCGCCCGCCCTCGGCGCCGTCGCGGAAGAAGAAGAACGCGGCCAGCACGCTGAGGCTGAGCTGGAGCACGGCCTGGCCGAGGCTGACCCCGGTGCTCAGCAGCAGGTCGCGGCCGGTCTCGAGATAGGGATGCAGGACCGCGGTCCAGTCGGTGCCCTGCTGGCTGAGGTCGGCCCACCAGCCGTGCAGGGTCGCGCCGGCGAGCGGCAGCTCCGCGACCCAGACGGGCGGGCCGGGCAGCCCCTGGGCGAGCAGCGCGCGCACCATGGCGACCACCTGGGCGACGTTGTCGGCCAGGCTCGAGCCGACCACGACCGGCGGCAGGATCAGCACGGCCGCGACCAAGAGCGTCATCAGGCCGGCCGCGAGGGTGCGCCGGCCGCCGAGCGCGCGCAGCAGCCAGGCATAGAGCGGCCAGGTCGAGAACGACAGGATCAGCGCCCAGAGCAGGGCCGAGAGAAAGGGCCGCAGGACCAGAAAGCAGCCGATCGTCAGGATCAGCAGCAGCAGGACCACGACCATCTGCTCGATGCGGGCTTGGGCGTCCATGCCGGCGGCTCCGGGGCCAGGGTTTCCGAACCCTAGCACAGGCCGCGGCCGGGGTCGCGATCCGGCCCCGCCGCGGCGCGGACGGCCGCTCGGCCCGAGCACGCCCCCTGGCGAAGCGACGGCTCGCAAAGGATACGGGAATACGCGCCGGGCCCGATCGCCTGGACTATCCCCGTCCGCTCCGCGTCCTATGTCGATAGGAGGAAAGCCGGGCACCGGGTCCGGCTCGAGCGCAAAAGAGTTCGGCATGTCGCAAGGCACTGCAAGGTCCTCGAGAACCCGGGGTTGGCAT
The DNA here is from genome assembly GCA_963730195.1 of uncultured Alphaproteobacteria bacterium. GTDB lineage: Bacteria > Pseudomonadota > Alphaproteobacteria > Geminicoccales > Geminicoccaceae > DATAOG01. Next base: position 32,160 of record CAVSRN010000024.1, read on the forward strand.
ACCAAGACCGTGGTCTGGAGCTGCATCGGCTCGTTCGTCGCCGGTGCGGTCTTACTGTACGGCGCCGGCTTCTACTGGCTCGGGCAGTGGCAGACCGGGGCCCAGGTGCAGAAGAAGCTGGATGTCGTCGCCTGCGTGCAGGACTTCCTGCTGCAGCCCGATCGGGGCGTGATCTATGCGCAGCTCAAGGACACCCCGAGCTCGTACCAGCGCCGGCAGCTGATCCGCGACCACAAGCTGGCCGACGGCTTCGCGACCGCCGACCAATGCGGCGACCAGATCCGCGGGTTCGACCCGTCGAGCTTCCCGGCGCCCACCGAGGCGAAGGCCGACGCCAACAAGCCGGCGTAGCGGGCGGCGCCGCCGGGGCGCGAGGCGGCGCGCGGCAGGTTCGCCCCGAAGCCGCTTTGCGCCGCGCCCTGACGCCGCTGCCGGCCGACCGCACTGGCCGCTCGCCGGGGCCGCACCGGCGGGCCGGGAGTGTTGTGGCCCAGCGCCGTCGGGCCTTCCCGGCGCGGCGAAACTTTGCGCGCCCTCGGGCCAAGGCTTATGTTAAGGTGGTCGTTGTTACCGATCGGCCGCCATGGCGTCAGTGCGCGGGTCAGTTGCCCCGGACCGGGCGGCGTCGGGCGGCCCTGAGGCCCCGATCCTCGGTCCTGCCGGAGCCGGCTGGGCGCCGCCGGGTGGGGTCGGTCAAGCCGTGCGCAACCTTGGAAAGGAGAATCATGGCGCGGAAGCCCAATTATCGATTCGAGCGGCACGAGCGCGAGCGCGTCAAGGCCGCCAAGAAGGCGGCGCGCGCCGAGGCCAAGGCGGCCAAGGCCGAGCAGGCCAAGGCGGCCACGTCGGGGGAGCCGGAGGCCGGCGCGAGCGCGCCCCCGGAGGCCGACGCGCCGCCCCAGGAGTAGGATCGGGCCGCCGGCCGGCGGTGCGAGCGCCCGGGCATCGCCTGGCGCCGTGACCGTTGCCGAGCTGACGGTCGAAGGCGGCCTTCGGGCCGAGCGCGAAGCGGTTCCTTCGCGGTCCTTCCGATTGGACAGGCGGCCCGATTGGACAGGCGGCCGCGATGGCGCTAGCTTTTTCCCGCTGTCGGCCCGACCCCCCGTGCCTATCGCGGCCCCGGGTCCCGGGCGCGGCCATCAGAGGGGCGTCGCCATGCCGTTCGTCAACATCCGGATCGTCAAGAGGTGATCGCCGCCAACCCCGACGGCCACCAGGCTGAGATCGGCCGGCGGGTCGCGACCGCGGTGAGCGAGGTCGCGGGCGTCCCCGAAGACGCGGTCTGGGTGGTGTTCGAGGAGGTCCCGGCGCGCGACTGGTACGTCGGCCGCCAGAGCGTCCGGGATCTGCGGGCTGCCAAGCCGTGACCGTCGAGGTCCGCGACCCGCGGCTGCTGGCGCTGCTCGATCCCGGGGCGGCGATCGAGCGGCTCGCGACCGGCTTCGAGTTCACCGAAGGGCCGATCTGGCAGCCGCGCGAGCAGCATCTGATCTTCAGCGACATGCCGGGCGACCACATGCGCCGGTGGCGCGCCGGCGCGCTCACGACGTTCCGCAAGCCCTCGAACATGGCCAACGGCAACGCCTATGACCGGGCCGGCCGGATCGTGACCTGCGAGCACGCCACCAGCCGCCTGATCCGCACCGGGCCGGACGGCAAGGTCGAGGTGCTGGCGACCCACTGGCAGGGCCGGCAGCTGAACAGCCCGAACGACGTGATCGTGAAGCGCGACGGCTGGATCTATTTCTCGGACCCGACCTTCGGGCGCCTGGACTATTATGGCGTGCCGCGCGCACCGGAGCTGGCGTTCCGGGGGGTCTACCGGGTCGAGCCCGAGGCGCGGACGATCGCGCTGCTCGCCGACGACTTCGGCCAGCCGAACGGGCTCTGCTTCGACCTGGAGGAGGACCGTCTGTTCGTCAACGACACCGAGCGCGGCCACATCCGGGTGTTCGAGGTGCTCCCGGACGGCCGGCTCGGCAGCAGCCGGGTCTGGGCGGAGCCGGCGGGCGATGGCCCCGGCGCGCCGGACGGCATGAAGATCGACGCCGCCGGCAACCTGTTCTGCACCGGCCCCGGCGGCATCCATGTGTTCGCGCCGGACGCCGCCTGCCTCGGCGTGATCCGGATGCCGGAGGTCGCGGCCAACTTCACCTGGGGCGATGCCGACCTCCGCAGCCTGTTCGTCTGCGCCTCGACCTCGCTCTACCGGGTGCGGCTGACCGCCCCCGGCCGGCCGGCGTTCTGACCGGCCGCAGCAGCCCGGAGATCAGCCGGCCTTGGCGGCCTGCCAGTCGTCCAGGATCCGGCGGGCGCGGTTGGTCGCCGGGTCCATCTCCTGGTCGTGGTTCTCCCGTTTGGCGGTCAGCTCGATGACGTAGCCGTTCGGGTCCCGGAAGTAGACCGAATCGATGAAGCCGTGATCCGAGATGCCGCGGGTCTCGATGCCGGCGGCCTTGCCCTTGGCGAACATCTTGTGCAGGTCGTCGGCCGTGACCTCGAGCGCGATGTGGAGGTCGAAGTCGTGCTGCGGCTTGAACTCGAACGGCCGGTCCGGCGCCTCGAAGAACGCGAGATAGGAGCCGTCGTCGAGGCCGTAGAAGGTGTGCAGGGTGTCGGTGGCGCGGCCGCTCTTGGTCGCCTTGATCTCGAGCGCGCCGGCCAGCGGCAGCCCCAGAAAGTCCTCATCTGGGATGATCCGAATCGGGACGGCACGAGCCGACAACCCCATCTTATCCTCGATCCCGTCCTCCTGATAGAGGGCATACCAGGCGCGGATCGTGTCGTCGTCGATCAGCAGCACCTTGGCGACGGCTGCGTAGCTCATGCCGTCGTCCAGCAAGATCAGCGCGTTGGCACGACGCGCCAGACGATGGGCGGCCGACCCGTCACGAGCCAGTTCGATCAGGTCTTTGCGCGCTTCGGGGTCGAGGAAGCCAGGGCGGATCATGCGGTCCAGTCGCATCCGGATCGGGCGGATTCGCAAGAGGAATTGTCGGATTTTCAGGGAGTCGGGGTATAGCGTTGCCGGCGCGAGATAAACTCGGCGGCACAACCGGCACGCCGGAAGGCAGCGCTCAACATGTGCCGCTGAGCAGGAGGCGCTTAATATTCTGCGACACGGGGCTTGGTCCGATCCAGAGCCGCATCATTGCGTTGAACAGATCTGCGCCCGGTCGGCTGACCACTTGGCGGTTATTCACGCTCAGACTGGTTCCAGTCCTCGGCTCGTAAGATACAAGCACGGTGTCGCCGCTCTTGAGATCGTTGTAGAGGCCATGCAGAGTCCGAAGGAACTCCTGAGACACATAGTGCTGCAGGCCCTCCTTCCAATCAGACGGTAGGCCGTCCGGTACTTGCCCGCCATACGTGACGTCGATCCTTATCAGCTTTGCCGACGGCGCCGGGATCGATTGAGCGACACTTGTCCGCGGTGGAAGATAGACGGAGACGGCGTAGAGGTTAGTCCACAGCTCCTCCCGGACGGCGCATGCCTTGAGGCGCAGCTGGGCGCCGCCAACGGTCGCGGTTGGCGGCAGCGTAACGCCGGCAACCTGGGCCGCGTGGGCCAGAGGCGTCGCGAGTATTACAATCAGGACGGCACAGCCGGCTAGTCGAAACTGTTTGCGTGTCACTGCGACAACCTTCCGTTGCGGATGCATGAGTTCGGCGCAGCAATGCTGGCATGCCGGTTACGGCGAGCCAGCATGCTTGAAATGGGTCTAATAGGCTTGATGTAGGTATAAGCGCTGAACGCGGTCACGAACGCGCCCACGACGACCGAGAGCGGAAAGAGTGGTCCTGCAAGCTCGGCAATCTGTCCGGTCAGAGCGAAGATGCCCGCACCGATCATCACGCCGGTGCCCATGGCAACCGCGCCCGGCAGGGTGATGCTGTTGTTCTTGTAGGCCTCCGCCATCAGGTTTCCTTCCCGGCGTGCCGATGCCAGCAACAACGATGAAGGCTAAACTCCATATCGAAGGATCGCCGCAAGGTCTCCGGAACCGGGAAGGTCGGCCTTTCTCACACCGAGAATCCGAGCGCCGGTCGCCAGGGCCCGGCTGGCAATCTCGTCGACCACGCCGTAATTGTTGGCATCTGCCGTTTCTGCGAAGGTTATCGCGCCTGACTGGTCATCTACGGTGCCGGGCACAACCGCATCCATGTCGACCAGCAGCGTTTCGATCGCACCATATGTCGCCGCGCGCGCGGCATCCGCAAGATCGCAGGTGGCGCGGCCATCCCCCGCACGCGCCTCGTAAAGCGCCTTGAGCGCCGAAAGCTCCGCCGCATGTGCGGCATCGAGAACCGGCCGCGCCGCGTCGGCCATGTCCGCGTCGCTGATCCGGTCCGGGCTGTCTTCGATCCCGTCCGGCAGCAGGTTCGGATAGCTGTTGACGGCGCGATAGACGGAGGCGAGCCGACCCGTTGCCGCCAGGATCAGCGGCGTTTCCCGCCCCGAGAGCACCGGCCGCAAAGCCGCGTCCACCTGGCGCGCGAACTGGCGGAACCTGACATTCTGTCCTTCGGAGCCTTGGATGCGGCCACTCGGTGAACGGTCATTCAGCGTGGCCTTGCCGAGCGCACTTGCGGCGTCCTTCGGCAGACCCTCCAACTTGACCGCAACAGCGGGCAGCTCGGCATGGATTTCGATAAGCCGCACCGCGTTCTCCGAAAGCGCCAGCACGAAAGCCGAATTGGAGAAAGTGATCGCGCGCAGAAGCGGCTTCAGGTGGAAGCGATCCGAGACCGCGACCATTGGCGAAAGTGAATTTGGTAGCCGGAACGTGCGCAGCCTGTCGGGCGTGGCGAGCAGGGCCAGGCTGTTGGCTTGCAGGCGCCAGAACGCGTCATCGTCCGCCAGATCGTCGAAATGCTCCATCAAGGACGCAAGCCGGCGCTTGTCGAACCCCACGGCCTCCAACTGTTCACTCGCCTGCCTGGCCAGATTTCCCAGTTCAATGCGGCTGGCGTCCGACTGCTGGGTCAATGGCGTGGTCTTGAGGTAGATCGAGACACAGGCATCGGCCCGGACGTCATTTAACGCCTCGAATTCGGGCCGGGTGGGAATGTCGACGTAAAGCATTTGAGCCTCCTTTTACTACAATCTGGATCGCGATGATCATGATTGCGCCTCCGGAGAGGTCTTCGTGGTTTCTCGTCGTGATGTGTCACTGCCGGGCTCAAGATTGGAGTGGGCGCCATGCTACCCTGCAACGTGATCCTACGCGAGGTCGATGGCGGGGTCGAGGTCAGCGCGATTGATCCTGTGGCCTCCATGCAGGCGATCGACAGTGCCGGGTCTCCTCGGAATCCCGGCAGCGGTAGGCGTTGTGGTGCAGGCCCTTGATCATCCTCGCCCCTCCGCGATCCTTCTCGGCCGGCCACTCAGATCCGGTCGAAGGGCTGGCCCTTGACCGCCTCGGCAAAGCCGTAGAGCGCCTCGTTGACCTTGCCCCAGCTCGGCAGCCGCTTCATCGTGTCCAGCCAGCGCTGGACATTCGGATAGCCGCTGAAGTCGCAGCCGATCACCTCGCCCAAGGTCAGGAGGCAGACCCCGAAATAGTCCGCGATCGTGATCTGGCCGCCGCACAGGTAGGTCTTGTCCGGGCCGAGCCAGTAGTCGTTCAGGAGCTGGAGCCAGCCGAGCGCCCGCTCCTTGCCCCAGGCGATCGTCGCCCGTTGGACCTCGTCGCCCGGCCGCCGATGGTGCGGGAACAGCTGCGGGTAGATCCAGCCATAGCCATAGTCGCGATAGAAATTGGTGTTGAACCAGTCCATGATCTCGTTGACCCTGGCCCGCGGCTTCAGGTCTTTGGGGTAGACCGGCAAGTCGAACTTGTCCGCAAGATATTTGAGGATCGCCGAGCTCTCGGTGAGGCGGAAGTCGCCGTCCGCGAGCACCGGCACCAGCCGGTTGGGATTGATGGCGACGAACGGCGCCTGATAGTGCTCGCCGGTCATCAGATCGACCATCTGCTCGTCGACCTCGAGGCCATGCTCGGCGATCATGAGCCGGACCGGCCGGCTGGTCATCGACACCGGATGCATGTACAGCTTCATGGCCATCGTTCCTGGTTGGCTCGGCCGCGGCGCCAAAGCCGGCACGCCGCCGGCTCTGGTCAGTGGCAGGGGAAGCCCTGGGAATGGCGGGTATCGTGGGCGGCGTTGTGCAGGAGCGGCGCGCTCGCGAAGCCGACCCCATAGAAGATGACCGCGCCCAGCAGGACCGCGATCAGCGCCGCCCGGCCAGGTCCGTGCACGCGTCAGCGGGCGGACAGCAGCCGCTGGCGGATGGATCGTCCCGGTGTTCATTGACATAGCTCGGCTCCCTGATGCCGTGCGGCCACGGCGTTCCGTTGGGGGGCGTTCAATGGTGGCCATGCGGCGTGAGCACGATCGGCTCGCCGAAGCCACGGTGGTGGTCGGCTTCGGCCCAGGCCTCGCGGCGGCCGGCGAGCTCTTCGGCCGAGCTCAGGCCCTTGGCCGCGACCAGCTTCTCGAGCGCGGCCAGCCAGTGACGATAGTAGCTGGCACCCTGGTCGGCCTCGCTCCCTTGCTTCGCCGCGGCGATCTCGGCGCTGAGGTGACGGACCCATTCCGACCAGGTGAAGTGGCCCCGGGCGTAGAGGTCGAGCACCATGGCGAACGCCTGGGCCTCCCAGGGCTCGCGGAACACCGGCCCGTCGCCGTCCTGCGGGATCGGCGGCATGTCGGGATGGCGGGGCGGCACGCGGTGGCGGGTCATGGCCAGGCGCCGAACTCAGGGCCGCTCCAGGTAGTCGTCCCAGAGGTCGAGGTAGAGGTGGTCCCGGGACGGGGCGTCGGCACCCCACAACTCCTGGGCGTCGAACCTCACGCTGTAGACGTGCTGGGGCTTCTGGCCCGCGCCATGGGCGCTGGTGTCGGGAAACACGAACACGCCGTGGTCGTGCTCGACCATGCCCTCCTTGCCGCGCACGTAGCGCGGCAGGCGCGTGTGCCGGGCCGGATTGATGTTGCGCACGACGATCCGCTCGCCGGCCTTGAACTTGGCCGGCACGTCGGCCTCGACCCGGGTCGAGCCGCCGGTCGCGACCAGGCCCGGCACCATGTCCTTGGTCAGGGCTGGCATCAGGCCGCCTCCTTCGCAAGCTCCGCCCGGCGCGCTTCGAGCTCGGCCCGGGTCAAAGCACCGTTCTCGACCAAAAGAGTCTCGACCGCGGTCAGCCAGTGCTCGTAGTAGCTCGAATTCCAGGTAGTGCGCCGGGTCCATCCGCTCGATCGCATGCCGGAACTCGTCAACGTTGAACTGACCGCCGGCGAAGGTCGCGATCATGATGCCGAACGCCCGCCGCTCCCAGTCCTCGTGGAACACCGGCTCGTCGGCCTCGGGCCGGATCGGGCCCAGGCCGTGCATGCCGCCCAGATCGTGGATGCCGTTCATGGCTTCGTGCCTCCTCCCAGCGCGCTTGTCAGGCGTTCGGCGAGCGCGGCAGGCCGACGCCGATCATCGAATCGCGGGTGACGAGTTCGGCGAGCTGGTCCTCGGACAGGCCGTCGGTGCCGGCCGGCCGCTTGGGCAGCACGAGGTAGCGGAGCTCGGCGTTGCTGTCCCAGACCCGGACCTCGGTTTGCGCCGGCAGGTCGACCCCGAACTCTTCGAGCACGCCGCGCGGATCACTGACGGCGCGCGAGCGGTAGGGCGCCGACTTGTACCAGACCGGCGGCAGGCCGAGGGTCGGCCAGGGATAGCAGGAGCAGAGCGTGCACACGACCAGGTTGTGGACCTGGTCGGTGTTCTCCACGACCACCATGTCCTCGCCCTGGATGCCGGAGAAGCCGAGCTCGGCGATCGCCCCGGTGCCCTGGGTCAGCAGGCGCCGCTTGTAGGCCGGATCGACCCACGCGCGCGCCACCACCTTGGCGCCGTTGCGCGGCCCGACCTTGTGCTCGTAGGTCTCGATGATCTCGTCGACCGCGGCGGGATCGATCAGCCCCTTCTCGGTGAGCAGCAATTCCAGCGCCTTGACCCGCAGCTCGACCTCGGTCAGGGGACGATTGTGGTGATGCGTGCTCATCGCGGCCTCCCTCCGCAGCAGTCCCGCGAACTCTAGCGCAGTCCAGCGAGCTTGGCCAGAGTGTGCACAACCTCGCGTTCGTGAGCGGCCCCGACCTCAAGCGGTCGCCGGCGGCACCGGCCGGGGCCGGCCCGCCTCGTCGATCGCGACCAGGGTGAAGCGGCCCTCGGTGACCTTGACCTCCTCGCCGTCGCGCCGGCGGAGCACGAAGGTGTCGACCTGGACGGTCATCGATGAGCGCCCGATCCGGACCACCTTGGCGTAGCAGCTGACCAGGTCGCCGACGTAGACCGGCTTGTGGAACGCCATGCCGTCGAGCGCCGCGGTCGCGACCCGGCCGTGCGCCCACTGGGCCGCGACGATGCCGGCGGCGAGGTCCATCTGGGCCAGCACCCAGCCGCCGAAGATGTCGCCGGACGGGTTGGTGTCGGCCGGCATGGCGAGCGTCCGGACCGCCGGCTCGCCGCGCTCCGGTTGGGTGTGGTCGACGACGCTGTGGGCCATCCCCGATCCTTCCTGCCGTGATCCCCGGGCCAACGCCAGCCGGCGGGTATCTTGGCCGGTCGGACGGGGGTCGTCGAGAGGCCGGCGCGGCCAGCTGCTCGTCCTTGCGGCCGCCGGCGGGGTCGTCTGGCCCGGGATCGGCCGTGGCCGAGGAACTTCTGCTGGTCGGGCGCCGTTAGCTCGATGATGGCCGGCTGGGGCATGGGAGCAGGCAGCGATGGTGGATCGGCAGCGGCCGCTCGATGGCCTGCGGATCCTGGTCGCCGAGGACAATGTGCTCGCCGTCATGGAGCTCGAGCAGGTTCTCGAGGACTGCGGCTGCGAGACGGTCGGTCCGGCGGCCACGGTCGACCAGGCGCTCCGGCTGGCCCGCGACGAGCCGCTGGACGGCGCGGTTCTCGACGTCAACCTGCGCGACCAGGCGGTGTTCCCGGTCGCCGAGGAGCTGGCGCGCCGCGGCATCCGGACGATCTTCGCCACCGGCTACGAGCACAGCTACGCCTTCCCCAAGCATCTGGACGGCTGCGCCCGCCTGCGCAAGCCCTATTCCGGGCAGGAGCTCAAGCGGCTCATGACGGCAACGTTCGCGCGCAATTAGGCGGCCGGAGCCTCGCCATCGCGCTCGGCCGGGACCCCGGGCTTCAGCGCAGGACCTGGACCAGGATCGTCACCATGATCCCGACCAGGGCGATCTGAGCGCCGAACGCCGTCAGAACGATACGCCAGATGTCGCCCTTGACGCCCGCAACCTCGGTCCGCAGACCAGCGGCCTCGGACCTCAGCTCGCCCCGCAGACCAGCGACCTCGGACCTCAGCTCGCCCCGGAGGCCAGCGATCTCCGAGCTCAGCTCGCCCCGAAGGCCAGCGATCCCCGAGCTCAGCTCGCCGCGCAGGGTCGCGATCTCTTCACGAACCTGAGCCAACTCCGCCCGGAGGAAGTCGCGACTGACCAGTCCGGCGGCCGGGTCGTCGATCTCGTCGACCAACGCCTCGGCCATCCGCGCCGGATCGCCGGCGGCTTCCTGCCAGCGGCGGGTGAGACGGGCGGCGTTCATCTCTTTTTCATCGATCTGCGGCAATCAACAACTACATCTTGGGCCATTGCTATCGATCTCGCACCGCATCTTGGAGCGAAAGCGCGGTCGAGCCTTGCCTTGCATCCCACCCTGGGGCATATACGCGCCATGCACGACCTTTACCAGGGCGAGCCGCGCCCGACCAGCACGCCCGCCGACTACACCGCTGCCGACATCGAGGTGCTGGAAGGCCTCGAGCCGGTCCGGAGGCGGCCGGGCATGTTCATCGGCGGCACCGACGAGCGGGCCTTGCACCACCTGGTCGCCGAGCTGCTCGACAACGCCATGGACGAGGCGGTCGCCGGCCACGCCAGCTGGATCGAGCTCAGGCTGGAGGCCGATGGCGCGGTCACCGTGCGCGACAACGGCCGCGGCATCCCGATCGACCCCCACCCCAAGTTCCCGGACCGCTCGGCGCTCGAGGTGATCATGACCACGCTGCACTCGGGCGGCAAGTTCGGCGCCCGGGTCTACCAGACCGCGGGCGGGCTGCACGGGGTCGGGGTCTCGGTGGTCAACGCGCTCGCCCTGGAGCTGACGGTCGAGGTCGCGCGCAACCGCCAGCTCTGGCGCCAGCGCTTCGTGCGCGGCCAGCCGGCGAGCGAGCTCGAGTTGCTCGGCAGCACGTCCAACCGGCGCGGCACCACGGTCCGCTTCCGTCCCGATCCGGAGATCTTCGGCGCCGCCCTGCGCTTTCGCCCGACGCTCCTGCACCGCATGGCGCGCAGCAAGGCCTATCTGTTCCGGGGCGTCGAGATCCGCTGGCAGTGCGACCCGGAGCTGCTGGTCGGCGCCGAGGCCGTGCCCGAGCGCGACGTGTTCCATTTCCCGGCCGGGCTCGAGGATTTCCTCAAGGCGACGCTCGCGGAGCGCGCGTGCGTCACCGACCTGCCGTTCGTCGGCGAGGCCGAGCTCGGCGACGGTCAGGGGCGGGTCGAATGGGCGATCGCCTGGCCGGAGGACGAGGAGCCCTACGTCGGCCTCTACTGCAACACCATCCCGACGCCCCTGGGCGGCTCCCACGAGCAGGCGCTGCGCAACGCGCTGATCCGGGCTTTGCGCGCCTATGGCGAGCTGACCGGCGCCAAGAAGGTCGCCCAGGTCAGCGCCGACGACCTGATCGGCAGCGCCTGCGTGCTCCTGTCGCTGTTCACCCCGAACCCGCAGTTCCAGGGCCAGACCAAGGACAAGCTGGTGGCGCCCGACGCCGGCCGCCAGGTCGAGCTGTCGCTCAAGGACCACTTCGACCACTGGCTCTCGGGCCACGCCGAGGCCGGGCGCGCGCTGCTCGAGCACGTCGTCGGCCGCGCCGAGGAGCGGCTCGCGCGCAAGCGCTCCAAGGAGATCGCGCGCAAGACCGCGACCCGCAAGCTGCGCCTGCCCGGCAAGCTCGCCGACTGCTCGATCGACGGCCGCGAGGGTACGGAAATCTTCCTGGTCGAGGGCGATTCCGCGGGCGGCTCGGCCAAGCAGGCGCGCGAGCGCGAGACCCAGGCGATCCTGCCCTTGCGCGGCAAGATCCTGAACGCCGCCAGTGCCAGTCTGGACAAGCTGCGCGCCAATCGCGAGCTCGCCGACCTGGTGACCGCGCTCGGCTGCGGCCACGGCCAGGCCTACCGGGGCGACGACCTGCGCTACGACAAGGTCGTGATCATGACCGACGCCGACGTCGACGGCGCCCACATCGCGGCGCTCCTGATGACCTTCTTCTTCCGCGAGATGCCGCAGCTGATCCGGGACGGCCACCTCTACCTCGCGCAGCCGCCCCTGTTCCGCCTCAGCGTCGGCGGCGAGATCGCCTACGCCCGCGACGAGGCCGCGCGCGACCGGCTGCTCGCGGCCCGCTTCAAGGGCAGGAAGGTCGAGATCAGCCGCTTCAAGGGCCTGGGCGAGATGGCGGCCAGGCAGTTGCGCGAGACCACCATGGACCCGAAGACCCGGGTGCTGGAGCGGGTCGAGATCGCGTCCGACGTCGACGGCCCCGAGATCCACTCGACCGAGGAGCTGGTCGAGCAGCTGATGGGCCGCCGGCCCGAGCTCCGCCTCGCCTTCATCCAGGCCAACGCCAGGCTGGTCGAGGAGCTCGACGTCTGATGCCGTCTCGAGCGCAGGGAGGAGCCCGCATGCTGAACCGCCTGGCGATCGGTCTCGGCCTGCTCCTCGCGGGCGCGGCGTTGGCGGCGCCGGCGGTGGCCGACGAGCCGGCGCGGACCAAGCTCGTGCTGAGCGCGACCGCGACCCGCGAGGTCGAGCAGGACACCCTGGTCGGCGTGCTCGCCGCCCATGCCGAGGCGGCGACCGCCCGCGCCGCACAGGCGACGGTCAACGGCGTCATGACCGCGGCGATCGCGAAGGCGCGCGCGGTCACGAGCGTCCACGCCGCATCCGGCGGCTACCGGGTCTACCAGGAGCGCGATCGCGAAGGCCGCCCGGGGGCCTGGGTCGCCGAGCAGGATCTCCGGCTCACCGGCCGCGAGACCGCGCCGCTCCTCGAGCTGGTCGGCGCATTGCAGGCCGACAGTCTGCACGTCAACGGCCTCAGCTATCAGCTGAGCGCCGAGGCGCGGCGCGCGCTCGAGGACGAGCTCACGGTCGAGGCGATCCAGACGCTCCGCAGCCGCGCCGAGCGGGTGGCCACGAGCATGGCCATGCGCGTCCTGGCGATCGCGACCCTGCAGGTCGGCGAGGCGCCGGGCGCGTCGCCGGCCCGGCCGATGTTCCGGGCGGCGCTCGCCGAGGCGGCACCGACCCCGCCGCCAGTCGCCTTGCCCGATCTCGAGACCGTCAGCGCCAGCGTGCAGGCCGAGCTCGTCCTGGTCCCGCGCTGAGTCGGCCAGCCACCAGGATCGTGCTTGGCGGGGAGGCCCTCGCCTGAAGGCCGAGCACGCGCCCGCAGCCGACGGTCCGGCCGTCATCCGATCCCCGCCAATGGCCCGGCCGACGATGGCTCCCGGGGCGGCAATCAATACGGACAACAAGCGTACAATACCCTGACGTTCGTGCGTGAGTCGTCGACAGTACGTCGGCAGCGTTCGCGCCGACCAGGACTTCGTCCGTCCAGGATAAAGCTAAGCTGATCTTAACCGCGGCATGGGAGAAGTCGGGGCCAGCACGGATAGGCGCCCGCAGCCGGCGGCCTCCGTGACGTCGATGCTATGGAGGGCGACATGCCAACGCGTCCGAATATTCTCCGTCATGCGGCCATCGTGGCCACTCTGATGGTTCTCCTGCCCCCTGCCAGCGCCAACGCGAGCGTCGCCGAGCTATACCAGCGTAGCGCGGGCAGCGATCTTGCTCAGGTTGGGTCCGACGTGACCGAGCTCGCCGACCTCGCTCAGAAGCACATCGCGGAGGTCGGGCTGGGCCAGGCGATGCTCGACTTCGCCGCCGCCCCCTGGCGGCGCCATGCCAACGGGCTCCACCTCTGGGGCGTGACGATCAGCGGGATGAGCTGGTTCGATGCCGGTCATCCGGACCTCGTGGGCCTGGACGTCTCCGGCATGACCGATATCGAGGGTCGCAACTGGTGGCAGCTCGGGGTCGATTCCGCCAACGGCTCGGGCGCGCCGACCTTCAAGATCCTGCTACCCGCATCCCGAGACTGGCCGCGCCGCCCTCGGGCTGCACACCTGCTTCCTGCTCGACGATCGGCAGCGCGTTCTCTGCGCCGGCGCTTTCGAGGACCCGGACTGACGCCGCCGGGTGGAGGCCTAAGCTGGCGGGGCCAGCGTCGTGCCGCATCGAATCGACGCCCTGCTGGACAATCTGCCGGTCAGCGCCAAGGTGCTGCTGGCCCCGATCGTCGGACTGACCCTGCTCGGCTTGGTGGCGGCGGGCGCCTGGCTGGTGATCGACCAGAAGCAGGCCGATCTGGTGATCAGGCTGAGCGCGATGCGCGATCTGCATCAGACGATCGCGGCTCTGCCGGCTCATCTGGCACAGATCCAGAAGGCTCTCTACAAGCTCTCGACCTGGACCGCGATCGGCGTCACCGGCGAGGAGATCCGTCGCACCCGGACCGAGCTCGAGGAGGAGCTGCGGGCGGTCGTCGACCTCAGCCGGCGGATCGATCTCGACACGCCCAATCTCACTCGGGAGTTTCACGAGCGGTTCGCGGTCTATGACCGTCAGATCAAGAACGCCGTGCTGTTGAGCGCGCGCAATCCCATGCTCGCGGCCACAGCGGCGCGCGGGATCGAGCAGTTCTACGACGGCCTCGCCGCGACCGTCGGGCGGATGGACCAGGTCGGCAAAGCGCGCTTCCGGGCGGCGCTCCGCGAGCTCAGCGACCAAGCCCACTGGCTGGCCCGGACCTTCCTGCTCGTGGTGACCGGCACCGCCGGGCTGACCTTGCTGGTCGCCGTGGTCCTCGGTCGCAGAATCAGTGAGCCGATCCTCGTCCTGGTCCGCGCCATCGACGGTCTGAGCGGCGGCAATCTCGACACCGAGGTTCCGATCATCCGGCGTCGGGACGAGATCGGCCGGATCGCGTCGGCGATCGCGGCATTCAAGCAGACGCTCCAGAAGACCCGGGTGCTCGAAGAGCAGCGTCAGGGGTTCACCCTCGAGCTCGAGCGTCTGGCCTATCGTGACGTCCTGACCGGGCTCGGCAACCGCACCCTCTTCCAGCGTGACCTCAAAGGTCTGCTGGCATCGCGGCGGACCACGGCGCGCCAGAGCTCGTTGCTGCTGCTCGATCTCGATCGGTTCAAGGAGGTCAACGACACCCTCGGTCACAATGCCGGCGACATGCTGCTGCAGCAGGTCGCCAAGCGGCTGGTGGTCAGCTGCCGGACCGAGGACGGCCTGTACCGGCTGGGCGGCGACGAGTTCGCCTTCATTATTCTGCGGCGAACGGCCTCGCCGACCGATGGCGCGCGCGTCGCCGAGCGGATCCTGGCCGCGCTGACGCCGGCGTTCGATCTCGGCGGCGACATGGCGTCGATCGGCGCGAGCATCGGGATCGCCGCCGCCGACGACGCCAGCGCCGACCCGACCGAGCTGATCCGCCACGCCGACCTCGCCCTCTACGAGGTCAAGGCGCGCGGCCGCAACGGCTATCAGTTCTTCGAGGAACGCATGAACCGGACGGCCCTGCGCCGCCAGTTCCTCGAACGGGAGCTGCGGCTCGGCATGACTGCCGGCGATCTTCAGTTGTACTATCAGCCCCAGATCGACCTTCGCAGCCGGAAGATCGCCGGGATCGAAGCCCTGCTCCGTTGGGACCATGCCGTCGAGGGCTGGATCTCGCCCGCCGAATTCATCCCGGTCGCGGAGCAATCGGGCTTGATCGTCGACCTCGGCCTGTGGGCGCTGCACCAGGCGTGCGCGCAGGTCCAGGCCTGGCGGGCCGCGGGCCTCCAGCCGCCGCCTTTGGCGGTCAACGTGTCGCCGGCCCAGTTCCGCAGCCCCGAGTTCCTCGAGGCCGCCCTGGCCTGTCGCCAGGGCCTCGACCTGCCGGCCGGGACCATCGTTCTCGAGCTGACGGAATCGATCTTCGTCGATGCCGACACCACGGCCATTGTCACCGACCTCAACCGATTGTGCGCAAGCGGGCTCTCGCTGTCGCTCGACGACTTCGGCACCGGCTACTCATCGCTCGGCTACTTGCGGCAACTGCCTTTCGACGAGCTCAAGATCGACCGCTGCTTCATCCAGGAGCTGCTGCTGAGCGACGAGACGCGCAAGCTCACCAGCGGCATCATCGCCCTCGGTCACAGCCTCGGTATGCGGGTCGTCGCCGAAGGCGTGGAGACCGAGATCCAGGCCCGGGCCCTGTTGACCATGGGTTGCGACACCGGCCAGGGCTTCTACTTCGAATATCCGGTGCCGGCGAAGGCGTTCACCACTCTGCTCGAGCCCGTGGTGGCTGCGGCCGGCGCCGGCCGGCGCTCGGACGAGCTGCACCCGGGCAAGGCCGATCGGGTGGCCTGAATCGGCGGGCTGGCGCGGCCGGCTGTCCGCCTTCGTCAGATCCATGACCCGAGCCGCTCGCCGGGATCTGCGCGCCGTATCAGCGTTCGTCCGGCAGCCGGAGTGGCGGCGGCGGCATGGCCTCGAGGTCCTGTCGAGACGTTTCGGAGCCAACCCTCGGTTCCTCGACTCAAGACAATGCGCGACCGGCCGAGTCAAGCTGATCTGACCCGGCTTCGCCACGAGCATTGACATCCGGTGATAAATCTCTACATCCAGGCCCAGCCAGTGGCGCCCAACCAGGACCTTGCCGTCTTGAAATCACTCCCCCTAGAGGGGCCTGCATGAAGTTCAGCGACTTTCCGCTGCGTCCGGAGATCCTCCAGGCGGTAGTGGATGCCGGATACGAGACACCGACCCCGATCCAGGAACAAGCGATCCCGGTGATCTTGACGGGCGACGATTTGCTCGGGATTGCCCAGACCGGGACCGGCAAGACCGCCGCCTTCGTCCTGCCGATGATCGAGCGGCTGGCGTCCGGCAAGGCCAAGGCGCGCATGCCGCGCTCCCTGATCTTGAGCCCGACCCGCGAGCTGGCGACTCAGAGCGCCAACTACTTCGAGACCTACGGCAAGCACGTCAATCTCTCCATGGCGCTGCTGATCGGCGGGGTCGGCATGGACGAGCAGTGGCGCCGGCTCGATCGCGGCGTCGACGTGCTGATCGCGACGCCCGGACGTCTGCTCGACCAGTTCGAGCGCGGCAAGGTTCTGCTCGGCGGGGTCACGATCCTGGTGATCGACGAAGCCGACCGGATGCTCGACATGGGCTTCATGCCGGACGTCGAGCGGATCGTGAACCTGGTCAGCAAGCGCCGGCAGACCCTGATGTTCTCGGCGACCATGCCGGGTGAGATCCGGCGCCTGGCGAGCGCCTTTTTGACCCACCCGAAGGAGGTCCAGGCGACCCCGCCCGCGACCATGGCGGAGCGCATCGAGGACAAGGTCGCGATCGTGCCGCCGCGCCAGAAATTCAAGGCGCTCCGGCATCTGATCGAGGACCACGGCATCGACAATGCGCTGATCTTCTGCAACCGCAAGCGCGAGGTCGCCAGCCTGCGCCGGCAGATGGAGCGGGTCGGCTTCAGCGTCCGCGACATCCACGGCGATCTCGATCAGCCCCAGCGCAGCGCGGCGCTCGAGGCCTTCAAACGCGGCGAGATCGCCTTTCTGGTCGCGACCGACGTCGCCGCCCGCGGCCTCGACATCGCCATGCTGCCCTGCGTGGTCAACTATGACGTCCCGACCCATGCCGAGGACTACGTCCACCGGCTCGGGCGCACCGGCCGCGCCGGCCAGGCCGGACGGGCGTTCACGCTGGTCCTGCCCGACGAGGGCCGCTACGTCGACGCGATCACCCGGCTGACCGGCAAGGACATCCCCCGGCTCGAGATCGCCGGTCTGGACGGCGCCGAGCTCGCGCCCGCGACCCGCGCCCGGACGCGCCGCGGCCGGGCTGCGCCCGCGGCCGCGACCCGGTCGACCCCGCCGCCCACCCCGGCCCCGGCGGCCGAAGCGAGACCCGCGGCCGAGGCTGAAGCCGAAGTGAGGCCCGCGGCCGCGGCTGAAGCCGAAGCGCTGCCGAAGGCTGAGCCGAGGCCTCAGGCCAAGCCCCGGCATGAGGCCAGGGAGGCGACCAGGCGGCCGCCCCAGCCACCGGCCCAACCGGCGCGCGCGGAGCGCGGGCGCGGCAAGCCGGAGCCGAGGCCACGTCCGGCCAAGCACCGCGGCCGGGGCGACGGCGCGCCCGACCAGCCGGTGGTCGGGATGGGCGATCACGTGCCGCTGTTCATGCGGCGACCGGTGCCGCAGATCGCGGACCTGCCGGAGGCGGCCGAGGACTGATGCAAACCATCTTCGTGATGGTCAAGTGCGAGCTCGGCCGCGCCTACGACGTCGCCGACGCCGCGGTCCAGAACGTCGAGGCGGTCTCGGAGGTACATTCGACCTCGGGTCAGTACGATCTGTTGATGAAGTTCTACCTCGACGACGCGACCGACATCGGCCGGTTCGTCACCAGCCGGGTGCAGACCCTGGACGGGGTCAAGGACACCTTCACCCTGATCGCCTTCAAGGCGTTCACCTGAGCCGCACGGGCGCGTCGCCCCGGTTGCCCGCATGTCCGAGATGACCGCGATGGCCGAGCCGCGCGTCGAGGTGCGCGAGCGGACCGTCGTCTTCGAGGGCTTCTTCCAGCTCGTCCGCTATCGGCTGCGCCACCGCCTGTTCGCGGGCGGCATGGGCGCCGAGCTGGAGCGCGAGCTGCTCGAGCGTGGCGATGCGGCGGTCGTGCTGCCCTACGATCCGGTCCGCCGGGAGGTGGTCCTGGTCGAGCAGTTCCGGATCGGCGCCGTGCCGCGGCCGGACGGTCCCTGGCTGCTCGAGCCGGTCGCCGGCATGATCGAGCCGGGCGAGACCGCGGCCGCGGTCGCGGCCCGCGAAGCGCAGGAGGAAGCCGGCCTCGAGCTGCTCGATCTGGTCCCGGTCGGCAGCTACTACCCGAGCCCGGGCGGCAGCAGCGAGCTCTGCCACGCCTTCGTCGCCAGGATCGATGCCCGGGGCGCCGGCGGCCTGTTCGGCCTCGCCGAGCATGGCGAGGACGTCAAGGCGCACGTCGTGCCGCTCGCGACCGCGCTCGGCTGGCTCGAGGACGGCCGCCTCAGGACCGCGAGCACGCTGATCACGCTCCAGTGGCTGGCGCTGCACCGGGCCGAGCTCGAGGCGCGCTGGGCAGCGGTCGACGGGGCCACCTCCGAGCGGCCTTGAATCCGGCCGCGAGCGCGGTTAACTCTGGGCCCGAGCGATTCCTTGGGGATTGTCAGCGATGGCCGCGCGGATCTATCAGCCAGCCCGGACGGCGACCCAGTCGGGTCGGGCCAAGACCCGGCGCTGGCTCCTGGAGATGGAGCCCGCCTCGCGCCAGGAGGCCGACCCCTTGTGCGGCTGGATCGGCTCCGACGACACCGAGCAGCAGCTGCAGCTGCGCTTCCCGAGCAAGCAGGCGGCGATCGCCTACGCCAAGCGCAAGGGCCTCGAGTACCGCGTCTTCGAGCCCCACGAGCGGATCGTCCGGCCAAAATCCTATGCCGACAACTTCATCCGCAAGGTCTAGGCTTCGGGCTGACGGCGTCGCCCGGACGACGGCGCAAAGCCATGGGCGCCCTTAGCTCAGCTGGATAGAGCACCGGCCTTCTAAGCCGATGGTCGCAGGTTCGAGTCCTGCAGGGCGCGCCAGTTTCAGACAGAACATTGCGAGATCGGTAAGAGGACGGCAACAGGGCGAACGCGAGCCTTCATGAGCAGACCCCCGGCAGGCCGCGACCGTCGCCAGGACGGCCGCGAGCGCGAAGATGACGGCGAGCGCGAACCGCTCGACCGTGGCCTCGACCGGGCGATCGCGCCCGATCATGCCCGCGGCCCCGCCTGCGGCGCGGGCGCCGGCGCCACCTTCGCCCGCTTCGCCGGCCGCCGCTGCTCGCGCCGGAGGTCACCCGGACCTGGGCAGTGGCGAAGCGAGAGGGAGAGGACGAGATCACCAAGCACGAGGTCACCTGCGATGCCCGGCCTCATTGGCAGGCCTTGGGCGACCTCCGCGCGCTTCGCTCTCCGGCAAGGTTGCCGCGGCCGTTTGATCTCGCTCAACGCGCGCGGCTATGGTCGTGCTTCTCCATCGCTAGGTTAAGGGAGCCCCCGATGAGCCAGGACCGCTTCGATCTCACGCGTCCGCCGGACCTCTCGCATGAGCGGCGGACCGGGCCGTTGCGTACGCAGCGGCCGATCTACGTCGACCTGCTGCCGCCGTGCAACCACGCCTGCCCCGCGGGCGAGAACATCCAGGCCTGGCTCGGCCTGGCGCAGGCCGGGCGCTTCGAGGAGGCGTGGCGGACCCTGGCCGCCGACAACCCGATGCCGGCGGTGCACGGACGGGTCTGCTACCACCCGTGCGAGGACAGCTGCAACCGCCGGCAGCTCGACAGCACGGTCAGCATCCATGCGGTCGAGCGGTTCCTCGGCGATGCCGCGATCGAGCACGGCTGGCAGTTCGAGCGCGCGGCCGCGCCCTCCGGCAGGCGGGTGCTGGTCGTGGGGGGCGGGCCCTCGGGCCTGTCCGCCGCCTATCACCTCGCGCGCCTCGGCCATGAGGTCGAGATCCGGGACGCCGGACCCATGGCCGGCGGCATGATGCACTTCGGCATCCCCGCCTACCGCATGCCGCGTGCGGTGCTCGAGGCCGAGATCGGCAAGATCGAGGCGCTGGGCGTCGGGATCACCCCCAATCACAGGGTCGAGGATGTCGAGGCCGAGATGAAAGAGGGGCGCTTCGACGCCTGCTTCGTCGCGGTCGGGGCGCATCTCAGCAAACGGACCGACATCCCGGCACGCGACGCCCGGAAGATGCTGGATGCCGTCAGTTTCCTTCGCGACGTCGAGAGCCAGGGCGCGCCCAAGCTCGGCCGGGTCGCCGTGTATGGGGGCGGCAACACGGCCATGGATGCGGCGCGGGTGGCAAGGCGGCTGGGCGCCTCGGAAGCCATGATCATCTACCGGCGCGACCGCGCGCACATGCCGGCGCACGAGTTCGAGGCCGCCGAGGCCGAGGCCGAGGGCGTCGAAATCCACTGGCTGCGCACCATCAAGTCGATCGACTCCACCACGTTCACCGTCGAGATCATGGAAATCGGCGACGACGGCCGGCCCAAGCCCACGGGCGAAGTGGAGACGCTGGAAGCGGATACGCTGATCATGGCGCTCGGTCAGGCCACCGACACCGGCTTTCTCGAAAAGGTCAAGAGCGTCGAGTTCCAGAAAGACGGCACGGTCGTGGTCGACCGCAACATGATGACCGGGCACCCGGGCCTGTTCGCCGGCGGCGACATGGTGCCGTCTGAGCGCACGGTCACGGTCGCGGTCGGCCACGGCAAGAAGGCGGCGCGCCACATCGACGCCTGGCTGCGCGGCACGACCTTCGAGACGCCGCCGCAAGCACGAGCTTGCGAGCTTCGACAAGCTCCACGTCTGGTACTACACCGACGCCGCGCAGCGGCAGCAGAAGGCGCTCGAGATCACCGAGCGGCTCGCGGGCTTCGACGAGGTGGTCGCCGGGCTCGGCGAGGGCGAAGCGCAGTACGAGGCCCGCCGGTGCCTGTCCTGCGGCAACTGCTTCGAGTGCGACGGCTGCTATGGCGCCTGTCCCGAGCATGCGGTCATCAAGCTTGGCCCGGGCAAGCGCTACCGCTACGACTACGACCTGTGCACGGGCTGCGCCGTCTGCTTCGAGCAATGCCCGTGCCACGCCATCGAGATGATCCCGGAGCCCGCGAAATGAGCGTGCAGGTCGGCACCACGCCCGCAACCGTCCGACGTTCGGGGCCGCCTCGGCCACCGCGCGAGGTCGCGATGATCGACGGCAACGAGGCGGCGGCCTCGGTCGCCTATCGGGTCAACGAGGTCTGCGCGATCTATCCGATCACGCCGTCCTCGCCCATGGCCGAGCTCGCGGACCAGTGGGCCTGCGACGGCCGGACCAACATCTGGGGCAACGTGCCCGTCGTGATCGAGATGCAGAGCGAGGCGGGTGCCGCCGGGGCGCTGCACGGCGCCCTCCAGGGCGGGGCCTTGAGCACGACCTTCACGGCGTCTCAGGGCCTGCTGCTCATGATTCCCAACATGCACAAGATCGCGGGCGAGCTCACGCCTGCGGTCTTTCACGTCGCGGCGCGCTCGATCGCGGCCCAGGCGCTCTCGATCTTCGGCGACCACTCGGACGTCATGGCGACCCGGACCACCGGCTTTGCCCAGCTGTGCTCGAGCTCGGTCCAGGAGGCGCACGACCTCGCGCTGATCGCCCAGGCCGCGACGCTGCAGGCGCGGGTGCCGTTCGTCCATTTCTTCGACGGCTTCCGGACCTCGCACGAGATCAACAAGATCACGCTGCTCTCGGACGCCGAGGTCCGGGCGATGATCGACGACGATCTGGTCCTCGCCCACCGGCGCCGCGCCCTCAACCCGGACCATCCCTTCATCCGTGGCACGGCGCAGAACCCGGACGTCTTCTTCCAGGCGCGCGAGACCGTGAACCGGTTCTACGCGGCGCTGCCCGGCATCGTCGAGCACGCCATGGCGCGGTTCAGGGAGCTCACCGGCCGCGAATACCGGCTGTTCGAATACTTCGGCCACCCGGACGCCGAGCGGGTCGTCGTGCTGATGGGCTCGGGCGCCGAGGCCGCGCGCGAGACGGTGGAGCACCTCGCCGCGCGGGGCGAACGGGTCGGCGCGGTCCAGGTCCACCTCTACCGGCCGTTCTCGGCCGCACACTTGCTCGCCGCCCTGCCGGCGAGCGTCCGCTCGCTCGCAGTGCTGGACCGGACCAAGGAGCCCGGGGCGATGGGCGAGCCGCTCTATCTCGACGTGGTCGCGGCGATCGCCGAGGCGCAAAGCGAGGGGCGGCTGGAGGATCGGGCCGCGCCGCGGGTGATCGGCGGCCGCTACGGGCTGTCCTCCAAGGAGTTCACGCCCGCCATGGTCAAGGCGGTCCTGGACGAGCTCGGCAAGGAGCGGCCCAAGAACCACTTCACGGTCGGCATCACCGACGACATTGGCGGCACCAGCCTCCCCCACGATGCCGCCTTCGACATCGAGCCCGAGACGACCACCCGCGCCATGTTCTTCGGGCTCGGCGCCGATGGCACGGTCGGCGCCAACAAGAACTCGATCAAGATCATCGGCGATGACCCGGCCTTCTATGCCCAGGGCTACTTCGTCTACGATTCCAAGAAGTCGGGCTCGCGCACGGTCTCGCATCTGCGCTTCGGGCCGGAGCCGATCCGCTCCACCTACCTGATCCCGCACGCCAACTTCATCGGCTGCCACCAGTTCAACTTCCTCGAGCAGATCGACGTGCTCGGGCGGGCGGCGCCGGGGGCGGTCTTCCTCCTCAACAGCCCCCATGGGCCGGGCGAGGTCTGGCAGCACCTGCCGGGGGAGGTCCAGGCGCAGATCTTGGACAAGCGCCTGCGCTTTTACGTCATCGACGCCTACGAGGTCGCGCGCGCCGCCGGCATGCGCGGCCAGATCAACACCGTCATGCAGACCTGCTTCTTCGCGATCTCGGGGGTCATGCCCAAGGACCAGGCGATCGCGAAGATCAAGCACGCGATCGAGAAGAGCTACGGTAAGAAGGGCAGTGAGGTCGTTCGCAAGAACTTCGCCGCGGTCGATGCGGCGCTCGCCCACCTGCATGAGGTGCCGGTTCCGGCCGAGCCCGGGAACGGCCGGGCCCGGCCGCCGCTGGTGCCGGACGATGCGCCGGAGTTCGTGCGCACCGTCACCGCGATGATGATGGCCGGGCGCGGCGACGAGCTGCCGGTCTCGGCGCTGCCGGTCGACGGCACCTATCCTTTGGGCACGGCGGCCTTCGAGAAGCGCAACGTTTCCGAGCTGGTGCCGGTCTGGGAGCCCGACATCTGCATCCAGTGCGGCAACTGCAGCTTCGTCTGCCCGCACAGCGTGATCCGCTCGAAGTTCTATCATCGGGGCGCGCTCGAGGGCGCGCCGGCGAGCTTCAGGTCGGCGCCGATCGATGCCCGCGGCTTCCCGGAAACCCGCTATTCGCTCCAGATCTACGTCGAGGACTGCACCGGCTGCGGGCTTTGCGTCGAGGTCTGCCCGGCCAAGAGCAAGGAGCGGACCGGGGTCAAGGCGATCAACCTTTGCGACAAGGCGGCCGATCTTGCCGCCGACCGCGCGGCGATCCGCTTTTTCGAGACCTTGCCGGTCAACGACCGCAGCCGGGTCGATTTCTCGACCGTGCGCGGCACGCAGTTCCTGGAGCCTTTGTTCGAGTTCTCGGGCGCCTGCGCCGGCTGCGGCGAGACGCCCTACATCAAGGTGGTCTCGCAGCTGTTCGGCGACCGCATGGTGGTCGCCAACGCCACCGGCTGCTCCTCGATCTACGGCGGCAACCTGCCGACCACACCCTGGGCCAAGAACGCCGAGGGGCGCGGCCCCGCCTGGTCCAACTCGCTGTTCGAGGACAATGCCGAGTTCGGCCTGGGGATGCGGCTTGCGGCCGACAAGCACCATGCGCTCGCCGTCGATCTGGCGAAGACGCTGGCGCCGCAGGTCGGCGAGGCACTGGTCGGGGAGATCCTCTCGGCCGAGCAGCGGACCGAAAGCCAGATCCGCGGCCAGCGAGCGCGGGTCGCCATGCTGCAGCAGCGCCTCACGGAGCTCGAGGGCGCGCCGGCGCGACAGCTGCTGTCGGTGGTCGAGCATCTGGTGCGCCGGAGCGTCTGGCTGATCGGCGGCGACGGCTGGGCCTACGACATCGGCTCGGCCGGGCTCGACCACGTTCTGGCCTCGGGTCGCGACGTCAACGTCCTGGTGCTCGACACCGAGGTCTATTCCAACACCGGCGGCCAGGCGTCGAAGTCGACGCCGCTCGGGGCGGTCGCGAAGTTCGCCTACGCCGGCAAGCACGTCGCCAAGAAGGATCTGGCCCTGCAGGCCATCTCCTACGGCAATGTCTACGTCGCGCGGGTCGCCATGGGCGCCAACCCGCAGCAGACGCTCCTGGCGCTGCGCGAGGCCGAGGCCTACCCGGGGCCGTCGCTGGTTCTCGCCTACAGCCATTGCATCGCGCATGGCATCAACATGCAAAAGGGGCTCCACCAGCAGAACCTCGCCGTGCACTCGGGCTCCTGGCCGCTCCTGCGCTACAATCCGGAGGCCCGGCACGCGGGCGAGAACCCGTTCGTGCTCGATTCGCAGCGGCCGCGGGTGCCGTTCCGGGAGTACGCCGATGGCGAATTGCGCTACCGGATGCTGAGCCGCACCAACCCCAAGGAACAGGAGGCGCTGATGGCGCGGGCTGAAGCCGCGATCCGCCAGAAGTGGGACCTCTACGAGGTGATGGCGACCACCGGCGAACATCCCGCCGCGGCGGACTAGGCCCATGATCGACCTCGCAACGACCTATCTGGGCCTCAGGCTCAAGCATCCTGTCGTGGCCTCGGCAGGACCGATCTCGCACACCCTCGACGGCATCCGGCAGCTCGAGGATGCCGGCGCCGCCGCGATCGTGCTGTTCTCGCTGTTCGAGGAGCAGATCCGGCTCGAGAACGCCGCCACCGAGCATCTGATGGGGGTCGGCGCCGAGAGCTTCCCCGAGGCGCTCGACTACTTCCCCGCGGTCGAGGACTATGAGGTCGGGCCCGAGCCGTACCTGGAGCTGATCCGGCGCGCGCGCGCGGCGACCGGGGTTCCGATCATCGCGAGCCTCAACGGGATGACGCGGCAGGGCTGGATCGATTTCGCCCGGAAGATCGAGCAGGCCGGCGCCTCGGCGCTCGAGCTCAACATCTACCACATCCCGGCCGATCTCGCGGCGGCGGGACGCGATGTGGAGGAGCTCTACCTCCACGTGCTGCGCGAAACCCGGGCGGCGGTCCAGATCCCGATCGCGATGAAGCTCAGCCCCTTCTTCAGCGCGCTCGGCGAGATGGCGCGGCGCCTGGTCTCAGAGGGCGCCGACGGCCTCGTACTCTTCAATCGCTTCTACCAACCCGACTTCGACCTCGAGACGCTGGAGGTTGCGCCGGCCTTGCAACTGAGCCGGCCGGACGAGATCCGTCTGCCGCTGCTCTGGATCGCGATCCTGCACGGTCGGCTCGAGGCCTCGCTCGCCGCCAGCACCGGCGTGCACTCGGAGGGCGAGGTCGTGAAGTACCTGCTCGCCGGCGCCGACGCCGTGATGACGACCTCGGCCCTCCTCAAGCACGGCCCACGGCACCTCGACCTGCTGGTGAATGGCCTGCGGCAGTGGATGGAGCGCCGCGGCTACGCGTCGGTCGAGCAGATGAAGGGCGCGATGAGCCAGAAGAACGTGGCCGATCCCGCCGCCTTCGAGCGCGCAAACTACATCAAGACCCTCGAGTTCGTTCCAGCCGCCAGCGGAGGCTGCGACCAGGAGCGGCTGACCGTTTCGCCCCGTTCCGGCGACATGAGGTCCGTGGCGTGCCTGCCGGCCCAGGAGCCGGGCAGCCGCTCAATGCATCCACCAGCCGCCGTCGACGCTCAGGTTCTGGCCAGTGATGAAGCGGGCCCGGTCCGAGATCAGGAACAGGATCGCCTCGGCGATGTCCGAGGGAAGGCCGCGGTACTTGAGCGCCTGATGCTCGAGCAGGAATTTTTCGTAGCTCTCGAGCTGGTCGGCCCAGACCGCCTTCTCGAGCGCGGTCGGGATCGCGCCGGGGCTGACCGCGTTGACCCGGATGCCGAACTTGCCGAGCTCGCGCGCCATCGCGCGCGTCAGTCCCAAAAGAGTCCCCTTGGAGGCGACGTAGGCCGTGAAGTCGGACCAGCCGCCGTTCAGCGTCACCGAGCAGATGTTGACGATCTGGCCGGAGCCCTTGCGCTTCATCGAGGGCACGACCGCCTGCGCGAGGGCGACCGCCGCCGTGGCGTTGACCGCCTGGACCCGCTCGTAGTCCTCGAGCGGGTAGCGATCGATCGGCTTCAAGGGGTTGATCGCGGCATTGTTGATCAGGACGTCGATGCCGCCTGCCTCCCGGTCGAGATCGCGGACGAGCGCCTGCGCGGCCTTGGGGTCGGCGAGGTCGCAGTGGACGTAGCGGACCTTCGGCGCCTCAGCCGGCAGCCCGGCATTGATCGCGTCGGCCGCCTCGGCGCCCTTGAGGTCGAGCATGAGGACGGCGGCGCCGGCGCGCGCGAGCGCTTCGCTCTCGGCGACGCCGAGCCCGCCGGTCGCGCCGGTGACCAGCGCGTGCTTGCCGTTGAGTTCCATCGGTCTGTTCTCCGGTTCGCTCCTTGCGTCAGACGATCAGGTCGGTCAGCTCGTCGATGCTGGTGTCGGCCTTCCTCAGGTCGGCGATCTTCTCGCCGCGCGCCATGGCCACGATCCGGTCCGCGATCGGGCGGATGTGGTGGAGGTTGGGGCTGCCCTGGCGCTGGCCGCCCGAGAGCTCCTCGACCGTGGTCTCGGGCGAGCGCGCGCCATCGGCTCGCGGGCCGAAGGCCGCGGCCCCTTCAGCGCAGCGTCGCCGACGGCGGCCGGTCGCCCCGGAACGGGAGGACCAGCAGCTCCTGGTCGTGGTACTGCTCGCCGACCTTGAGGCCGCGCGGCTCGAGACCGTAGATCTGGAAGCCGAGCTGGCGGTAGAGCTGGCGGGCGGCCAGATTGGTCGTCGAGACGGTCGCGTGTAGCTGCTCGACCCGGCTTTGGGCGTGGCCGATGACCTGCTCGACCAGGCCGCGGCCGAGGCCCTGATGACGCTCTGCGGCTTGCACGTAGACCCCCCAGAGCACGCCCTTGTGGCGCTTCTTGGCCCGCTCGGGCTGGGCGAAGCCGGCGCTGCCGGCGAGCCGGCCGTCGACGAAGGCGCCGAACACGGCCCCCCGGTCCAGGCGCAGCGCGACCTCGTCCAGACTCCGGCCGGCCTCCTCATCGGGCGCGGCGGCGAAGGCCGCGGGGTGGCGCGCGAGCGCCTCCAGCCGGAGCGCCTGGAACGCCGGCGCATCGGCGCCACTAAGTAACCTCGTCTGGTGCATGACCGCCTCCCGACCCCGGATCTGGAACCTGGCAGGGGCCGGTACGTCGGTTTTGCGCGTGCGTCGACATGGCATCCTCATGGGCTGGGAATGGGGAAAAGGCGCCTGGAGCCGCCGGCGCTGCCGCCGACCGCAACGGCGCGAGAAACGGCGCCGGATGGGCCTGATCTGAGGAAGGCACGGCTGGTCTCCCGGGTCGCCCGATCGGGGATCGGGCCGAGGGTCGTTGGTCGGCGGGTTGCCGCCGGGGCGCGCTCAGTCGAGCCGTCGTCGTCGGCTGGGCGCAGTTCGACCGGTGGAGACGAGCCAGGTCATGGCGTCCTTGTAGTGGTCCCAGACCCTTCTAGTGGTCCCGGACCCTTCCCGCAAGGTCGCGCGCACTCCCCAGGCCCCCGGATCAACGCCGGCCACCGCCGACCGAGGGCGCTGATTGGACCAGGTCAGCCATCGAGATGCCTTGCTTCTATTGGATGCTCTGCCGATGAGAGCGGGTCCGGCGCGTGCCCCTCGCGCACTTCATAGGCTTTGGCGGCGGCGTGTACGGCCAGGGCCACGACGATGCCGATCTGGATCAGGCCGACGTAGGCGATGACGATCGCCATGGCCTTGCCTGCCAGGCGCTTCGGACGGAAATCGCCGTAGCCGACGGTCGTCCCCGTGATGAAGCCGAAATAGATGCTGTCCGACAGCGACCAGCCCTCCCCCCGTCCGATCAAGATCGCCAGACCCACGATCAGGAGCAGGAGGAGAATGAGCACCGGCGCCGCGTCGAGCAGCACGCCGGCCAGTCTCGCGACGAAGTCGAGCGCGAAATCCACTTTACCCCCTTTGCCTGCAGCCGCCGGTCCAGGTCGCCTGGTCCTCGCCGGGAAGCCGCGCCCCCCGCGCCGTCGATGAACCGCGCCCGCAGCTGGTCCCAGAAGTCGCCTGCGAGCACGAAGAAGCTCGCGATCAGCAGAACATTGCCCAAAAGGGCCGAGCCATCCGCTCTGCGCCGGGCCACCCGCGCCGATTTGCGCTCGATTCGTCGTTCGGGCGTTGCGGTCGCGCTGGTCGAGGTCGCGGGTTCCGGTGCGGAGCGGCGCTAGTCGAGCCCGGCCTTGAGGAGGGCGGCGCGATGGTGCTCGAGGTCGGCCGGCTGCTTGTAATGCAGGGTCGCGAGGTAGCCCTCGACGGTGAAGCCGGGGTCGCGCGTGCGCACCTCGATCGCATGGACCCGCGCCGCCGCGGCATGCTCCAGCTGCGCGTGGGCGGCCGCGAGAAAGGCATGATGAGTGGCGTCGGGCCGGGTGATGCGCCCGAAGGCCTCGATCGCCTCGGCGTAGCGGCGGGCGACGAAATAGGCGCGGCCGAGGTGGTTCCAGAAGCGCTCGGGGTGGTAGGGATTGAGACGCATCGCCTTCTGGATCCACTCGATCCCCTCGTCCGCGCGCCCGCGCCAGGTCAGGAGCTCGCCCTGCTGGACCACGATAAGGTCGTTGTTGGGGTTGAGGGCGAGACCGCGCTCCTGATGGTACCTCGCCTTGTCGTGGTCGTCGGAGGCCAGGCTGACCGCGGCCAGGATGCGGTGGACGTCGCTGTCGTTGTCGTCGAGGGCGAGCGCGATCTGCAGCTGCTCGACCACGCGGCTCCAGGTGGCGTCGCGATCCTCGCACCAGCCGTTGACCCAGGTCTGGCCCAGGACGCAGGCCTTCCAGGCGTGGGCGTGGGCGTATTTGGGGTCGAGCGCGATCGCCCGCTCGAGCAGCCGAAGCGCCTCGGTGTTCGCCTCCGGAGCCGAGCGGTGGTGCAGGACCTTGCCGGTGAGCACGAGCTCGTAAGCCGCCATGCTGTCGGTCGGCTTGCGGTCGGCGCGGTCGTGGGTCGCCTGCTCCACCCGCCCCGGCAACGTGGCGACGATCGCTGCGGTGACCTCGTCCTGGATCGCGAAGATGTCCTCAAGCTCGCGGTCGTAGCGCTCGGCCCAGATGTGCCGGTCGGTCTGGCCGTCGACCAGCTGGACGCTGACCCGGACCCGGTTGCCGGCCTTGCGCACGCTGCCCTCGACGACATATTGGACGCCCAACTCGCGCGCCACATCCTGGATCTTGACCGCCTTGCCCTTGTGCACGAAGGCCGAGTTGCGCGAGATCACCAGCAGGTCTCGAAAGCGCGACAGCGCCGTGATGATGTCCTCGGTCAGGCCGTCGGCGAAGAACTCCTGCTCAGGATCGCCGCTCATGTTGACGAACGGCAGGACCGCGATCGCCGGCTTGTCCGTGGCGGTGCCGGCGGCCACTGCCTTTGCTTTGGGTCGGGGCGGCGTGCCCACGCCCTCGAGCAGCACCCGAAAGACGCGAATCGGCCGGGCGAGGTTCTTGACGGTCTGCTCGCCCAGATCCTCGAAGGCGACGTCGAGCCGGTCGCCGATCTGCTCTCGGACCGCCTGCGAAACCGAGATGCCGCCGGCGTCCGCCAGGCCCTCGAGCCGGGCAGCGATGTTGACGCCGTCGCCGAAGATGTCGTCGTCCTCGATGATCACGTCGCCGAGGTTGATCCCGATCCGGAACTGGATCCAGCGGTCCGGCGGCAGGTCGGCGTTGCGTTTGGCCATCTGGCGCTGGATCTCGGCGGCGCACTGGACGGCCTCGGTGACGCTCGCGAACTCGACCAGCATGCCGTCGCCGGTGGTCTTGATGATCCGGCCCCGGTTCTTGGCGATCGCCGGGTCGATCAGCTCGAGCCGGTGCGCCCGCAGGCGCGCGAGCGTGCCCGTCTCGTCGGTCTCCATCAACCGGCTGTAGCCGACCATGTCGGTCGCGAAGATGACGGCGAGCCGGCGCTCGACGGTCTTGACTTCCATGCGCGGCTTCCTTCGGCGCCAGCGCCGGAGTGTAGCAGCAAAGCCGCGCGCTGCCTATCGCGCGGCGGTAGCCCGGCGCCCGGCGCTCACCAGCCGGCGCGCGCGTGCAGCAGCCGCAGGCGGCCGTCGAGGCGGGCGAGATTGTCGCGCGCCGTGCCGTAGCCGTTCAAGGTCGCGTGCGCGGCTTCCCAGAACTGGGTCGAGACCTGGGCATATTGCGCGCCGGTCGCCGCCGACGGCCGCGCCACCGCGTCCTCGAGGACCTTGGCGAGGTCGGCGAAGAACGGATTCGCGGCCAGCACCTCCGGGTCCTGGTAGAGGCTGGCGATGGTCGGCGCGAACGAGCCCTGGATCGCGCGCCGCTTCTGCTCGGCAGCACTGGTCAGATAGCGCACGAGGTCGATCGCCGCCGCCTGGTTTCTGGAATGCTTGGAGACCGCGAGCTGCCAGCCGCCGAGCACGGCGCTGTGGCGGCCATGGGCACCGCCCTTGGGCAAAGGCGCGACGCCGACCTTGCCCTTGAGCGGGCTGTCCCCGGCCTGGAGCAGCGACCAGGCATAGGGCCAGTTGCGCATGAACACGGCGTTGCCGCGCTCGAAGGTGATCCGCGCGTCCTCCTCGACGAACTGGGTGACCCGCGGTGGCGCGATCGTCCCGACCCAGGCCGCGGCCTCGCCGAGCGCGAGCGCAGCCGCCGGGTTGTCGACCGTGATCTGCCCCTTGGGATCGACGATCGTGCCGCCGCCGTAGGCGTTGATCCACTCCAGGGCGTTGCAGGTCAGCCCTTCGTAGGCCTGGCCCTCGAACACCAGGCCCCAGAGGTCGGGGTGGCCGGCGGCGCGCTCGGCCTCCTGGATCATGAGCGCGGTGTCGGCGAGCTCGGCCCAGGTCTCGGGTACCGGCGCGCCATATTTGGCCAGCAGGTCTTTCCGGTAGTAGAGCATGCCGGCGTCGGTGAACCAGGGCATGGCGACCAGGCGACCGTCGACCGTGTTGTTGGCGACGATCGCCGGCAGGTGCTCTTTCAACACCTCGGGCGCGATCTGCGGGCCCAGATCGACCAGCTCGTCCGCGAGCGCGCTCGGCCAGATCACGTCGATCTCGAGGACGTCGAGGCCGGGGTCGCCGCGGCCGAGCAGGTCGAGATATTGGAAATAGCGCTCGTTGCTGCGCTCGGGCCCGCGGACGACCTTGACGCTGTTGCCGCTCTCGGCTGCCCAGGCGTCCGCCGCCTCCTGGCAGAGGCGCATCTCCATGTCCTGGGCGCCGCAGGACATGGAGATCTCGGCCGCCGCGGCGGGCAGGGCGCCGAGCGCCAGCCCGCCGAGCAACGGGGCGCCCATCAGTATCGGGCGAAGCCTCGCAGAGCAGGTTCCGAGCCTCATGATTGCCTCCCTCGCCGGTGGGCCCGCGAATCATCCTCAACTGTAGCACGACCGCCGAAGTTTCGCGATCCCGGCGCTCGGATGGCGTGGCATCAGAGCGCCTCGGTTGTGGCCGGGCCAGGACTTGGCTAGCTTCGGGGCCGCGAGCCGACCTTCGCTCGCGAGGGGGGATCGAGCATGCCGCAGCTGACGCGAATCGGCTTCATCGGGCTCGGCGCCATGGGCGCCGGCATGGCCGCCAACCTGCTGCGGGCGGGCTTCGCCGTGACCGGCTTCGACCTCAAGCAGCCGGCGCTCGACCAGCTGGTCGAGCAGGGCGGCGAGGCCGCAGCGAGCCCGCGCGCGGCGGCCGCGGGCGCCGGCGTGCTGGTCGTCATGGTGGTCAACGACGCCCAGGTCGAGGCGGTCCTGTTCGGCGCCGACGGGGCGCTGGAAGCGTTGCCCGCAGGCGCCACCATCGTGCTCTCGAGCACGGTGCCGGCCGGCTATGTGCGGGGCCTCGGCGAGCGCCTCGCGGCGCGCGGCCTGCACCTGCTCGATGCGCCGGTGAGTGGCGGCGCGATCGGCGCCGAGGCCGGCCAGCTGACGATCATGGCTTCCGGGCCGCAAGCGGCGTTCGCCGCCGCGGGTGCCGCGCTCGAAGCCTGTTCCCGAAAAGTCCACCGGCTGGGCGACCAGCCCGGGATCGGCTCGACGGTCAAGGCGGTCAACCAGCTGCTGGCCGGCATCAACCTGGTGACCGCGGCCGAAGGCATGGCGTTCGGCGTCGCACTCGGCGCCGATCCCAAGGTGCTCTACGAGGTGATCCGAGGGGCTGCCGGCGGCAGCTGGATGTTCGAGAACCGGGTGCCGCACATGCTCGCGGACGACTACACGCCCAAGAGTGCGGTCGACATCTGGGTCAAGGACCTGGGCCTCGTGCTCGACACCGGCAAGGCGCTGAAGATGCCGCTGCCGATGGCGGCGGCCGCCTATCAGGTGGTGATGATGGCCGCGGCCCAGGGTCTGGGGCCGATCGACGACGCCGGCCTGGTCAAGGTCTATGAGAGCTTCACCGGGGCCAAGGTGGCCGGCCCCAAGAACGGAGACGAGGCGGAATGAACCGGGTGGCGCACAGATCGAAGCCGTCGGGTCGAAGCGCGGTCGGGCTCGACCTCGGCGTGGCCACGCTCGCGGTCGGGCTGATTCTGGCGGGCTGCGCCCAATACCAACCCGCCGAGCGGCGGTTGACGATCGCTCCGGACCCGGTCGACTGCGCCGACGGGACGCCGGGCGCCTGCGTCAGGGTCACGGATGATTTGGGCGACGTGTGGATCACGCGCCCGAGCGAGATCACGGGCTTCACCTACGAGCCGGGGTTCGCCTACCAGCTGCTGGTCGAGGATCCGTCGGAAGTCAGCGTGGCCGAATTGGGCGACACGGTGAAGCCGACGCTGATCCGGGTCCTGAGCAAGCAAGCCGGCGGCGCGTCCGAGCACAAGCTGACCGAACGCCTCGACCAGGGCGAGTGGGTGCTTGCGCGGGTCAGCCCCAGCGATCAGACCGAGGCCGAATGGGCGGCGAGCGGGATCACCGCCAGGTTCGACCTCGGCCGCGGCCGTCTGTCCGGTTTCGCCGGTTGCAATAGCTACTTCGCCTCGCTGGCCGTCACGGGCGATCGGATCCAGGTGTCCGACCCCGGCTCGACCCGGAAAGCCTGCGCGCCGGAGACGGCCATGGCGCTGGAGCAGGAGTATCTGACCCAGATCGCCAAGGCTGCGACCTTCGCCGTCACGCCTGGCCGGCTGGTGCTGTCCTTGTCCGATGGCAGCGGTATGGAGTTCCACCGGCCGACCAAGCCATCCCATGCCGCCAAGTAGCGGTGTTGCTGCCGCATGGCAGCCGCCCCCATCGATCGGACGGCACCGACGACCAGCCCCGCGCGTCGCGCCGGCCAGGCGCGGTTGGCCTAGTCGACGTTCGGCTCCCAGGCGCCGTCGACGAAGTAGGCCTCGTCCTCGCCCGGCCAGGGTGGCATGGTGACCGCGACCGCTGAGAGCGGCTGGTCACCGTCGTTGCGCAGCTGGAACCAGGCGCCGGTCGGGATCGCGATCGAGGTCCCCGGGGCCACCTCGACGATCTCCGAGTGCTCGCCCAGCCGGCGCCACATCCGGCCTTGTCCGGTCAGGAAATACCAGACCTCCTCGACCGTGCGATGGGCGACCGCGTGCGCGGTCTGGCCCGGGCCGAGAGTGAAATGCGCCATGCTGCCGCGCGGGGTGGTCGCGAGAATCCGCACCTCGCAGCCATCCGGCGCAATCACGTCGGCCTCGGGGCCGAGGGCTTTGGTCGCGAACTCCGCCATGGCCACCACCCGCGCGCGATTTACACGCCGCTGTCCGGCATAGATCGCGGCAAAGGGCAGCGTGACGCCCACAGCCTCCAGCTCGAGCGTGGCGTCGCCGATCAGGTTCTCGACTTCCCACTTCGTCCCGCGGCGCCGCCAGATCACGACATGACGCTGCTCGCTCGACACCAGGACGATCTCCTGGACGGAGTCGATCTGGCTGTAGTCGTAGGCCTTGCGTCCGCGATCACGCTCGATGGTCGAGGGCGACAGCATTTCAATCGATCAACACGGGATCCGGAATGGCTCGCCATGCCCTGTTGCGACGGGCGTGCAACTCACGACGATGTCGGCCTCATAGAAGGTGTCGCTCACGGTCGGGACGCTGGACCACGCCGGCCTCGATGCCTACATAGCAAGGGCGTTCGAGCCGCGATCTCGAGCACGTGGCTCAGGTTCGACGACGATCATCGAGTGGCCGGCGCTGACCGGCGCCATGGCGACCGGGCGGCCCGCCGATCAGCTCGTAGCGCTGTATCGGTGCCGTCGTCCCATTCCAGGAACTCGGCCACGGTCATCAGTTTCTCGGCCGCGTCGGCCATGGTCGCAGTCTACCCCGAAATGCCGATGACGGCTACGCGATGTTGCCGCCGAGCTCGTCCTCGATGTGGGCCTGGATGATCTCGCCGACATCGGCGTCCGGCTCGAAGCCCATCCGGCGCCCGCGCCTGGCATCGAAGCGGGCCGGCCAGCCGGCGACGATCTTCTGGATGACCGGGTCGGGCTGCCAGCGGATCCGGCCCGCGACCCGCTCGCCGGCGATCCCGGCGAGCGCGTCGACCATCTGGCCGATCGAGACCGTGATCCCGGGCAGGGTCAGCATCCGGGTCATGCCGAAGGCCGTGGCCGGCAGCTCGAAGGCGTGGGTCAGCGCCCGGATTACCCGGCGCGGCGAGAGGATGTACATCTCGGCATCGCGCTCGACCGGGCAGACCGCCTCCTGGCCGGCGAGCGGCTCGCGGATGATCGAGCTCGCGAAGGTCGAGGCCGCCTTGTTGGGCTTGCCCGGGCGGACCACGATGGTCGGCAGGCGGAGCGCGCGGCCGTCGACGAAGCCCTTGCGGCCGTAGTCGTTGAGCAAGAGCTCGCCGGCCGCCTTCTGGGCGCCGTAGGAGGTCTGCGGGGTCAGGATCGTGGTGTCGTCGAGGACCGCCGGCATCTCGCCGCCATAGACCGCGACCGAGCTCGCGAACACCAGCCGGATCGGCTCGGGCAGCGCCCGGCAGGCCTCGAGGACGTGGCGCGTGCCGTCGAGGTTGACCCGGTAGCCGAGGTCGAAGTCCTGCTCGGCATTGGCGCTGACGATCGCGGCCAGATGGAACACGCCGTCGGTGCGCGGCCCGATCAGCGCGTCGACCGCGGCGGGGTCGGTGATGTCGCCGGCGGTCGTCTCGAGGCGCGGATCGTCGGGCAGGCCGTCGGCCTCGACCACGTCGAACAGCGTGATCGTCCGGATCGACTGCACGGTGCCGTTCCGATCCATCAGCGTGCCGCGGGCGAGGAGCGCGCGCGCGAGCTTCTTGCCGATGAAGCCGGCGCCGCCGGTGATCACGATGCGCATACGGGGCCTCCCTCGAACGATGCCGGCGCCGGCCGGCGGATTTGGGCTTGGCGCAGCCGGGGGCGACTGCGCTAGAAAGAACCGGACGCTACCATAGAATAGCGGATCGCCCATGTCCCTCCCGCCAACGTCCCTCCCGCCGAAGCCACTCCTTTTGGGCTGCATCGCCGACGACTTCACCGGCGCGACCGACCTCGCGAGCATGCTGGTGCGCCACGGCATGGCGACCGTGCAGCTGATCGGGGTCCCGGGCCCCGAGGTCGATCCAAGCGACGCCCAGGCGGTCGTGGTCGCGCTCAAGTCGCGCACCATCCCGGCCGAGGACGCGATCCGGCAGTCGCTGGCGGCGCTCGAGTGGCTCCGCGCCCGGGGGGCCGAGCAGATCCTGTTCAAATACTGCTCGACCTTCGATTCCACCGACGAGGGCAACATCGGGCCGGTCGGCGAGGCGCTGCTGGCGGCGCTCGGCGCCGAGCTGACGATCGCCTGCCCGGCGTTGCCCGAGAACGGCCGGAGCGTCTATCTCGGCCATCTGTTCGTGGGCGAGCAGCTGCTCTCGGACAGCCCCATGCGCCACCATCCGCTGACCCCGATGACCGACAGCAACCTGGTGCGGGTGCTGCAGCGGCAGAGCCGGGCGCCGGTCGGGCTGTTGCCCTATGCCGTGGTCGATCGCGGGCCGGACGCGATCCGGGCACGCCTGGCCGAGCTTGGCGCGCAGGGCATCCGGCAGGTGATCGCCGATGCGCTCTGCGAGCGGCATCTGGTCGACCTCGGCGCCGGTGCCGCCGATCTCGCGCTGATCACCGGCGGCTCGGGGATCGCGATCGGCCTGCCGGCGAACTTCCGGCGCCGGGGCAAGCTCGACGAATCGCGGCCGGCGGACGCGCTGCCGCACGTCGAGGGGCACGCCGCGATCCTCTCGGGCAGCTGCTCGGCCGCGACGCTCGCCCAGGTCGAGCGCCACCGCGCCGCCGGCCGCCTTGCGATGACGCTCGACCCGGTCAAGCTCGCCGAGGACGGCGCCGAGATCGAGCACGCGCTGGCCTTCGCCGAGCGCCACATGGGCCAGGGGCCGATCCTGTTCAGCTCCTCGGCCGCGCCCGAGGAGGTCGCCAGGGTCCAGGCGCGGCTCGGGCGCGGGCGCGCCGGTGCGGTGGTCGAGACCGCGATGGCGGCGATCGCGCGCGGTCTGATCGCGCAGGGCGTCCGCCGGCTGGTGGTCGCGGGCGGCGAGACCGCGGGCGCCGTGGTCGAGGCGCTCGGCGTCCAGGCGCTCAAGATCGGCCCGCCGATCGACCCGGGGGTGCCCTGGACCTTGAGCCTCGGCACGCCCGAGCTCCTGCTGGCGCTCAAGTCGGGCAACTTCGGCGCGCCCGATTTCTTCATCAAGGCGTTCGAGCGGGCGCCGTGACGACCGACGCCAAGCTCAGGGACGAGATCGCCGGGTTCGGCGCGTTCCTGACCGGCCAGGGCCTGGCCCACGGCAGCACCGGCAACATCAGCGTCCGGCTCGACGACGGCTGGCTGATCACGCCGACCAACTCGCGCCTCGGCCGGCTCGACCCGGCGCGGATCGCAAGGCTCGACCCGGACGGCCGCCTGATCGCCGGCGATCCGCCGTCCAAGGAGGCGTTCCTGCACCGCTGCGTCTACGAGATGCGCACGAGTGCGCGGGCGATCGTCCATCTGCATTCGACCCACTCGGTCGCGGTCTCCTGCCTCGCCGGGATCGATGCCGACGACGTCCTGCCGCCGCTCACCGCCTATTACGTGATGCGGGTCGGCCGGCTGCCGCTGATCCCCTACTTCCCGCCGGGCGACGAGCGGCTCGCGGCCGCGGTCCGCCAGGTCGCCGCCCGGCACGCCGCGGTTTTGCTCGCCAATCACGGCCCGGTGGTCGCGGGCGCCAGCCTGGAGGCGGCGGTCGGCGCGGTCGAGGAGCTCGAGGCCACGGCCAAGCTGTTCCTGCTGCTCCAGGGCCACGCCGTCCGGCCGCTGACGGCGCCGGAGGTCCGGGAGCTCGAGGCCCGCTTCCCCCGCCCCTGACCGGCGAGCGCCGACCGTCGCGCGTCGACGATCCAAAAAGCGCCTAAAATTGACCGGAGTGGAGTGGCGTTCTGTTCTGTGCAGGACCTGCCCGGCCGGCGGATTTACCAGGTCGCGGCGCGCTCGACCGGGTCGACGACAATCAATCGTGCAAAAAGGTCGAAGTGGTGCTTGACGACGGCTGCGGAGTGCAGTAGTGTGCAGACCCGTTCACCAAAGTGATGCAGGCTTGGGAGGACAAGACTGCTGTGCGAGCCAGGCGGGGGAAAAAGCTGGCCACGCGGGTCACGGTCAGCGTCGACGAGCGGGACTACGAGCAACTGTCGGCTCTGGCCGAGGAGCATCGTGTGTCCCTCGCCTGGCTCGTACGTTACGCGGTCGGCGATTTCTTGGAGCGCTACCGGCAACACCAGCTCGAGCTGCCGCTCGAGTTGACCAGTCGGCGGCGCTAGCGGTTGGCTGCCGACGGCTTGTGTTCACCTGGCGTCGCCGGGGCGTCTCGGAGGCGAGCGCCGAGGCCCCGGCGATCCGCTCCAACTCTCGAGATTGATGCCCAAGCCGTCCGGTTGCCGCCCCGGCAGCCGGTCGGCTACTCGGGCAGCCTGTTCAGCTCCAGCACCAGACCGGTGGTGCCGAGGGGTACCGGGCCGGCTGTGCGCGCCCCGAGCTCGCCCGGTGCCAGCTTGAGCACGTCGCCATCCTTATCGGTGAACACCTCGATCACGTAGTCCTGAAACCTGGTCCGCCCGCTCATGTCGGTCGCCGGCGTGGCGGTGAAGTCGAACGGCAGGCTGAAGTGGTCGATGGTTCGATATTGAGGATCGAGCTCGACGCCGGCGCGGGGGTGGAACAGCTTGATGACCAGGCGATCCCCGGACCCGATCTGTCCGGCGAGCGCCGGATCGACCCGGATCGTCCCCTCGATCGTCCTGCCGCCGGCGTTCGCCGTGGCGGCGAGCACAGCCGGGAGCAGGCAGCCGGCCACCGGCAGCCCGAGCCACCACCGGCGGTGCCCACCCCGGCGCCGGTCCGGCCGGCCGGACCGGGTTGCAGTCATCGGCATCGCAGAACCCTCCCCTGCTGGGATTAGAGCAGACGAGCGAGGTCGTCCAGCCGCGCCGCGCCCGGCGCTGCCCGTCCGCTTCTGACCCGCGCACGGCGGGCCTCGAAAACTGTGGCATTCGGGGTGCATTTGGCCTAAGAAGCCTTGGCATCCATGGGATGGCCCATGCTCGACAACCAGGGAGGATTCTGATGCAGTGGCGTACGCCCAAGATCGTTGAGATTGCCTGCGGCTGCGAGATCAACGCCTATTTCCCAGCCGACCTCTAGGCCGGCCGGCACGCCGGCGGTCGTGCGCTCCGGGCAGTGATGCGGATCATCGTCCTGGGCGCCGCCGCCGGCGGCGGTTTTCCGCAATGGAACAGCGCCTGTCCGGTCGGGCAGCGCGCGTGGCGAGGCGAGCCGGCGGCGCGTTGGCGCACCCAGTGCTCGCTCGCGGTCACCGTCGAGGGTCAGGGTTGGGCGTTGCTCAATGCCGCCCCCGATCTTCGCCAGCAGATCCTGGCGACGCCGGCCTTGCACCCCAAGGCGGCACCCCGCCACAGCCCGATCCGGGCGGTCGTCCTGACCAATGGCGACGTCGACCACGTCGCGGGTTTGCTCAGTCTGCGTGAGAGTCAGGCGTTCGAGCTGTTCGCGACCGGCGCGATCCTCGAGGTCCTCGCCCAAAACCCGATCTTCAACGTGCTCAACCCGGACTACGTGACCAGGCACCGACTGGCTCTCGAGCAGCCGGCCGAGGTCCTGCCGGGGCTCCGCGTGGTGCCGTTCGCGGTGCCCGGCAAGGTGGCGCTCTACCTCGAGGACGCTGCGCTCGCGATCGGCGCCGAGACCGAGGATACGATCGGCCTCGAGCTGCACGGCGACCATGGCGTCCGCGTCTGTTTCGTGCCGGGCTGCGCGCGGGTCACGCCGGCGCTGGCGGCGCGCCTCGAGGGCGCCGATCTCCTGTTGTTCGACGGCACCCTCTGGGCCGACGACGAGATGATCCGGAGCCGGACCGGGGTCAAGACCGGCGCCCGCATGGGCCACATCAGCGTCTCGGGCCCCGAGGGCTCGCTCGCCGCGCTCGGGGGGCTGACGCTCGGTCGCCGGGTCTATCTGCACATCAACAACACCAATCCGATCCTGCTCGAGGACTCCCCGGAGCGCGCCCGGGTCACGGCCGCCGGCTGGGAGGTCGCCCACGACGGCATGGAGATTGAGCTGTGACCGAGATCCTGAGCCCGGCCGGGCTGGAAGCGGCGCTGCGCGAGCTCGGCGAGCAACGCTATCACTGGCATCACCCGTTCCACATCGCCATGAAGAACGGCGAGCTGACCAGGCCCCAGGTCCAGGCCTGGGCGCTCAATCGCTACTATTACCAGGCCCAGATCCCGATCAAGGACGCGACCCTGCTCGCCCGGCTCGACGACCCGGGGTTGCGCCGCGCCTGGCGCCAGCGGATCATCGACCACGACGGCGAGCGCGACGGCGAGGGCGGCATCGAGCGCTGGCTGATGCTGACCGATGGCCTGGGCCTGGAGCGCACCTATGTGGTCTCGACCGCGGGCCTCTTGCCGGCGACCCGGTTCGCGGTCCAGGCCTACGTCCAGTTCGTGCGCGAGCGCTCGCTGCTCGAGGCGATCGCGTCGTCGCTGACCGAGATGTTCGCGCCGACGATCATCGCCGACCGGGTCGCGGGCATGCTCGCGAGCTACGACTTCGTCAGCCCGCAGACGCTCGCCTATTTCGAGAAGCGCCTGAGCCAGGCGCCGCGCGATGCCAATTTCGCCCTCGACTACGTCAAGCGCGAGGCGCGGCGCCCGGACCAGCAGCAGGCGGTGCTGGACGCGCTCCGCTTCAAATGCGACGTCCTCTGGGCGCAGCTCGACGCGCTCGAGCACGCCTATGTCACCCCCGGGCGGATCCCGCCCGGCGCCTTCGATCCCGCGGGCGCATGAGCGCGCGCGTCGAGGTCCGCGCCGGGCTGGTGCCGGCGCTGCCGCGCGGCGTCAAGCTGCGCTTCGACGAGGCCCGCAAGGTCTGGGTGCTGCTCGCCCCGGAGCGGGTGCTGATGCCCGACCCGGTCGCGGTCGAGATCCTCAAGCGCTGCGATGGCCAGCGGAGCGTCGCGGCGGTGATCGACGACCTGGCCGCGACCTTCGCCGCCGAGCGGGCGCAGATCGAGACCGACGTCACCGCTTTCCTGCAGGACCTCGCCGACAAGGGCATGGTCGCGCTCGGCGAGCCCTGAGAGCCTGTGAAAGAATGCGCCAGAAAATGCCAATGATTGCAATGGGCATTTTTTCGCGGGCTCGATTGATTCACAAACTCTGAGCCGGGCAGCGTCCCGCCAACATCGATCGACCGGTTGCCGGTCTGCGAGCGGCCTTGCGGGCCTCGACAGGCCGGCCGGAACCGGTCATCCTGCCGGAAACCGGGAGCTTGGCGGTCTCAGGATGGTGGCCTTCATCGATGCGCCGGTGGCGGCCAGTCTGGTGCGCGCCGGCGATGCGGTCCTGTTCGGCGGCTCGGGCGGCGGCCACGCCGTGCCGGAGGCGGTGATCGAGGCGCTGGCGGCGCGCTTTCGCGCCGAGGGGGCGCCGCGCGACCTGACCCTGATCAGCGTCGTCTCGCTCGGTGACTGGCAGACCACCGGCTTCAATCTTCTGGCCGAGCCCGGGCTCGCCCGGCGGGTGATCAGCGGCGGCTTCAACAATTGCCCGCGCTTCGCGGCGCTCGCGCTCGCCGACCGGATCGAGGCCTACACCCTGCCCCAGGGCACGCTCTCGCAGCTGATGCGCGACATGGCGGCCGGCCGCCCGGGCCTGCTCACGACCACCGGTCTGCACAGCTTCGTCGACCC
This sequence comes from uncultured Alphaproteobacteria bacterium, assembly GCA_963730195.1. GTDB lineage: Bacteria > Pseudomonadota > Alphaproteobacteria > Geminicoccales > Geminicoccaceae > DATAOG01. The sequence continues at coordinate 73,473 of CAVSRN010000024.1, forward strand.
GCGCCACGGCGGCGGCCGGCAGAGCCCGAGTGCGGTCGACGACCTGGTCGAGCTCCTGACCCTCGGCGGCGAGGAGGTCCTGCTCTACAAGGCGCTCCCGGTCGACGTCGCGGTGATCCGGGCGACCACCGCGGACGAGCGCGGCAACCTCACGATGGAGCGCGAGGCGTTCTTCGGCGAGAATTTTTCGATCGCGACCGCGGCCCGGCGGCGGGGCGGGATCGTGATCGCCCAGGTCGAGCGGATCGCGGCCGCGGGCACGCTGCCCGGCAAGCTGGTCAAGGTCCCGGGCGTCGTGGTCGACTATGTCGTCGTGGCCCCCGGCCAGCCCCAGACCTACCGGACGCCCTACAGCCCGGCCTATGCCGGCGAGCTGCGCGCGCCCGAGGCCGCGATCGCGCGCCTCGAGCTCGACATCCGCAAGGTGATCGCGCGCCGCGCCGCCCTCGAGCTGGTTCCCGGGCGCGGTCGTCAACCTCGGCTTCGGGGTCTCGAACGGGATCGCCAACGTCGCCGCCGAGGAGGGCCTCTGGCGGGAGCTGACGCTGACCGTCGAGCAGGGCATCATCGGCGGCGTGCCGGCCGGCGGCCAGGACGCCGGCGCCGGCGTCAACTACGACATGATGGCCGACCAGCCCTACCAGTTCGACTTCTACGACGGCGGCGGCCTCGATCTCGCCTTCCTGTCGTTCGCCGAGGTCGACCGCGCGGGCAACGTCAACGTCAGTCGCTATGGCCGGAGCGTCAACGGCCCGGGCGGCTTCATCAACATCAGCCAGGGTGCGCGCAAGGTGGTCTTCTCCGGGACCCTCACGACCGGCGGCCTGGACGCGGTCCCGGATGGCGAAGGCGGCCTCCGGCTCCGTCAGGAGGGCCGGACCCAAAAATGGCTGCCCGAGGTCCAGCAGCTGACCTTCAACGGCCGCTATGCCCGCGAGCGCGGCCAGGAGGTCATGTATGTGACCGAGCGCGCGGTGTTCCGGCTCGAGGATGACGGCCTGGTGCTGACCGAGGTCGCGGCCGGGATCGACGTCCGCCGCGACGTGCTCGAGCGGATCGGCTTCGAGCTCCGGGTCGCCCAGCCGCTCGGCACGATGGACCCGCGCCTGTTCCGCGCCGAGCCGATGAACCTGCTGCCGCAGTTCCGCGCCAGAGGCGGAGCTTCGACGCGCCAGGAGAGGAGCCGATGACCGCCGATCTGATCGATTGCCGGGTCGAGGACGGGGTCGCCGTCCTGACCCTGAACAACCCGCCGCTCAACCTGGTGACGCTCGAGCTGACGCGCCAGCTGGACCGGGCGCTCGATCGCCTGGCCAGCGACCCGGAGGCGCGCGCGCTGGTGCTGACCGGGGCGGGCGAGCGCGCGTTTTGCGCCGGCTCCGACATCCGCGAGTTTCCAAAGGTCGCCGACGACGTGATCGGCAAGAAGCTCGCGGCCGAGAACCGGGCCTATTCGAAGGTCGACGACTTTCCGAAGCCGACGATCGCGGCGATCGCCGGGCTCGCCTACGGCGGCGGGCTCGAGCTCGCGGTCTGCTGCGATCTGCTGGTGGTCGAGGCGAACGCCAGGCTGGCGCTGCCCGAGATCAAGCTCGGCGTGTTCCCGGGCTCGGGTGGCACGGTCCGGGTGACGCGGCGGATCGGCGAGGGCCGCGCCAAGGAGATGATGTACTTCGGCGACCCGATCGAGCCGCAGACCGCGCTCGCCTGGGGCCTGGTCAACCGCGTCGTGCCCGTCGGGCGAGGCGCTGATCACCGCCTGCCGCATGGCGGCGGAGCTGGCCGAGCGCCCGAACAAGGCGCTCCAGCTCTGCAAACGCGCGATCGATCTTTCCCTCGATGTCAGCGAGGACGAGGCGATCTAGCGCTCGCTGGCGCTGTCCGCCGAGGCGTTCGCGACCGCCGACTGCCAGGAGGGCGTGCGCGCCTTCTTCGAGAAGCGCCAGCCGCGCTTCACCCACTCCTGACGAGCCCCGCCTGGGCTGCTTGCGCACCCTGCTCACTCGCCGCCAATCTGTTGACCGGTCGTCGCTCGTCCAGGCTTGATATTGCGGAACCGATCCGAGGCCGTCGATGACCAGCCATGCCGCGGTTGAGCGGATGACAGTCGCAGCCTTCCTGGACTGGGCGAGCCGCCGCCCCGAGGGCGAGCGCTGGGAGTTGATCGAGGGCGAGCCGGTGCCTGTGCGCGGGCCAGCCCCGGCGCACGCGATGGCGGCCGAGACGGTCCGGCACGCCCGCATCAAACGCCGGATCGACCATGCGCTCGGCGCGACACTGACCCAAGGCGGCCACGACTGCGAAGTCTTCGTCTCGGGCCCGAAGGTCCAGATCGACGCCGACACCGCCTTCGAGCCCGACGTGGTGGTGAGCTGCGCCGCCGTGCCCGACGGCCTGCTCGTGCCCGAGCCGCTGATCGTCGTCGAGGTCCTGTCTCCGAGCACCCGCGACAAGGACTTCACCGTGAAGCTCGCCGGCTACGCCGCCTTGCCGAGCGTCGCCCACTACCTGCTGGTCGACACCCAACGCCGTCTCGTGGTGCACCACCATCGCTCCCCCGAGGAGCCGGAGTTCCGCACTTCGATCGGCCGGAGAGGCGTCCTTCGTCTCGACCCGCCGGGGTTAGCCCTCGACGTCGATGCGATCTACCCCGGGAGCGGAGTGTGATTCCCGGCCGGAGTAGCGGACGGAAAATTGGGTACGTGTCCCCGGAACTCCGGGCCTGGACCTCGACCTCGATGTGATCTACGCAGGATGCGGCATCTGATGATCCGTTCGCCGAACCGATGCGCGCCCGCAAGACCTGACGCGGATCACGCGCAACGCGCTGTGACTTCGTCATCTGGAGCTGGCTAGATGGAAATGGTGGAACCAACGCTCGACACATCACTAGCAATGTCAGAGGAACCTGACGCACTTTCCCTGGCAGAGTTTTTAGAGGGCGCGCCGCCGAACCAGGAGGTCAGGATCAGAGACCTGTCTGAGCAAAGGTTAGTCGAAAGAGTAATGCAAGATGTTTTGACCACGCCAGACATTCAACTGCATTGTCCAAGTCGAATTCTTGCAACGGTCTGCGCTTTTTTCGATCTGCTATCGCACCAATCGTGTTAAGTGATGAACACTGGAAAAATTGCTACATAATCTATCATTGTTCTAATTGTCGAAAGAATTCGAAGACGTATGCACTGGCTGGGTTGATGGGAAGAAGCAGTACAGAACCGAGCAAGTGCTATAAGCTTGGAGAGAACCCTCCATTTGGACCGCCTACACCGGCCCGCTTGATAAAGCTTATCGGTCCAGATAGAGAACTGTTTTTGTCAGGAAGGCGTTGTGAAAACCAAGGACTCGGAATAGGCGCCTTTGTTTACTACAGGAGAGTGGTAGAAAATCAGAAGGGTCGAATTATTTCAGAGATCCTCAAAGTAGCAGAAAAACTAGGTATTGGTCAGCCTGGTATATCAGAACTTGAGTCGGCTATTGTGGAAACCCAATTTTCAAAATCGCTCAAGATGGTGAAGCAGGGTATCCCTCAATCGCTCCTGATTAATGGGCATAACCCGCTCCTACTGTTGCATGCAGCCTTGAGCCAAGGTTTGCATGACAAATCCGATCAAGAATGCTTAGAAATCGCCGGCAGTGTGCGTGTGATCCTAATTGAATTATCAGAACGATTGTCACAAGCGTTGAAGGATGAAGCTGAGCTAAATCATGCTCTATCAAAACTCCTTTCCCTCAAAGAAAAGTAAGATTGAGATAGGACGATGGCCTGCGGACCTTCGACAGTCGGTCGGCTTCACGCCGCGCTCGGCAACGGCTTCGCGCGCTCGATGCGCGCCAGCTCGCGGGGCGAATGCAGCGCCTCCCACAGGTCGGTGCGGCGCTGCACGTTGAGCCAGAAATCCGGGCTGTTGCCGAATACGCGCGCGAGGATCAGCGCGGTCGGGGCGGTTACGGCTCGTCGATCGTTGCAGAGCTGATTGACGTGCTTGCGCGGCACGCCCATGGCCTCGGCCAAGGCACCTTGCGTCAGGCCCAGGGGCCGCATGAACTCCTTCACCAGGATCTCGCCGACCGTGGCCGGCTTGCGCTTGGTCGTCAGCATGGGATCGCTCCCTTCTTCAGTCACGCGGCGCCTCGCGGCGGCGTTTCTGGGCGTCGACGTAGGCGCGCAGGACGGCTTGCATGCGGGTGATGTGGCCCTTGCCGCCGGCTTTGAAGAAAGCGACGCACTCGGGCTCGAGCCGCAGGTGGACCGACTGCCTGGGGCGGGGCATCACCAGTTCGGCGCGCGTCCAGTCGGGTCGAGGTCGCGCTCGTCCTCGTCCTCGGCGATCGCCCGCTCGAGGTCGGCCTCGGTCATCGCGTCGACCTTGGCCCAGTCGGTCCGGTCCTCGCCGCGGCGCCGCATCGCCTCGAGCTCTTCAGCCGTGTAGCTCCTCATGGATTCGCCTTTCCGCATCGCGTGCGCTCCTCATCGAGATGATGCGGCGGTGGTCTGCGCGGAGCGTGTCGACGACCGTCGCCCACCTGCCGGCCACCTTGCCGATCGCCAGAAAGCGCTCCTCGGGCTGGTTGCGCTTCGATGGGACGACGACATGCGGCCCCTCGAACAGCTCATCGGCCTGTAGGGTCGAAGCCGTGCTTCGCGATATTGCGAAGCCGCTTGCCTTCGTCCCATTGGAACGCCATGACTGATGTATGGGTGCACAGACACGTGTACGAGCTTGTCAATCGGGGGAGGCGAGGGATGAGCGAGCAGGTGACGACGCCGGTGCATGTGGTGCAGCCGGACCAGGGCGAGAGCTTCTGGCAGCCGGTGCCGGCCAATGGCTACAGCGAGGTCCGGGTCTCGCATCGCAAGGATCCGGGCATCCGGAGCTTTGCGACCGGCATCCAGGTGATCGCGCCCAACTCCTACATCCGCGAGCACGTCCACCCGGCCCAGGAGGAGCTTTTGTTCTTTTTCGAGGGCGAGGGTGAGGCGGTGATCGACGGCGAGAGCTATCCGCTTCAGGTCGGGACCACGGTCTATGTCGGCGCCGGCCGCCGGCACAAGTTCGTCAACCCGAGCCCGGATCGGGAGCTCAAGATGTGCTGGGTGATGCTGCCGGGCGGCGATGGCGGCCTCGATGACTTCTTCGCCCGGATCGGCCGGCCGCGCACCCCCGGCGAGCCCGGCGCCGGCGCCCTTCCCGCGGCCCGCCGACGTCGAGCGGATCGAGGCCGAGACGGTGTTCACCAAGCTCGACTAGCCCGAGAGCCCCGTCCGCGCCCGCGACCCGGTCGCATCACCGACGCAGGAGGCGCCGAGCTATGGCGCCCCGTCGGTGCGCGACCCGGTCGCTCCGAGGTGGCAGGTTCGCGCCGAAGCAGCAACCCCGTCCGCGCGCTCGACCCGGTCCCCTTGCGGCGCGTGATCCGGGTCCGCAGCCACCGGTCTGAAGCCCATGCGGGCGGTCCCGATCCAGGTCGACCGTGGTTGCCCAGGCGCTCTCGACCCGAGCTCCGTCTTCGGGCGGGATCGGGCGGCGTAAACGCCCGCGGCTGCGCTCGACGACGATCGGCGGATCGATCGTTCTGGCGTTAAGAGACCCTTAACGATTGCCGGTTCATGTTTTCTTCGGGTGGTCCATGCGACCGTGGGACTCCGTCCACGGGCAAGCCCCGGAGGGGGGAGTCCCAGGGTCACATGGACCTCTCGAACAGCGGCCAGGTTGTCTGGGCCGGGTTGACGAAAGGTTAAGGGGTCGCGATCGAGCGCTTGAGCGGGGGCACCGGCGGCGGCCGGTCGCGGTCAGGCTTTTGCGGCTCGTGCTGGGGCCGAGGCGGGCGGGCGGCCGGCATCGGATCAGGCGTCGGTCGCCTGGCCGCCACCGGATCCGGGCGCCGGCGCTGTCACGATTCGGTGATTCGCCCGCGGCCATGGCCGCCCCGGGCCGTGCGCGGCGCCGCCCGGCCGGGACAAAGCGGGGGGTGCGTGCTATCTCACCTGGTGAGTGGCTGCGCATTTGGGGAGCAAGACCATGCTGATCCGGGTTCGACGCGGTTGGCAGCTGCCGGAAGCGGCGGCGACGCCCGAGACGGTCTTCGCCGAGCGGCGCCGGCTCCTGAAGGGGATCGCCGCCGGCGGCCTGCTCACGATCGCGCCGCCGCTCTTGGCGGGCGGCGCGCGCGCGGCCGACGCGGATCCGTCGGCCAAGCTCTATCCGGTGCCGCGCAACCCCCGCTACCAGGTCGACGGCGCGATCACGCCGGCCGAGCTCACAAGCACTTACAACAACTTCTTCGAGTTCGGCTCGAGCAAGCGGATCGCCGACGCGGCGCAGGCGCTCAAGATCCGGCCCTGGACGCTCACGATCGACGGCATGGTCGAGAAGGAGATGACGCTCGCGATCGACGATCTGCTGGCGCGCATGCCGCTCGAGGAGCGGGTGGTCCGCCATCGCTGCGTCGAGGCCTGGTCGATGATCGTGCCCTGGAGCGGCTTCCCGCTGGCCAAGCTGGTCGAGCTGGCGCGGCCCTTGGGCTCGGCCAAGTTCGTCGAGATGCACACCTTCCTCGAGCCCGACGTCGCGCCCGGCCAGCGCCAGTTCTGGTATCCCTGGCCGTACACCGAGGGCCTGACGGTCGCCGAGGCGACCAACGAGCTCGCCTTCCTGGTCACCGGCGCCTACGGCAAGCCGCTGCCCAAGCCGAACGGCGCGCCGATCCGGCTCGCCGTGCCCTGGAAGTACGGCTTCAAGCACGTCAAGTCGATCCAGAAGATCACCTTCACCGACAAGCAGCCGGTGAGCTTCTGGGAGGCGATCGGCAACGGCGAGTACGGCTTCTGGGCCAACGTCAACCCCAAGGTGCCGCATCCCCGCTGGAGCCAGGCGACCGAGAAGCGGCTCGGCACCGGCGAGCAGATCCCGACCCAGCTGTTCAACGGCTACGCCGAGTTCGTCGCCGGCCTCTACCCCGATCTCAGCGATCGCAAATTGTTCGTCTGAGCCGCCGGCGGCCATCGCTCGAGCCAGGCGGCCGGCGCGCGGATTTGATCGTCCGAACCTTCACTGCCTACATTGACGGCAACAGACGCGTGGAGCCGGACATGGCGCAGCTGACCGTCCGCAAGGTCGACCCGGAAATCGTGCGCCGCCTGAAGCTGCGGGCGGCGCAGCATGGCCGCTCGGCGGAAGCCGAGCATCGGGCGATCCTCGAGCGTCTGCTCGGGACCGGCGCCGCCGACTTCTGGGCGACCGCCGCCCGGTTGCGCGCCCGGACCCGCGGCCGGCATCATACCGACAGCGCCGAATTGCTCCGCGCGGACCGCGATCGGCGCGCCGATCTGGGCGGCTGATTGCGGTCGTCGACCAGCGTCGCCATCAGATCGGTGATCGTGGAGGCGCCGCGATCGTTCAAGGCTGCGACCATCTTGGACCGACCTGATCAGCCTGGGCGCTTTGCCGGTCGACGATCGCTCGAGCCGGAGCGACCGGGGCTCGGGCCTCCCGACGCGGTCGCGCGACCTTGGGTCGCCCAACCTCGGAATTGCCGGCGGGGTGGCGGAGCCGCGCTGGCCATGCGCGCTGAATTGTGGCTGACTGAGCCGGCGATGGCGCGGTCGTCGGCTGGGCATCGGCGCGCCGCGCGGTTGATGACCGAGGGAGGATCGAGATGACGCTGAGAAGGACGCTCGTGGGCGCGCTCGCGGGGCTGGCGGCGGTGGTGGCCGGCCAGGGCACGCAGCCGGCGGCGGCGGAATTGACGCTGCGCGTGGTCATGCACTCGGACCTCAAGATCGTCGACCCGATCTGGACCACGGCCTACATCTCGCGCAACTACGGCTATATGGTTTACGACACCCTGTTCGCGCTGAACGACAAGCTTGAGATTCAGCCGCAAATGGTTGATTCTTATGAGATCAGCGACGATCAGCTGATCTACACCTTCACGCTCCGCGACGGCCTGCTGTGGCACGACGGCCAGCCGGTGACGTCTGAGGACGCGATCGCCTCGATCGAGCGCTGGGGCCAGAAGGACAGCATGGGCCAGCTCATGATGTCGTTCGTCGCCGAGATGAAGGCGCTCGACCCCAAGACCTTCGAGATCCGGCTCAAGGAGCCCTACGGCCTGGTCCTCTTGTCGCTCGCCAAGCCGAGCTCGAACGTGCCGTTCATCATGCCCAAGCGGATCGCCGAGACCCCACCCAGCGAGCAGATCTCGGAGTACGTCGGCTCGGGGCCGTTCGTGTTCGAGCGCGACCAGTGGCAGCCGGGCGTCAAGGCCGTGTTCACCAGGTTCAAGGACTACAAGCCGCGCAGCGAGCCGCCGTCCTGGGCCGCCGGCGGCAAGGTCGCCAAGGTCGACCGGGTCGAGTGGGACTGGATCCCGGACGCCCAGACCGCGGTCAACGCCCTGATCAACGGCGAGATCGACCTGATCGAAATGCCGCCGCATGATCTCTTGCCGGTGCTCGAGGCCGACGACAACATCGTCATCTTCGACTACAACCCGCTCGGCAACCAGTACATGTTCCGGATGAACTGGCTGTACCCGCCGTTCAACAACCAGAAGATCCGCCAGGCGGCGATCGCCGCTCTCAATCAGGAAGACTTCCTGAAGGCGGTGATCGGCAATCCGAAATACTACAAGGTGTGCCCGGCCATGTTCATCTGTGGCACGCCGTTCGCGACCGATGCCGGGGCGGAGACCCTGGTGACCTCGCACTTCGATCTGTCGAAGAAGCTGCTGAAAGAGGCGGGCTACGACGGCACGCCGGTGGTGCTGATGCACTCGACCGACCTCGAGGTGCTGGCCAATCTCGCCCCGGTCGCCAAGCAGCTGCTGGAGAAGGGCGGCTTCAAGGTCGACATGCAGTCGATGGACTGGCAGACCCTGGTCTCGCGCCGGGCCAAGAAGGCGCCGCCGTCCGAGGGTGGCTGGAACGCCTTCCTGACCTCCTGGGTCGCGGCCGACGTGCTCAATCCGATCAGCACCGCGGGCCTCACCGCGTCCGGCGACCAGGCGTGGTTCGGCTGGCCCAACGACCCCGAGCTCGAGAAGCTGCGCGACGCCTTCGCGCGCGAGACCGATGCCAAGGAGCAGGTCGAGCTCGCCCGCCAGATCCAGGTGCGCGCGCTCGAGGTCGGGACCCATGCCTACGTCGGCCAGTGGTACCAGCCGATGGTCTACCGCAACACCGTCTCGGGCGTGCTCCACGGGCCGGCACCGTTCTTCTGGAACGTCGCCAAGAGCGAGTGAGCGGGCGGCACATAAGCGCGAGGACGTTGGCGTGGATCAGACCTACACCGCTGTGATCAAGAAGTCCGGAGCCTGGTGGATCGGCTGGATCGAAGAGATTCCCGGCGTCAATTGTCAGGAGCCGACCCGACAAGAACTGCTCGAGACCCTCGAGCTCACCCTGCGCGAGGCGATTGAGCTTAACCGCCGCGAGGCTCGCGAGGCGGCAGGCGAGGGCTTCGAGGAGACGGCGATCGCGCTATGAGGGCCCGCTCGGGGCGCTGAATCGTGAAGCGAGAGGCCCTCCTGCGGCATCTCAGGCGGCAGGGGTGTGAGTTCGTGCGCGAAGGCGGTCGGCATTCCTGGTGGCACAATCCGGCGCAGAACAAGCGCTCGGTGGTCCCGCGGCACAATGAGATCGATGATGACCTCGCGCGCAAGATCTGCCGCGATCTCGGTATCGCAAAAGCGAAATTGAGCCGCGCGGGGCGGAGATGGTGAGCCACGACGCAGCCTCGCGGTCGAAGCGAATCCCGGCCGTGACCCGAGCCGGATCGCGGTGCTAGGCTGACCCGGACCCCGTGGGAGGGTTGCACCGCCCATGCTCGCCTTCGTCGCCCGTCGCCTGCTCGCCACCATCCCGGTGCTCGCCATGGTGGCGGTGTTCGTGTTCCTGATGCTGCGCCTGACGCCCGGCGACCCGGCGGCGATCATCGCCGGCGACAACGCGACCGGGGCGCAGATCGAAGCGATCCGCGACCAGCTCGGCCTGAGCCAGCCGATCGCCGTGCAGTTCATGATCTGGCTCGGCAAGCTGCTCCGGGGCGACCTCGGCCAGTCCTTCTTCTTCAAGGCCGAGGTCGCCGAGCTGATCGGCCAGCGGGTCGGGCCGACCCTGGCGCTCGCGACCGTCACCATGATCATCACCGTCCTGGTCGCCGTGCCGCTCGGCGTGCTCGCCGCGTACAAGCACGGCGGCTGGACCGACCGCCTGGTGATGGGCTTCTCGGTGGTCGGCTTCTCGGTGCCGGTGTTCGTGCTCGGCTATCTTCTGATCTATCTGTTCGCGATCCAGATCAAGCTGTTCCCGGTCCAGGGCTACCGCAGCCTGGCGGCCGGCCTCTGGCCGTTCCTCTACCGGCTGATCCTGCCCGGGATCACGCTTTCCGTCATCTACATCGCGCTGATCGCGAGGATCACGCGGGCGAGCGTGCTCGAGGTGCTGGGCGAGGACTACATCCGCACCGCCTACGCCAAGGGCCTGTCCAACCGGGTCGTGCTGATGCGCCATGCGCTCCGCAACGCGGCCGTGCCGATCGTGACCGTGATCGGCATCGGGATCGCGCTTCTGATCGGCGGCGTCGTGGTCACCGAGAGCGTCTACAACATCCCGGGCCTCGGCCGCCTGACCGTGGATGCCGTGCTCGCCCGCGACTACCCGACCATCCAGGCGGTCATTCTCCTGTTCTCATTCGTCTACGTGCTGATCAACCTGCTGATCGACCTGAGCTACACCCTGCTCGATCCGAGGATCCGCTATTGAGCGCCGCGCGCAGCGGGGCTCTGGCCGATCGGGCCGCAGCCGCAGCGGCGGCCCGTGCGCCCAACCGCTGGCGCCAGCTGCGGCGCCACCCGGGCGTGCTGTTCGGCGGCGGGATCCTGCTGGCGATGGCGCTGATCGCGCTGCTGGCGCCGGCGCTGCACACCCTCGACCCGGCCGCGATCGCGCCCGCCGATCGCAATCTCACCCCGGGCAGCGCGAGCACGGTCGATCTCGCGGACGGCCGGCAGGCGACCTGGGTGCACTGGATGGGCACCGATACCCTCGGCCGCGACGTCTACAGCCGGGTGATCTACGGCGCCCGGGTGTCGCTGATCATCGGGATCGCGGTCGCCGCGCTGAGCGTCGCCGTGGGGCTCGCGATCGGCCTGGTCGCGGGTTATTTCCGCTGGGTCGATGCGATCGTCATGCGGGTCATGGACGGCCTGATGGCGATCCCCTCGATCCTGCTCGCGATCGGCCTGGTCTCGCTCTGGGGCGGAGGCCTTTCGACCGTGCTGATCGCGATCGCGATCCCGGAGATCCCCCGGGTCGTCCGCCTGGTGCGCGCGATCGTGCTCTCGGTCCGCGAGGAGCCCTACGTCGAGGCGGCGGTCGCGCTCGGGACGTCCACGCCCCTGATCCTGATCCGGCACGTGCTGCCGAACACGATCGCACCCTTGATCGTCCAGGGCACCTACGTCTGCGCGTCGGCGATCCTGGTCGAGGCGATTTTGTCATTTCTCGGCGCCGGCATTCCGCCCGAGACGCCGACCTGGGGCAACATCATGGCCGAGGGTCGCCTGCTGTTCCAGGTCTTTCCCCACAACATCCTGTTTCCAGGGATTTTTCTGGCGCTGACCGTGCTCGCGGTGAACGTGCTCGGCGATGGCCTGCGCGACACCCTCGATCCGCGCCTGGCGAAGCGGATCTGACGCTGTCGTGACCGCACCAAGGAGTGCAGCGTGAGCGAGCCGGCCGAGGCGCCCGTCCTCGAGCTGGATCGGCTCACGGTCGCGCTGCCCGAGGGTGCCGATCGCCGCCGCGCGATCGAGGAGGTGAGCCTCGCGGTGGGCGCGCGGGAAATCCTGTGCCTGGTCGGCGAGTTCGGCTCGGGCAAGTCGGTGACCGCGCACAGCGTCATGGGCCTCCTGCCGAAGGGCCAGCTGCGCCCGGTCGCGGGCCGTATCGTCCTCGAAGGCGAGGATCTGCTGCAGGTCGACGAGCGACGCCTGCGCGAGCTGCGCGGCACGGCCATGTCGATGATCTTCCAGGAGCCGATGACCGCGCTCAACCCGGTCATGAGCTGCGGCGCCCAGATCGACGAGGTGCTCGCCACCCACGCCGGGCTCGATGCCGCCCAGCGCCTCGAGCGTGTCCTCAAGGTCATGGCCGAGGTCCAGCTGCCCGAGCCGGCCGCGATCATGCACGCCTATCCGCATCAGCTCTCGGGCGGCCAGCGCCAGCGGATCATGATCGCCATGGCCCTGGTCATGGAGCCGGCGCTCCTGATCGCCGACGAGCCGACGACCGCCCTCGACGTCACCACCCAGGCGCAGATTCTCAAGCCTGATCAGGACGCTGCAGCAGGAGCACGCGACCGCGGTGCTGTTCATCACCCACGATTTCGGCGTGGTCGCCGAGATCGCCGATCGGGTGGCGGTCATGCAGTCGGGACGCGTGGTCGAGCTCGGCGCCGCCGCGCAGGTGCTGGCGCAGCCGCGCCACGACTATACCCGCATGCTGCTCGGCGCGGTGCCGAGCCTCACCCCCCAAGAGCGGCCGCGCGCCGCCCTGGCCCGGACCGTGCTGCGCACCGTGGAGCTCACCAAGGTCTACCAGGGCGGCTGGTTCCGGACTGGCCGCGAGGTGCGCGCGGCCGACCGGGTCTCGATCGCGGTGCGGCGCGGCGAGACGCTGGGCCTGGTCGGCGAGTCCGGCTCGGGCAAGTCGACCGTGGCCCGCTGCATCGCGCGCCTGATCGAGCCGAGCGAGGGCGAGATCTTTCTCGACGGGCAGCCGATCGGGCGGCTCGGGCGGCGCCGGCTGCGCCCCTACCGGCGGCGGGTGCAGATCGTCTTCCAGGACCCCTACCGCTCGCTCAACCCGCGCCGCACGATCGGCGCCTCGATCGTCGAGGGGCCGATGAACTATGGCCTCGGGCGCGCCGAGGCGCAGGCCCGGGCGCGCTCGCTGATGGCGCTGGTGAGCCTCGACCCCGAGGCGCTCGGCCGCTTCCCGCACCAGTTCTCGGGCGGCCAGCGGCAGCGGATCTGCATCGCCCGGGCGCTCGCCATGGAGCCGGAGCTCTTGATCGCCGACGAGGCGGTCTCGGCGCTCGACGTCTCGGTCCAGGCGCAGGTCCTGGAGCTGCTCGACACCATCCGCAGGCGCCTCGAGCTCGCCATGCTGCTGATCACCCACGACCTCCGGGTCGCGGCCCAGGTCTGCGACACGATCGCCGTCATGCACCAGGGCCGGGTGGTCGAGCAGGGCCCGGTCGGCGAGCTGTTCAAAGCCCCCCGGCACGCCTACACCCAGGCCCTGCTCGCCGCCGCCCCCGGCAAGGACTGGGACTTCGGACGCTTCCGCGCGGCGTGACGGTCGCCGGCGGGCGAGGCCCCGCAGCCCCGGCCGCCCGCAAACGTAGTTGCCAGGAGTCGGTATCCCCTCTAAACCATGAATCGACAAGGGGGCTGCAAGGACCAAGCTCATTCGGGCAGCCGGCGCGGACAGGGGGAGGCCGGGCCGGTCGACGTGCGCATGCGACTCAACCAACGGGTCGCGGAGGCAGCCGTCTTGGGGGGAAGGCCAACCCGACTAAGTAAGCCTGACCACCAATCTTGAGAAGCAACAGAGCCAGCGGCGCGAGCCGTGGCCGGTCTAGGAGGCGAACATGACCGATGGAGTAGGGTGGCGTGCCGTGACCTGTGCGGTCACCGGCGTGATCTTCTGGGGAGCGGTGACCACCGCGGCCTGGGCGATCGATCCGCAACGGATCGTCAACGCCGACAAGAACCCGAACAACTGGCTGACCTACCATGGCAGCTACAAGTCCTGGCACTACAGCGGGCTCAATCAGATCAATACCGACAACGTCGGCAAGCTGCAGGTTGCCTGGATGCACACCCCCGGGCGCTCGACCCGCGGCCTGCAGTCGATGCCACTGGTGGCCGACGGGGTGCTCTACTACTCGGCGTCGTACAGCCGGTTGTTCGCCCTGGACGCCGCGACCGGCGAGGTGCTCTGGACCTACTTTCCGGAGCTCAACGAGGACCTGATCGCGACCCAGACCCACACGCCGTACAACCGTGGCATCGCGCTCGGCCACGGCCACGTCTACGTCGGCACGGTCGACGGCCGTCTGATCGCGGTCGACATGAAGACCGGGGCCCCGGTCTGGGACACCAAGCTGATCGATTCCGAGAAGCTGACGGTCGGCTTCACCGGCGCCCCGCTGGTGGTCAATGACAAGGTGATCATCGGTGCCCAGGGCGGTGAGTGGCCGTGGCGCGGCCCGATCTTCGGCGTCGACGGCGCGACCGGCAAGCAGGCCTGGGAGTTCTTCACCGCGGGCGGGACCGACGAGGCCAAGAAGACCTGGGGCGACGATATCTGGAAGATTGGCGGCGGCGGCGGCTGGATGGCGGGCGCCTACGATCCCGAGACCAACACGGTCTTCTGGGGCACCGCCAATCCCGACCCGCTCTACGACTGGGCCGGGCCGGACTGGAAGACCAAAGGCCCCCGCCCGGGCGACAACCTCTACACGTCCTCGGTGATCGGGCTCGATCCCGACACCGGCAAGCTCAAGACCTACTTCCAGACCCTGCCCCACGACGAGTGGGACTTCGACGACGCGCCCGGCGAGTTCGTGTTCCTCGAGAAGGACGGTCAGAAGTACATCGTGCACCCGAACAAGGGCGGCTACGTCTATGTCTTCGACCGGAATCTGGGCTTCAAGAACGCCTGGAACCTGGTTCACTACAGCAACTTCATCTCGGGCGTCGACGCCCAGGGCCACGTGATGGGCCGGCAGGATCTGGCGGAGGGGTCGCACGAGAACCTCTGCCCGGCGATCGCTGGTGGTGTCAGCTGGAACTCGGGCACCTACGATCCGAAGACCGGCTATTACTACAAGATCGCCAACGAGTGGTGCATGGACCTCGAGGTCGTGAAGACGACGCCGGTCACCGAGCCGAACGTGCAGCTGAACATGGGCGCCAACTTCACGATCGTGCCGCCCAAGGGCGGCGTCATTTACGGCCATGTCGACGCGCGCGACCCGATCACCGGCGCCAAGGCGTGGGAGATCGACTTCCCCGAGCCGCCGCTCTCGAGCCTGCTCTCGACCGGCGGTAACCTCCTGTTCGTGCCGGATGCGCGCGGCATCCTGCATGCCTACAACGCGACCACCGGCGAGGAGCTGTGGACGCACAACGACGGCCTCGGCCACAACGGCGGCATCATCAGCTACGCCGTCAAGGGCAAGCAGTACGTCGCCGTCATGAGCGGCTGGGGCTCGCTGGTCGGCGAGGGCTACGGCAGTCTGTTCGGCGAACCCTACAAGAGCATGCCCCAGGACAGCGGTCAGCTGATCGTCTTCAGCTTGTCCGACTGAGCCGAATCGCCGCGTATCCAAGGATGGGGTGGGGGCTTTGGCCCCCACCCCGGTGGCGCTTTGGCGCTCTTTTGCCCTGGAAGACTGTCTGGATTGCCGTATATGAAGCGTTGGGCAGAAGCTTCGCTCCTGGCCATCGAGTTCGACCAACTCTGAGCATCAGGGGACGGAATGTCTGGAGTGCGTGCCCTGGCGGCAGCTGGGCTGTGGGTGATCGCGTCCGCAGCCTTGGCTCCCGTGCAGGCGGATGAGGCGGCCAAGCCCGCGACCGAGACGACGGGGCAGGACCAGGCTGCGGGCGCCAACCAGACCGACGCCCCGATCAATGGGAAAAGGCTGTTCGCCGGCACCTGCGGGTTCTGCCACGAGAACGGCGGGCGCAAGGCCGGCCGGGGGCCGCAGCTCATGGACACCAAGCGCAGCGACGAGTTCATCATCAACCGGATCACCAACGGCAAGCCGGGCAAGATGCCCGCCTTCAGTCGGACCTACTCCCAGGATCAGATCAAGCAGATCCTGGCCTACATTCGCAGCCTGAAACCTTGATCGACCGAGGCGACGCTCAGAGGTCGACCATGACTCCGACGAACCTCTTCCGCCAAAGATGCGCGCTGGCGCTGGTTGTGGCCGGCGCCACTGCTTTCAGCTTCGCGCCCCAGGTCAGCGCGCGCGCGCTCGAGGACATCCAGCGCCGTGGCGTCATCTCGCTGTGCGCCGCTCCCAACGCCCTGCCCTTCGCAAGCAAGCGCGGCGACCGGCCCGGCTATCAGATCGAGCTC
Organism: uncultured Alphaproteobacteria bacterium; assembly: GCA_963730195.1. Lineage (GTDB taxonomy): Bacteria > Pseudomonadota > Alphaproteobacteria > Geminicoccales > Geminicoccaceae > DATAOG01. Next base: position 89,638 of record CAVSRN010000024.1, read on the forward strand.
GCCCGGGTCCTCGCCGACCGGCTCGGCGTCCGGCTGGAGCTGGAGTGGGTGACCCTGTCGTCCCACTTCCGCCGGGTCGATTGCGACATCATCATGGACACGATCGCCGACCGGGAGGCGCAGGCCGAGAACCAGCTGCGCTGGTCGGTGCCGTATCAGAGGAGCGGCGTGGCGCTCGCCGTCCGCCCCGGGGCCGATGGCATCACGGGCTTCGACAGCCTGGACAGCCGCTACCGGGTCGGCGTGTTGCAGGGCTCGCTCGCGTACATGTATCTCGATCAGCACGGTGCCCACGCGATCCCCTACGGCTTCGAGGACGACATGCTCGAGGCCCTCGCCAATGGCGAGATCGACGCCGCCGCGGTGACCGCGCTCAGCGCCGGCTACTACAATCTTCAGCATCCGGAGGCGAAGGTCCGCCTGATCGATGCCTACGACGCGGTCCCGGAGCTCGGCTGGGATCTCGCGGTCGGCATGCGGCGCTCGGACCGGTTCCTGCGCAAGGCGGTCGACGAGGCCGTGCAGGCGATGCTGGACGATGGCACCTTCGATCGGATCTATGCCAGCTATGGCATCGAGCACCGGGCGCCGAAAGGCCAGGAGATCCGCAGGATCAGAAGAACCGGGCAGCCCGAGGAGGAAGAATGCGTGCGTCTGGGTCAGTCGCGGGAGTGTGCGCCGTCGCGTTGAGCGCGCTCGCCTGCTCGCCGCAAGCCGCTGCCAAGGGCACCGGTCTGGTGTTCGTCAGCAGCGAGAAGGACAACACCATCACGGTGCTGGACGGCAAGACCGACACCGTGATGCGGACCATCGAGACCTGCGATCGGCCGCGCCACATGGAGTGGAACCAGGATCACACCCAGATCTATGTCGCCTGCGGCGACTCGGATGTGATCGGGATCGTCGACATCAGCAAGTTCGAGATGGTCGACCAGCTGCCCTACATCTCCGATCCGGAGGCGTTCAAGATCGACTGGCAGCGGGGCCAGCTCTACGTGTCCAACGAGGAGGACGCGGCGCTCAGCATCTACGACCTCGAGAATCGCAAGGTGGTCGCCTCGATCGAGGTCGGCGAGGAGCCCGAGGGCGTGATGATCACCAAGGACCGCTCGAAGGTCTGGGTCACCTCCGAAGCCTCCAACCTGGTCAGCGTGATCGACATCGATCAGGAGCAGATCCTGGCCGACATCCTGGTCGACGCCCGGCCGCGGCGGTTCGCGGCCCCGCCCGACGAGCACGAGATCTGGGTGACGTGCGAGCTCGCCGGCAAGGTCGACATCATCGACCCCAAGACCTACAAGGTGACCGGCTCGATCGCGTTCCTGCCGCAGGGCATGCGACCGGAGCAGGTGACCCCGGTCGGCCTGGTCATGACCAAGGACGGCAAGACCGCCTACGTCGGGCTCGGCCGCGCCAACCACGTCGCGGTGGTCGACGTCGCGAGCCGTGAGATCACCAAATACATCCTGGTCGGCGAGCGGCCCTGGGGGCTGACGCTGACCGCCGACGAGAAGAAGCTCTACGTCACCAACGGTCTCTCCGACGACGTCTCGATCATCGATACGCAGACGCTGCAGACCATCAAGTCGGTGCGGGTCGGCCAGGTCCCCTACATCGCGCTGATCGACGATTGAGGGCGTTCGTGATGTCGCTGGCTCGCCCCGCCCTGAGGATCGCCGCTCTGGCCGTCATCGCTTTCGGGTTGGTCGGGGCGCTGGCGACGCCCGGCCAGGCCCAGCAGGCGCAAACGACGACCGTCACCTTCGGCTACCTCTCGATCAAGCACGATCCGCGTTACGCGCCGATCGAGACCTACGCCAACATCATCCTGCGCGAGGCGATCGACCCGTTCCAAGGTGCTCAAGTGGCGCTCCGCGACGGCCGGATCATGGGGCGCGCGCTCAAGCTGAACTTCGCGCTCGAGCGGGTCGAGGGCGCCGATGCCGAGGCGCTCATGGCCGGACTGGAGCAGCTCTACGCCGACAAGGGCGCGCGCTTCTTCCTGGTCGACGCCCCGGGCGCGGTCGTGGCCAAGCTGGTCGAGGCGACCCGCGGGCGCGATCTTCTGCTGCTCAACGTCTCGGCGCCGGACGACGCGCTGCGCGGCGCCGGCTGCGCGCCCCAGCTGCTCGACGTGGCGCCCAGCCTCGCCATGCTGACCGATGCGCTCGCGCAATTCGCCGTGGTCAAGCAGTGGCACAAGATCCTGCTTCTGCGCGGCCCGCGGCCCGCGGACAAGGGCCTCGCCGACGCCTATGCGCGCGCCTTCACCCGCTTCGGCGCCAAGATCGTCGACACCCGCGAGTTCGTTGCGACCAAGGATCCGCGCCAGCGCGAGCAGAACAACATCGCGCTGCTGACCTCGGGGGTCGACTACGATGCGGTCGCGGTCGCCGACACCGAGGGCGACTTCGGCCGTTATTTCCCCTATCAGGTCGCCCTGCCGCGGCCGGTGATCGGCAGCGTCGGCCTGGTGCCCGCCGCCTGGTACTGGGCCTTCGAGCGCTACGGCGCGCCCCAGCTCAACCAGCGCTTCGAGCGCGGCGCCAAGCGGCGGATGACCGGCGACGACTGGGCGGCCTGGGCCGGCCGTGCGGGTCGTGATCGAGGCGATCGCGCGCACGGGCTCGGCCGATCTGGCCGGGGTCGAGGCCTATCTGAAGGGCGATGACCTCCGGTTCGACATGTACAAGGGCACGCCCGGCAGCTTTCGCTCCTGGGACAATCAGCTGCGGCAGCCGATCGTCCTGCACACCAGCGATGCGGTGATCGCGACCGCGCCGTTCGAGCAGTTCCTGCATCCGACCACCTACCTCGACACCCTGGGGGTCGACCAGCCCCAGACCGAATGCGGGTTCTAGCCCCGGCGAGCGCGGGCTCTGGCTGACGGGCGCGCCCCGCGCGGTCCGATCGGGTCTTCGGCGGGGGATGGGCTGGCCCGGGCGCGCGCCGCCGGGCCCGACGGGCTCCCTGACCGGGGCCGGGTGATGGTGCCGACCCTGAAGCAGCTCCGCTATTTCGTGGCGCTCGCCGAGACCCTGCATTTCGGCCGCGCCGCCGAACGCTGTCGGGTCACCCAGCCGGCGATGAGCATGCAGGTCCGCGAGCTCGAGGCGATGCTCGGCGTGGTCCTGGTCGAGCGCACCGCGGGCGGCGTCTTCCTGACCGCGGCCGGCCGGGAGGTCGCCCGGCGGGCGCGCGAGATCCTGCTGGCGGTCCAGGATCTGGTCGACCTCGCGCGCCACCGCGCCCGGGTGCTGGCCGGGCCGCTCCGGCTCGGCGTGATCCCGACCATCGGCCCCTATCTGCTACCGCAGGTTCTGCCCCGGCTGCACGCGACCTACCCCGAGCTGCAGCTGTCCCTGCGCGAGAGCCAGACCGAGCAGCTGCTCGAGGCCCTGCTCGCGGGCGACCTCGACCTTTTGATCCTGGCGCTGCCGGTCGGGCGCGACGGCCTCGCGACCCGGCCGCTGTTCGACGACGCGTTCAACCTCGCGGTCGCGCTCGACCATCCGCTCGCCCAGCGGGCCGCGGTCGCCCAGAAGGATCTGCTCGCCGAGCGGCTGCTGCTGCTGGAGGAGGGGCATTGCCTGCGCGATCAGGCGCTCAGCCTCTGCCACGCCGCGGGCGCCAACCAGGCCGACGACTTCCGGGCGAGCAGCCTGGCGACGGTGGTCCAGATGGTGGTCAACGGCTACGGCGGCACGATCCTGCCGACGCTGGCGCTGCCGGTCGAGGCCGGGGCCCATTCGGGCCTCCGGGTGGTGCCGTTCACGCCGCCGGCCCCCTTCCGCACGATCGGCCTCGCCTGGCGCAGCTCGTCGCCGCGCCAGGCCGACTTCATCGAGTTCGGCCGGTTGGTCATGGCGGCGCACCGGGCCACCGCCACCCCGCTGCCCGACCCGGCGACAACGTCCGCTTGACACTTCGCGGCTCGACCGGCCGCGTGGCCTTCAGAGCGTCAGCTCCCAGGTCTCGCCCACGAGGTCGTGGCCGAAGCTCCGGTGCGGCGTGCTCTCGACCAGCCGGTAGCCCGCGCGCTGGTAGATCCGCCGGGCCGCCGCCAGCACCGAGTTGGTCCAGAGCCTGATCGTCCGATAGCCGGCAGCCCGGGCGAAGCGCTCGCATTCCAGCACCAGCCGCGCGCCGATGCCCTGGCCGCGCCCGCCGGGCTCGACCAGCAGCAGGCGGAGCTTGGCGACCGCGTCCGTGTCGCGCACCAGCAGCACGGAGCCTGCGATCTCGCCGTCGCGCTCGGCGATCCAGCAGCGCTCGCGCCTCGGGTCGTGCTGCCGGATGAACCTGGCCGCGATCTCGGCGACCATGGCCTCGAACCGCTCGTCCCAGCCATGTTCCTCGGCATAGAGCACCCCGTGGCGATGCACGATCCAGCCGAGATCGCCCGGCTGATGCGGTCGCAGGAGGTAGGGCGTGCGCGGTTCGGGCCGCGGATCGAGCAGCTGCTGGAGCGTGCCCATGGCCGCCAGCAGGCGCTTTTGCGCCGGCTCCGGCAGCCCGCCGAGCATGGCGCCGACCTCGATCCGCGAGGCCTGGTCGAGCGGCGCGAACGCCGCCCGCCCGGCATCGGTGAGCCAGAGATGGCTCTGGCGGCCGTCGGCGGCCGATGGCGTCCGCCGGATCAGCCCCCTGGCCTCGAAGCCACGCAGGATGCGGCTCAGATAACCGGCGTCCAGGCCGAGCTCGCGGCCGAGCTCGCTCGCCGCCGGCCCGTCCCGGTTGGCGAGCTCGTAGAGCACGCGCGCCTCGGTCAGCGAGAACGGGCTCTGGAGCAGCCCCTCATGCAGCACGCCGATGTGCCTGGTGTAGAACCGGTTGAACCGCCGCACGCCATCGATGCGCTGCGCCACCTCGGTCCCGGCCATCGTCGGCACCCCCGCGGAAGCGGATCTCGATGCCATAATCAAGTATTTTGTTGACTAAGTCAACTATACCTCAGTCCATGACCTCCTGGCCGCCGTCGATGCCGAGCACCTGGGCGGTGACGTAGCCGTTGGCCATCAGATAGAGGGCGCCCAGCGCGCAGTCCTCGGCGTGGCCGACCCGCCCGACCGGCAGGCGCGCCGCCATCTGGCGGTAGCGCTCCTCCTTGTCGTGGGCGTGCAGGAGGTCGTTGAGCGGGCGTGTCGCAGAGGCCCGGCGCGATCGCGTTGACGCGGCAGCCGAGCTTGGCGAACTCGAGCGCCAGGGAGCGGGTCGCGGCATTGAGCGCGCCGTTGATGGCGCCGCCCATGATGTAGCCCTTGACCGGCCGCTGGGCGGCGACGCCGGTGAAGAAGGTGATGCTGCCGCCCCGGCGCAGATGCGGCCTGGCATCGAAGGCGGCCCAGAACGGCCCCCAGAACTTGCTCTCGAAGGCTTCGCGCGCGCTTTGGTCGGTGAGGTCGTCGTAGAGGATCGGGCGCACGGTCGAGCCCGGCAGGACCAGGTGGTCGAAGGGCGCGCGGTCGGCCAGGAACGCGGCCACCGCCGGGCGGTCCTCGACCCGCAGCGCGCGCCAGGGCACGGCGCGCCCGCCCCGCTCGGCAAGCCTGTGCGAGGCTTCGGCCAGCTTCTCGGGGTTGCGCGCCGCGATCGCGACCTCGGCGCCGGCGTCGAGCGCGAGCTCGGCGGTGGCGTAGCCCATCCCATAGGAGCCGCCGATGATCACGACCCTCTGGCCCTCGAGCGAGACCATGCCCTGCCCTCCCTTGGCGCTGCCTGCGGGCCGGACGATAACCGCGACCGTCCGGCGCGACAACGACCGGCCCGGCACCGGCGCGGTGGCCATTGCCAGCGGAAACCGATGGTATTGACAACATCCACTCAACCACGGCATTCCAGCAATAGTACTGCATCCTGCCCCCTTCAGTCGGGGAGCGCCCGTCTATGCCCAAGACTGTTCAGATTCAGTGCATCAACCAGGATGATAGGTTTTGAGCTTACCGGAGTGCCCGTAGGCGGCTTCCGTAACACTGCCATGGGCAGGTCGAACGACGATGCCTGGCCTTCCGGTTCGGTCGGCCATACCAGAGGCCGGGGAGCGACACGGCCGTTTCTCTTCCCCAGTCATCTCTTTCGGGCGGGCTTGCCGAGCAGCAGGATCAGCGGCATGGCGAGGATCGAGGTCAGCGTGCAGAGATAGAAGACGTCGACATAGCCGATCATCATCGCCTGGCGCGTGATCTCGAGGTTGAGCCCGGCGAGCGAGGCCGGGTCGGCGATGCTGCCGCCGCCCGGCAGCGGGCTGTGGCGGAGGATCTCGTTGTAGGCGGTGACGTGCTCGACCAGCACGCCGCGGTTGATCCCGGCGGTCCGCACCAGGATCGCGAGCGCGGTCGCGATGCCGATGCTGCTGCCGATCGAGCGGATCAGGTTCCACATCGAGGCGCCCTCGGTCCGGTGCGCCGCCGGCAGGGTCGCGAAGGTCAGGACGCCGAGCGGGCCGATGATCGAGCCGGCGCCCAGCCCCTGCATCAGACCGGTCCAGAACACCGCCGAGGCCGGCACCTCCAGGTTCCACTTCGACATCCACCAGCTGGACGCCGCCAGCATCAGGAAGCCCGCGGCGATCTGCAGCCTGAGATCGACCGCCTGGCCGATCCGGGCGAGGATCATCATCGCCATGAACAGGCCGAGCCCGCGCGGGCTCAGCAGCAGGCCGATGGTCGCCATCGGATAGCCCTGGAGGTTCGCCAGGAACGGTGGCATCAGGACCATCGGCGCCAGGGTCAGGAGGCCGTACAGGAAGACCAGCAACATGCCGAGCGCGTAGTTGCGATCGCGCATCAGCCGCAGATCGACCATCGGCGCGCGCGCGGTCAGGCTGTGGACGACGAAGTAATAGAGGCCGGCGGTCATCACGATCGCCTCGATCACGATCTCGGGCGAATCGAACCAGTCCAGGCGCTCGCCCCGGTCGAGCATCATCTGCATCGCCCCGACCCCGGCCGCGAGCGCGAGGAAACCGAAGCCGTCGAGCGGCCGGACCCCGGGCGTGGGCGGCGTCTTGGGCAGGAAGGTGAGGCCGCCCAGGAGCGCCAGGCAGCCGACCGGAAGGTTGATGAAGAACACCCAGCGCCAGGTCAGCGCGTCGGTCAGATAGCCGCCGAGGGTCGGCCCGATCACCGGCCCGAGCACGACGCCCATGCCCCAGAACGCCATCGCCCGGCCGTGCTCCTCGGGCGGGTAGGCATCGAGCATGATCGCCTGCGAGAGCGGGATCAGGAAGGCGCCGCAGGCGCCCTGGGCGACCCGCAGCAGGACCTCGGCGACCAGCGAGCCGGCCGTGCCGCAGAACAGGGAGAACAGCGTGAAGCCGCCGACCGCGGCCAGGAACAGCCGCCGCCGCCCGAAGCGCGCGCCGAGCCAGCCGGTCGCCGGCAGCATCACCGCGCTCGCCACGATGTAGGAGGTCAGCACCCAGGAGATCTGGTCCTGGGTCGCCGAGAAGGTGCCCTGCATGTGCGGCAGGGCGACCGCGGCGATGGTCCAGTCGATCGAATAGATCATGCTCGCCAGCACCAGGGTCGCGGTCACCCAGTTGCGCTGGACCCGCTCGGTTCGGGCCGGCTTGGCCCTCGACCTGACCATCGGGGCGTCCGCCCGCGTGGCCATCGGCGCCTCCTCGTTGGGTCGGCAAGCCCTGGGATCAGACCATGCCACCCACGCTTCGGCAAGGCGGCGCGGCCGCCTGACCTTGACCCTCACCGCCGCCCGTGAAACGATCCGGGACGCGACCAGGAGGCGGCGCGCTTCGCCCGCCGGTCGATCAGGGCGATCCCGAAGGCGGCAACAGCCAGGGATGCAGGGGGCAGGCGCAGGACGATGCCGGCGCGAGGCCCGCGGCGCAGGACGCAAGCGGAGGCAAGGATGGCAAACTCGAATCTCACCCGTCGGACGGTTCTCAAGGCCGCGGGCGCCACTGCCGCGGTCGGCGCGGTCGGCCTGCAGGCGCCGGCGGTCCTCGGCCAGGCCAAGCCGTTCGCCGGGGTCACCATCAACGGCGCCTCGTTCCAGCACGTCTTCCACACCTACCTCAAGGAATACATCCCGGAGTTCGAGGACCAGAGCGGGATGACGGTCAACTTCGACCTCGAGGCCTTCCCGATCTACAATCAACGCATGGACCTCGAGCTCTCGACCCAGGGCTCGGCCTACGACTTCTGCAACGTCACTTTCATCTACACCGGCCGCTGGATCGGCGCCGGCTGGCTGGCCCCGCTCGACGATTTCGTGAATGACGCCAACCTGACGCCCGCCGAGTGGGACGCCGCCGATTTCGTCGCCGGCGCGCAGAGCTCGCTCAAGGACGCCGCCGGCAAGACCTACGGCTTCGCCTGGGAGGCCGGGGCCATGATCATGGGCATGGCGCGCGGCGATCTGATCCAGGCCGCCGGCCTCGACGCGCCCGAGACGTTCGATGATCTGCTCAAGGTCTGCGAGGCGGTCAACAAGCAGCAGGGCGTGGCCGCGTTCGTCGCCGACAAGCTGCACCACTGGAACTGGATCCCCTACCTCATGGGCTACGGCGGCGGCGTGTTCCGCAACCCGCCGGAAGATCTGATGCCGACCCTCGACACGCCGGAGGCGGCCAAGGCCGCCGAATACTACGCGAACCTCCTGACCAGGTTCGGGCCCTCGGGCGTGCTGTCCTACACCGACGACCAGGCGATGCGGGCGCAGCTCGCCGGCCGCGCCAACATCCGCACCCAGGCGATCGGCTGGATGACCCCGCTCGCCAAGGACCCCGAGAGCACGGTCAAGAAGACCGTGCGCTACGCGCTGATGCCGGGCGGGCCGGCCGGCAATTTCCCGGGCTCCAACAGCCACGGCTTCGGCATCCCGGCCGGCGCCAAGAACAAGAAGGCGGCCTGGGAGTTCATCAAATGGGCGATGAGCAAGGACACCCTGCGGCGGATCGCGCTCGAGAAGGGCTACTCCGCGGTCTGCCGCCGCTCGATCATCGAGGACCCGGCGTACAAGGAGGCGCTGACGCTCAACGGCCAGGACGTCGCCTCGCTCTACCTCAAGGTGCTCGATCTCGGCGGCAAGTCGGGCTACATGAAGTACCGCACGGTGCCGGTGTTCCCCCAGGTCGGCGACAAGATCAACAAGGCGATCGAGCGGGTCGCGACCGGCCAGCAGGACGGCGCCGCGGCGATGGCCCAGGCTCAGGAGCAGGCGATCGCCGACCTCAAGAAGGCCGGCATCCAGCTCTGATCGGCGGCCCGGGCCGACGCCGCAGGCGGTGATGCCCGCGACCGTCGCGCCGCGGCCGGAGACCTTTGCCGAGGTTCAGGGCCGGGCCTCGTTCGCCGACCAGCGCCGGCGTTTTTCCTGGTATCTGCTGTGGCCGACCCTGGTCGTGCTCCTGGTGGTCACCCTGCTGCCGACCCTCTATCTGCTGGTCACGAGCTTCACGCCCCTCAATCTGACCGAGCCCCAGACCGCCTGGGACTTCAGCCGGCCGCTGGTCAACTATGGTCTGCTGCTCGAGGACGGGCGGCTGCACGATTCCTTGTGGACCCAGGCCAAGCTGTCGTTCTGGACGGTCGGGCTGCAGCTGGTGCTCGGCCTCCTGTTCGCGCTCCTGCTCAATCTGCGCTCGCGCCTGCTGGCGGCGCTCCGGACCGTCTTCCTGATCCCGATGGTGCTGCCGCCGATCGTGGTCGCGATCATCTGGAAGGTCCTCTACACCCCCGACATCAGCCCGTTCTACTGGCTGTTCGCCGAGCTCGGCTGGGACGTGCCCTCCCTGATCACCAGCGCCAACTGGGCGCTGACCGCGATCATCGTCGCCGATACCTGGGAGTGGTTCCCGTTCACCATGCTGATGATCCTCGCGGCCCTCCAGATGATGCCCGAGGAATACGTCGACGCCGCGAGGATCGATGGCGCCAACGTCGTCCAGATGACCCTCTACGTGACCCTGCCCTATCTTCGGGGCGTGCTTCTGGTCGCCGGCCTGTTCCGGCTGATCGACAGCATCAAGGCGTTCCCGCTGATCTTCATCCTGACCGACGGCGGCCCCGGCACGGTGACCGAGGTCACCAACTACTACAGCTACATCCAGGCCTTCAATTTCTCCTACCTCGGCTATTCGAGCGCGATCACCGTGGTCCTGGTGGCGATCACGGTGCTGCTCAGCTGGCTCGTGATCCGCATGGTCGGCTGGGGCCAGCATGTCGAATAAAGTGAAAAATTACGCCCGCCGCGAGCGGCGCGACCGCGCGCTCCTGCACGCGCTCGTGCTGGTCCTGGTGCTGCTGATCCTGTTCCCGTTCCTGTGGCTCCTGACGATGTCGTTCAAGACCGATCAGGACATCTTCGCCTTCCCGCCCAAGCTCCTGTTCGCGCCGACCATCGCCAACTACGCCGCGCTGTGGCAGGGCAACTTCCCGCGCTCGTTCGCCAACAGCGCGATCGCGAGCATCGTCTCGACGCTCCTTGCCATGCTCGCGGGCGTGCCCGGCGCCTACGCCCTCTCGCGCGCCGCGATGCGCTCGGAGCGCTCGCTCAGCCTCCTGATCCTGGCCTCGCGGATGGCGCCGCCGATCGCCTTCACCATCCCTTATTTCCTGGTCTACCGGCACCTGGAGCTGCTCGACACCCGCACCGGCCTGATCATCATTTATCTCACTTTCAACATCTCGCTGGTGGTCTGGCTGATGCGCAGCTTCTTCGACGCCACCCCGCGCGCGCTCGAGGAAGCCGCCTGGATCGACGGCGCCAGCCTCTGGCAAGGTTTTTCGAAGATCGTCCTGCCCCTGTCCGGCCCCGGCCTGGCCGCGACCGCGATCCTCTGTTTTCTCTATTCGTGGAACGATTTTTTCTTCGCCCTGATCCTGACCCGGACCAACGCGATGACCGCGCCGGTGGCCGTGGTCAACTTCATGAACTACGAGGGCTGGGAGTGGGGCAAGATCGCCGCCGGCGGCACCATGGTCATGCTGCCCGTCCTGTTCTTTTCGATCGTGGTCCGAAAATTCCTGGTCCACGGCCTGACCGCCGGCGCATTGAAGGGGTAAGAGGCTTTCAATATCATGCAAGCCTTGCTTTGGGCGGACGCTCCAATTGCTCCCGCCGCTTCGAGATTTCGTTCTTGCGCTTGCTCACCTCTTCGACATATTGCTCTAGCGTTTGAATGTGTTTGTCCACATCCGAAAGATCCGGCAACGCAATGCTTTTTCCAGCAGTCATATCATGCCCAGAAAATTCTGATGCACGCTTCATTTGCCAATAAATCATTTGATAGTCGGTGTCGTCGACGTACACACCCTTAAGTTTTTGGGTTTTGACGTCAGGACACAGCCGTTCTATTACACCGAATAGAAGCAATTCTTCAACCAGGCGCTCCCACGTTTCTCTTAGATCAGAGAAAAAATCCTTAATTGCAAGCCTGATATTGCTCTTCGCCCTGCGCTTTGGCTGCGGAAAGCCCAGTCTGCTTGTTCTTTAGCAAAGAGATACGATTTTTAACCTTTTTTACAAACCAGGGTTCCTCGTTCTCCAACACGACACCGAAACCTTTTGCGGCGCTATGTTGCACCCAATGCGTTACTACAGGGACTTGTCTGTCGGCAGCACTATCGGATACCTCGCGAAAGAATGTCAAATTATGTGTGAAAATGATGACCTGTCTGCGGGTCGCTTCCTCCACCAAGTCGTTTGGCCACCGTCCGCATGCGAATGTGGTCAAGCGAAGAGACAGGATCATCAACGATGATGCCATCGTTCGACGGCAGCCCGAGCCACGTCTGCCAGAAAACAAGCTAGTGCCAACGCGCGTTGCTCGCCCTCGCTCAGAACTCGGCTATTCACAGCGGCCAGGGTGCCGTCAAGTGCAATTTGAACCATGCTATCGGCTTTGGTGCTCGCATCCCGGACTTTGAACGGAATATATCCAAGACCTAGATTCTCTATTTCCGCCTTGATGCGTCGTTCAAGGTCGACGGTAACCAGGGTTCGCCGGAGTTCCGTGACCTTTAGGGAGATTCCCTGCGTGCGAGTGTCGGCTTCGCATGACTTGAGCTTGTAGCCACCGCTCGATGGCATTCCTCCGCTCGATCACCATCGGAAGCTCGTTGCCCAGCTGCTTCCGGGCTGCGAGCTCGTTTCGCCGGGCAACGCTCTTCTGGCGGTCGGCCGCGTCCGCCGCAGCAGCGCGAAGGGACGCGGTTTCCTGCGCGAGCATCAACGCTTCAGCTGCCATGGGCGGTTTGTCTAGGGGCGTCAAGCTGCGAACTTGGTCAAAGTCGCCATCCTCAGCCGCTTTAATCAGGGCCGCTTTCCGGCGCGCGAGGTGAGCGACATAAGCGAGGCTGCCTTCTGATTTGCCTTTCGAACAGGGAAAATTTCTCCGTACTCGCTCAAGCGCTGCTCGACGCTTTGCGACGATGGGATGACAATACCTTCGAGAGCTGTCACCGCTTGCTCGTAGAACGTTGCGCTTCGTCGGCTTCCTCCGACGCCCTTCCAGATATAAACTCCTCAAACCGGCGTAAGCGTTCGGCTGCCTCGGCCGACAACGTCTGCTGACACAGAACGCACCGGTCTCCTTCCCTAGTTGCGGGGGGTGCTACCCCCGGATAGGCGAGGGCCGAGTACTCCTTGGCGTACTGAAATAGCTTGCGCCACGGGTCCGATCCGACATGGCCCAATTCCGTAGGAAGGGTCGAAGCGGCGGCTCTCGCTGCTTCGCGTGCCTCTGCCGCAACGTCGCGCTTCGATTGAACCCCGGAGACTGTCTTCTCACTAATTGCCGCCTCAATCATCTCGAATTCTTGTGCCAACGACTCACATGTTATCCTGCAGCGCTCTCGCTGTTCTGACAAAATGAGCGGATCGTTAGCAAGATCTCGATTCAATTCTTGAAGCTCTCTATCGTTACCGTCCGTCCAGCTTGCGCACGCTCTAATATCTTTTTCTGTCCGGCAGATATTGAATCTGGAGGGTTGTCTGTTTAATTTCCTTATCATCGAATTCACTTCGGTTCCTTGCGGATACTTCGGCAAGGGCCCGCAATTCGTTGAGTTTGCTCCAAGATTTGCTTTTTGATTTCTTCCCCAAATTTGGCACATAGATGACCGAGTTGCCTTACGATTTCCATTGTCCCAGGAAGGAATTCGATCCGGTTCTCCTGGTCCACATACAGTGCCGCGCTTCGGCTATCGAAGACCGAAATGCGCGACGTCGCGTCCGGCGCAGGCCGCCCGTCTTCCCACTCGACCTCTTGGATATCCGATCCCCGATCTGAAACCGGAGTTTCGCTCTCGCGGGCGCCGTGCTCGGAGCCGTCGAAGACGTTCCCGAGGACGGGGTCGACTGCCCTCGCACGGCATACTTTCTTTGCAATCCGGCAGTAGCCACTCTTCCCGCTCCCGTTGTCGCCATAGATGAGCGTAATTCCATCGGCGGCGAAGCGCAGCGTTTGGCCTCCAGCTAAGCGATTGGTGTTTCTGATATCGCCGATCGAGTGAAGGATTGTCCTCGGCCCGGCCGTCTTCTCTACAGGAAGATGGTCCCCTGCGAGCGGGCTCATCACGCTGGCGAAGCGTCCTTCGCAAGAGCCCATGCGCGATGTACAGGTTGCGACGAACTTCCTGGAGTGTCGTCATCACCAAGGGAACCCGTCTGCGCAATCCTGCGCAAGGCATCCTGCTGCCACATCGGCAAACCAGCTGTCCACGGCAGAAGATCGCTAACGCCCACAACGGCCTCGCTCGGGAACGCATTCTACGCGTCCTAAGATTAGAAGTCCCGCCCGCGATAGTAAACTACAATTGAGGACGGAGTCCCGGCGTTGCATCGCGGACCGCGACTTGCACGGCGGCCGTGCATGCGGCCAGTGCGATCCGATCCTGCTGTGGGGGGCAAGGACATGGCACCCGAACCGATCGAGCCGACCGCGTGCGGATCTCGAGCCGCACTGGAACTGGAAGCGCGAGCTGCCCGCACCCGGCCGGATGGGGGTCGATTTCGAGACCCCGGTCGATTTTCGGCGGTTGCAGCGTTACCGGCTCGCGCGGGCGAAGGCGGCGCTCGCCAACTCCGAGTGCGGCGCGCTGCTGCTGTTCGACGTCAACAACATCCGCTACGTCTCCGGCACCAACATCGGCGAGTGGGGGCGCGACAAGTTCTGTCGGTTCGCGCTGCTCACCGAGGGCGGCGAGCCGATCGTCTGGGACTTCGGGTCGGCCGCCGTCCACCACCGGCTCTATTGCGACTGGCTGGACCGCGCGATCGAGCTGATCCGGCCGGGCGTCGGCACCGACACCGTCTGCGGGGTCTGGCCGGCCGCGCCGGACTTCGCCTTCCCGGACGAGCGCGCCGCCTTCGGCCTGCAGTTCGGCCACGGCCTCGGCCTTTGCCTGCACGAGCGGCCGATCATCAGCCGCCTGTGCTCGCTCGAGCACCCGCTCGAGATCAAGACCGGCATGGTGTTCGCGCTCGAGACCTACTGTCCGGCGTCCGACGGCTACTCGGCCGCACGGATCGAGGAGGAGGTCGTGGTCACGGATACGGGCCACAAGGTGATCACCCACTTCCCGGCCGAGGAGCTGCCGATCGCCAATGCCTACTGACATGACAGAGCAAGCCGCGGCCTCACCCGAGGGACGCCGCGTCGGTGAATCAGGCCGTGGACGAAGCGCAGCTTGCCCATGACCGTCGGTGCCAGGACGAACGGGTAGAGGTCGGGCTGGCCCATGCTCTGGTTCAGGCTGTTGACCGCGTAGGTGAGCGGCAGCCAGGCCTTGAGCAGGGCGTCGAAGTTTTCCTGACGGTAGGGGTCGAAATCGATCGCCATGCCGAGCGCGGGGTCGTGTCCGGCCTTGGGGGCGACGCGCAGGCCGAAGGCGGCGGCGGTCTCGAGCGTGTCGACGATGTGCTGGTAGTGCGCGAAGGTCTCGGCGAAGTCCTCCCAGGGATGGGCGCTCGCGTAGCCGCTGACGAAGCGCTCCTGCCAGCCCGGCGGCGGACCCGCGCCATGATGCGCTTCGAGAGCGGCGCCGTAGTCCTGGCGCTCGTCGCCGAACATCTCGCGGAAGGCGTCCAGCCAGACGCCGTTCCGGACCAGCCGGTCCCAGTAGTAGTGGCCGACCTCGTGGCGGAAGTGGCCGAGCAGCGTGCGGAAGGGTTCTGCCAGGTCCTGGCGGGCGCGCTCGCGCTTAGCGTCGTCGGCCTCGGCGATGTTGATGGTGATCAGCCCGTGGGCATGGCCGGTGACGACCTGCGGGGTCTCCTGGAACGACGGGGCGGGATCCGCGAGAAAATCGAACGCGAGCCCGGCGTTCCAATCGTCGAACTTGCTGACCACGGGCAGGCCGAGCCGCAGCAGGCCGTAGACCAGCCGGTGCTTGGCGGCCTCCAGGCGCTGCCAGCGCAGCAGATGGTCGGGCGGGCCGAGGTCGGGGATCGTGCGGTTGAGGCGGCAGGCCTGGCAGAAGGCGTTCGGGCCGGGCGCCGGCACCAGCCAGTTGCAGGCGTCATGGACGGCGTTGGCGCAAAAGCGCTGCAGCTGCTCTTGCGCGATCAGCGGCCGCCAGCGCTGCCCGTCGAGCGGGGCGAGCGCGCTGAGCGACGCCCGGTCGGGCAGATAGCCCAGGACGTGCTTGCAGCGCTCGCAGCGGGTGTTCTCGAAAAACAGCAGCTGGCCGCAATGCTGACATTCGAACAGCTTCATGGGATGGAGTCCGTCCGGGTGGGAAACGGGGTCCGGGTGGGAAACGGGGTCCGTGTGGGAAACGGGGTCCGGAACTCTTTTCGTCCGGAAAGGGGGTCGGAAGGCACCTGCTCGAAGCGCTTGGCTGTGTCTGCGACGTGACGTTCGGAGAATTTTCCGCTAGGCTTGGGATCGACGGGAACCGCCCATGAGTGGAAGCCCGCTGCACCTCGATCGAGGCGCCCGAGGGATGAGCTGCGATGCCGGAGCCCGCAAGCCACAGGCTCGCCTATCTGCGCCGGATCGACGAGAAGCTCGACCGGCAGCACGCCGAGACGGGCGCGCGGCTCGACCGCGTCGAGGGGCGGCTCGGGCGGATCGAGGACGAGCTGCTGGTGCTCAACGGCATCGTCCTGCGTCTGGAGGGGCGCGAGGTCAAGACGACCGGCATCAAGGCGATCCTCGACCGGCCCGAGCGCAGGCTCGCCAAGCTGGGACGCCGCGTCGCCGAGCTCGAAGGTGCCGAGAAGGACTGAAGCAAGGACCACGCGAACTCGGTCAGCCGCCCGCGACCTCGAGGCCGGTCGGGACGGGAACGTTCTCTGGTTCCAGGGAAAGACCGGCGGCGAGGGCTATGGTTTCGAGAAGTGCGGAAAAGTCCTGGCGGAGGTAGGCGGCCGGGTCGAGCTTGAGGTGGGCGGCGCCGAAGTGGGCCTGGAGGGCTTCGCGGGTGGCGGCGGTGACCGGCATCGGGACGTCGAGGGCGCGTGCGGCCTGGAGGCCGAGGTCGAGGTCCTTGCGCAGGAGGGCGGGGGTGAAGGTGGGGGTCCAGTCGAGATTGACCAGGGCTGGCGACTTGTAGCGGCTGAAGGTCGAGCCCATCACGCTCGCGTTGATGAACTCGAGAAAAGCGTGGCGCGGCACGCCCGCCTTCTGGGCCAGGATGGTGATCTCGGCGAGGTTCTGGATGGTGACGCCGAGGAGCACGTTGTGGGCGATCTTGCAGAAGCGGGCGAGCTCGCCCTCGCCGACGTAGGCGACGCCGCGCGCGGCGAAGGTCGAGATCAGCGGCTCGACCTCGCGGAACGCAGGCTCAGGGCCGGAGGCGACCGCGCCGAGCTTGCCGGCGCGCACGCATTGGGCATTGCCCGAGACCGGGGCGGCAATCATCGCGGCGCCCTGCTCGCCGAGCCTGGCCCGGAACGCCTCGCCGTGATCGACCCCGATGCTCGAGCAGTCGACCACGATCGGCGGCACCTTCCCCGGCTCGCCGGTCGCGACGCCATCGGTCCCGAACAGCACCTGCTCGAGGTCGGCGCCGGTGCTGACCATGGTGAACAGCACGTCGACCGCGGCCAAGTCCTGCGGCCGGTCGACCACGCTGGCGCCGAGTGCCATGAGCGGCTCGGCCTTGGCGCGGGTCCGGTTCCAGACCTGGAGCGGGTGGCCGGCCTTCAAGAGCCGCTCGGCCATCGGATAGCCCATGCGGCCGATGCCGATCCAGCCGACCCTGGTTCCGTCCTGAGGCATTCGCCCTTTCCCCGTTCGCCCCGCTTCCCGTCCGCGACGCGCCGACGGGCGCTGCCGCAGCGATCCCGGGCGCAGGCTTGAGACGGAACTGGTCGGGGCGGCGTGATTCGAACACGCGACCCTCTGCTCCCAAAGCAGATGCGCTACCAGGCTGCGCCACGCCCCGATCGCCGATATCTAATCGATCGCCCGACGCCCGGCAACCGGGGGCGCGACCCAACTCAGGCCATTCGATTGTTCTTGCTTGACTATATATTCTACTAGTGATTGAACGTTGGCCCGCCACGATCGATCGAGATCGCCGGCTCCTGCCAGGCGGGGCGAGCGTGTCGCGCCGGCGGGACGAGGAGATGAGCGATGCTGCGTACCGTTCTCGCCGTCAGCGCCGTCGGCCTGGCGCTCGCCGGTCCCGCCGCCGCCTTCGAATGGCGCGCCGATGTCAGCCACTGCGAGCCGACCCTCGGCCGCCTGGTCGCGCGCCACCTGCAGTGCCGGGCCGATCCCGTGGTGGCGCCCTGCGGCAAGATCCAGGCGGTCCGCGACGACCTCGGCGGCCTCGCGCGCTTCGAGGTGCTCTGGCTGACCGGCACCCGGGCCGAGGTCCTGATCGGCCCGCACGAGGACCAGCTGTGCATCCTTGCGAGCCGCTACATCGCCGGCCGCAGCCTGGCGAGCACCGAGTGATCCGGCGCCGCCGTTAACGCCCTCTTCACCACCGGCGCGGCACCATCGGCATGGTGGATGCAGACAGCGCAACCCAGGATCGCAGTGACCGCCATGATCGCAGTGACCGCCATGACCGCCATGACCGAGACCTGTACGGTGGATGCCGAGCTGTTCGACAGCCTGCAGGAGGCGATCGACTTCGTCGCCGCCTGCGGCGGCGGCATCGTCTATACCGAGCTCGCCGACACGCTGTTCGCCAGGAGCCTGAAGCTGCCGGACAACGTGCAGCTGGCGGCCAAGCGCCCGATCGCGGCGTGAGGCGCGGCGGCGGGCCGGCGCCGCGGGCGCGCTCAGCCGAGGGCCAGGGCCACGGCGCGCTCGGCGTAGTCGACGCTGAGACGGCCGACCTGCTCGGCGTCGGCGGCGGCCGCGGTGCCGATCCGGGCGCGCTGGGCGATGCCCTCGAAGATCACCGCCATGCGGAACATCGCGAACGCCATGTGGAAGCTGGTGATGCCGTCCGCACGGCCGGTCCGCTCGCAGTAGCGCGCGACATAGTCCGGCTCCGAGGGGATCCCGAGGGTGGCGTGGTCGAGCCCCTCGATGCCGCCGTACATCGCCGGCGTGGCATGCCAGATCAGGCAGTTGTAGGCGAGGTCGGCGAGCGGATGGCCAAGGGTCGAGAGCTCCCAGTCGAGCAGCGCGATCACTCGTGGCTCGGTGGCTGTGGAACATCAGGTTGCCGAGCCGGAAGTCGCCGTGGACGATGGTGGTCTCGTCGTCCGCGGGAACGTGCGCGGGCAGCCAGGCGATCAGGCGCTCGAGCGCCGGGATCGCGCGGGTCTGCGAGGCCTGCCACTGGCGGGTCCAGCGGTGGATCTGGCGGGCGAAGTAGTTGCCGGGCCGGCCGAAGCCCTCGAGGCCGACCGCCCGCCAGTCGACCCGGTGCAGGCGCGCCAGCACGTCGTTCATCGAATCGTACATCTTCGCGCGCTCGGCCGGGACGACGCCGGGGATCGCGGAATCGTGGAGCACGCGGCCATCCAGCGCCGTCATGATGTAGAACAGGGTGCCGATCACCGTCCGGTCGGCGCAGACATGGAGCATCTCCGGCACCGGCACGTCGGTCGCGGCCAGCGCCTGCATGACCCGGTGCTCGCGGTCGACCGCATGTGCCGACGGCAGCAGCTCGCCCGCCGGCTGCTTGCGCAGGACCACGGTCCGGTCCGCAAAGTGCAGCCGATAGGTCGGATTGGACTGGCCGCCGCCGATCCGCTCGACCCGCATCGGCCCGCACAGCCCCGGCACCCGGCCCGCGAGATAGGCGCCAAGCCGCGCCGGGTCGAAATCGAGCTCAGCCGCCGTCATCGCATCCCCTGCTCCGAGCCGATCGCCGATCACCGATCACCGATCACCGATCACCGATCACCGAGGCTACCGGCTTTGGCGCGCCGGCACCAGTCGAGGGTGCCCTTGGCACCCGCCGCCAGCGTCCGCGGCCGGCCGGGAAATCGCCTTCGAGTTGAAGAAACTGCCCGATCATCTTGAATCTCCTGCGCTTGCGGCGCCACTATTCATGTGGATAAATTCGGGATGAAATCTCTGTCGACTTTACCTTTCAAGTTTGGTTAAATGTTGCTGTCAAGCTGCGCAAGCAGAAACTGCCGATCGACTACACGCGCGGGGAGGTAGATCATGCAGGTTTTCACCGATGGCAGCCTGGACGACGCGGTCAGGGGCGCCGAAGCGGTGATCGTGGCGTTCGCGGCCAGCTGGTGCTGCCCGTCCCAGAGCCTGGCGGCGGCGTTGGCGGGGATCGCCGCCGAGGGGCGATCGGGGCTGACCGTGGGCGTGGTCGACGTCGACGAGCACCCGAAGGTGCCGGCCAAGTACGGCGTCCGCGGGCTGCCGACGACGATGCTGTTCAAGGACGGCTTCGTCGCCTCGACCCGGCTCGGCCAGCTGTCGCCGCGCCAGCTCCGGGACTGGGTCGACGGCCTCGTCTGAGACTTACCAGCCGATCGACGTGAATTTGTCGGGATCGACGTTGACCGAGATGCGCGAGGGATCGAAGCTGGCGCAGCCGCCGAGCGATGTGGTCAGGATCAGCAGGGCCGCCAATGCCAAACTGGGCCATGCGGTCCTGAACCAGGACCGGAGCAGATAGGCGAGGTCGGCGCTGATCACCCGGGTTGCTCCTCGTGTTGGCAAGTCGAACCTTAAGGCACTTATCGTTTAGAACCAGTCACCAAGATACATCTTCGACGGTCGAATGTAAAGAAATAGTATAAAGTTAACGAAATATTGGCGCTATCGGCTTGTCCGCGACGCTCGGCTGCAACCCAAGAGATGGATGAGATCGATCCCGAATGGCCGGCACGCTTCGGGATCGTCAGCGGCATTATCGGGCGGCCTGCCGGCACTACGCAGATCGATGACCGCTTACCGACGGCACAGGCAACGTCGATGCCAATGTAGACCGAAGGTGACGACCCGGCGCGGTGCTGATTGACCGCTGTGCGGAGCCCAGGTCCATTGGCTCAGGACCCAGACGAGGGCTCAGCCTGGGCGCGCCCGCGGGTAAGGCCCGTGTACAGCTCGGCCAGGTCGAGGGTGAGGTCGAAGGCCTGCAGGCGGAGGGTGCCGGCGCCGCGCAGGTCGTGGATCTTCCAGCCGTCGGGTTCGTGGCAGAAGTGCTCGATCCGCGGCTCGCTGCTCGAGACCACCAGAATGTCCTGGAGCGAGGGGATCGTGCGGTAGTCGGGGAGCTTGCGATCGCGATCGGTGGTCGCGGTCGAGGGTGACAGGACCTCGACGATCAGGATCGGCTCGGCGATGAACGGCTGCCCCGTCAGTCCGGCGCAGGTGACCGCGAGGTCGGCCTCATACCAGTTGTTGGCTCGCTCGGGCGGGACAATACCAGCCTCGATCACGACTTCGCAGGGTGGCCGCAGACCGCTCCCGATGCGCAGCGCGAGCCGGGCCACGAGGGTGCCATGGATGTCCGAGGTCGGGGCCATGGCGACGATCTGGCCATCGAACAGCTCGTAGCGCGTGTCGGTGCCGTCGTCGAAGGCCAGGAACTCGTCGAGAGTCCAGAGGCGCCGTGCCGGCTCAGCCACCTGCGATCCTCCGTCTGACCGCTGCGATCATCGGTGGCGATCATACCACCCCGGGCCGGCTAGCCGCAAAAGAGCCGATCCTCGCTTGGCCTCGCGGTCACGACCGCTCCGGCCTGCGAGGCCGTCATTGGATCAACGCAGCGTCTGCCAGGCGGCGGTGATGCGGGTGGCGGTGGTCAGCCAGCAGAGGGCGCCGAAGATCCAGGCGATGAGCGGGAACAAAGTGGGAAAAAGGCAGGCGAGGACGAAGACGAAAATGGTCTCGGTGCCTTCGGTCAGGCCGCCGAGGTAGTAGAGGGATTTGCGGCCGCGGAGCTCGGTCGAGAGGCCGCGTTTGGCGGCCATGATCGCGAAGGCCAGGAAGGAGGTGCCGGTGCCGATGAAGCTGAAGATCAGGAAGGCCGCGGGCAGGCCGTTGGCGGCCGGGTCGGCGAGCGCGAAGGCGAAGGGGATGCCCGAATAGACGATGAAGTCGAGGACGATGTCGAGGAAGCCACCGAGGTCGGAGAGGCCGCGCTGGCGGGCGATGGCGCCGTCCAGGCCGTCGAACAGGCGGTTGAGGAGGAGGAGGCCGAGGCCGGGCGCGTAGGCCTGGCGCGCGATCGCGGCCATGGCGGCGAGGCCGAGGGCGAAGCCGATCCAGGTGGCGGCGTTGGCCGAGAGGCCGAGGGCGGCGAGCGGCCGGCTCAGGCGCTCGAGCGGCGGATCGATCAGCCGGCGCAGGCGGGCGTCGAGCATCGCCGGCCGGCCGCCACGCGCGCGGGCTCTAAGTCTGGTCGGGTTTGGAGAGCCGCCCGTCGGCCCGCGACCAGCCGAGGCTGACCACCCGCGGGGGCCCGGCCTCGGCCGGCGCCTTGGCCGCGGCGGCCGCCTGCTCGTGACGGCGCCGCAGCCGGTAGGCGGACAGCCAGCCGACCGGCAGGCTGGCGAGGTAGACGACGCCGACCGCGAGCAGGGTGTACCAGGGCTCGCTGGACAGCGCGGCGACGAACATGCCGACGAAGATCAGGGTCGGCAGGACCCAGTCCGGCTTGACCCGGACGACCACGGTCTTGATCGAGAAGGTCGGGATCCGGCTGACCATCATCAGCGCCACGGACACCATGACGCCGGCGTTCAGGAGCCAGGCCCGCGGCCAGTCGGCCTCGAGCGCGAACGCCAGCAGCAGGGGGATGATCGCGCAGCCGGCGGCGGCCGGGGCCGGCATGCCGGTGAAGAAGCGCGACATCCAGGGCGGCCGGTCGGCATCCTCGAGCTCGGTGTTGAAGCGGGCGAGGCGCAGCGCGCAGCAGGTCGCGAACAGGAGGGTCAGCGCCCAGCCGATCGCCTTCACCTGGTTGAGCGACCAGAGGTAGACCAGGATCGCCGGCGCGACGCCGAAGCTCAGGAAGTCGGCCAGGGAATCGAGCTGGGCGCCGAGCTTGGAGGTGATCTTCAGGAGCCGGGCCGAGCGGCCGTCGAGGCCGTCGAACACGCCGGCGACCACGATCAGGATGACCGAGAGCTCGAAGTGCTGGTCGAGCGCGTAGCGGATCGAGGTCAGGCCGGCGCACAGGCTGAGCACCGTGAAGATGTTGGGCACCAGGTGGATCAGGGGCTGGGCCCGGAGCCGCCGGCGCCGGCGGCGGTGCGGAAGCATCAGCTCTGTCTCCAGGCGCTGGGGGGGCGGTTGCGACGGCCGTCGGCGAGCACGGTCTCGCCGCCGACCGCGCGCTGGCCGACCGCGACCAATGGCGCCACGCCATCGGGCAGGTAGACGTCGCAGCGGCTGCCGAAGCGGATCAGGCCGACCCGCTCGCCGGCGCTCACCACGGCGCCCGGCTCGACCGAGCGGACGATCCGGCGCGCCACCAGGCCGGCGATCTGGACCAGCCCGAAGACCTCGCCCTGGGCGGTCTCGATCCGGAACGACTGGCGCTCGTTGAGGTCGGAGGCCTTGTCGTCGGCGGCGTTCAGGAACTTGCCCTTGTGATAGGCAAGGCGCGTGATCCGGCCGCCGACCGGCGCCCGGTTGACGTGCACGTCGAAGATGTTGAGGAAGATGCTGATGCAGGTCAGCGGCGTCTCGCCGAGCTCGAGCTCGGGCGGCGGGCGGCGCGCCACGATCGCCTGCACCACGCCGTCGGCCGGGCTGACCACGAGGTCCTCGCCCTGGGGCGTGACCCGCGGTGGATCGCGGAAGAAGTAGGTCATCCAAAGGGTCGCCAGCAGGCCGAGCCAGAGCAGCGGCCCGGCGAGCCAGGCGAGCAGGGCCGTGACCACCAGCCCGCCGGCGATGAACGGCCGGCCGGCCGGGTGCACCGGCACGATCAGGCGCTGCAGATAATCCGGCACGTCGACCACCATCGCTGCTTGGCTCAGACCGATCATGTAGGGCGTGGCCGGGGCAGCGTCAAAGCCCCGGTATCGGCGTGCGCCGCACGCTCATCGATCCGGGTGCCGGGACCAGGGGGCCGGGCCGGCGGTCCCGCCGCTCCGGACGCGGCCTGGCGCGGTCGGCGCCGGGGCTGGCCGGTCAGCGCCCGCAGGAGCGCGATCAGGACCGCGGCGAGCACGGCCAGCGCCCAGGCCGCGACCGGTGCCAGCGGCCCGGCGGCGAGATGGAGCGTCAGGCAGAAGCCGGCATAGGTCGTGATCCCGGCCGGCACCCGGGCCATGGTCGCGAGCGTGAAGGCGCGCCCGTAGTGACGCTCCAGCATCCAGAGCGAGGCCAGCATCGTGGTCGGGAAGGCGTAGGCGAGGCCGGCGAGGGTCGGCCCGAGCCGGCCGGCCGCCTCGGCGACGCTCGCGACCACGAGGCCGGCGATCAGGCCGCGGGCGAGCACCAGCGGCCAGCCGGCCCGGACCGCGGTGGTCGGCAGCGCGCCGGCCCGCGATGTGCGCAGCAGGGCGCACACGCCCGCCCCGACCCCGATCGCGCCCGCGGCGCTGAGCAGGGAGAGCGGCAGCGCGACCGTGGCGAGCGCCAGCGCCAGCCAGGCGAGCACCGCCGCCACCAGGCCGGCGGCGAAGCTCCCCCTGCGGGCGACGCTCACGAACAGGGCGACGAAGGCCAGAACCGCCCCGGTGCCGGCGAAGCCGACCAGGGCGCCGCGGCTGACGAAGGCGGCGCTCTGCTCGAGCGCGACGAACAGGAAGCCCGGCCCGGCGTTCATCGGGAAGGTCATGACCACGCTCGCGATCAAGGCGCCGCCGCGCTCGCCGAGCTTGGCCACCAGCACGATCGCGAGCGCGGTGGCACTCGCCCGCCAGCCGAGATCGAACAGCAGCTCCAAGGCGTGATCGCTCGCGTCGCCGACCGCTACAGGACCCAGCGCTGCAGCCCGGGCGGCAGCTCGAGGTGGCGCCAGAGGCCCTTGAGGTCGGCGACCAGGCCGCCGGGACGGAGCAGGCGGCCGAGCGCCTCACCATCGAGCGCGGCATAGGCCCGATGCGCCACGGCGGCCAGGATGGCGTCGAAAGTACCCGCGGCCGGCAGGTGGTCGAGCAGCCGGAGGCCGTAGAGCGCCAGGGCCTCGGCCGGGTCGGCGAGCGGATCGTGGACGCTGAGCGCGAAGCCGCGGTCGGCGAGCGCCAGGACCAGCTCGGCCGCCTTGGAGTTGCGCAGATCCGGCACGTTCTCCTTGAAGGTCAGGCCGAGCGCCAGGATGCGCGCCCCGGCCGGCAGGCGCCCCGCCAGGCAGTCGGCGATGAACGCCGGCATGGCGTCGTTGACCGTGCGCCCGGCCAGGATGATCTGCGGATGGTGGCCGACCTCGGCCGCCTTGTGCGCCAGGTAGAACGGATCGACCCCGATGCAGTGGCCGCCGACCAGCCCGGGCCGAAAGTCCAAGAAATTCCATTTGGTGCGGGCGGCGTCGAGCACGTCGTGGACCGAGAGCCCGAGGCGCTGGCAGATCATCGCGATCTCGTTGACGAAGGCGATGTTGATGTCGCGCTGGGCATTCTCGATCGCCTTGGCGGCCTCGGCGGTGCGGATGTCGCGCGCGAGGAACACCTGGCCGTCGGTGATCTGGCCATAGATCGCGGCCAGACGCGCGGCGACCTCCGGGGTCTGGCCGGCGACCACCTTGGTGATCCGCTCGAGCGTATGCTCGCGGTCGCCGGGGTTGATGCGCTCGGGCGAGTAGCCGAGGAAGAAGTCGACGCCGGCCGTGAGGCCCGAGCTCTCGGCGAGCGTCGGCCCGACCACCTCCTCGGTCGCCCCCGGGTAGACGGTGCTCTCGAGCACCACGATCGCGCCCTTGGCGAGCGCCGGGCCGATGGTCCGGCAGGCGGCGCGCACGGCCGCGAGGTCGGGCCGGTTGTCGGCATCGACCGGGGTCGGCACGGTGATGATGAAGGTCGCGTGGCCGGCGAGGTCGGCCGCATCGTCGGTGAGGGTCAGCGAGCTCGCGGCCAGGGCCGCGGCCGT
The DNA here is from genome assembly GCA_963730195.1 of uncultured Alphaproteobacteria bacterium. GTDB lineage: Bacteria > Pseudomonadota > Alphaproteobacteria > Geminicoccales > Geminicoccaceae > DATAOG01. The sequence continues at coordinate 115,031 of CAVSRN010000024.1, forward strand.
CGACCTCGCCGGTCCGATCGCGGCCGGCGCGCAGCTCGCGGATGCGGGTCGCGTCGCGGTCGTAGCCGGTGGTCGGCCCATGCCGGGCCAGGGCCACCCCGAGCGGCAGGCCGACGTAGCCGAGCCCGATGATCGCGATCCCCGGCATGGTCAGCCCTCAGCCCTGCTCGCGCATGAACACGCCGTCGATCTGCAGCTGGCGGGCGAGCTTGTGCTCGAAGTAGCCCGGAAAGAACAGATACGGGCGGAAGCCGGCGATAGCGAGGTCATCGATCAGCTCCCGAAAGTCGCGTTCGCCCTCGTAACAGCGCACCAGCGACATCTCCAGCTGGATTCCCGACAGGCGCGGCAGCAGCTGACCGGCGCCGGCCAGGACCTGGGCCTCGAAGCCCTGGGTGTCGAGCTTCAGGAAGACCGCCTCGCCGGGCTCGAGATAGTCCGCCGCCAGCCCGTCCAGGCGGCGGATCGGCACGGTCTCGCGCCCGATCACCCCCGAGCTCGGCGAGACCCGGCGGAGCAGCTCGGTCTGGGGCAGGATCGAGCTCATGTCGGACTCGGCCGCGACCTCGATCGCCACCTCGCCGTCTTGCGCCCCGAGCGCCATGCGCGGCGCCACGCGCCAACCGGGGTCGCCCGCGGCCCGCTGCTCCAGGCGCGCGTGCGGCCCGCTCAGCGGCTCGAAGGAGACGATCCGCCCAGCATAGCCCCAGGCGCGCAGCGTGCTGCCATACTGGCCGGCATTGGCGCCGACGTCGAGCACGCAGGCGATCTCGAAGCGCTCGAGGACGGCGACCAGCTGCGCCTCGAGGGGCTTGGCCTTCTTGCGCGGGGTCAGGTCGTAGCCGAGGCGGCGCACCAGACGCTGCAAGCGCGTCATGGTCGGGGCGTCATGCGGCTTCGGGCAAGGTGAAGACCTCGACCGGCCGAGCGATCCCGGTCAGACGGTGGCAGCCGAGCGAGCGCAGGTTCCAGCCCGTGCAGTCGCAGGCGAAGCGGTCGGAGATCAGCACGTCGTAGCCGAGCGTGCGGCACAGGCGCTCGAGCCGGGTCGCCAGATTGACCGCCGGTCCGACGATCGTGAAGTCGAGCCGCTTGGCGCTGCCGATGTTGCCGTACATGACCTCGCCCGCGTGCAGCGCGATGCCGAAGCCCAGGGTCTCATCGCCGCGCTCGCCCCGCCTGGCGTTCAGCGCCGCCATGCTGGCGCGCGCGTCGTGAGCGGCCTGCAACGCGCGCCGGCACGCATGCCCGCCCTCGAGCGGGAAGATCGCGAGCATGGCATCGCCGATGAACTTCAGGATCTCGCCGTCGTGGGCCTCGACCGCCCCGGCCATGGCGTCGAAATAGTCGTTCAGGCAGGCGAGCAGGGCGTCGCGCCCGAGCCGTTCGGACAGCTCGGTGAACCCGCGCAGGTCGCAGTACCAGATCGCCGCCGAGACGGTCGCACCACTGCCGCGGGTGATCTGACCCTGGAGGATGTGCGCGCCAGCGCTCCGGCCGACGTAGGTATCGAGCAGCGTGATCGCGATGTACCGATTGGCGTGGATCTCGAGCAGGAGGCTGAACAGCGGCAGCAGGTCCTCGATCTGGACCAGATCCTCGCTCGCGAAGCCGCCCGGCCGGTCCGAGGACCAGGTGGTGCCGTGGATCTTGCCGTCGCTGAAGGTGATCGGCAGGGCCGCATAGTCGGTCAGACCCTGCTCACGCAGCTCCTCGAACAGGGGAAAGGCGAACTCGGTGTCCGCCAGATCGAGGCGCTGGCGGACCGCACCCGCGCCCTCGAACAGAGCCCGCATCGGGCTCTTGCGGAACAGATCGGTCCGCTCGATCCCGCGCTCGGCACGAAACACCCGGATCTCGTCGGCGCCGCGTTGCCAGTAGAAGCCGATGCCGAACAGCTGCGGATGCAGGGTGCGGATGTGGAACGAAGCGCGCGCCAGCGGCAGGCCGATCTCGACCAGGCGGCGGCAGAGCTCGGCGAGCAGGGTCGGGCCGTCGGGCAGCCGGCGGGCGTCGCCGATCAGCCAGTCGAGGACCGGTCCCGGCCGCCGCGGCCAGGAGGTCGCAGCCGCGAGCGCGGCCGGGACGCTCGCCACCTCAGACGCCGCCGTTGCCCGCCGCCCGGTCCAGCTCGTTCAGCCGGGCGCGTGCCGTGGTCAGCTGCTGGGTGGTGGTGTGCAGGCGCGAGGCGAGCTCGTGCATCACCTCGACCCCGATCTGCGGGAACTGGTTGACCAGGTGGAAGAAGCCGTCCTTGGATACCCTCAGCGTCGCGAGATCGGTCGCGGCGACCACGGTCGCGGTGCGCGGCACGTCGCACAGGATCGCGATCTCGCCGATGATGTCGTTCTTGCCGAGGCGGGCGACCTTGACCGCGCCGCGCGGCGTGTCGACCATGATGTCGGCGCCGCCTTGGAGGATGATGTAGGCGGCATCGCCGACGTCGCCCTGGTGGAACAGCTCGTCGCCGGCCACGAACTCGAGACGCTCGCTGGTGAACGCGAGCAGCTTGAGCTTGGTCGGCTCGATCTTGGCGAACAGCGGAATCGTGCGCAGGACCTCGACGTCTTGGCTAAGGCTCATACGACGAACCCTCCTCGCTCATGACCATTCGGCGCTCCGGGTCATTCGGCGGCCACCAGCTCCTGGAGCACGCTGCCGTCGTGGTCGAGCTCGGCGAAGCGACCCTGCTCGACCACGCATCCCTTGCGCATGACCAGCACGTGATCGAACTTGCGCGCCCAGTCGCTGCGATTGAGGCCCCAGATCAGGGTCCGATCGGCGAACTCGGCCAGCAGCGTGTCCAGGATCGCCGCCTGCTCGCCCGGGTCGAGCGGCCCGGTGGCATCGTACAGGATCAGCACCTCGGGCCGCTTGAGCAGCGCCCGGGCGATCGCCAGCTTCTGGCGCTGGGGCAGCGACAGGCGGGTGCCGCCGACCCCGGACTGGGCTTGCAGACCGACCTCGATCACCCGCTCGCGCAGGCCGAGATCGTTCAGGACCGCGCCGGTCAGCTCGCTGATCTTGTCCGCGGCCTGGGCCTGACCGTAGGCGATCTTGCCGAACAGGATGTTGTCCTGAAGGCTGGCGGCGGGGGTGTAGCGCGCGGCGTCGAAGAACGCGACCTTGCCCTGGAGCTCCTCCGGCAGCTGCTCGCGGAACAGGTGGCGGGCCTTGAGGATCTGCGTCTGCAGCGCCTGGTCGACCAGATCGAGCCGATGGCGCGCCGGGATCAGCTTGAAGGTGAGCGCGATCAGGCGCTCGCGATCGGTCGGGCTGAGCTCGTCGAGCTTGGCCGGGTCGACCCGGGTGACCAGGGCCCGATAGTCGGGCAGGTCGTCGGCGCTGATGAAGCTGAACTGACGGAAATACTCGTGGTCGGGCGGCAGATCGGCGAACAGGTCGACCATCGTGCCGGCGAGCTTGAGGCCGACCTCGACCAGGGTTCCGGCGAGCCCGGCCTCGGAGATGATCCGCTGGACGTAAGGGTTGGCGGCGAGGTTCTCGAGGTCGAACTCCTCGCCGATCGGGGTGCCGAACAGCAGGTTCTCGGCCAGGCTGGCGTTGCTGTTGTAGCGCTCGCAATCGAACGCCTCGACCAGGCGGCCGAGCCGCGGCTCCTGGAGCCGCTCGCGCATCGCCCGGCGGGCCTCGAGGATCTGCCCGGCGAGCTCCGGCTGGGTCTCGGGGTCGACCGTGCCGCGCAGGCCCATCTGGTAGACGTCCCAGTCCAGGCAGACCATGGTCAGCGCGCGCACCGCGGCCTGGGCGACCGCCTCGGGACCCTCGAGGCCGGCCGCGGCGTAGTCGAGCCAGTCCGCCTCGACGTCGAGCGCCAGATTGCCGGCGCGCTTCGCCTCCGCCAGCTCGCGCTGGCGCTGCTCGAGCGCCGGCCCTTCGAGCGGCGGCGGCCGCTGCGGCCGATGTTTGAGCCCGAAGAACAGGTTGTCGGCGACCGTGCCGGCGAAGATCTGGGCGGGATAGCCGATGTAGGTCATGCTCCGCCCGGTGATCGCCTCGGCGAGCTTCAGGATCTCGTGGTCGGCGATCAGGATGCGGCCGGCGTCGGGGTCGAGGAGGTTGGCCAGCACCAGGGTCAGCTCCTCCTTGCCGCTGCCGGCGGGGCCGACGATCGCGATCCGGGCCGGCAGCTCGACCGCGAAGCTGGTGCCATCCAGGATCGGCTCGCCGTCCTCGGTCGCGAGGCTGAGGTTGACCGCGCGCAGCGGCCCTCTGAGCACGATCGGCTCGGGGTCGGCGCTCTGCAGGGCCTCGTCACGCAGGCCCGGCGGGTCGAACTGGGCGACCACCTGCTCGAACTTGATCTGCGAATCCCAGGTCAGCTGGTAGTGGTTGAGCAGCTCCTTCCACGGCGAATACAGTTCCTTGTGGGCGCCGATCACCGCCACCAGCGCGCCGAGCGTGAGGTCGCCGGTGATCACCAGATAGCCGCCGATCGAGTAGAAAAAGAACGGACCGAGCTGGGCCAGGAAATTGTTGAGGAACTTGATGAAGAACTTCTTCTTGTAGATCTCGAAACGAACGTTGTAGATGACGCCGAGCTGGCTGGCGAAGCGCGCCAGCTCATACTGGGTGCGGTCATTGGCCCGGATGTCGCGCACGCCGCCGACGATCTCGGAGATGCGCTCGGCGTTGCGGCGCACCTGGCGGACCCGGGTCTTGCCGAGCAGGTTGACCTGTTGCTGCAGCTTCGGGATCACGTAGACCTGCAAGGGGTAGAGCATGACCGCGGCCAGGCCCATGATCGGGTCCTGCATGAACATGAAGACCAGGATCGTCAGCAGGGTGCCGCCCTGGAACGCCGGCAGCGCGAAGGCGGCGGCGATGAAGCCGCCGAGCGGCTCGACCTCGGCGTTGATCATCTGGACGATCTCGCCGGCCGAGATCCGCCGGAAGTAGGGCAACGGAAAGCGCAGCACCCGCGAGAACAGCTCGAAGCGCAGCCGCCGCAGCATGCGCTCGCCGATGACGCCCTGGTAGACGTTGATGACGTATTTGAAGCCGCCGTTGACCAGGACCAGGACCAGGAACAGCCCGCACAGCGCGAACAGGTAGTGGACCTGGGTCAGCGTCTGGCCGAGCATGGTTCGCTGGCCGCTGCCGGCGAGCGCGTCGTTGATGATGATCTTGGGCAGCTCGAGGGTCACGTACAGAAACGGGAACGAGCCGACGGTCATCGCCAGGATCAGGATCTGCGCCTTCAGGCTGTGGCGCAGGATGTAGCGAAAGATGTTACGGTCCATGATCGATCCGGTGCGCGGCCGGTCCCATCGGCAGCGGCGCGTAGCGTGCCAAATTTCGCCGATGGTGCATAGCCCTTACCGCGCGCGCCAGGTCGCCGCCCGAGCGGTCGCGATTTTGCGCTGAATCAATGATCCTCAGCCGACGACTTGCGATCGATGGCCCACCACCTGGTAGAGAGGTTGCGGATCATGTTGGCAGGCATCGTGGTCGGTCTCGCGCTTCTGGTGTCGACGGCAGCGCTGGCCGATTTCCAGTCCGGTTGCGCCGCGTTCGATCGCGGCGACTATGCCGCCGCCCGCGAGCAGTGGGCGCCGCTCGCCAAGCAAGGCGATCCGAAGGCACAGTTCCGGCTCGGCTGCCTCTACGCCTTCGGCCAGGGGGTGCCCGAGGACTACGCGTTCGCGCTCCGCCTCTACCGGCTGGCGGCGGAGCAGGGCGACGCCGACGCCCAGAACAATCTCGGCGGCATGTACGCCGAGGGCATGGGTGTCGCGCCGGACCCGGTCCAGGCCTACATGTGGTTCGAGCTCGCCGCCGAACGCGGCAACGAGATGGCGCGCCGGAACCGGGACTTCATCGCCCGCTCGATGAGCCCGGAGCAGATTGCTGCGGCCCGGGGGCGGGCCCACGACTGGCGGGCAAAGCATCTCTGACCGGCGGCGGCTCGCCCGGCCCGACGCCGCCGGCCGCCGGGTCCGACCGGGCGGCGTAGGGCTCCCCCAGCATCAGCGTGAGGTAGAGAAACGGCATCAGGGTCGGCGGCATGATCAGGATGTTGTCGGTCAGCGCGTAGACCGCGAGCGCCAGCCATAGGGCGCGCACGAAGGCGCGCTCGCCCGGGTCGATCCGGGCCAGGACCTGCCGGCCCCAGAGCAGGAGCGCGCCGCCATAGAGCAGGCAGCCGACCACGCCGCCCTCGACCAGCAGGCGCAGATAGACGTTGTGCGGCAGCTTGAAGTAGTTGCCGGCGAGCGCGCTCGCGCCGATCCCGTGCCCGAACGTCGGGCTGGCCCGGAACTGCTCGAGATAGTGCGCCCAGATGGCGTCCCGGCCGGACAAATCGAGGCCTTCCGCGGGCTCGTGATAGCTCTGCGCGACCAGCCAGCCGAGCAGCAGGAGCGCGGCCAGCACGCCGAGCCCGATCAGCGGCCAGCGGGCGCGTCCGAGGCGGGCGCGGACGCGGTCGTCGAGCAGGCCGTAGACGACCGTGAACACGACGCCGGCGCCGACCCCCATGCGCCCGCCGGTCAGCACCCCGACCACGACGTTGAGCCCGGCGAGGCCGACGAAGGCCGCCTGGCGCCGACGGATCGCCTCGTGCAGCGCGATCGCGAAGCCCGCCAGCGCCAGACAGGCGAGCCAGCCGGCGTTGCTGGCGCCGTGCAGGCGCAGCGCGCGATGCCCGCTGCCGGTGTACACGGCGTGCAGCCCGGCCGCGTGCAGGGCCAGGCCGAGGGCCGCGCAGAGACCTGGCAGGAGGGCGATCAGCAGCGCGTAGCGCGCCCGCGTGCCGGGCTCGACGACGGCCGCGGCGAGGCTCCAGGGGAGCGCCAGGCCGAGCGCCGCGATCGCCATCCGGGCGACGGTCAGACGCGGATCGGGATCGGCCAGGAGCGCGCTCTGGACCAGCAGCAGCAGGACCGCGAGCCACGGCCAGACCACGAGCCCGGGCCTGGCCCCGTAGCGGGCGGCGTTGGCGGCGAGGGCGGCGATCAGCAGCAGCTGCTGGGCCGGGATCGCGAGCGCCAGCAGGCGGTTGGGCAACTCGCGGGCGAGCACCCACTGCGGCCCGACCGCGAAGCTCGCGACCACGACCGCGAGCACCAGCGTCGGCCAGCGCCGCCCGAGCCAGCTGCGGGCCCGCCGCGCGCGGGCGCCGATCGGGTTCGCGAGGCCGAGGGTCATGGGCGGCAGGCAGCGGGCTCGTGGCTGGGGTGGCTTGGCAGCGCAGGGCCGGCGGCGCCGGCGCTCGCCGATCCGGAGCCTCGACGACCGCACCAAGCCGACCAGGAGGCGGGCGCGATCGCCAGTTGTCCAGGGCGCCGGGCCCTGTCATATTACAACTTGGGGAATCGCGGAAGATGCTCGAGGCCATGGAGCCGGCGACGCGCCTTTTGATCTACAGCCACGACAGCTTTGGCCTCGGACATCTGCGCCGGTGCCGGGCGATCGCCCATCATCTGGTCGAGGCCTACCGGCATCTCTCGGTGCTGATCTTGTCGGGCTCGCCGATCATCGGCAGCTTCGACTTCAAGTCCCGGGTCGATTTCGTGCGCGTGCCGGGCGTGATCAAGCTGCGCAACGCCGAGTACACCTCGCTGCAGCTGCACATCGACATCGAGCAGACGCTGGCGATGCGCTCATCGATCATCCAGCACACCGCCGACATCTTCGACCCGCATCTGTTCCTGGTCGACAAGGAGCCCTTGGGTCTGCGCGGCGAGGCGCGCGACACGCTCGTGATGCTCAAGGAGCGCGGCACCCGCCTGGTGCTCGGCCTGCGCGACGTCATGGACGAGCCGGCCAGCCTGCTCGACGAATGGCGGCGCAAGAACGTCTTCCCGGCCCTCTACGAGCTGTACGACGAGATCTGGGTGTACGGTCTGCCGCAGATCTTCAATCCCCTGACCGAGCTGCCGGGCATGCTGCCGCTCGCCCACAAGGTGACGTTCACCGGCTATCTGCGGCGATCGCTGCCGAGCGCAGCGCCGAACGCCGGCGAGCACGAGCTGCCGGGCGAGCCCTATATTCTGGTCACCACCGGCGGCGGCGGCGACGGTGAGGCGCTGATCGACTGGGTGCTGCGGGCCTACGAGGCCGATCCCGGCATTCCCCATCCGGCGCTGGTGGTGTTCGGGCCGTTCATGCACCTCGAGCGCCGGCTCGAGTTCCAGGAGCGCGCGGCACGCCTGGGCAAGATCTATGCGCTGACCTTCGAGAGCCATTTCGAGCGGCTCTTGGAGCGCGCCGTCGGCGTGGTCGCCATGGGCGGCTACAACACCTTCTGCGAGATCCTCTCGTTCGGCAAGCCCGCGCTCCTGGTGCCGCGCACCGAGCCCCGCCAGGAGCAGTCGCTGCGCGCCGAGCGCGCGGCCCAGCTCGGCCTGGTCCACGTGCTCGCCGACGACGGCGTGCGCTCGCCGGCGGCGATGGCCGAGCACCTGCGGGCGCTGCCCGGCTGGCCGGCCCCGGCGGTGGCGCAGTATCCGGAGCTCCTGGCCGGGCTCGATCGGATCGCCGAGCGGGCGGCACCCTGGCTGGCCGAGCCCCGGGCCGTGCCGGTCCTCTCGCGCTTCGCCTGAGCGCCGGCCTGGACCCCCTTGATGACCGGCGCCCGGCCGGCGATCGCGGTGGTCGTCAAGGGCTACCCGCGGCTGTCCGAGACCTTCATCGCCCAGGAGATCCTGGGCCTCGAGCGGCGCGGCCTGAAGCTTCTGATCGTCTCGCTCCGGCACCCGACCGATCCGAGCGTGCACGAGCTGCATCGTCAGATCGCGGCCCCGGTGCTCTACCTGCCGGAGTATCTCCACCAGGAGCCGGCGCGGGTGCTCGCCGCCTGGCGCCGGCTGCGGCGCTGGCCGACCTATCGGGCGGCGCGCCGTCTCTGGCTTGGCGACCTCTGCCGCGACCGGACCGCGAACCGGGTCCGGCGCTTCGGTCAGGCGCTCGTGCTGGCGGCCGAGCTGCCGGCCGACGTCGGCCTGCTGCATGCCCACTATCTGCACACCCCCGCCTCCGTGACCCGCTACGCGGCGGAGCTTCGGGGCCTCGACTGGACCGCCTCGGCGCACGCCAAGGACGTCTGGATCACGCCCGCCTGGGAGACGCGCGACAAGCTCGCCGGCTGTCGCTGGCTGACCGTGTGCAGCGCCAGCAACGCCGCCCATCTGCGGGCGCTGGCGCCGGCTGCCGAGATCATGCTGACCTATCACGGCCTGGACGCCGAGCGCTTCCCGGCGCCGGGCCGCGCGCCCGGTCCGGACGGTCGTGATCCGGCGCGACCCGTGCAGCTCCTGGGCGTCGCCCGGCTGGTCCCGAAGAAGGGTCTCGAGGTCCTGCTCGAGGCGCTGGCCGCGCTGCCGGCGGCGCTGCACTGGCGCTACACCCACGTCGGCGGCGGCCCGCTGCGCCGGGAGCTCGAGGCGCGGGCGGCGAGGCTCGGTCTGGCGGCGCGGATCGCGTGGCGCGGGCCGCTGGCGCAGGACCGGGTGCTCGAGGCCTATCGGGGCGCCGACCTGTTCGTGCTCGCGAGCCGGATCGCCGCCGATGGCGACCGCGACGGCCTGCCGAACGTGCTGCTCGAGGCGGGCGCCATGGAGCTGGCGGCGGTCGCGAGCCGGGTCGCGGCGATCCCGGAGCTGCTCGAGGACGGGGTCAACGGCCGGCTGGTGCCGCCCGACGATCCGCGCGCGCTCGCCGAGGCTCTGGCCGGGCTGATCGGCGATCCGGGGCTCCGGCTGCGCCTCGGGCGCGCCGCCCGGGCCCGGGTGCTGGAGCGGTTCGGGATGGCGGACGGCCTCGATCGCCTGGCCGCGCGCCTGGGCGCGACGCTCGGGCCGGGCCGCCGGGCCGCGGCATGACCCGCCCGGTCGCCTTCTATGCGCCGATGAAGCCGCCCGATCATCCGACCCCGTCCGGCGACCGGCGCATGGCGCGCGCCCTGCTCCAGGCGCTCGCGGACAGCGGCCGACCGGTCGAGCTCGCGAGCCGGCTGCGGAGCTACGATCGCACCGGCGATCCGGCCCGCCAGCGCCGGATCGAGGCGCTGGGCGGCCGCCTGGCGGCGCGCCTGCTGCGCCGCTACCGGGACCGCCCGGCCGACCGGCGGCCAGAGGCCTGGCTCACCTATCACGCCTACCACAAGTCGCCGGACTGGCTCGGGCCCGCGGTCGCGGGCGCGCTCGAGATCCCCTATCTGCTCGCCGAGACCTCGTTCGCCCCCAAGCAGGCGGGCGGCGCCTGGGCGCGCGGCCATGCCGCGAGCGCGCGGGCGATCCGGGCGGCCGACGTGGTGCTGGTGCTGACCGCGCGCGATGCCGGCTGCCTGGCGCCCCTGGTCGCGCCGCCGGCCGAGCTCCGCCGGCTGCCGCCCTTCCTCGACCCCGCCCCCTACCAGGCGGCGCGCGCCGCGCGAGCGCGCCACCGGGCCGAGCTCGCGACGCGTTTCGGCCTCGATCTGGCCACGCCCTGGCTGCTCGTGGTCGCCATGATGCGGGCCGACGTCAAACGCGACTCTTACCTGCTGCTCGCCGGCGCGCTGGCGCGGCTGCGGCCCTGTGCCTGGCAGCTGCTGGTGGTCGGCGACGGCCCGGCGCGGCCCGAGATCGAGGCCGCCTTCGACCGGCTCGGGCGCGATCGCGTTCGCGGGCGCCGTGCCGGAAGCCGCGCTGCCAGGCTACTATGCGGCCGCCGACCTCTACGTCTGGCCGGCGGTGCGCGAGGCCTACGGGCTCGCCATGCTCGAGGCGGCGGCGGCCGGCCTGCCGGTGGTCGCCGGGCGCGAGGGCGGCGTCGAGGAGGTCGTGCTGGACGGCGTCACCGGCGTGCTGACCGCGCCTGGCGACCCGGGGGCGTTCGCGGCCGCGATCGACCGGCTGCTCGCCGAGCCGGAGCGGCGCCTGGCGATGGGCGAGGCGGCCGTGCGGCGGGTCGCCGCCGAGCACAGCCTCGCGCGCGCGTCCGCGACCCTCGCGGCGGCCCTCGCGGCGGCGCCCCTGATCCGGGCGGCGCGCCGATGACGCCCCTGCTCCTGGTCCGCCACGGCCTGACCGAGTGGAACGCGGCCGGTCGGATCCAGGGCCGGGCTGACATCGGGCTCTCGGCCAGAGGTCTGCGCCGAGGTCGCCGGCTGGCGCCTGCCGGCGGCCTGGGCCAGCGCCCGCTGGCTCACCAGCCCGCTCTGTCGGGCGCGCGAGACGGCGGCGCTGCTGGCCGATCGTGCGGCCGTGGTCGAGCCGCGCCTGATCGAGATGGACTGGGGCGCCTTCGAGGGCCGCCGCGCCCGCGAGCTGCGCGCCGAGGCGCCCGGCGCGCTCGCCGCCAACGAGGCCCTGGGTCTCGATTTCCGGCCGCCGGGCGGCGAGAGCCCGCGCGAGGTCGGAAATCGCCTCCAGACGCTGGTCGCCGAGCTCGTCGCTGACCCGACCCCGGTGGTCGCCGTCTGCCACAAAGGGGTGATCCGGGCGGCCCTGGCGCTCGCGACCGGCTGGGACATGCGCCGGCGGCCGCCGCTCCATCTCACGCGCGATCAGGCGCTGGCGCTTTACGGGCATCCGGATGGCCGCCTCGAGCTCGGCCCGGCGCCGGTGCGCCTCGCGGGCTGAGCCATGCGGGTGCTGTTCTGGGTCCAGCATCTGCTCGGCACCGGGCATCTGAAGCGGGCGGCGACCGTGGCGCGCGCCCTGCTCGAGCACGGTCTCGAGGTGACGCTGGTGAGCGGCGGGCCGCCCGCCCCCTGGCTGGTGCCGGCCGGCGTCGAGCTGGTCCAGCTGCCCTGGGTGCGGGCGCGCGACCTCGCCTTCTCGGCGCTGGTCGACGAGGGCGACCGGCCGCTCGCCGACGCCCTTCGGGCGGCGCGGCGGGCGCAGCTCCTGGCCGTGTTCGCGGCCCGGGCGCCGAAGGTCGTGATCACCGAGATGTTCCCGTTCGGCCGGCGGGCCTTCCGCTTCGAGCTGCTGCCCCTGCTCGAGGCGATCGCCAGCGCCCGCCCGCGGCCCTGGCTGGTCGGCTCGGTGCGCGACATCCTGGTCCACAAAGGCGCCGCTCTGCGCTACGCCTGGATGCGCGACCTGGCGCTCGCCCACTACGACCGGGTGCTGGCGCACACCGATCCGGCGCTGATCCCCTTCGGGCTCACCTTCCCCTATGCCGACGCGCTCGGCGCCCGCCTGGTCAGCACCGGCTACGTCGTCGAGCCCGGGCCGCCGCCCGGCGCCGGCGACGAGGTCCTGGTCTCGGCAGGCGGCGGGCGGGTCGGCCGCGCGCTGCTGGCGGCGGCGCTCGGCGCGCGCCGGCTCTCGGGGCTCGGCAGCGCGCCCTGGCGGCTGATCGCCGGCGGCGAGGTCGATCCCGCGAGCCTCGCCCGGCTCGAGGCGAACCGGCCGGCCGGCCTGACCCTGGAGCGCCAGCGCGACGATTTCCAGGACCTGTTGGCGAAGTGCCTTCTCTCGGTCTCGCAAGCGGGCTACAACACGGTGATGGAGGTGTTACGGCTCGGCAAGCCGATGGTTCTCGTCCCCTTCGAAACGGTGACCGAGACCGAACAACGGATCCGGGCGGAACGACTGACGGGTCTCGGGCTCGCCGAGACCGTCTGGGGGGCGGAGTTGACGCCGAGCAGCCTGGCGCGGGCGATCGACCGGGTGGTGAGCCAGCCGTCCGCGCGGCGGCCGGCGCTCGACCTCGAGGGCGCGGCCACGACCGCCCGCCTGATCGCGGCGCTCGCTGGCCGCCCGGCGCCCGCGGAGCCAGGCCGATGACCGGCTGGCGCGAGCTCGAGGCGAGCCTCGATGCCTGGGCCGCCCGCGGCGAGGCGATCCGGCTGTGGTGGCGGGACGACGACGCCGGCCGCGACCACCCGGCACTCGAGCGTCTGCTCGAGCTCGCCGAGCGCCGTGACCTGCCGCTGGCGCTGGCGGTGGTGCCGCTCTGGCTGGACGGGTCGGTCCAGGCGCTGATCGCCGCGAGCGCCAAGGCCACGGTGTTGCAGCACGGCTTCGCGCACGCCAATCACGCGCCGCCGGGAGCCAAGGCGATCGAGCTCGGCGGCCGTGACCCCGCGACCATCACGCCCGAGCTGAGCGAGGGGCGGGCGGCGCTGATCGACGCCTTCGGCGCGACCTGCCTGGCGGTGCTGGTGCCGCCCTGGAACCGGCTCGATCCGGGGCTGACCGACCGGCTGACCGCCTGCGGCTTCACCGGCCTCTCGACCTTCGGTCGCCGATCCGCGCGCGAAGCCGCGCCAGGGCTCACCCAGGTCAACGCCCATCTCGACCCGGTCGACTGGCGGGGCAACCGGCTGTTCGTCGGCGAGGCCGCGGCGCTCGAGCGCCTGTGCGCGGCGCTCGACCCCGAGGAGCCGATCGGCATCCTGACCCATCATCTGGTCATGGACGAGCCCGGCTGGGCTTTTCTCGAGCGCCTGCTCGAGGTGCTCGGCCGCCATCCGGCGGCCCGGCTGTGCGCCGCGGGCGAGCTGTTCGAGGCGGCCGCACCCGGCGTGCCCGAGGTGAGCTCATGAGCGCGCCGCTGCTGCAGATCGAGGACCTGGCGGTCGACTTTCTCGCCGACGAGGGCGTGGTCGAGGCGGTGCGCGGCGTCAGCTTCGCGGTCGAGACCGGCCAGACGGTCGCGTTGGTCGGCGAGAGCGGCTCGGGCAAGACCGTGATCTCGCAGGCGATCCTCGGCATCCTGCCGCAGAGTGCCCGGATCACCCGCGGCAAGATCATCCTGCGCGATCCACGCCGCGATCACCGGCCGCTCGACCTCGCTAGCTACGCCGACGACGACCCGGTCCGGCGCTCGATCCGCGGCGGCCGGATCTCGATCATCTTCCAGGAGCCGATGAGCTCGCTCTCGCCGCTGCACACGATCGGCGACCAGATCCGCGAGGCCGTGCTCCTGCACACCCAGGCGACCGGCGCCGAGGGCAAGCGGCGGACCGTCGAGATGCTGGCGCGGGTCGGCTTCCCCGATCCCGGGCAGGCGTTCCGGACCTACCCGTTCGAGCTCTCGGGCGGTCTGCGCCAGCGCGCGATGATCGCCATGGCGCTGGTCTGCGACCCGGCGCTGCTGATCGCCGACGAGCCGACCACCGCGCTCGACGTCACGATCCAGGCCCAGATCCTGCAGCTGATGCGGGAGCTCCAGAACGAGCTCCACATGGCAATTCTGTACATCACCCACGACCTCGGCGTGGTCGCCAACATGGCCGACGACGTGGTCGTGCTGTACCGCGGCCGGATCATGGAGAGCGGCAGCTGCACAGCACTGCTGACCCGACCGCAGCACCCCTATCTGCGGGCGCTGCTGCACGCGGTGCCGCGCCTGCACATGGCGCACGACGAGCGCCTGACGCCCTTGCGCGAGGTCTCGGCGGCCGGCCGCGCCCTGCTGCTCGAGGACCATCTGGCGGGCGGCGCCAACGGCGCGGGCGACGGTCGCGGCAGCGGCACCGGCCCCCTGCTCGAGGTCGCGGGCGTCAGCAAGAGCTACCGCAACCGCAAGGGCGGCTGGTTCGGCGCCCACGCCAAGGAGGTGCTGGCGGTCGACGACGTCGGCTTCACGATCGCGCGCGGCGAATCCTTCGGCCTGGTCGGCGAGAGCGGCTGCGGCAAGACCACGGTCTCCAAGATCCTGATGCGCGCGGTCCGCCCCGACGAAGGCCGGATCGTGTTCAACGCCGCCGACGGCCCGATCGACGTCCTGGCGCTCGCCGGCCAGGACCTCGGGCGCTTTCGCCGGCGCCTGCAGTACATCTTCCAGGACCCGTTCCATTCCTTGAACCCGCGCATGACCGTCTACGACATCGTCGCCGAGCCGCTCGTGATCCACGGCGTCTGCCGCCAGCGGGAGCGCATCGAGCGGGTCAAGGCGCTGCTCGCGGTGGTCGGCCTGGACGTCCGCCATCTGCGCCGCTACCCGCACAGCTTCTCGGGCGGCCAGCGCCAGCGGATCGGGATCGCGCGGGCGCTCGCCCTCGGTCCCGAGATGCTGATCTGCGACGAGCCGGTCTCGGCGCTCGACGTCTCGGTCCAGGCCCAGATCCTCAATCTGCTCAAGGACCTGCAGGCCAGCCTCGGGCTCACCTATCTGTTCATCTCGCACAACCTGGCGGTGGTGAAGTACATCTGCCAGCGGATCGCCGTGATGTGCGCCGGGCGAATCGTCGAGATCGCGCCGAGCGAGCAGCTGTTCGCCCGTCCGGTGCATCCTTACACCAAGGCGCTGCTCGCCGCGGTGCCCGAGCCCGATCTCTCGCAGCCGCTCGATTTCTCGGCCCTGATGGCCGGCAAGACCTCGGAGCCGACCGCCTGGCCAGCGCCGTTCACGCTCGGCAATGGTCCGACCCGCCTGGTCGATCTCACCAACCGTCACTTCGTCCGGATGAGCCCCGAAGCCGATGTCCAAGCCATTCACAGCGCTGCCTGAGGCGCGCCTCCTCGCGCTCGTCCTGCTCGCCGCCGGCCTCGGGCTGGCGGCGCCCGCGGCCCGCGCCGCGCCGCCCCCCGGCCCACCCGACGAGCCCTCGGTGGTCACCTTCGATGCCGCCTCGGGCAAGACCGTCGGCAAGCCGGGCGGCGAGCTGCACACGCTGGTCGGGCGCGCCAAGGACACCCGCCTCATGGTCGTCTACGGCTACGCCCGGCTGGTCGGCTACAACCGGAAGCTCGAGCTGGTGCCCGACATCCTCAAGGCGGTCGATATCGAGGACGGGCGCAGCTTCACCCTGCATCTGCGCAAGGGCCACCGCTGGTCCGACGGCGAGCCGTTCACCAGCGAGGATTTTCGCTACTGGTGGGAGGACGTCGCCAACAACCAGGCGCTGAGCCCGACCGGGCCGCCGCCCGAGCTGTTCGTCGACGGCGAGGCGCCCAAGGTCGAGTTCCCCGATCCGCTCACGGTGCGCTACAGCTGGTCGAAGCCGAACCCGTTCTTCCTGCCGGCGCTGGCGCAGGCGACGCCCTTGTTCATCTACATGCCGGCCCACTACCTCAAGCAGTTCCACGAGCGCTACGCCGATCCCAAGAAGCTGGCGGCGATGGTCGAGGAGACCCAGGCGCGCGACTGGGCCCAGCTGCACGGTCGCCACGACGACATGTACAAGTTCGACAATCCGGACCTGCCGACCCTGCAGCCCTGGCATCTGGTGACGCCGCCGCCGGCCGAGCGCTTCGTGTTCGAGCGCAATCCCTATTTCCACCGGGTCGACAGCACCGGCCAGCAGCTGCCCTATATCGACCGGGTCGTGCTCGACGTCGTCGACGAGAAGCTGATCCCGATCAAGACCGGCGCCGGCGAGACCGATCTGCAGTCACGCGGCCTGTTCTTCAAGGACTACACCTTCCTGAAGGAGAGCGAGAAGCGCAGCGGCTTGATCACCTATCTGTGGAAGACGGCGCGCGGCGCCCATCTCGCCCTCTATCCCAATCTGAACAGCACCGATCCGGTGTGGCGCAAGCTGTTCCGCGACGTCCGCTTCCGGCGGGCGCTGTCGCTCGCGGTCGATCGCGACGAGATCAACCAGATCATGTATTTCGGCCTCGGTCACGGCGGCAACAACACCGTGCTGCCGCAAAGCCCGCTGTACAAGCCGGCCTACCGGGACGAATGGTCCGCCTACGACCCGGACAAGGCCAACGCGCTGCTCGACCAGCTCGGGCTCGACAAGCGCTCCTCGGACGGCGTGCGCCTCCTGCCGGATGGACGGCCGGCCGAGCTGGTGGTCGAGACCGCCGGCGAGGAGAGCGAGCAGACCGACGTCCTCGAGCTGGTCCAGGAGACCTGGGCCAAGGTCGGCATCAAGATCCACAGCAAGCCGCTGCAGCGCGAGATGTTCCGCAACCGGATCTTCTCCGGCGAGACCCAGATGTCGATCTGGTACGGGCTCGAGAACGGCATTCCGAGCGCCGACATGAGCCCGGCCGAGTTCGCGCCCACCGATCAGAACCAGCTGCAGTGGCCGATGTGGGGGCAGTACTATCAGACCAAGGGCGAGGCGGGCCAGCCCCCGGATCTGCCGGAAGGCGCCGAGCTGCTCGATCTGTTCGAGCAGTGGCGGGCCGCGACCTCGACCGACGAGCGCCGCAAGATCTGGGAGCGCATGCTGACGATCTACAGTGCCCAGATCTATTCGATCGGCCTGATCAGCGGCATCCTGCAGCCGGTCGCGGTGCGCAAGACCCTGCGCAACGTGCCCGCCGAAGCCGTCTACAACTGGGAGCCCGGGGCGCAGTTCGGGATCTATCGGCCTGACACGTTCTGGTTCGACAAGGCGGGCTGAGCCCGCCCGGGCTGGTTCGACAAGGCGGGCTGAGCCCGTTCCGGATCAGTCTGGCAGGGCGGGCTGAGCCCATCCGGGAGCTTGGGCAGCCGGGGCGCCGGCGACGCCCGGGCCGTGGCCGCTGAGTTCGCCCGCCCGGCCCGAGGCGACGGTCGCCAAGGTCGCCAGCGCGAGCGCCACCAGGATCAGAACCCAGGTCAGAGCAACCATCGCCTGCCGGCCGAGGCGCGCCAGCCCATCGATCGCATGACCGAACATGGGTCACCCCCACAAGCATCCAACCCGGCCGGCGGCGGAGCGCAGGCGTGAGCCCGACCGCCAGGCCGGGCCCAGGGTAGGGCAAGAGGCTTGACGCTTCGCTAATGGCGCGCGAGCTCGTGCCTCAGGGCCGCGGCGCCTGGTCGACCAGCGGCGCCAGCGGCCGCTCGGGCCGGGCGCCGAACTGGCCCAGCACCTCGGCCGCGGCCAGGCCGCCGAGGCGCCCGCAGGCGGCGAGCGGCAGCCCGTGGGTCAGGCCGTAGAGCAGGCCGGCGGCGTAGAGGTCGCCGGCCCCCGTGCTGTCGATCACCCGCGCGACCGGGGCCGCCCTCACCCACTCGGTCTCGGCGCCGGCGACCAGCACCGAGCCGTCGGCGCCGCGGGTCAGGGCCGCGAGGCGCACCTGGCCGCGCACCAGATCGATCGCCTGCTGCAGGTCGTTGGCGCCATAGAGGCTGCAGATCTCGACCTCGTTGGCGATCACGATGTCGACGTGGTGCGCGATCAGGTCGGCGAACTCCGCCCGCCAGCGGGCGACGCAGAACGGGTCCGAGAGGCTGAGCGCCACCTGCCGGCCATGGCGGTGGGCGATCGCCGCCGCCTTCAGGCAGGCCGCCTTGGCGTCCGGGCGATCCCAGAGGTAGCCCTCCAGATAGGTGACCTTGGCGTCGGCGACCTGGTCCTCGTCGACGTCCTCGGGCCCGAGCTCGACGCAGGCGCCGAGGTAGGTCGCCATGGTCCGCTGGGCGTCCGGCGTGACCATGACCAGGCAGCGCGCGGTCGGCGGCCCCGCCGCGAGCGGCCGGGTGGCGAACGCGACCCCGGTCGCGCGGATGTCGTGCGCGAACACCTGACCCAGCTGGTCGCTCTGGACCTTGCCGACGTAGGCCGCGCTGGCGCCGAGCCCGGCGAGCGCGGCCATGGTGTTGGCGCAGGAGCCGCCCGACATCTCGACCGCCGGCCCCATGTGCTCGTACAGGGCGGCCATGCGCTCCTGCTCGATCAGGGTCATGGTTCCCTTGGCCAGCTCGAGACGCTCGAGCAGGCGGTCGTCCGCCGACGCGATCACGT
This sequence comes from uncultured Alphaproteobacteria bacterium, assembly GCA_963730195.1. Taxonomy (GTDB): domain Bacteria; phylum Pseudomonadota; class Alphaproteobacteria; order Geminicoccales; family Geminicoccaceae; genus DATAOG01. The sequence goes on from CAVSRN010000024.1 coordinate 133,626, forward strand.
CGACGATCGCGTTGCCGAAACCGACCACATCCAGCCGCGCCGGCCGTTCGTTTGCACGCATCGGGCATCCGCTCCTCGAATTTGCCGGCCGACTATAGAGGCGTGGAATATTCGAGCAAACCACCCGTTCGCGTATGGGCAGGCGCGAATCGTGAAATCGGCCGCCAGGTGGCTTCACATCATCGGCGCAATCCCCATATCTGCGCGAAACTCCTGCCCAGAGTGAGCTCGTGTTCGATGCGTTGATTCTCGGCCTCCGGCAGCTCGCCGAGCCGAGCGCCCGACGGCTGGTGCTGCGGAGCGTGCTGATCGCGATCGGCACCTTCGCGCTGTTGCTCGTGGCGGTGACGACCGTCCTCGCCCGGCTCGACGCGACCGGCCTGGTCTGGCTCGACACCCTGCTCACGGTGGTCGGCTCCGCCGCCGCGCTGGTGCTCGCCTGGCTGCTGTTCCCGGTGGTCATGGCGGCGGCGCTCGGCTGGTTCGCCGAGGATGTCGCTCTGGCGGTCGAGCGGCGCTACTACCCGGACCTGCCGCCGCCGGTCGGGATGGGGGTCGGCGAGAGCGTGTGGGCGACCGTGCGCTTCACCGCGGTCGCGCTGCTGGTCAATCTGCTGGCCTTGCCGCTGTACCTGCTGCCCGGCCCCAACGTCGTGCTCTATCTGGCCCTGAACGGCTACCTGCTCGGTCGCGAGTACTTCGAGCTGGTGGCCGGGCGTCGCCTGCCGGGGGCCAAGGTCGCGGCCATACGGCAGCGGGCGCGGGCGCGCCTGTGGCTGGCAGGCGTGGTGATCGCCGCGCTGCTGATGGTGCCGGTGCTCAATCTGGTTGCGCCGGTGGTCGCGATCGCGTTCATGGTTCACCTGTTCGAGGGCTTGTGCCGGGGCGCGGGTGCGCTGTCGGTGGGCGGCCGGCCGCCGGCGCCCGGCGTGGCCGCGGCGCGGCCCCTCGGTGACAGAAGTGTTTGACTCCGCCCGAGCGTGTGTTTAATCGTTGCTGAGATGGGTTTTCGTGTCTGTTGGAGGATACTTAGGGTTCCTCGTTAACAGATCACTGAAGAATCCTGCAAGCTGGGGGTTGCGTAGCCATGTTCCGTAAGAAAGACACCGAGAGCGAACTTCCGGCAAGCGGTGAAGGGGCCTTTCGTCGACCCGCTGCCGACAGCGCCGCAAGGCCGGTCGCGCAACCCGACATGCCGCGCCGCAAGGTCGATCTGCCGACCGGCCCGGGGGGCTCGAGCGCGCCCGCGCCGGCCGCCGGGGCCGCCGGCGCCGAGGCGGTCGGCAATCCGCCGCCGCAGCATGCCGAGCCGGACCGCTACGGCGGCAAGCGCCTGATCGTCGGCGAGGGCATCCGGCTGTCGGGCGAGATCAGCTCCTGCGACCGCCTGGTGGTCGAGGGCGAGGTCGAGGTGACCTTGAACGACACCCTGGCCCTCGAGATCGCGGCCTCGGGTCGTTTCACCGGCGGTTGCGAGGTCGAGGAGGCGGACATCAGCGGGGTCTACGAGGGCGATCTCACCGTCCGCAGGCGCCTGTTCGTCCGCGGCAGCGGCAAGCTGACCGGCACGGTCCGCTACGGCGAGCTCGAGCTGGAGCGGGGCGGCCAGATCGCCGGCAACATCAGCGTGCTGAGCGATACCGGCGGCAGCGTCGGCGCGGCGCGCGCGAGCGATCACGGCCACGGACGATCGGCGCTGTTCGGCGAGGCGGGCGCGCCGGGCGACGATTCCGAGGACTGACCTGGCCGGGGGCCGGCGCCGGGGCCGGCCAACCCGATACCGCCCGCGGCCGATCGGGCGCCGCCGCCGGGCACTCCTGGCTGCGCCGGCGGCCCGAGGCGGAGCGGGCGGGGCCGACCGCCTGACGCGCTGCCTCGTCCGGGCGGCCGCGTCGGGCAGGCGATGCCCGGATCGGCTGGCCGCTTGGACCTCGTGAGCTGCAACCGTTTCCTGATCGCACCGCTTCGGCTGACCGGCCGCCGCCAGGTCGGCGGCTTCTGACCGGCCGGAGCCTCGGGCCCCGCCGAACGTCTGCCCCTGACCATCGGGTCCGGGAGGGGCGGCCATGACCGGGGCCGGCGCGATGGTGCCCGCCTCCGCGACCAGCGTCCTGATCGAGTTGCTCGGCGCGGTGGCCCTGCTGATGTGGGGCACGCGCATGGTCCGGACCGGCATCATGCGCACCTTCGGCGCCGATCTGCGCCACGTCCTGCGCGTCTCCCTGCGCCACCGCCTGACGGCCTTTTTCGCCGGCCTCGGCGTGACCAGCGTCCTCCAGAGCAGCACCGCGACCGCGCTCGTGGTCGCCGCCTTCGCCGGCCGCGGCGTGGTCGAGACCGCGCCCGCGCTCGCGGTCATGCTCGGCGCCGATCTCGGCAGCAGCCTGATCGCGCAGGTCCTCTCGCTCAACGTCCACTGGCTGGCGCCGATCCTGATCCTGGCCGGCGTGGTCATCCACCTCGGCGCCCAGACCTGGAGCTGCCATGGCCTCGGCCGGGTCGCGATCGGCCTCGGCCTGATGCTGCTGGCGCTGCGCCTGATCCTCGCGGCCTCGGCGCCGATGCGGGAGGCGATCATCCTCGAGCAGGTGTTCGGCGCGCTCGCCCACGACGTCCTGATCCTGATGCTGGTCGGGGCGCTGCTCACCTGGCTCGCCCATTCCAGCCTGGCGATCGTGCTCCTGATCATGTCGCTCGCCGGCGTCGACGTGCTGCCGCTGACCAGCGCCTGCGCGCTCGTGCTCGGGGCCAACCTCGGCGCCGCCATGCCGGCGGTCGCCGCCACCTATGCCGACCGGCCGGCCGCGCGGCGGGTGGCACTCGGCAATCTTCTGTTCCGCCTGACCGGCGTCGTCGTCGCCGCACCGCTGGTCGGGCTCGCGGTGCCCTGGCTGCAGCGTCTGGAGGCCGACCCGAGCCGGGTCGTGGTCGACTTCCACACCGCTTTCAACCTGGTGCTCGGCCTCGGCTTCATCCTGTTGACCGAGGTGGTCGCCAGGCTGTGCACGCGGCTGCTGCCCGACCTGCCGGTCGAGACCGATCCCGAGCGGCCGCGCCATCTCGACCGCTCGACCCTGGACAGCCCGAGCCTGGCGCTCGCCTGCGCGGCGCGCGAGGCGCTGCGCATGGGCGATCTGGTCGAGACCATGCTGCGCGACTGCTTCGAGGTGTTCCGCGGCGACGATCGGCAGAAGCTCGCCCAGCTGCAGCGCCTGGAGAACTCGGTCGACAAGCTGCACGAGGCGATCAAGCTGTTCGTCACCGACGTCAGTCGTGAGGCGCTGGATCCGGGCGAGAGCCGGCGCTCGGCCGAGATCCTGACCTTCACGACCAACCTCGAGCACATCGGCGACATCATCGACAAGAGCCTGCTCGAGCTCGCCGACAAGAAGATCCGCCTGCAGCTGCGCTTCTCGAACGAGGGCTGGACCGAGATCGAGGCGCTGCACGCCCATGTCCTCGACAATCTGCAGATGGCGCTCGGCGTGTTCATGTCGGGCGACGTCGCGATCGCGCGCAAGCTGATCGACGAGAAGGTCGCGGTCCGCGACGCCGAGCGCCAGGCCGCCGAGAACCACCTCGCCCGCCTGCGCGCCGGGCGCCCGGAGAGCATCGATTCGAGCGCCTTGCACCTCGACATCCTGCGCGACCTCAAGCGGATCCACTCGCACATCTGCGCGATCGCCTACCCGCTGCTCGACGAGGCCGGCCAGCTCTACCGCTCGCGCCTCAAGCGGGTCGAGCGCCGCGCCCAGCAGGAGGACGAGCCCGACCGCCCCGCGCCCGCCGAGGCGGCGAGCGAGGTCGCCACGGCGCCATCCGCGGCCAGCGCGTCCCCGGTTGCGAAAGCGCCGCCCGAGCCCTCCGACCCGGCACCGGCGTCGGCCGAAGGCGATGCGCCCTCGACCCGCCGGACGATGGCCCGCTGATCAGCCCCGGCCGAGCCCGGCCAGGGCGCGCTCGGCGACCTCGGTCGCCTGGTCGCCGAAGGTCACGAAGCGGACCTCCTCGATCGACGGCATCTCGGCCAGGCAAGCCTTGACCGTGGTCATGGCGAGCCGGGTCGCGGGCTCCAGGGGGTAGCCGTAGATGCCGGTGCTGATCCCGGGGAAGGCGATCGTCCTGACGCCGTTGGCGAGCGCGAGCTCGAGCGCGTTGCGGTAGCAGGCGGCGAGCAGCTCCGGCTCGCCCTTGCTGCCGCCCTGCCAGACCGGGCCCACGGTGTGGATCACGTGGCCCGCCGGCAATCGGTAGCCCTTGGTGATCCGGGCCTCGCCGGTCGGGCAGCCGCCGATCTTCCGGCACTCTTCCAGGAGCTCCGGCCCGGCGGCACGGTGGATCGCGCCGTCGACCCCGCCGCCGCCCAGCAGCCGCTCGTTGGCCGCGTTGACGATCGCATCGACCGCCTGCTTCGTGATGTCGCCCTGGATGACGACCAACCTATCAGCCATAACCACCTCCCGGAAGCTCATGGCGCGTGGTTTCGAACGGTCTGGGCGGTTAAGCGGCTCCCTGCCGCTGCCGGGCGTTGCCCTTCGGCTTCGAATTGCGAGCTTTCTATAGGACCATGTGTTTCGTCAGGGAACGCTGCGGATGATCGTGTCCGTCGTCATCAGCGACCGTGGCCGACAGGATGGTCAATCCAGCCCTTCTTGCCGAGCACATCCACGGCCAGCGCGATCTGACGCTGAGAGAACCGCTTCTTGCGATCGTTCCAGGCATAGGTGCGCGCGACCACATCCTGCATCGTCTCGATGGGCTCGTTCTTCATGATCCAGTGGACCGTCGCCAGCAACTCCAGCCCGAACGGCGTTTCGAACCCGGCCACCAGATCCGCCACCTTATCAAAGCGTGCCGCAGTCTCAGGGTGGTTTTCCAGAAAGACGCCCGCATCCTTCATTGCGCCGGGCACAAGCTCCAGTTGCTTGTTGGGAGCGTCGCCGCCGTCCGCATAGCCCGAGACGAAGTATCCTTCGACCGTGCGCAGAACATGGCGGAGGTTCTCGGCGTAGGGGCCGTAGGGGGCCTTCTGGTACTGCAAGCGCAGTGGTTCGCCCGCCACCTGCATAAAGTACATCAGCTTGTGCACTTCAAGCAGGGTGACGAAGGGGTCCAGAAGGCCGCTCAGATAGCGGTGCATCAAGCCCACGAGAGCGGCGCGGCCCGGTGTCATGTTCGGAGCGTCCTGGCTGCGCGTCATCCGGCCCACCTCCGGCGCGCCGCTCGGTTCGAAGATCACGACCCGCACGTCGTTCAGCCCGCGCAAGGCCTCCTCGATCCGCGGTCGCACCTCGTCCCACTTCAGACCACCGAGGCCGCTGCCGAGCGGGGGAATGGCGATCGAGCGGATGTCGCGCGCCCTGATCTCCTCGGCGAGCGCGTCGAGGCCGGCCTCGACGTCCTCCATGCGGCTCTTGCCGCGCCAGTGCCGTTTTGTCGGAAAGTTGATGATGTAGCGCGGGCTGGTCAGCTGGTCGGTCTCGACCACGAACATCCGACCGGGGCGGACCTCTTCGCGCTTGCAAGCCTCGGCATAGGCCTTGAAATTCTCGGGGAACGCGTTCTTGAACTGGAGCGCGATGCCGCGTCCCATGATGCCGACGCAGTTCACGGTGTTGACCAGGGCTTCGGCATCTTCCGCGAGAATGTCGCCTGTCTTGAACTCGAACATCCGTGCCTCCCTCCTGTTCAATAATACCAATCCGGCGCGATTTGGACATGCGGCCGGTGCGCCGCGCCCTGAAGCGCCGCTCTCACCTGCCCATAAACCTGTTGCGAGCGCACGCCGATGCGCGTCACGAGCTCCCACGGAAACGACTGCTCCACCAGGAACTCCGCCTGCTTGCCTTCCTTCACCGAGCGCGAGACGCCGTTCCCGGCCCAGCGGTTGGTCTGGACCGCCGACCAGTCGATCTCATCCAACTGCGCCAGGTCGCCGCGATCCTCAAAGTAACTGGAGCCGGCGTTCGACAGGGTGAAGGCCCAGCGACGCTGGTTCCGGTCCGCCCAGGCAACCGCATGGTTCAGGTCTGCTTCCAGGTGGACGATGGGCCCCTGGCCGCTGCGATAGGCCAGCTCGGGGTGGTTGGCCATGTGGATCAAGTAGAGCATGATCGAGCGCGGGCAGAAGTAGAAGGGCACGCAGCCGCCGACCAGCAGGCCGGGATGGCACGAGAGGTGCAACTGGGTCAGCCGCCGCTGCTTGATGCTGTTCATGCCGATCGTCGTGCCCGGCGGCGCCCGCCGGACGATCTCCGCATCGCACCAGAGGACGCCGTCTGCGATGATCGAAGGCAGACGGTCGACATGGACGATGTGGTAGATCTTCGGCGCGGCAGGCGGCGGCACGGTCAGCCTTCGACCTCCGTCACTTCGGGTTCGTTGTCGAGATCAATAAACTCGTGAGGCTCCACCCTCGCACCTTTCAATCCTGCAACGCCAGAAGATCCTCAACATCCCACAAGCGGTCCGTCACGCCGGCCGCCAACGCCACGACCATGCGCCCGGTCATCGCCGCCGCCTCACGCCCGCTCGTCCATGGTCAGCACGACCTTGCCGGTGCTCTGGCGCGCGAGCAGCCGCTGAAGCGCGCTCTTCGCCTCGCCGAGCGGGTGGACCTCCGAGACGTGGGGCCGGATCCGCCGGTCCGTGTGCCAGCGCAGCAGCTGGTCGAAGGCAGCGCGCACCCGGGCCGGGTCGTGCCGGCGATAGCTGCCCCAGTAGAAGCCGATCGCGGCGGCGTTCTTGACCAGGAGCAGATTGGCCGGGATCTGCGGGATCTGGCCGCTGGCAAAGCCGATCACCAGCAGCCGCCCCTCCCAGGCGATGCTGCGCAAGGACGCCGTGAACACTTCGCCGCCGATCGGATCGAAGACCACGTCCGCGCCCCGACCCTCGGTCAGCTCCCGGACCCGCGCCCGGACGTCCTCGCTGGCGGTGTCGATCAGCGCCTCGGCGCCATGCCCGCGCGCGACCTCGAGATGCTCGGCGCCGCGCGCGCTCGCGATCACCCGGGCACCGAGCGCCCGGCCGCATTCGACCGTGGCCAGGCCGACACCGCCGGCGGCGCCGTGGACCAGCAAGGTCTCGCCTGGCTGCAGCCGCGCCGCCCAGACCAGCGCGCCATAGGCGGTGCCGTAGGCGATCGCGAAGCCCGCGGCGGTGACGTCGTCGATCGAATCCGGCAGCCGGACCACGTTGCCGGCCGCGGTCACCGCCTCCTCGGCGAAGCCGCCGCGCTCGAGGGTCGCGATCACCCGGTCGCCCGGCACGAAGCCGGCAACGCCCGGACCGCAGTGCTCGATCTGGCCGGCGATCTCCATCCCGGGCACGAAGGGCAAGGGCGGCTTGTCCTGATACTGGCCCTTGATGATCAGCGTGTCGGCGAAGTTCAGCCCGGCCGCCCGGACCCGGATCCGGACCTCGCCCGGCCCGGGCTCGGGCAGCGGCCAGTCCTCGAGCGCGAGCCCCTCCGGCCCCGTGAGCTCGCGGCAGACGATCGCGCGCATCGGTTGCCCTCCAGGCCCCAGTCTACCCGGCCTTGCCTTGAGCTGGAAGTCTCCCAAAGGTCTGGCCCGAGCGCGCCCGAGGCGTTACGAAAACCCATGCGCGGCTATTTCGGGATCGGCGCCGAGGGTATCAGCAAGCCGATGAACCTCGGCAATCTGATCCGCTCGGCGCATGCCTTCGGCGCCAGCTTCGTGTTTCTGGTGGATGCGCATTACACCGTGAGCAGCGCGCTCTCGGACACCTCGCAGGCCGAGCTGCAATTGCCGCTCTATCGCTTCGCGAGCGTCCAGGAGCTGGTCCTGCCGGGCCGCTGCCGGCTGATCGGGGTCGAGCTGCTGGACGAGGCGACCCTGCTCCCGAGCTTTCGCCATCCGCTGAACGCCGCCTACGTGTTCGGGCCCGAGCGCAGCTCGCTGTCACCGGCCATGGTCGCGCGCTGCGACCACGTCGTGAAGATCCCGACCCGGTTCTGCATCAACCTCGCGGCCGCCGGCGCGATCCTGATGTACGACCGGCTGCTCTCTCTCGGCCGGTTTGCGCCCCGGCCGGTGCGCTCCGGCGGCCCGACCGAGGCGCTGGCGGCGCATGTCCACGGCAAGGTGATCACCCGCCGGCGCAAGCCCTGACCGGTCACGCGCCGTCCGCCCGCTTGGCGCAGCTGCGCCGAGCGCAGGCGCCGCTATTCGCTCTCGCCGGACTCCCCCTGACCGCCGCTCCGATGACAGGCCAGACAGTTCGCCGCCGACTTGATCTTCACGCTCTTGAACTCCCGGGCGGGAATCTCGCTGTGCGCGGCCTTCCAGAAGGGCAGCTGCGTGATCCGCAACGGCACCGCGCTGGCATCGACGCCGCGCAGGAACACCCAGCCGTTGGCCGTGCCGGGGGCATCGGCCGCGTGCGCGACCAGGTAGCCGGTGATCTCGGCGCTGGTCGCGTCGGCCAGCTCGGCATTCTCGCCGAAATGGTCGGAAAGGCCGGACATGATCTTCTTCCACGAGCGTGCCGGCAGCAACTGCGGCGGGAACGCCATGTGGCAGGCGCCGCATTCCTTCGAGGTGGTGACGGCGGCGTGATCCTGGGCGAGGGCCTGGCCCGCCGCGGGGCCGAGGCCCAGCACGATACCGATCGACAGGACGAGACGTTTCATGATGCAGCCTCACTTTCCGGATAGATAGGTGATGAAATCGCCCTTCTCGACGGCGGTGCACGGACGCCCCAGGACGGTTTTGCAGTTGCGGCGGAACCACTTCTCGACCTTGGCCGGATCGGTGAAGCGCTTGGGCGTCCTCGACACCGCCATGGGCGCGATCGCCTTGCCGGCACGGGTTTGGCCCTCCGCCGTCGGATCGCGGGTATGACAGCTGATGCAGGCGGGCGTCTCCGGCTTGCCGCCGGCGTGGGCCGTGGCCCAGAACTCGGCGCCGCGCTGCGCCGAGAAGCCGGAGAAGCCGGGGTCGGCCTGCTTCGCCTCCGCAGCAAGCTTCGCCAGAATGGCATCGCGCGCCGGATCGGCCCTCGCGACGCTGGCGCTGGCGCTGGCGAGGAGAACCGCGCAGAGGATGGCCGGGTACAGCCGTTTCACGGGGCAACATCTCATGGCGAGGTCTCCGTGGTGGCGGGGATGGCGATGGCTTCGTCGTCGAAGCGGCCCTTGTCGGCGTCCCGATGGCAGGCGATGCAGTTGCTCCGCGCCAGCACGGGCTTGGCAGCGAACACAGCCGGATCGATCTTGGCGTGCTTCTGGCGCCAGTAGGGCGTCGCCGTAATCCGCAACGGATCGGCCGGCGCGACATGAGCGAACCGGCGGGCGGCCTCGGTGTCCCAGGCTTCGGCGGCGTAGCGCTCCAGATAGGCGGCGATCTCGTCGCGCTTGGCGGCGGGCAGGCTGGCATCCTCGCCGAAATGATTGTCCAGAGTGGCCATCAACCGGGCCCAGGACGCGCGCGGCAGCAGGCTCGGATGGAAGGGGTGATGGCAGTCGCCGCATTCCGACAGCATCGCCTGGTTCGCCGGCAGGACGGGAATTCCGGCCGGCGGCAGCCGCGACAAGAGCGCGATCGCGGCGGCGGCTGACATTGCCGTCAGCCCAGCCACAAGGTCGCCGTCACGGGCCTGGCGGGGCGCGGCCGCGGCAGCGGGGCGTTGGCCGGCACCGGCTTGCAGCCCGTGATCATGGCACGGATCAGCGGCTCCTTGAGCAGCCACGTCCCGACCAGAACGCCGGCAAGATGCAGGGCGATCATGGCCAGCAGGATCGAGGCCAGAACCCAGTGCACGGACTTGGCGCCGTTGCCGAGCGCGTAGCCGACCACACCGGCGAGGGGGCCCTGCTTCTCCTCGCCGGCCACTTCGATCAGGCCGGTCACGACGAGCGCGGCCAGCACCGCGAACAGGGCGAAGATCATGACCGCCCCGCTCGGGTTGTGGCCGAGATAGTGGGATGGCCGGAGCAGCATCAGCCCACGCAGATGCTCGATCACCCGGCGCACCGGGTAGGCGAAACTGGCAAGCCGGCTGTATTCCGAGCCGAAGAACCCCCAGATCACGCGGAACGACAGCAGGCCGAGGACGAAGTAGCCGGCCGCCATGTGAACGCCCAGCCAGGCCTCCGGCGCCAGGAAGCCCGTGACCAGGGCGACCGCCACCGCGGCGACGAGGAACCAGTGAAACAGCCGCGTCGGCAGATCCCAGACGAGGACCGACCGGGCGAGCTTCCCGCCTCGCCCCGGCGACGGCATGTCGGTCGGATGATCGGTCCGGGTCGCCGCCGGCAGCACCGCCGGGTCCAGGGCCGTATCGACGGCTTCGGGCCCGAGCGCAGACTCGCTGTCGCCCGCCATGCTCGCCCGTTGCGACCACGTCGTGCGCATCCCGACCCGGTTCTGCATCGACCTCGCCGCCGCCAGGGCGATCCTGATGGACGGCCGGCCGCTCCCTCTCGGCCGTTCCGCCGTATGTCCGTGGCAAGGCCATCAGCCGGCGCAACCCTTGGTCGCTCACCCGGCTTCCGCTCGCTTGCGTCCGTTGATCATCGCCAGCACCAGGTTCTCGCGATGCGCGAGGCTGCTGAACACCACCCCGGCGAGGTGCGCGAAGACCAGGACGACGGTGAGGTTGGCCGCGACCTTATGCAGGTTCTCGACCCAATCGAGTCCCCAGAACGCATCCGTGGTCGAGAGCCAGCCGCTGCCGCCGGTCAGGACCAGCATGGCGAGCAGCAGCACGATCATGGCACCGCCGGCCGGATTGTGCCCGAGGTAGCGCCGGGAGTGGCCGCTTGGCAGGCTCTTCAGATAGGCGAGCAGCGCTTTCGGGCGCGGCACGAAGTCCCGGAAGCGGGCATGCCGGCTGCCGACGAAGCCCCAGATCAGGCGCACGGCGACCAGCGCCAGCACGAGGTAGCCGGCCGCTTCGTGCAGCGCCTTGCCCTCCGTGTCCAGCCAGGCGACGGTGAAGCTGATCACCAGGCTCCAGTGGAACAGCCGGACCAGCGGGTCCCAGACCCGGACCGTGGCCGGCCGCTCGACGCGGCCGGCCGCCGTTGCCGCCGAGGGCGAGATCGCCCCGGCCATGGCTCAACCCTCGTCCTGCTTGATCTCGGCGGTGACCGGATCGATGTGGAGCTCGACCCGATTGCCGTTCTTATCGAACCCCTTGAGCTCCCAGCAGCCATCCGTAGGCCGGATGCCGCGAACGTCGTAGCCCGCCTGCTTGGCCGCCGCGGCGAGCTGGTCCTTGGTCATCAACTGGGCGTTTGCGGCTCTGGGGCACACCGTCTCTTCGGCATGCAGCGGTCCGGCGAGCACCAGCCCGGTGAGCAGGGCGCCCGCCAATGTTGCTTGCTTGATCATCAGGGATCTCCGATCCTGTTGCCGACACCCCCTGGCGTCGATCGTCGCCGGTTGTAGAGGAGGCCAGCTGAAGGAAAGGTGATCGCGCCTGTCAGCTCGGGTTCACCTGGCTGCCGCTAAGATCGTCTGATGCAGAGACTGATATGTCTGGCCATCCTGGCCGGGATTCTGGTTCATCCCGCCGCCGCCATCCGGGCCGCTGATCGCGATCAGGATCACGATCAGGAGCGGGCGCGGCGCGCGCTCGAGGCCGGCGAGATCCTGCCGCTGAACGAGATTCTCCAGGACGTGCAGCAGCGCTATCCTGGGACCGTGGTCGAGCTCGAGCTGACGCCCGAGAACGGCCGCTGGGTCTACGAGCTCGAGCTGCTGGCGCCCGATGGCCGGCTGCTCCGGCTTCGGGTCGACGCCAAGAGCAAGCAGCTGCTGCAGGAGGCTGGAGACTGATGCGCGTCCTGGTCGCCGAGGACGACCCGCGGATCGCGGACGATCTGGCGCGGGTGCTGCGCGCCGCCAACTATGTGGTCGATCTCGCCGCCGAGGGCGAGGAGGCCCATTTCCTGGGCGACACCGAGGACTACGATGCCGTGGTCCTCGACCTCGGCCTGCCGGTCATGGACGGGGTCACGGTGCTCAAGCGCTGGCGCGCCGACGGCCGCAACATGCCGGTCCTGATCCTGACCGCGCGCGGCAGCTGGCACGACAAGGTCGAAGGCATCGATGCCGGCGCCGACGACTACCTGGCCAAGCCGTTCCAGATGGAGGAGCTGCTGGCCCGGCTGCGCGCCCTGATCCGCCGGGACCGCGGCCATGCCTCGGCGCTGCTGACCGCCGGGCCGGTGACCCTGGACACGCGCGCCGCGCGCGCGAGCGTCGATGGCGCGCCCCTGCAGCTGACCGCGCTCGAGTACCGCCTGCTCGCCTATCTGATGCTCAACCGCGGCCGGGTGGTGCCGCGCCTCGAGCTGATCGAGCACATCTACGAGCAGGATTTCGAGCGCGAGAGCAACACCATCGAGGTCCTGGTCGGCCGGCTGCGGCGCAAGCTCGGGGTCGACGTCATCAAGACCAGGCGCGGCCTCGGCTACACCCTCGAAGCGACGTGATGGGGGCGCGCAGATCGCTGCGCGTACGCCTGCTGCTGGCCGCCACCTGTTCGGTGGTGGCGGCGCTGATGCTGGCCGGTCTCGGCCTCACCCTGTTGTTCCGGCAGCATGTCGAGCGCAGCTTCGAGCGCGAGCTGGTCAACCACCTGAACCAGCTGACCGCCGCCTTCCAGCTGACGCCGACGGGCGCGCCGGAGGTCGCCGGGCGGCTCAGCGATCCGCGCTTCGTCAAGCCCTACGGCGGCCTCTACTGGCAGATCGAGGATGCCGCCGGCGATGCGATCCGCTCGCGCTCGCTCTGGGACTTCTCGCTCGATCTGCCGCCCGACCCCTTGTCCACGGGCGCGCTCCACCGCCACCTCCTGGCCGGGCCCGCGGGCAGCCAGCTGCTCGTGATCGAGCGCGGGCTGCGCCTGGGCGAGCGGGCGTTCCGCCTCGCGGTCGGCATCGACCGGCGCGAGATCGACGCCAACGTCCGCGATTTCGGCTGGGACACGACGCTGTCGCTGGCGATCCTGGCGGTGGTCCTGCTCGGCGCCGCGGCGGCGCAGGTGTCGGTCGGGCTGAAGCCGCTGCAAGGCCTGCGCGCCGAGCTCGCCAAGGTGCATGGCGGCCGCTCGCGCCGAACTCGAGGCGAGCTTCCCGAGCGAGGTCCAGCCCCTGGTCGACGACCTCAACAAGCTGCTCGAGGAGCAGATGGCGGCGGTCGAGCGGGCCCGCACCCAGGCCGGCAATCTCGCCCATGGGCTGAAGACGCCGCTCACGGTGCTCGCCGCCGAGGGGCGCAAGCTCGCCGGGCAGGGGGACACCGCGACCGCCGAGGTCCTCGGCCAGCAGATCGAGGTGATGCGGCGCCAGATCGACTATCAGCTCGCCCGGGCGCGCGCCGCGAGCTCGAGCCGGGTACCGGGGGTGGTCTCGCCGATCGGCCCGGTGGTCGAGCGTCTGGTCCGGGTGCTCCGGCGGGTCGGCGCCAACCCCGATATCGAGGTGGTCGCCGAGATCGCCTCGGAGCACGTGTTCGCCGGCGAGGCCCAGGATCTCGAGGAGATGGTCGGCAATCTGCTCGACAACGCCTGCAAATGGGCCAAGCGGCGGGTCACCGTCACCAGCCGGAGCAGCGGCGACCGGGTCGCGATCCTGGTCGACGACGACGGGCCCGGCCTGCCGGCCGAGCGGCGCGAGGAGGTGTTCGAGCGCGGCCGGCGCCTGGATCAGTCGGTGCCGGGCAGCGGCCTCGGGCTCGCCATCGTGCGCGATCTCGCCGAGATCTATGGCGGCCGCGTCGGCCTCGAGGACTCGCCAGACGGCGGCCTCCGGGTGTGGCTCGAGCTGCCGACACCCGGACCCGCCGCCCGCGTCGCTTAGCGCTGCTCGATCGCGACGACGCCGCCCTTATCGACCTCCGGCGACCACGCGCCGGCCGCGGTCCGGCAGAACACCGCCTCGAAGCTGTCGTTCGCGGTGTCGGTGTGGACCGTCTCCAGGAAGCGCCGGCAGTAGCTGCCGTCGGCGCGCCGCAGGGTCGCCAGCACGGCGATCGTACCCCCGGCCCCAGACTGGTCGCCCGACCACGCGACCGCAGTCCCGCTGGGGCTGGTTTCCAGCGCCTTGGTGCGGGTCTGCCGGGCGAGGCTCCGATCGGCGTCGGTCAGCCGATCGAAGGGATTGGGCGGGCCCGCCTGGACCGTGGCGCAGCCGACCAGCAAGCCCGCCGCGACCAGCGCGGCCCAGGGCTGCCTCATTGGTGGTCTCCCTGCGCATCGTCGCTGGCCCAGCCGTGCTCGATCAGCTGGCGCTCCTGATCCTCAGGCACCGGCACCAGGACGCCGCCGCTGCTGGTCTGCGCGCTGCTGGTCTGCGCGCTGCTGTTCTGGTCCTGACCGGAAACGCCGAGCCACGAATCCCGGTCCTGCGTGAGCCGATCTTGGTCCTGCGACTGATCCTGGCTGCCACTATGACTGCCGTCGCTGCTGCTGTGGTCGTCGCCGCCGCCGCTGCTGCTGTGATCGCTGCTGCCGCTGTTATCGCTGCCGCCGCTGCTGTGATCGCCACCGCTGCTGTTATCGCTGCCCACCGCTGCTGTTATCGCTGCCGCCGCTGCTGTGATCGCTGCCGCCGCTGCTATCGCTGCCGCCGCTGCTATCGCTGCCGCCGCTGCTGCCGCCATGATCGCCACCGCTGTCGTGGCCGCCGCCGTCGCCGTGATCACTCTCGGCCCAGGCCTGGGCCGGCACGACCAGCAGCCCGTGGTCGACCATCTTGACCGTGAAGGGCGCGCCCAGGAGGGGCAGCGCGATCGCCGTGGTGCGCATGATGTGCGTGGTGAAGGAACGCAGTCGCATGATGATCTCCTCTAAAGCGGGCACCGCCCGCGGCCGGTACCTGCGTCGGTACCATTGGCGAGAGTTAACCATGCCCGATCTGAACCGGGTCTGAGAGGCGATGTCAGCCGGCGTTCATCGAGGGCCGGCCCCGTAGGCGCAGCTGGCCCGGCCAGCCCCGGCCAGCCGGGTCTTGCCGGGAGGCTTGGTTTTTGCTTGTTCTCTGACCATCTGTATTCGATCGAGCGCGAGTGCCAGCCATGAACGTCAACGCCGATCTCAGCCAGCGCGCCGTGGTCTACAGCGACCAGCTGCCGTGGGTCGATTCGCCGCTCAAGGGCGTGCAGCGGCGGATGCTGGAGCGCGACGGCGACGAGGTCGCGAGAGCGACCAGCATCGTCCGCTATGCGCCGGGCAGCGCCTTCTCGGCGCACAGCCATGGCGCCGGCGAGGAGTTCCTGGTCCTGGAGGGCGTGTTCTCCGACGAGCACGGCGACTTCGGCCCCGGCATGTATGTGCGCAACCCGCCGGGCTCGAAGCACACCCCGAGCAGCGCCCCCGGCTGCACGATCTTCGTCAAGCTCCGGCAGATGGCGCCGGACGATCAGGAGTACGTGCGCATCGACACCATGAGCACGCCCTGGCAGCCGGGCGAGGTCGAAGGCATGCAGGTCATGCCGCTCTACCGGCACGGCCTCGAGCGGGTGCAGCTCCTGCGCCTGGCACCTGGCACCCGTCTCGAGCGCCGCGCGCATCCGGGCGGCGAGGAGATTTTCGTGATCGACGGCACCTTCGAGGACGAAGAGGGCCGTTATCCCAAGGGTGCCTGGCTGCGCACGCCGCCCGGCAGCGAGCACGGCGTCGTCTCGGAGGCCGGCTGCACGCTCTACGTCAAGACCGGCCATCTGGCGGCCTGAGCGCGCGGTCATGGCCGTGACGCCGATCTCGCTCGCCCTGCAGGGCGGCGGCGCGCATGGCGCCTTCACCTGGGGCGTGCTCGAGCGCCTGCTCGACGAGCCGGACCTCTTGATCGCCGGCATCAGCGGCACCAGCGCCGGGGCGATCAACGCCTGCGTGCTGGCGCAGGGTCTGCTCGAGGATGGTGCGGCCGGCGCCAAGGCCGGGCTCGAAGCCTTCTGGCGGCGGGTCAGCCAGCTCGGTGCGGTCGGCTTCAACCCCTACCAGACGACGCCCTTGCAGAGCCTGACCCGGGCCTGGAACCTCGACTGGTCGCCGGTCGGACTATGGCTCGACACGCTCGCCCTGTTCGTCTCGCCCTACCAGCTCAACCCGCTCGACCACAATCCGCTCCGCGAGCTTTTGCGCGAGCGGCTCGACTTCGAGCGGCTGCGCCACGCCGGCGCGATCAAGCTGTTCATCTGCGCGACCAACCTCAAGACCAACCAGATGAAGCTGTTCGGCAACGCCGAGCTGTCGGTCGAGGCCCTGCTCGCCTCGGCCTGCCTGCCGCAGCTCAACCGGGCGGTCGAGGTCGCGGGCCAGTTCTACTGGGACGGCGGCTTCATCGGCAATCCGGTGCTGAAGCCCTTGCTGCGCGAATGCGACGCCCAGGACATCCTGCTGGTCCAGCTCAATCCGACCGATCGGGCCGAGCTGCCGATCACCGCCCGCGACATCCTGGACCGGCTCAACGAGGTGACCATGAACGCCGCCCTGATGCGCGAGCTCGACGGCATCGCCACGATCAACCGGCTGCTCGCCGCCGGCCAGCTCGAGCACCCGCGCTACGAGCTGATCCATCTGCACCGGATCGCCGATCCGGAGGTGATGGCGGGCCTCGGCATGCGCAGCAAGAACAACACCGCCTGGCCGTTCCTCACCTATCTGCGCGACGCCGGCCGGGTGGCGGCCGGCAGCTGGCTCGAGCGGCACCGGCACCAGCTCGGCCGCGAATTGACCCTCGATCTCGCCGAGTTCGCGGTCTGAGCCGGCCGCCCTTGAGCGCACAGAGGGGTCGGAGTTTCCCGATTGTTAACCGGGATCGACTAGGTCTACCGGCCCGCCCGATCCCGGTATAGATCTGGGCGCCACGCGCATCCTGGGATCACGAAGCATGACCGTCGCCGCCGCCGTGACCACCTTCAACCGGCTGGAATTGCTCAAGCGCGTGATCGCGGCGGTCCGCGCCCAGGACCACCCGGTCGACGAGATCATCGTGGTCAACGATCTGAGCACCGACGGCACGCGCGAGTGGCTGGACAGCCAGCCCGACCTGGTCGCGATCCATCAGCCCGGCAATTTCGGCTGCGCCTGCAGCTTTCATACCGTGCTCAAGGCGGCCTACGAGCGTGGCCACGACTTCGCCTGGGCGATGGACGACGACGTCTTCCCGGAGCCCGACTCGCTGCGCATCCTGCTCGAGACCGCGACCGAGCTGCAGGGGCGGGGGGTCAAGGTCGGCGGCCTCACCGCCTATCAGGCGCAGTGGGACGAGGGCGGCACCACCTGGCTGCCGTGGCGCCTGCCGACCACGCTCGCGCGCGCGTTCCGCTACCGCTATCTGAGCCCCGAGGTCGGCATCGAGCGCGGCAAGGGCGAGCCCAAGGAGATCGACCTCTATCCCTTCATCAGCACCCTGTTCACGCGCGCGGTCATGGCCGCCTGCGGCTTTCCGAACCAGGATTTCTTCTACTACGGCGAGGACACCGATTACGCCTTCCGTCTGGCGGACCAGGGCTTCAAGAGCTACATCGTGCCGCGCTGCGTGGTCGAGCACGCGGGCGGCGGGTTCATGGCGCCGGTCCTGCTGCCGGTGTCGGCCAACTGGCGCTACTACTACATGTACCGCAACCAGCTGACGCTGGTGCGCATGTACGGCGGCCGGCTCGGCCCGGTCAAGCGGCTCGCCTGCGAGATCCGGATTCTGATGGGCCTCGGCAAGCGCCTGCTGATGGAATCCCGGCGCGGCAATTTCGGCGCCTGCCGCCTCGCGCTCCGCGGCGCCGCCGACGCCTTCCTCGGCCGCATGGGCAAGCGGGTCGCCCCCGGCGCCACCGGCTGAGGGCGCTGCCCGAAGCGTCTGGAAAGGCGGTCGCGCCGAGCTCGACGAACAGTTGCCAACCGGGGCCGGCGGGCCGATGATCGCCGTCAGATCAGCCCACATCAAGGTTGGCGGAAGGCGAGCTCATGTCCTTGCAGACGAAGGCGGATGCGCTGTTGCAGCAGGCGGTCGCGAAGGGCGACGTGCCGGGCGTGGTGGCACTCGCGACCGATAAGAACGGGACCCTCTACGAAGGCGGCTTCGGCGAGCGCGTGCTTGGCGGTGGTGCTGCGATGGCCCCCGATACGGTCGTCTGGATCGCGTCGATGACCAAGGCGCTGACCGCGACCGCGGTGATGCAACAGGTCGAGCAGGGCCGGCTGCACCTCGACCGCCCGGCGCAGGAGGTGGTGCCGGCGCTGGCCGGGGTTCAGGTGCTGGAGGGCTTCGATGCCGCCGGTCAGCCGATCACCCGGGCGCCCGCGCGCCCGATCACGCTCCGCCACCTGCTCACCCATACCGCGGGCTTCGCCTACGAGATCTGGCAGCAGCCGATCATCCGCTATCAGGAGGCCAAAGGGCTGCCCGGCATCATCAGCTGCGAGGAACGGGCGCTGACGACGCCGCTCCTGTTCGACCCGGGCGAGCGCTGGCAGTACGGCATCAACCTCGACTGGGCCGGCAAGATGGTCGAGGCGGTGAGCGGCCAGAAGCTCGGCGCCTATCTGAAGGCGAACGTCTTCGAGCCGCTCGGGATGCGCGACACCGCGTTCAGGATCACCGACGCCATGCGCGGCCGGCTGGCCAAAATCCATCAGCGCGGCGACGACGACCGCTTCGAGCCCCAGCTCGAGCTCGAGATCCCGCAGGCACCCGAGTTCGAGATGGGCGGCGGCGGCCTCTATGGCACCGTCGGCGACTATGCGAAGTTCGTCCGCATGATCCTGAACCAGGGCCGGGCGGACGGCCAGCAGGTCCTGAAGCCCGAGACCGTGGCGATGATGGCGGTCAACCAGATGGGCGACTGCCGGGTCTGCATGCTCGAGACCGCGATCCCGCCCTTGTCCAACGACGCCGAGTTCTTCCCGGGCATGCCCAAGACCTGGGGCTTCAGCTTCATGATCAACACCGAGCGCACGCCGACCGGGCGCAACCCCGGCAGCCTCGCCTGGGCCGGGCTCGCCAACACCTACTTCTGGATTGATCCCTCCGCCGGCATCGGCGGCGTCTATGCCACCCAGGTGCTGCCGTTCGCCGACCAGAAGGCGCTGCCCTTGTACTTCGCGTTCGAGAAGGCGGTCTACGAGGCGCAGCGCGGCCTAGGCGAAGACCGCGGTACCAGTCGGCGAGCGCGCTCCCGATCGCGTCCGGCGAGTCCTCCTGGATGAAGTGGCTGCCCGCGAACGCGACCTCGGTCTGGTTCGGCCAGCGCGCGGCAGAACTCCCGTTGCGCGCCAATCAGGATCGCGCCGGGCTCGGCGTTGACGAACAGCTTCGGGACCTCGCTCCTCGCGAGCCAGTCGGCATAGGCCTGGACGATCGCCACCACGTCCGCGGGCTCGCCATCCAGCGGGATCTCGCGTGGCCAGGTCGAGCGTCGGCCGACGCCCTTCGCCCGGCTCGGCAAACGGCCGGCGGTAGACCGCCATTTCTTCCTCAGTCAGCCCGCGCAGGACCGAGCCCGGCAGCACCCGCTCGACGAACACGTTCTTCTCCAGGATCATCGCCTCGCCGGCCTCCGACCGAAAGCCTTCGAACAGCTTCCGGATCGGCGCCGGCCATTCGGCCCAGGCGAGCGGCCGCACGATCGCCTCCATATAGGCGATCCCCTTGATCGCCCCGCGGTGCCGGTTCGCCCAGTCGAAGCCCAACGCCGAGCCCCAGTCATGGCCCACGATCGTGACCTTTTTTCCCACTCCAAGAGTGTCGAGCAGCCCGTCCAGGTATTGCCGGTGCTCGACGAAGCGGTAACGCTCCGGCCCGGAACCGTCGAGCTTTTCCGAGTCGCCCATGCCGATCAGATCCGGCGCGATGCAGCGCCCGAGCCCTTCGAGACGCGGCATCACGTTCCGCCACAGGTACGAGGAGGTCGGGTTGCCGTGGAGGAAGACGATCGGATCGCCCGCGCCTACCTCGACGTAGGCCATCTGCTTGCCGTGCACGGCAATGCGCCGCTTCGGCGGTTCAGTCGCGCTGATCATGGCACACCCCCGGGGCTGAAGATGGTCGACGGCGCGATGCCTGGCCGGTCCGCCAGCCAAGACCTTTTCCGGGGGTGGCGGCACACCCCGCGATACGACGCTCAGTCGGGCAGGAAATCCGGGTCGAGGGCCTCCTCCAAGGTGTAGGGCGAGGCGGGCGGAAACGTCCGCTCGGACAACCCGGTCTGGGTCATCGCGCGGGCGCGTGCGTCGGCATAGGCGGCGGGGAACACCGCCTCGAGGTGACCCGCGAGGCTCGGACTCTCCGCCAGATCGTCGCGCAGCCGCTGCCGATGCTCGAGGATCGAGTCCAGCCAGCTTCGGGAACGCCGCCTGGGTTGATATTCGTGCTTCAGGAGGTGGAGGAGCACGATGACGAGGTTGCTCTTGACGGCTTTCCTGTCCTTGCGGCCCATCGACTCGATTTCTTCGAGCAGGTTGGCGACATCGAGCTCGCTCAAGCGGCCTTCGCGCAGCAGACTCCGCCTGCTGCTCGAGCCACAGGCAAAAGTCGCGCTCGTACAGCGACGGGCGTTCTTCGATCACGGGGTCGGCACGTGCCACCGGGCTCACCGTCTCTGTCGATGGTCGAGGTTACCACCTTAGCACGGAACTACGACCGAGCGTGAAGCTGCGACGCCCCGTGGCCTCGTTCTGCGCCGGCGCCTACTCGCCCAGGATCTGCTTGATCCGGGCGATCGCCTCGTCGACCGCCTGCTCGGGGGTGATGCCGTCGGCGACGACGCGGTGGACGGCCTTGCCCCAGACCTCCTCCTGCCAGATTCGGTCTGTAACGCCAACCCTGATCCCGCGATCCCAGTACATGTTGAGCTGGGGCTGGTCAGGACCTGGATCGCCGCGCGCATGCGATGGGGATCGCTCGGGTTGAGCCAGAACGGCTGCTCCACCAGCTTGCGCATCGGTGGCAGGTAGCGATCGCCAGCGAAATCCAGCCAGTGGGCAAGCCAGCCGCCCTCGGCGAGGAAACGGACGAAGTCTCCGGCGAGCACAGGATTTCGGCCGGCTTTGAAAACCACGGCGCGCGAGATGAAACCCTCGAGCACGAGCGGCTGGCCGTCGGTGTCAGTCCGGCCAATCGATGGTCACGGCGTTCCGGTAGTAGTCGTCGGGACGCTCGCCCTGGAGGGCGTTCGGGAATCGAAAGCGACGGATTGGCGGTCATCACCACCGTCTGCGCAAGGAATGCCTTGTTGTTGTCGAAGTCCCCCCAGTTCCCCGAATCTGGGGGCGTGCAGCCCTTCGCCCAGATTGCGGTGTAGTCCTTGAGCGCGTCGACCATGCCCGCCCGCACCGCCGGATCATCGACCTGCAGGGCGGCCATGGCGTGTGATCCAGAGCGCTTTGTGCGCCAGCTGGAACTGCAAGAGCTCATCTCGGTGTATCACTCGCAGCCGACATCGGTAGACCCACGCCCCAAATGTCGTCGCGGCCCATGGCCTTGCGCACCGCCGGCTGGACCTGATCGCACCAGAACGACCAAAAGGCGTCCCATTGCTTGCGGGATGTCGGCGAGTTTGAACCCCGCCCGCTCGAGGAGGCTGTTCCAGACATGGAGATAGTTGGAGTCTCCGGCCCATCGGCAGCGCGTACAAGCCGCGCCGGCCGGTAGTGCCGTTCAGCAAAGTGGCCGCCTCGATCGCATCCGCATCGAACAGGTCCAGGACCGGGCCGAGCACGCCATCGAGGTCGGCGAGGCGGTCCTCGTAAGCCCACCCAGGGGCCCAACTTTCACTGCTGCTGCCCCAAAGAAAATCGGGAGGCTGCCCGGCCTGGAGCGCGGTCTCGGCCTTTTCAAACAACTCGTCCTGTGTCGGTTGGACGAGCTCGACCTGTTTGCCGGTCTCCTGCTCGAAGGCGGCGATGATCTCGCGGACCGCCTGGTCCTCCTGGGGGTAGAACCCCTTCTCCCACCAGACCACGAGGTCGGCGGCCCGGGCGCCGAGCGGCCCCATTACGAGCGCCGCTCCGAGAATCAGAATGCGGCTCCACATGATGCTTCTCCCTGATATCGCCTCCCGAACGCGATGGCCGGCTATTCCGCCAGGATCTGCTTGATCCGCGCGCTCGCCTCGTCGACCGCCTGCTCGGGGGTAATGCCTTGGGTGGCGACGCGATGCACGGCCTTGCCCCAGACCTTCTACTCCCAGATCGGGCCCGAGCACCACTCGTTGTCTCGCACATCCATGTCCAGGAGCTGTGGTTGAGTCATAGTTTGGATGGCCGCGGTCTTCTGCTCGAACGCGGCGACGATCTCGCGGACCGCCTCATCCACCTGTTGCTAGCCCCCTGCTCCCACCAGACGACCAGATCCGCGCTACTGGCGACCTGCTTGCTGATGCGGGTGCCAAGACGAGAACGACGGCATTCCTGCGCATGAACCGCCTCCCTGGTCACATCAATTTGCGCGACTATGCTCTTCCTCGGCGACTGCGACAACGGCCTGCTCAGCGGGTGGTCTCTGAGAAAAACCTAGAAGCACTTGTGCCAGTCGTCGCCATCCGGAGGAGGGCGGCGGGAGTTGCAGCGCGTCCGCCGTCGCGTAATCATCAAGGGCTCTTACCGTACGGGCACACCAGCTCATCCGGTCGCCGCCGGCGACGGTCCAGGCGGCGACCACCAGTGCTGCCGACCGACGCCAGGAGCGTTTACAGCGGTCACGTCCGTCAAGATGGTGGAAATTTGAGGCTGTCTCGAGGTGGCCATCGGTCATGCGGCCTTGGGTGGAATTTGTGGTTGGTCGGCGTCGGCGGCCGGCATGAGGAGCTCGGCCATGGCCTCGACCTGCATGTAGCGGTGCATCGGCTGCCACGCGTCGTTCTGCTCCAGGAGCACGGCGCCGATGAGGCGGATGATCGAGGCCTCGTGGGGGAAGATGCCGACCACGTCGGCGCGGCGTTTGACCTCTTTGTTGAGGCGCTCCAAGGGGTTGGTGCTGGGCAGCTTGGTGCGGTGCCGGGCCGGGAAGGTCATGTGGGCGAGCACGTCATGCTCGCTGTCGTCCATCAGCTGGGCGAGCTTGGGCCATCGAGCACGGAGGTGATCGGCGACCTGGCGCCAGGTCTGATGCGCGGTCGCGGCATCGGCTTGCCAAAACGCCTGGCGCCGGGCCGCGGCGACCACGGTGTGCTGGCCTTTCGGCACGTGGGCGAGCGCGGTGCGCATGAAGTGAACCCGACAGCGTTGCCAGGTGCTGCCGAGCACCCGGCCGATGGCGTGCTTCAGGCCTTCATGCGCGTCCGAGATCACCAGCCGGACGCCCTTCAGCCCGCGCTTGACCAGCTTCTTGACCAAGCTCGACCAGAAGGTCTCGGCCTCCGACGGCCCGACGTGCAGGCCGATGATCTCGCGCCGCCCGTCGGGGTTGACCGCCACGGCGATGATCACCGCCACGGTCACGATCCGGCCGCCCTCGCGTTGCCGGAGACAGGTGGCATCGAGCCAGAGATACGGCCACTCGCCCTCCAGGGGCCGCTCCAGAAACGCCATCACCCGCTCGTCGATGTCCTTGCACAGCTTGGAGACCTGGGACTTGGAGATGCCGTCAGGCCCCTGGCCTGCACGCGCGGCGCTCCGCACCGACCACCGAGGTCGATGCGGGGAGCCAGCCGCGCGTCGACGCGGCGGGTCGAGACGCCGCCGATCCAGGCCTCCTGGATGACGGCCACCAGCGCCTTCTCGCTGGTCTTGCGGGGCTCGAGAAAGGGCGGGACGTACCAGCCCTGGCGCAGCTTCGGGATGCGCAGCTGGAGCGGGCCGGGCCGGGTGTCGAGGGTGCGGGGCGATGGCCGTTGCGGTAGTTGAGCCGGGTCCCCGAACGCTCGTGCCGGCCGGCGCCGATCACGCCCTCGACGTCGGCCGCCATCAGCAGCTGCAGCACCGCCTCGGCGACCGCACGCAGGAAGTCGCCGTCGTCGACCTTCTCCAGCAACTCGACCAATGCCATGCTCTCCTCGGTCATCGGGGCCTCGATCGGTCTTCGGGTGAAGCGTTCCAACGCCATCCGAGCCGAATGATCCGATGACCACCTCGCCGGCAACCCGGCGGCGCGCCCTCGCCTGACTCGTCGAAGGTCGCCCCGGCGCGCCGCCTCCCTTAGAGGCTGGCCCAAAAAGAGTTGAGTGATTTCAGTGGTTTGTGGTTGACATCGTGGTTGCCAACGACGACGGAGCCACAGGATGCCATGGACCGAAACCACGCGCCGGCAGGATCGGCGCGACGATCTCCGCTAGGCAAGCGACATGACCGATGCCGAATGGGCGTTGATCGAGCCGCATCTGCCGCCGCCGCGTCCCTTCGGGACAGACCACAGACAACGAGCTTTGCGCGCGGTCATTGGATGCTTGTTGTCCAGCTAGCCAGCGGCTGCCAATGGCGCCTTCTGCCGAGCGATTTTCCGCCCTACTCGACGGTGCAGCGGTTCTTCTACCAATGGCGCGCGGACGGCCTGTGGCACTTGATCAATCATGATCTGATGATGCGCGCCCGCGAGGCCCAAGGGCGTGCGGCGAGCCCGTCCGGCCGGCGTGATCGACAGCCAGAGCGTGAAGACCACCGAGGCCGGCGGACCGCGTGGGTTTGACGCCGGCAAGCAGATCAAGGGCCGCAAGCGCCCCATCCTGACCAACACCACGGGCCTGATGGTGGCGGCGATGGTGCAAGAGGCCAGCAGCCAGGACCGTGACGGCGCGGTGCCGTTGCTCGCCTCGATCCGCCACCGCCTGCCTTGGTTGCGTCATGTCTTTGCCGACGGCGCTTATGCTGCGCGCCAAGCTCGAGGCCGCGCTCGCAGCGTTCGGCCGGTGGCGCATCGAGATCGTCAAGCGCTCCGACGCGACCCAAGGCTTCGAGCTGCTGCCACGCCGCTGGGTGGTCGAGCGCACGCTGGCGTGGGTCAACCGCAACCGCCGCCTCGCCAAAAAGTCGAGGCGTCGATCGCGAGCGCCACTGCCTGGCTCCTCCTGGCCAGCGTCAAACTACTTATGCGACGGTTGGCGAGGCAATACTAAACCACTACCGGCTGACGCCGGTAGGTTGGATGTGCTGGTCCAGATACTGAAGTATCACGTCGTCGGTGATGTTGCCGCTGGTGGTCGAGAAATAGCCCCGCGCCCAGAAGTGGCAGCCCCAGTAGCGCTTGCGGATGAGCGGGAAATTCCTGCTGGATCTTGCGCGACGAGCGGCCCTTGACCCGGCGCATCGACTTCGCTGACCGCGAGTTGCGGCGGCACCGCGACGAACATGTGGACGTGGTCGGTCGAGAGCACGCCCTTGACGATGGTCACGCCGAGCTCGGCGCACGCCTGGCGGATGATCTCGCGCACCCGCACCCCACTCGCCGCGCAGCACCTGGTAGCGGTACTTGGTCGCCCAGACGATGTGATAGCGGTGATAGAAAACGGTGTGGCAGCCCTTGTCGTAGGCCATACTCCCCCTCCCGGATCATGGACCTCACTGCCGTGGGCCCGTCAGTCCGGGGAGGGGGAGTATGAACACTTTTGCCTTCATGCTGAAGCGCTTCGTCTGGAAGACGAAGGTTTGACACCATAGTCATGGAAAATCAACCTATTAGTTATTAGATTTCGGACACTGACACCTTTTTCTGTCTCGAGAAAACCTCGAAAGGTTCCTCCATTATTCTCCAGCTCTTGTCTGCGACGATTATCATCAGGCGCCAATGTCGAGAGGTGAGGTAACTGTGACGGCCGCGTCAGGGCCATCGTCGCCACGCCAGTATCGGCATCAAGCGCTCGGACACGGTTTACGAAAACCCGGTGCATGTCGTTGAGGCGTGATGCCAGCCACTCATGCTGTCGGCGCCAGTCTTCTCGTCCTCGGGATCAACATCATTCAGATAGGCCGAGATGCGGCAGTCGCGGCGGTTCCGAAGCTCTTCCCATTCTAACGGATAGCCGAGTTCCTGCTCGATCGCGCCCTTCTGTTCGTGCAGCAGATGAAAGAACGCTTTGGCGCGGTCCCCACTGATGTAGAGTTCGGACCGGACCTGCCGTTTCGGTCGGATCATCACCGCTCCGAGCCAGAAGCCGCTCCTTCCGATCGAATACGCCATCCACGACTGCGGCTGCGGCTTCCGATTGCCTGATACCGGCCCCGCAGCAGCATTGAGTGCCTGATGGAAGGTGTTCCAGTAGCTGAGCTGTCTCGCCCGCGTCTCCGAAAGCTCCGCTTCGTCGATCGCGCGCGCAGCCTGGGCGACCGACCGCGACCAGTCGTTCGGCTTCGAGATGATGTTGAACTTCGGTGCGGCGGGTAAGTCCCCGATCCGCCACAGTTCAACCTCCAGCCCGAAGAAGCGGAAGCTTTCGTCGGTGATCTTGTTCAGCCAGTCGAGTGTCGATCGGTGCTCCTCGGTGAAACGCGCAGCCACCCACACAATCGTCACCACCTCAGCCCGGAGGCATAGGTCAGAAGCTGCCCGAGGTGGCTGTGATCCGTCCGTTCAAGCTGGTTCTCAACCAGCACCCATACGCCCGAGCCGATGTCTTTGCAGAGGATGTCTGCGCGGAAAGGGCCGACGGCCTTCTCCTGCGCCTCCAGTTCGAGGTCGAGCCTAAGGTTTCGGCGAGAACCGCGAGATTTTCCTCGCGCGCAAGCCACGGGGTGAAGTCGCTGGCCTCGCTGGTCCAGATCTCCCGCAGATCGACGCGGGTGAGCCTGCCAAAGGTGTGAGCCATCATTCCGCCGCCTGCAGCGGGGTCTCGTGGGAAAAAGGTGTCAGGGAAAAAGGTGTCAGG